>JAFSDJ010000075.1 GCA_017436305.1 Lachnospiraceae bacterium
CTTTTTTTCAGATACAGGTGTTTCAGTTACTTGATTTTCCATTTTTTTCTCCTCTTTACTTTTTTCCATTTCTTTTTTCTTAAATATCATTTTGATAGTCCTTTTCTATTTTTCCATCCCGAATTCGGATAACTCGCCTTGCCTGCTCTGCTATTTCGTTATCATGAGTAATAATAATAACCGTTCTGCCTTCTTTATGAAGCTCTTTTAAAATTTCTATAATTTCTTTGCTGGATGCAGTATCAAGATTTCCGGTAGGCTCATCTGCCAAAATAACCGGTGGTGCCTGAGCAATGGCCCTTGCAATGGCAACTCTCTGCTGCTGCCCTCCTGACATTTCGGCGGGCCTGTGGTCCATTCTGTGTCCCAATCCAACTTTCGTAAGAGCAGTTACGGCAAGTTTATGACGTTCCTTTTTTCCTACGCCCCGGTAAATCAAGGGCAACTCTACATTTTCCATGGCATCCAGACCTGCTATCAGATTAAATCCCTGAAAAATAAAGCCGATTTCCTGATTTCGTATGTCTGAAAGCTCATCATCGGTCATATCTGATACGTCGCTTCCGTTTAATATGTAAGTACCGCTTGTTGGTACATCCAGACATCCAAGCATATTCATTAATGTGGATTTACCTGAACCGGACTGACCGATGATAGCTACAAACTCGCCCTTTTCAATATTTAGGGATACATGGTCCAATGCCCTTACTTCATTTTCTCCAGGATTGTATACTTTGCAAATATCCCTGATTTCGATTAGTGAACTCATATGTTTCCTTTTCTTTTCCTTTCTTTATAACATTATCATATTCTATAAAATAATATTTTTGTGTTGCTGTATTATTCAATTGGTACAATAATACATATTTATTCAATTGTCAATACAAAGTTTTTATATTTTCCTATTAAATTTTAATATTTATTATTTTATATAATGACTAACATTACCATAATTCTTCGCAAAATCAATAGGTTAATAGTATCATTTATATTTTTAGATTTCTTATATAAAATATAAAGAATTCGTAAAGTTTTTCATAATAATAAACGCCCTTAAATAGAAAAATACTTCAAAATATTCAACTTTTTTTAACATTTTGAACTTAATCTAAAAACAGAAAAAGGAAAGACTCTGCTTTCTTTTTTCTGTTTCATTATGCTAAATAGCAAACTGGCTGTTATACAAGTTAAAATAAAACCCTTTTTCCCCAAGAAGTTCCTGATGGGTGCCTTGTTCAATAATGGAACCGTCCTTCATAACTAAAATTACATCTGCCTCCTTAATGGTAGAAAGTCTGTGAGCCACAATAAAACTGGTTCTGCCCTTCATCATTTTGGCAAAAGCATTCTGGATTTTTAACTCCGTACGGGTATCAATCGAAGATGTTGCCTCATCTAAAATCAACATTGGCGGTAAGCAGAGCATAACTCTCGCAATACACAAAAGCTGTTTTTGCCCTATGGATAAACCGCTTCCGTCTTCTGAAATATACGTATCATATCCTTTTGGCAGACGCTTAATAAAATTATGGGCATGGGCAGCTTTTGCTGCCTCTACGACTTCCTCTCTGGATGCCTTTGGCTTTCCAATCTTTAAGTTCTCTTCAATGGTACCATTTTTTAACCAGGTTTCCTGAAGCACCATACCATAGGAGGTTCTTAAACTTTTTCTTGTAATATTTTTAATATCTTTTTCTTCTACTTTGATGCTTCCTTTATTTACATCATAAAACCGCATAAGCAAGTTAATAATGGTTGTTTTTCCACATCCGGTAGGACCTACAATTGCCACACGTTGTCCCGGTTTTACGGAAAGATTCAAATGTTCAATGAGCTTTCTGCTTGTATCATAGGAGAAACAAACATCTTCTAAGTCAACTTTTCCTTCTACATTTTTTAACACATAAGCATTCTCTGTTTCCGGCGTCTGTGGTTCTTCGTTAATCAATTCAAAAATTCTTCCAGCGCAGGCAAGAGCATTTTGAAGCTCCGTTACCACTCCTGAAATTTCATTAAACGGCTTTGTATACTGGTTGGCATAGCTAAGAAAGCAGGATAACTGCCCTACTGTAATTTTTCCATGAATTGCCGCAAGAGCTCCCATAAATCCTACTCCTGCGTAAACTAATCCATTTACAAAACGGGTACAAGGGTTTGTAAGGGAAGAAAAGAAAATCGCATTTAAGGAGCATTTCTCCAGTCGTTCATTTATTTCGTCAAAGCGCTTTAATACTTTTTCTTCCTGACCGTATGCCTGTACTACTTTCTGATTGCCTATCATTTCTTCAATTAATCCCGTCTGTTCTCCTCTTGTTTCTGACTGAAGTTTAAACATGGAAAAAGTTCTTTTTGCAATAAAGCTTGCTACAAAAAGGGAAATGGGGGTAAGGCACACTACTAAAATAGTAATGCCTACATTTAAACGAAACATAAAAAACAAAGTTCCAAGAATAGTAGTAATGCCTGTAAAAAACTGGGTAAACCCCATTAACAGGCCTTCTGAAAACTGGTCCACATCAGCAATAACACGACTTACAATTTCTCCATGAGATTTTCCATCAATATACTTTAAAGGTAATATTTCTATTTTTTCAAAAGCCTCTTCCCTGATGTCATGAACTACGTGATAGGTAATTTTGTTATTACATACGTTCATAATCCATTGAAGTACTGCGGTAATTAAAATAATAATCCCTGCTTCTATTAATATGTTTTTAATACCGTAAAAATCCACTCTTCCTGCTTCTATAATAAAATCAATGGCTCTTCCTGTTAATATCGGTACATATAAAGTAAGAAGGGCACTGGCTGCTGCCAGTATTACAGATAAAAGCATGTAAATCCGATACTTTTTTATATAGGAAAGAACTTCTTTCAAGGTTTGAAGCTGTTTCTTTTTCTTATCCATTTATTTTCCCTCCTTTACTTCTTTTCCCGGTCTTTCATATTGGGAATAATAAATCTCTTCATAAACTTGACAGGTTTTTAATAATTCTTCATGGGTTCCTATGCCTGCAACCTTACCATCGTCCAATACAATAATTTTGTCTGCATACAGTACGGAAGCAGCCCTTTGAGATACGATAAATACAGTAGGGGCATTTTCCATTTCCCTGATTGCTTTTCGCAATGAAGCATCTGTAGCAAAATCCAGCGCCGATGCACTATCGTCCATAATTAAAATTTCGGCTTTTTTTACTAATGCTCTGGCTATGGCCAGTCGCTGTTTTTGCCCTCCGGAAAAGTTTTTACCGCCCTGAGTTACTTTGCTGTCAATTCCGTCTTCTTTTTGTTCTACAAATTCTTTTGCCTGGGAGATTCTAAGCGCTTCCATAAGCTGTTCTACTGTGGCATCTTCATTGCCCCAAAGAAGATTTTCCCTTATAGTACCGGAAAACAGCACACTCTTTTGTAGCACAACAGATACTTTATTTCTAAGAGTTTTTAAAGGGTAATCCTTTACATCTATGCCATCTATGAAAACCTTTCCTCTCGTGGCATCATAAAATCTTGGAATTAAATGTACCAGGGATGTTTTTCCTGAACCGGTTCCTCCAATGACACCTACTGTTTCTCCTTTTTTTACCGTAAAGCTTATATCAGATAAGGATTCGTCGGCCCCTTGCTGATAGGTAAGTCCTACATTTTCAAATATGATTTGAGGGACATTTTTTTCTTTATTCTCTTTGAAGTTAGCATCGGGTAACTTTTCTGTTATGGAAGGCTCCATTTCAAATACGGTTTCAATACGGTTAGCACAGGCTAATGCTTTTGTTACTGTAATAATCAGATTGGCAAGCTTAATTAATTCTACTAAAATTTGGGACATATAGTTTACTAACGCCACTACTTCACCCTGGGTGATGATTCCTGCATCTACCTGAAGACCGCCAAGCCATATAAGAACAATAGTGGCTCCATTAATAATAATGTAAGTAACCGGATTCATAAGAGCTGAGATTTTTCCCACATGCTGTTGTAATTTTAATAAAAGACGGTTATCCTCTGCAAACTGCTTTTTTTCTGTTTCTTCAATGCCAAAGGCACGAATTACCCTTGCACCGGTAAGATTTTCCCTGGTGGAAGCAAGCACTTTATCTAGTGCCCCCTGCACCTTTTTATAAAGAGGAATGCTCACTAACATAATGCCAAATACTACAATGGATAAAAGGGGAATGGCTACAACAAAGGTAAAAGCTGACTTTATGTCCACTGTAAATGCCATAATCATAGCACCAAATACAATAAACGGAGACCTGAGAAACAGTCTTAACACCAGATTTACCCCTGACTGCACTTGATTAATATCACTGGTCATCCTTGTAATCATGGTGGACGTTCCGATTGTGTCAATCTCCGTAAAGGAAAACTTCTGAATATGTGCAAATAATGCGTGACGCAGCTTTGTGGCAAAGCCTACTGCTGCTTTTGCTGCAAAAAACTGGGCGGTAATGGAGCAAACCAGTCCTATAATTCCAAGTGCCACCATGATTCCACACATTTTTATAATGTAGGTTTTATCTCCACTGGCAATTCCTATATCAATAATGGCTGCCACCACTAACGGAATGAAAAGCTCAAAAGATGCTTCCAGCATTTTAAAAATTGGTGCTAAAATCGTTTCCTTTTTATAATCCTTTAAATATATAAGTAATTTTTTCATTTTCTAATCCTCATAATCTTCCCATTCTTTTGCAATTCTTACCTATTATAGTACTGAAAATTTTCCTTGTAAATGAAGAAAACTAAAAAAATCTCCGTCTTACAAAAATCTCCGTCTTAAAAGTTTTCATTGAACTTGCATGGTTTTTTGGCTATAATTAAAGCCGTGCAATTTTATTGCCCGACATAATTACCGGTCTTTTATAAGACTAGCGAAAGTTAGGAGAAACATATGGATATTATTCAAAAACTAAAAGAAGAACTGCAGGTTGAAAAATGGCAGGTTGAAGCTGCTGTAAAACTGATTGACGAAGGAAATACCATTCCTTTCATTTCCAGATATAGAAAGGAAGCAACCGGTGCATTAAATGACGAAGTACTGCGTAATTTATATGAACGTTTAAATTATTTAAGAAACTTAGAAGAGAAAAAGGAAACTGTTTTAGCAAGCATTGAAGAACAGGGCAAATTAACAGAAGAATTAAAGGCAAAAATTATTGCTGCTGAAACTTTGGTTGTGGTTGAGGACTTATACCGCCCGTACCGTCCAAAGAGAAAAACCAGAGCTTCTGTTGCAAAGGAAAAAGGGTTAGAACCATTATCTCAGATTATTTTAGCTCAGGAGCTTACTACCTCATTAGAGGAAGCTGCTGCACCATTTGTTAATGAAGAAAAAGAAGTAGCTACTGTTGCAGATGCCATTGCCGGAGCAAAGGATATTATTGCAGAAAGTATTTCTGATGAAGCAGATTACCGTATTTATATTCGTAATGCTACTTTTGAGGAAGGTAAAATTACAAGTACTGCCAAGGAAAAAGATGCTGAAAGCGTTTATGAAATGTATTATGACTACGAAGAACCAATTAAAAAGGTGGCAGGTCACAGAACACTGGCATTAAACCGTGGTGAAAAAGAAAAAGTACT
This sequence comes from Lachnospiraceae bacterium, assembly GCA_017436305.1. Taxonomy (GTDB): domain Bacteria; phylum Bacillota; class Clostridia; order Lachnospirales; family Lachnospiraceae; genus RGIG3040. The sequence continues at coordinate 5,587 of JAFSDJ010000075.1, forward strand.
GACTGTAAAGGTTGTAGCACCGGTAGAACGTATTTTAATGTTCTTAGAAAAGAAGGTGATTACTTCCGAAAACCCTATTACTACACCGGTTTTAAAGGAAGTAGTTGCAGACAGCTATGACAGACTTATTGCTCCTGCCATTGAAAGGGAAATCCGTAACGAGCTTTCTGAAAAAGCCGAAGACAGTGCCATTACTGTATTTGGCAAAAACTTAGAACAGCTTTTATTACAGCCACCAATTGCCGGACGTACTGTTTTAGGCTGGGACCCGGCGTTCCGTACAGGCTGTAAGTTAGCAGTTGTAGATGCTACCGGAAAGGTACTTGATACAAAGGTTATTTTCCCTACTGCTCCACAAAATAAAGTGGAAGAATCCAAGGCGGAATTAAAGAAGCTTATTAAAAAATATAACGTTTCCTTAATTTCTGTAGGAAACGGAACTGCTTCAAGAGAATCTGAGCAGATTATTGTAGAATTATTAAAAGAATTAGATACAAAGGTAGAATATATTATTGTAAATGAAGCCGGTGCTTCTGTTTACTCTGCGTCAAAGCTTGCAACAGAAGAATTTCCAAACTTTGACGTAGGACAAAGAAGTGCGGTTTCCATTGCAAGACGTTTGCAGGACCCACTGGCTGAGCTTGTAAAAATTGATCCAAAATCTATCGGTGTTGGCCAGTATCAGCATGATATGAACCAGAAAAAATTAAGTGAAGCTTTAAGCGGTGTTGTTGAAGACAGTGTAAATAAAGTAGGTGTTGACTTAAATACTGCCAGTGCTTCTCTACTGGAATACATTTCCGGTATCAGCAAAGTAATTGCAAAAAATATCGTAGATTATAGAGAAACCAACGGACGTTTTACTAACAGAAAACAGCTTCTTAAGGTTGCAAAATTAGGTCCTAAGGCTTACGAACAATGCGCCGGATTTATGCGCATTTTGGATGGGGACAACCCACTTGATGCCACAAGTGTTCATCCGGAATCTTATGAAGCTGCCATGAAGCTTTTAGACAAAATGGGACTTACTATGGATGATGTAAAGGAAGCACAGAAAAAAGCGGCTGAAAAAAAAGCTACTGCTAAGAAGTCACCTGCTAAAGAGGAGAAAAAGAAAAAACAGCAGAAGGTTGTGATTCGGAACACCAATACTGCAATGGGTAAAGCACTGGCAGAGGCTATGGGCGGTATTCAGTTAGCTACTGCCAACGATACTTCTTCTAAGCAGAATAAAAATAGCAGTACAGAAGCAGACAATATTTCCGGCCTTGAAAAGAAAATTAAGGACAAAAAGAAAATGGCTGAAGAGCTTGGCATTGGTGAAATGACTCTTACAGATATTTTAAAAGAGCTTGAAAAACCAGCCAGAGACCCTAGAGATGACATGCCTGCACCAATTCTTAGAAGTGATGTTTTAGATATGAAGGATTTAACTCCGGGACTTGTTTTAAAGGGAACTGTAAGAAATGTTATTGACTTTGGTGTATTTGTAGATATTGGTGTACATCAGGATGGTTTAGTGCACATTTCCCAGATTACAGATAAGTTTATTAAGCATCCGTTAGAAGCAGTTAGTGTTGGAGACATTGTGGATGTAAAAGTTATGAGTGTAGACCTTGCTAAAAAACGTATTCAGCTTACTATGCGTTTCTAAGGATTTTGCATATGACTTTCTTCCCATTTTTTCAGTTTTTTTATTTTTTGCATGATTTTAGTCCGTTTTTGCACACTTTTTTGTTGCACAAAAAATAAAACTGTGCTAGAATCGGCTTGTTGTTTTTAAAATTTTATAGTGAGAAGGAGAAACATTATGAAACACATCGGTAAAAAAATGCTGGCTCTTATGTTAGCAATGGTAACTACTTTTTCTTTAACAGGCTGTGGCGCTCAGTTTGATGCTTCCGGTTATACTCAGGCAGTTTTAGATGCTGCAACAAGAGCTGAATTCGACAAATACATCGAATTAACAGAATCCACACCTGAAGAAGCTCAGGCTGAATATGATGAAGTATTAGACAGCTTCGTAGCTGAATTTGAAGGTCTTTCTATTTCAGACGAACTTTTAGCAAATTACAGACAGTTATTCGTTGACTTACTTGCTAAGACAAAATACACTGTTGGCGAAGCAGAAAAAGACGGCGACATGTTCTTAGTACCATTAACAATCGAACCATTAAAGATTTACGAAGGATTTGATGCAGAAGTTGAAGAAGCTACTGTTAAATTCCAGGAAGATTTAATGGCTGAATACGAATCAACAGGTGAAATTCCTTCAGATGAAGAAATTTACGAACGTTCTTTCCAGATCGTATATGACATTATGGCTGCAAGATTAGCTGCTGCTACATACGGCGAACCTGAAACTATTACAGTTACTGTTGCTCAGGATGCTGACGGTCTTTGGGGAATTTCAGATGCTGACTATGAAAAAATGGTTTCTTTATTAGTAGACCAGAACACAAGTGGTGAAGCTTCCACAACAGATGATGCTGCTGCAGAAACTACTGAAGAAGATGCTGCTACTACAGAAGAAACAACAGAAGAATAAAAAATAATGAAATCTTGATTTTTGACAACCTGCTTTATTTGAGCAGGTTGTTTTTTTATGGGAATCATGCTACACTTTAAATAGGATTTCCTACTAATTATATATGGGGAGTAATTATGAATAATCAAAATCTTGAAAATAGAAATGAGCATGAGCGTGAAGAAATGCTGAATAATATGAATAATCAGGGTTATCAAAGTAACCGGTATCAATATGCCACGAAACAACAGAATACCTTTAAAATGTTGTCTCTGGTGTTTGGGTTGTTGGCATTTTTTTCCTGTATGTTTGTGGTGACTACCTTTGTTTTTGGCGGACTTAGTGTTATTTTTGCAATACTTTCCAAAACAAGTACAGAAAGGTTTTCCTCCTCTGCTATAGGCGGGATTGCTTCTTCCATTGCCGGTATGGTTTGTGTGTTTGTGTTAATGATTTACTCTTACATACTAATAACCACACCGGAGTATAGAGAAATACTGAATAAAACTTATGAGCAAATGTACGGGCAAAGTTTTGATGAGTTGTTAGAGGATGCTCAGAATGGAACACTTGATCCGTACAGTTTACAGCCAAAATAATGGGAATTTCCCGTTCATGGGGTAAACATTAACGAAAGGTAAGGTGGAATTTATGACAATTGGAACAAGTTATTATGGATCATTAAATGGCTACACTACTACCGGTAAAAACGAGGATACTTTAAGAACTCCTACCGGAAGAAAATCCACTCCTGAGGAATGTGAAACATGTAAAAATAGAAAGTATCAGGATGGTTCAGATGAAATGGTTTCGTTTAAATCCGCTGCCCACATTTCCCCAGGTGCTTCTGCCAGCGTTGTAAGAGCACACGAACAGGAACATGTTTCAAATGCTTACAAAGATGCTGCCATGAATAACGGAAAAGTATTACAGGCATCTGTCAGCATTCATACTGCCGTTTGTCCTGAATGTGGACGCAGTTATGTAGCAGGCGGTGAAACAACCACACAGATTAAATATTATAACGAGGAGAATCCATATCAACAGGATTTAAAGGAAACAGACAAGGTAAAATATCTTGGAATGAATGTTGACATGGCAGTTTAAAAATGGAAACAAGTAAGAAAAAGACTTCAATTATATTAAAGGATATGGCAAAGAGACAGCTTTTAGGCAATTATCAGACAGTTATACTTGCTTACTTTGCAATGGAGCTGATTATTTCTCTTCCCTTACAGCTACTACAAAAGATTCTTAATTTAAATTCAACCGGAGGATCTTTGATTTATATGGTAGCCACTATTATCATCGCCCTGATTACTGCTGTTTTTCATCTTGGTCAGTGTAATTTGTATTTGAAGCTTGCAAGGGGATTGGGCTGTCAGCTTTCTGATATGTGGTATGGTTTCCGGGGTTTTGCAGATAAGGCCATTGTTGCACAGCTTATTATTATGGTAAAAAGCTTTGTAACAGGAATTCCTTTTATAATTCTGGCTGGTGTTACTGCTACCACGAAAAGCTATTATGTATTACCATTTGCCGGCGTTGCCTGTGTATTCTTTATGATTGCCACGGCTTATATTCACCTTACTTATTCTCAGGTGCCATACGTTATGATAGACCGTCCTGAGCTGTCAGCCAGTGATGCCCTTACCGAAAGTGCCCGGATTATGAAAGGGAATAAGCTTCGTTTCTTCTATTTGCAGGTAAGCTTTATTGGAATGTGGATTCTGGGGTTCGTAAGCCTGTATGTGGGATTTTTCTGGATTATGCCTTATATGAGCATGACCAAAGCAGATTTCTATGAGGATTTAAGATAGAGCCGGATTAAAATAAGTACCAGCTGGAGAGGGTAGTCAGCTGGTACTTTTTTTACCCATCCAACCCATTTTTCACTGCATAAACTGCCAACTGGGTACGGTCCTTTAGGGAAAGTTTTTCCAGTAAGCGGGATATTTGGTTTCTCACTGTCCCTTCTGCCAGAAATAAAGCTGCGGCAATTTCTTTGTTGTCATATCCCCCTGCTACCAATTTTAAAATATCTCTTTCCCGATCAGTAAAATTCATAGTACCGCCTGTGGCTTCTGTTGAGTTCTCTGTATTTACCGGCTGGCTTTTTTTGTTCATGCAACTTCGCATCATCTCATACACCCCACTGCCAAATATGCTCATACCGGAATATACGCTTTTCACAGAAGCAATTACCTTTTCATCCTCCATTTCCTTTAAGATATAACCATCGGCTCCACTTTCTATTGCTTTTACAAGAGTTTCCTCGTCATCAAAGGTGGTCAGTACCAATACTCGGATAGCCGGAAAATGTTCCTTTATTGCTCTAATTCCATAAGCGCCATCATATTCCGGCATGCGCATATCCATAAGCACTACATCCGGTTCAAATACTCTGCATTTTTCAAAGGCTTCCTTTCCATTTTCTGCCAGTGTCACCACTTCAATCTCCTTATCCTGTTCTAAAACTGCCTTTAAGCCCTGCCGTAATATCATAATGTCATCTGCAATCAGTACTTTAATTTTACTCATTTTCTTCCCCCGTCTTTTCTTATATTTGATTTATACCGGCACTTTAATTCTTGTTAAAAAGCCTTCTCCCTCCGAAGAAATAAATTTTACTGTTCCTCCAGCTGCTTCTACCCGTTCTTTCATTCCACCAATTCCATTATTTTCCTTTATGTTGTCACAGCCCTGTCCATCATCTCCAATGACTAAATCCACACTTTCCTTCTGAAAACGGATAATAATCTCCATTTTTGAAGCTTTTGCATATTTTAGTGTATTTGTAATGGACTCTCTTGTACAATCATACAACACTTTGGATAAATGAGAGTACTCTTTTGAATCCTCTCCCTGTATTGTTACCTCTACGGGAATTTCCTTTACCTGGTTTGCCAGCTGCATTATTCCTTGTGTTACCAACTCACAGGCTGCCTCTTTTTTAAGTTGGTTAATAGACTGGCGAAGTTCTCTGATCCCCTCACCGGATAAGGTTCTGGCCTCTACTAAATATTCACGTACTTTGTCATTTTCCTGCTTTTCATTAGATACTTCTGCTAATTTCATATAGGATTGAATCATTGTAAGGGTATGTCCTGCCGTATCGTGTACCTGCTGGGCAATGCGGTTTCTCTCCTGCTCCAGTGCAAGCTGTTCATTGGTAATGGCAAGCTCTCTTGTCTGATGCAGTAACTCATAATACCGGCTCATATCCTTTACCACAAACACTGTTGTTTGTTCCATTTTTATTCTGTCAAAGGGTACTTCTAACATCTTACCATTTACCGGCTGATAAATCTGAATCTGAATATATCTTCCTTTTTCATCTAGAAATACTGCATTTTCCTGCTCTAATATCTTAAGCTCTGCCAGTTTCTTTTGTACCTGTTTTATATCAATCACATTCTGTTTCGAACTGTCCGAAAACCCAAACAACCAATAAAATGCCTGATTATGATATGTACATTTACCATCCTTTCCATAGATTCCAACACCATCTGCCAGCCCGGATAAAATAACATCAAAAGCTGTAATGTTTATCTCCAAAAAACGATATTTAATGGTTGCAAGCAAAACAAGAATCCCTGAAATTCCAAATCCCAAGGGTGTAATATCAAAAGAAAACTGTACAACCTTCGTCAGATACAGCAAGTTCAGCAAAAGTGGCACGAAAACCGATGCAATAATCAGGGGTTTTGCCCTTTTACCTTCTTCTTTTGCCTCCAAATTGCGGTAAAGAATAACTGCTCCTATTACAACAAAAATGTAATTTACAGCCACGTTAGTATAAAAGAAAATTCCATGTTCTACTGCCTCTTTTGAAAAGCTTGTATAATATAAATGGTGTTTTCCATTGGTCAGAACTGTAAAAAAATGAAAACAGGACAATCCAAATGGAAAATATTTTCTGAAAATACTTAGCTTCTTATTAGCATAAGCTACTGCAAAATAGTACCAAAATGCTCCCACATAGCAAATTCCAAAATTCCCAAGAAAATAGGAAAATGCCAATTGTAAGTCGTTTTCAGATAACAAAATAAGCACCTGTGAGCTGCACCATAAAACAACTAATATCTGGCAAATGAAATAAACTGTATTATATTTTTCTTTTTTTCCTTTTAAGAGCAGCACTGCCATACTGACAGTTACTGCTCCTATTATTAACATATATAGAATTCCTAATACCAAAGACATTCTAATCCCTCTTTTATAATATTGGTCTTACATCTCTTTCTCTTTTTTGATTGCAAGTACCACCAGGACAACTCCTGCTACAAACAGATATACCCACCATGCAATACTAAGCCAGAAGTTTCTTGTAATATAAAGTATGAGCAAAATCAAAGTCACCGATGCTGCAATCACATATTGTCGCTGATTGAAAGCTGCTGCCACAATCAGTATAATCACTCCTGTTATACCAAGAATCAGCACATTGCCAAGGCCTCCCTGAGCAATATCATTAAGTAATAAACATATTAACAACACACAGGTTATTACAAAGTTAACTACTTTTATTCCTTTTGCTTTATCATACCAAATGTAGTGCAAAAGAACAATGCCTATTCCAAGTATAAAACAAATCCATTCAACCTTATAATTTGTGGGAATTTCAAAATATGGCTGATTTAATACTGCCAGTTGGCCTGCTGCCAATGCAAAAGTCTTTAGAGTCTCTTTTCCTACATCATCTTTCTTTTTCAACATTGCTCCGGTTAAAAATATAACCATTGTAATCCAATGGAATCCCATTGTAATAAACCCTTCCATTAAAGAAGCTTGAACCAATATAAACACAGTCAGACTCTGAACTAAAATGGCTTTTATCATTCTCTTTCCGCCGTCATCCCATGTGATTTTTCCACTGTCCATCTGTCTTTTTACAATGAGGGAAAGTCCTATCATCATCACTGCTGTAAAAGGAATATATGTGGTCACTGTATGGGAGACATAACTAGACAAAATATGATACCCACCATAGGAAATTAACTGTGAATAAGGAATCACTATACCAAAGCCAATAGAAAAGACCAAAAGCTCCTTCCGCATGGTATAAACATTAATTGCAAGAATGACTACATAAGAAACAAATATAACTCCCCAATCAGACATTTTGACTGCTTCCGGTAAAAGGGAATTCAAAAGATCCGCGCCTGTAAATACACACCATATTATGGCCAAACTGTTAAGTACACGGTAAGCCACAGCTTTTCTTTTCATATAAGCAAGTAATGTCACTGCAACTAGTACAACTGTCAGACAGAAAAACCGTTCCTTTTCAAATACTTCAATCCACATAAATGAAACATAAACAATAGCATGTAATAAATAGCAAATAGAAAATACAGCCTCTAATCCTTTCTTTTGTTGCATCCACTTTTCTTTATAATAATCTCCCACTGCAAATAGCAACATAACACATGCTAACATGAGAAGAAAATTCTCTGCACATAATTCAAATGCACACATAGACCATACAATAACCCCATCGTTCAACATAACAGTTACAAAAAAATCCAATCCGTTTCTCCTTTTCCAAAAGCGAAAAAACGTAGGCACTATCATAACGATACAAGACCACATCAGGCTCAATGACTCTGACTCAAGTATCCTATCCGGCACATAGCCATCGTTCTGACCTATAAAAGATACGGTAAAGAATCCGATAAATGCTACACCAAGATAAAACAGCGTCACTTCTGTTTTTTGCATTTTTCCACTTTCACTAACCTTTCCGGCTCCTGCAAATAAGCCAATTGAAATACAGAGCAACACAGCCTGTTTTGCAATCAGTGGAAGATGCTTCCATGCTGTTGTAACAAAAATAGTGCCTGCAACTAAAATGAATATCACTCCTACCACCATTAAAAATGTTGAAATCTGATTCTTGCTCTTCTTTTCCATATAAAACACCTCTTTCTTTATGCTCATAATGTTCTCACTCCCAACAACACGTGTCTTACTGCGCGAATAGTTATCTTCCTTTCCTTGTTGGTTGTTCTCTATCAGATTGATGTTATTATAAGAAATTTAGAGCAATCAGGTTAGATGTCATTTGTCACTTTCAGCACTAAAACAGGGAGTGACATTTGTCACTCCCTGAAAAAAATCTTTCTTCTGTATTTTTGAACTTATCCTTCCCCATTAGCCTTCCATTTTAAATAGGCATTTACAAACAAATCAATGGCTCCATCAAGAACTGCATCCACATTTCCTGTTTCTGCACTTGTTCTGTGGTCTTTTACCATAGTGTAAGGCTGCATGACATAGGAACGAATCTGGTTGCCCCAGCCGATTTCTGTTACTTCACCACGGATGTCAGAGAGCTTTTCCGCATTTGCTTCCTGCTTTAATAAATACAGCTTGGCACGAAGCATTTGCATGGCCTTGTCTTTGTTCATGTGTTGGCTTCTTTCGTTCTGGCACTGTACTACCGTTCCGGTAGGGATATGGGTAATACGAATGGCTGAAGAAGTTTTATTAATGTGCTGTCCACCTGCACCGGAGCTTCGGTAGGTGTCGATTCTAAGATCATCATCATTAATTTCCACATCAACATCTTCTTCAATGTCCGGCATAACGTCCAGTGATACAAAAGATGTCTGACGTTTTCCCTGTGCATTGAAAGGCGAAATACGCACCAATCTGTGAACCCCTTTTTCTGCTTTTAAATAGCCATAGGCATTTTCACCGTTCACCTGAAAAGTTACGGATTTAATTCCGGCTTCATCTCCATCAAGCATATCAAGTACATCAATGGAAAATCCTTTCCGTTCTGCCCATCTTGTATACATACGATAAAGCATGGCAGCCCAGTCGCAGCTTTCTGTACCACCGGCACCTGCATTGAGCTTTAAAATAGCATTGCAGTTATCATATTCCCCTGACAATAAGGTCTGAATCCGGATGTTTTCATAGGTCTGAATAAAATCATCCATTTCCGCCCTCGCTTCTTTTGCAATTTCCTCATCATTTTCTTCATAACCCATTTCAATTAAGGTTTCAATATCCTCATACTGGGTTTTTAATCCTTCATAAACAGAAATAGTATCTTTTAAGCTTTTAAGCTCCTTTGAATATGCCTGGGCCCGTTCCGGGTTTTCCCAAAAATCCGGAGCCTCCATTTCCATTTCTAATTCTTCTACACGTTTTGACTTATTTGCTAAGTCAAAGTGAATCCCTCACTTCCGCTAATGGAGTTTCGTAGGATAATAATTCCTGTTTTAACTGGTCTAATTCTACCACTGCGTTCACCACCTTTTCTTAATTCAACAAATGGCACCCTGTATCAGAGTGCCATATGAAGTCATTTCTTTTATACTATTTTCTACCACAGCACTGTTTATACTTCTTACCGCTGCCACATGGACATGGATCGTTTGGATAAATCTTTGCTTCCTCACGTTTTACCGGTCCTTTTGGAAGGGAATCGTCTTTGTTGGTGCTGGTTACTTTTGCAACCTGTTCTCTTTCAACTTTCTGTTCTACCTTAACGTGGAATAAAAGTCTTAAAGTATCTTCTCTAATGCTGTCAGTCATGCCATCAAACATTTCATAACCGCTTAACTTGTATTCTACAAGTGGATCTCTTTGTCCGTAGGCCTGTAAGCCTACACCCTGACGAAGCTGATCCATGTCATCAATGTGATCCATCCACTTACGGTCAATAACCTTCAGTAAAATAACACGTTCCATTTCACGAAGTGCTTCCGGTTCCGGGAACTCTGCTTCTTTACTTTCATAAAGCTTCACAGCTTCCTCTTTTAATTTATGCTTTAATTCATTCTTTTTGCATTTCTTTACATCAGGTGTTTTAACCGGCTGAATTGGAATAATTGGTAAAAGAAGCTGATTCAATTCTTTTAAATCCCAATCTTCGCTTGTTCCTTCATCACCAATTACCATATCTACAGAGCTTTCTACAACGTCCGTAATCATCTTGTAAATAACATCACGCATGCTTTCTCCGTTTAATACACGAAGACGTTCCGCATAAATGATTTCTCTCTGCTCATTCATAACCTGGTCGTATTCTAATAAGTTTTTACGAATACCAAAGTTGTTACTTTCGATTTTCTTTTGGGCACCTTCAATGGCTTTTGTAAGCATCGGGTGTTCAATTTCCTGATTTTCCGGAATACCAAGGGCATTAAATGCCGCCATGGTTTTCTCAGAACCAAACAGACGCATCAAATCGTCCTCTAAGGAAATAAAGAACCTAGACTCACCCGGGTCACCCTGACGTCCGGAACGTCCACGGAGCTGATTGTCAATACGTCTGGATTCGTGTCTTTCAGTACCGATAATCTTAAGACCGCCTGCTTCCTTTGCTTCATCATCAAGCTTAATATCCGTACCACGACCAGCCATGTTAGTAGCGATAGTTACCGTACCATGAACGCCGGCTTCTGCTACGATTTCTGCTTCTAATTCGTGGAATTTGGCATTTAATACTTTATGCTGAATGCCTTTCTTTGTTAAAAGTTTGCTGATTTCCTCAGAAGCTTCAATCGTAATAGTACCTACCAATACAGGCTGTCCCTTTTCATGGGCACTAATAACCTCATCCACAACTGCATGGAGTTTTTCTTTCTTTGTCTTGTATACAGCATCCTGTCTGTCAATTCTGGCAACCGGACGGTTTGTTGGAATTTCAATAACGTCCATGCCGTAAATATCTCTAAATTCCTTTTCTTCTGTTAAAGCTGTACCTGTCATACCTGCCTTTTTCTCAAATTTATTAAAGAAGTTCTGGAATGTGATAGTTGCTAATGTTTTGCTTTCACGTTTAACCTTAACATGCTCTTTTGCTTCAATTGCCTGATGAAGACCATCTGAATAACGACGTCCCGGCATAATACGACCGGTAAATTCATCAACGATTAAAACCTGATCGTCTTTTACAACATAGTCCTGATCCTTAAACATTAAGTTGTGGGCACGAAGGGCTAAAATAATGTTGTGCTGGATTTCTAAGTTTTCCGGATCTGCTAAGTTTTCAATCTGGAAGAATCGCTCTACCTTAGCCACACCATCTGCGGTTAAGTTTACTACTTTGTCCTTTTCATTTACGATAAAGTCACCGGTTTCTTCCTGTTCAATACCCATCATAACATCGATTTTGGACTGTTCCTCTAAGTCTGCACCACGTTTTAACTGTCTTGCTAAAATATCACACGCCTCATAAAGCTTTGTAGACTTACCACTTTGTCCTGAAATAATAAGAGGTGTTCTTGCTTCGTCAATTAAAACGGAGTCAACCTCGTCGATGATGGCATAGTTTAAATCACGTAAAACAAGCTGTTCCTTGTAAATAACCATGTTATCTCTTAAGTAATCAAAGCCTAACTCATTGTTGGTAACGTAGGTAATGTCACAACCGTAAGCAGCTCTTCTTTCCTCAGCCTTCATCTCGTTTAATACTACACCTACTGAAAGACCTAAAAATTCATGAAGCTGTCCCATCCACTCTGCGTCACGCTTTGCCAGGTAATCATTAACGGTAACGATATGTACCCCTTTACCTTCTAATGCATTTAAGTATGCAGGCAGAGTAGAAACCAATGTTTTACCTTCACCTGTTCTCATTTCAGAAATACGTCCCTGATGAAGAATAATACCACCAATAAGCTGTACTCTGTAATGTTCCATGTTTAAAACTCTTCGTCCCGCTTCACGTACGGTAGCATATGCTTCCGGGAGAATGTCATCTAATGTCTCTCCTTTTGCAAGACGGTCTTTGTACTCTTTTGTTTTTCCTTTAAGCTCCTCGTCCGAAAGTGCCATCATGGAATCTTTGTAGGATTCTATTTTTTTTACAATTGGCTCAATTCTTTTTAATTCCCTTTCACTATGAGTACCAAAAACTTTTTGTATAATGTTCATTCCAAACTCCTAACCTTCTATACTATTGACTTTCTCTACTACTACCCATTCAGTCTCATTAACCGCTGGTTTCTAAAAAACCACCACTACTCATTATATACGAAATTAATAAAATTGCAATCTTTTACTAACAACCTAACTCGATAAAATTCTTAATTTTCTTAGATTTTATCATGATTTTCTGGTACTTATTAAAGTTTTGTTAATGATTGTTAATTTTTCGTAACTATTCAGAACAGTTCTGCCCACTTGCTACAAAGACCGTAAGAACATGACTCAAGAGTACAAAAATCCATTTATTTACTTAAGTTTTCCTCATTGACCTTTATAATCAGAAGTGTTATTATTTTAACGAGTTGAAAATTTCGGATTTATGCTTAAAAAGATGATTTTTTTTGCAGGATTCAAAAGAAAATAATAAAAAACAAGAGGTGTAAACAAATGAGCAAAGGATTTGACAATTTAATTGCAAAAGTGAACGACTGCTCTTTAAAGAAAGTAGCAGTTGCTGTAGCCCAGGATGCTCCTGTATTAGAAGCAGTAAAGGCTGCAAAAGAAAGAAACATTGCAGATGCTATTTTAGTAGGTGATGAAGACAAGATTAAAGAAGTGGCTGCTTCTATTAATGTAGACTTATCCGGCTTTGAAATTATTGATGAAAAAGATGATTATACAGCTGCATTAAAAGCTGTTGAGTTAGTTCACAATGGAACTGCAGACATGTACATGAAAGGTATCATTGACACAAAATCTTTCTTAAAGAGTGTTCTTGATAAGGAAGTTGGTCTTAGAACAGGAAAGCCATTATCCCACGTATGTGTATTCGAAATCGAAGGTGTTGAAAAATTATTATTCTTAACAGATGTTGCTTTCATGACATATCCTACTTTAGAAGATAAAGTACATATTATTGAAAACACAGTAGAAATCTGTAACGCATGTGGCATTGACACACCAAAGGTTGCTCCACTTGCTGCAGTTGAAGTTGTAAATCCCAAGATGCCTGCAACAGTTGAAGCTGCTGAGCTTACAAAAATGTGTGAAGAAGGCAAGATTACAGGCTGTATCGTAGACGGTCCTCTTTCTTTAGACTTAGCTATTGACCCTGAAGCTGCAAAACACAAAGGAGCAGAAGGCAGAAAGATTACCGGTGATGCTGATATTCTTTTATTCCCGGATATTCATGCCGGAAACCTTGTATATAAAGCACTTGTTCATACTGCAAAGGTTAAAAATGGTAACATCTTAACCGGAACAAAGGCTCCTGTTATTTTAACTTCACGTTCTGACGATTTTGAAACAAAGGTAAATTCCATTGCACTTGGTGCTGTTGTTGCAGAATCCATGAAGTCCATGAATTAGTTATTAATTAATAATTATAAATTATTGATGAAAGGATACAAATTATGAAAAGCTTAATTATCAATCCGGGTTCTACTTCTACCAAAATCGGTGTATTTGATGAAGAAACCTTATTATTTGAAGAAACCTTAAGACATTCTACAGAGGAAATCGCTAAATATGCTTCTATTGTAGACCAAAAGGATTTCCGTAAAAATATTATTTTAGACTTATTAAAAGAGAAAGATTTTGACATGAAATCTTTAGACGTTATTGTTGGTCGTGGCGGTATGTTAAAGCCAATTCCAGGTGGTACTTATGCAGTTACAGATGACTTATTAGAAGACTTAAAAATTGGTAAGCAGGGACAGCACGCTTCTAACTTAGGCGGTATTTTAGCAAGAGAAATTGCGGATGAAATTGGTGTTCCTTCTTTCATCGTTGACCCGGTTGTCGTTGACGAATTAGAGCCAGTGGCAAGATACTCAGGTGTTCCTGAGCTTCCAAGAACAAGCGTATTCCATGCATTAAATCAAAAAGCGGTTGCAAAAAGATATGCAAAAGAAACAGGCAAAGCCTATGACTCCTTAAACTTAATTGTTGTTCACATGGGCGGCGGTGTTTCTGTTGGTGCACACAAAAACGGTAAGGTTGTAGATGTATTTAATGCATTAGACGGTGATGGTGCTTTCTCTCCTGAAAGAGCCGGTGCAGTTCCAAGCGGTGCTTTAATTAAAATGTGTTTTTCCGGTGAATATACTGAAAAAGAAGTTTACAAAAAAATCGTAGGTAACGGTGGTTTCAATGCTTACCTTGGTACAAATGATATGCGTGATGTAGAAAAAATGGCTACAGAAGGCGATGCGAAAGCAATTGAACTTCGTGCTGCATTTGTTCAGCAGGTAGCTAAGGATATGGGTTCCATGGCTTGTGTATTAGACGGAAAAGTTGACCAGATTATCGTAACCGGTGGTATTGCTTACGATAAAGGTGTTGTAGAAGGCTTAAAGAAAAAAGCCGGCTGGATTGGAGACTTTACTGTATATCCCGGTGAAGACGAGTTACTTGCTCTTGCTCAGGGTGCACTTCGTGTACTTAAGGGTGAAGAGGAAGCTATGACTTACTAAATTATTCAAGACTATCCACAGATTCACAAAAGATTTTAAGGAATGTCCTGCAAAGTTGATGTTTGCAGGACGTTCCTTTTGTTTCACAGCTGTTACGCATTCTGATAGCAAGTATTTGGCTGCTGTTTAAATGATAACAAATTAAAACACTTTCATAACTATCTATGATACCAATTAAATGACCACAGAATGGAGATTTCTATGAATAACAGATTGAAATGGTTAGACGGTTTAAAAGCATTGGCATGTATTGGAGTATTTCTCCATCACTTTTTTCTGGCTTTTTTTCCAGGGATTTATATGGGAAAGGATGCTATCGCACATATGACAGACAAATTCGAATACACGATTGGACAGCTCCCCTTTTCCGCCTTTTTCTGCGGAGAATACATGGTAGGTCTTTTTTGCCTTATCAGTGGGCTTGTGATCAGTTACAAGATTATTTCCATAAAGGAACGAAGCTCTGTTTCTTCTTTTCTACTAAAGCGTTATCCAAAGCTTGTTCTTCCTTTATTTGCTGTCAGCTTCATTGTGTATGTGATGCTACAATTTAGCCTGTTTACCAACGTAGAAGTCTCTTCCTTAACCGGTTCTGACTGGCTGGGTTCTTATTATCAGAATAAAGAAACCTTTTATGATTTACTAAATTCTTCGTTTATATCCGTATGGTTTATTATGGATAACCGTTTTTCCAATGCATTCTGGATGATGAAATATTTACTGATTGGTTCTGCTCTTTCTACTCTATTAGCAGAAATGAGTTGGGACAAAGGAAAAAAAATGTATTTGGTTTACGCAGTTGCCCTGCTTTTCTCCTTTCAGCAAAATAGTATGTATTCTCTTTTCATACTTGGAAGCGCTCTTTCTTTTTATATGTGCAGTGAAAAGAAATTTTATTTTCCAAAACCTGTTTCCGTATTCTTTCTTGTTTTTGGTATTATTTTAGGCGGTTATCCTACTTATGCAACAACTGAAGGCTTTTATGAATTTTTCCCTAAACTTCCGGCAATTTACAATACCCATCTGTTTTATCATACTCTTGCCGCTTTTTTTACAGTATTGTCTGTTTATCAATTGGATTTGATTAAAAAGGGACTGGAAAGTAAGCCTCTGCTAATTTTAGCAAAAAACAGTTACAGCTTTTTCCTACTGCATATTCCTATTTTATTTTCTTTTTCCACCTGGCTTTTTAGGGAGCTTTTTGCTTTCCTTGGACATTATGTAGTAACAGCGTTCATTGTTTTGTTAGCTAGTTTTTTATGTATATTGGGGTGTTCCATTTTATTTCATTATTTTGTGGAAAAAAACTGCTACAAGTTTGTTGATTGGGCAATTAAGAAGCTAAACGCTCCTTTATAAGCACAGATAGCTGCCACGCAGCAGAAAGCACAACAGGTGCGGCTTTACAAATGATATGAGCTTAACTGTTGTAATTTTTGTAGGAAAATTACATACTATGTTTGAATTATCTAAGAAGTCATACTATAATAAAGATTAATTGAAAATACTCTATTTTACGAAAGGAAAAACACAAATGAATAAAAAAGAATTAGCAATTGCACTTCATGACCAAAAATACAACTGTTGTCAGGCGGTTGCCTGCTCATTTGCTGATGAAATCGGCGTTAATAAGGAAACTCTTTTTAAAGCCGGAGAAGCTTTCGGACTTGGCATGGGATGTATGAATGGAACCTGTGGAGCCGTGTCCGGTGCAGTTATGCTTGCAGGTTTTAAAAATAGTGATGGAAATTTAGAGACTCCTTCTACAAAGGTGGATTCTTATAAGCTTTCTAAGAAAATTCTTGATACCTTTGAAGAAAAGAACGGTTCTACAGTCTGTCGTGAATTAAAAGGTGTAGATACCGGAAAGGTTTTACGCTCCTGCCCTGATTGTATTATGGATGCAGTGGAAATTGTAGAAAATGTGTTAGAACTTTAAATTGTCAAATTACAGTAAGTTGTGAAAGGTCTTCCCGCACCCAAATCATTATATAAGAGGATTTAAGAAATGGAAAAACTACGCAGACAGGTATTTGATACAATTCAGATTGGTAATAAGAGAAATTTAGTGAGCCGTATTTTTGACTGGGTAATTGTAACTTCAACCATTTACGACACCCATCCATGGAATCATAGCGCCGTAAGTGATTTAGTGTTTCCTCCACAGCTTCTTTTAGTTATGGTAAAAGCGCAACGCCAATGTGATTGTTCCCAAAGGAGATTTTATATTAAAAACCGGGGACGTTATGGTAATCGGTGCAAAGAACTTTAAAGATGAAGCAGACATTCATTTAAAAGAAATTATTATTAAACAGCAGCATCCCTGGGTGGGCATGCAGGTAAAAGAGCTGGATATTTCCCGCCAGGAGCTGATTGTAATGATTCGCAGAAAAAATAAAGTGATTATTCCAAATGGCTCTACCTTTATTCTAAAGGGAGATGCGGTTCAGATTTATTCTAAGAAGGAGCATTGGGAAGATTAGTGTAAAAGAACACAAATCTATCATAACCTAAAATTTTTTTATTGGAGATAACATGAAACACGCAAAAAAAATAATACTATTATTAAGCATAAGCTGTGGCTTATTATTCTGTATGGTTCTATTTCTTTTATATCGGGGTGGTTACTTTACATCCCTTTATAATACAGTAAATGCTGTACCGTATTCTTATGGAGATAATGCCCAGTACATACAAAGGGAGTCCATGTTTGAGATTTCTCCTGCAACCAAAGCTGATATCATATTTGTAGGAGACTCTATTACAGCCCGTGGCGAATGGCAGGAATTTTTTCCTGACAAGGTTGTTTTAAACCGTGGCATAGACAGCGACGTAACAGAAGGTGTTTATAACCGGCTTTCTGTTATTATAGAAGCAAAACCGGAAAAGATTTTTCTTATGATTGGTATTAATGATTTACGCCAAAATATACCTACTGAAACTACAGTAGATTATTACGAAAAAACATTAGATACATTACAAGCTTCTCTGCCAGACTGCGAAATTTACGTCCAAAGCGTCCTACCTGTAAATTCCTCTACCGGGATTCCAAACACTCAGGTACAGACTTTAAATGTGGCTATTAAAGAGCTTGCTGATAGCAGGAATCTCATTTATATTGATTTGTATTCCTTACTGGTGGATGAGACCAACGATTTGCCATCTGCCTATTCAGTTGACGGCGTACATATGACCGGAGAGGCTTATGAAATTTGGCTGGATGCGTTGAAGGAAAATGCGAAGTAAAGAATATGTTACCAATCAAAACCCTAAAGTTAAAGACTGTTACTAGTCATACAAAAAGCCCTGTCACTGGCTTTTCCAGCGACAGGGCTCATTTTTTACTTTCATTCTTTTCTTTCAATCATTCGTTATTATAAAACAACCGAAAGCTTGTCTGACTATATGCCAGATGTTTCTCCAATGCAATCAATTATTTCTTTACAACAGCCTTAATCTGTTCTGTAAGCATTGGAACGATTTTATTTAAGTCACCAACAATACCGTAATCAGCTACATCAAAGATTGGAGCTGTTTCATCTTTGTTGATTGCGATGATGATGTCAGATTCTTCCATACCTGCAACGTGCTGGATTGCTCCTGAAATACCGATTGCAAAGTATACGCTAGGACGTACAGTTTTACCTGTCTGGCCAACCTGAAGATCACGTGGTTTCCAGCCTGAGTCTACAACTGCACGCGAGCAGCTTACTGTTCCGCCAAGAGCATCTGCAAGGTCTTCTAATAATTTGAAGTTTTCAGGGCTTCCTACACCACGACCACCGGATACTAAAATCTTAGCATCCATAATGTCAACTGTATCTACTACAGATTTAACAATTTCTAAGATTTCAACGTATTTGTTGTCTGGAGTAAATCCTGGGTTGAATTCTTCAACAACAGCTTTAGCACCTTCTACTTTTTCACGTTTCTGCATAACACCCGGACGAACTGTAGCCATCTGAGGACGGTTGTCAGGACATGCGATTGTAGCGATTGTGTTACCACCGAATGCAGGACGAGTCATTAATAACTGATTGTGTTTCTGCTCTTTTCCAGGAATTGGATTTAATGGGAAATCACCGATTTCAAGCACTGTACAGTCAGCTGTAAGACCTGTTTGTACTCTTGCTGAAACTCTAGGTCCTAAGTCACGACCGATTGCTGTAGCACCTACTAATACGATTTCCGGTTTGTATTTTTCAATAACAGATGCAACTGCATGTGTATAAGGTTCTGTTCTGTATTCCTTTAATTCCGGATCATCTACAACGATAACCTTATCAGCGCCATATGCTGCAAGCTCGTCTGCAAGACCTTTTACATCAGAACCAACAAGGATTGCAGTAACCTCTGTTCCTAAATCTGCTGCTAAATCTTTACCTTTACCGATTAACTCAAAAGCGATGCTGCTTAACTGATTGTCAACCTGCTGTGCAAAGACATATACACCTTTATATTCTTCTAAATTCATTTTTTTCACCACTTTTCCTTTATTTATTAGATAACATGTTTTTCTGTTAATTTGTTCATTAAGTAAGAAACTGCTTCTTCCGGATCAAGAGTAACCTTTTCACCTGTTCCTTTTCTTACTTTATCAGAAGCCTTAGCAATCTTTGTAGGTGAACCTGCAAGACCTAAGTTAGAATCTTCTACGTCTACAAGGTTTGCTCTTCCCCAAACTGTGATTTCTTTCTCTAAAGCATCAAAAATTCCGCCTGGAGTCATGTAACGTGGCTCGTTTAATTCTGCAAGAGCTGTTACAAGGCAAGGCATTTTTGCTTTTACTACGTGATATCTGTCTTCATACTGACGTTCAACAATTACGCTGTCGCCTTCGATTTTGATATCCTGTGCATAAGAGATTACAGGGATATTTAAATGCTCAGAAATCTGTGGACCCACCTGTGCTGTATCACCGTCGATAGCCTGACGTCCTGTGATAATTAAGTCGTAATCTAAGTTTCTGATAGCACCAGCTAAAGTTGTAGAAGTAGCCCAAGTATCAGCACCACCTAAAACTCTGTCTGTTACTAAGATACCATTGTCAGCGCCCATAGCCATAGCTTCACGAAGTACATCTTCTGCTTTTGGAAGTCCCATTGTAAGAACTGTTACCTCTGCGCCATATTGATCTTTTAATCTAAGTGCTGCCTCTAAACCTGCTTTATCATCAGGATTCATAATAGTAAGCATTGCACCTCTGTCTAAAGTACCGTCCGGATTAAATTTAACTCCACCCTTTGTATCAGGTACCTGTTTTACACATACTACGATTTTCACGTTCTCGTACCTCCTTATTTTAATAAGCTTCCAGAAATAACCATACGTTGAACTTCTGAAGTTCCTTCGTAAATTTCTGTAATCTTAGCATCACGCATCATACGTTCAACATCATATTCTCTGATGTAACCGTAACCACCATGTAACTGAACAGCTTTTGTTGTTACTTCCATAGCAACTTCTGCTGCATAAAGTTTAGCCTTAGCTGCTTCAATGCTGTAAGACTTCTGAGTAGCCTTAGCCATAGCTGCCTTGTAAACTAGAAGCTGAGCTGCTTCTACTTTAGTAGCCATGTCAGCAAGCTGGAACTGTGTATTCTGGAAAGCACCGATTGCTCTGCCGAACTGTTTTCTTTCTTTTACATATTCGATAGTTGTTTCTAATGCACCTTCTGCAAGACCTAAAGCCTGTGCAGCAATACCAATACGTCCACCGTCTAATGTATGCATTGCAATACTGAAGCCTTTACCTTTTTGTCCAAGTAAGTTTTCTTTTGGAATACGGCAATCTGTAAAGATTAATTCGTATGTGCTTGAACCACGGATACCCATTTTCTTTTCTTTTGTACCGAATGTGAATCCCGGTGTTCCTTTTTCTACGATGAATGCAGAAATTTCTTTTGTCATTCTGCCACGTTTTTCAACCATGCCTGTAATAGCGATTACGATGTAAATGTCTGCTTCTTTACCGTTTGTAATGAAGCATTTAGATCCGTTAAGTACCCATTCATCTCCATCTAAAACAGCTTTAGTCTGCTGTCCCTGCGCATCTGTACCAGCACCTGGCTCAGTTAAACCGAAAGCACCTAATTTTTCACCTTTTGCAAGTGGAACTAAGTATTTCTGTTTCTGCTCTTCTGTACCGTAAGTCTGAATTGGATCAGCGCAAAGAGATGTGTGAGCAGATACGATAACACCTGTAGTACCGCATACTTTTGAAAGTTCTTCTACACACATAGCGTATGTTAAAGGATCACAGCCCTGTCCGCCATATTCCTTTGGAATCGGAATTCCTAAAAATCCTAATTTTGCCATTTTGTCAACGGTTTCTCTTGGGAATGTTTCTGTTTCGTCAACTTCCTGAGCAAGTGGTTTTACTTCGTTTTGTGCAAAATCTCTGAAAAGAGTTCTTGCCATTTCATGTTTCTTACTTAATGTAAAATCCATTTTTTATTTCCTCCATTAATTTTTTAGCTGATTATATAATTATTTGCTGTAATCGTAGAAGCCTTTTCCTGTCTTCTGACCAAGCTGTCCACCACGAACCATTTTCTTAAGAAGTGGATGTGGACGGTATTTAGCATCACCTGTTTCTGCCTGTAATACTTCCATAATAGCAAGTACAATATCAAGACCTACTAAGTCACCTAATGCTAAAGGTCCCATTGGGTGGTTAGCACCAAGCTTCATAGCTGTATCAATACCTTCTACAGATGCAACGCCTTCTGCGTAGATTCCGATAGCTTCGTTAATCATTGGGATTAAGATTCTGTTTACAACGAATCCTGCTGCTTCTTCAACCTGTACAGGTGTTTTTCCGATTTCTTCAGAAATAGCTTTGATTTTGTCTACAACTTCTACCGGTGTATTTAAACCAGCGATAACTTCAACAAGCTTCATAACAGGAGCAGGGTTGAAGAAGTGCATACCGATAACCGGTCTGTCGAGTCCTGCACCAATTTCTGTAATAGAAAGAGAAGAAGTATTTGTAGCAAAAATACATTCCGGTTTACAAATATCCTGTAACTCTTTGAATGTCTGTTTCTTAATATCCATAACTTCTAATGCAGCTTCTACTACTAAATCACAATCTGTACAAATTGTTTTTACACCTGTTGTAATTTTAGCAAGAATTGCATCAGCAGCTGCCTGATCCATTTTTCCTTTTGCAATACGTTTTTCGAAACCTTTTGCGATTCTGTTTTTGCCGTTTGCAGCAAATTCTTCGTTGATATCGCAAAGATATACTTCATAGCCTTCTGTCTGAGCGAATGCCTGTGCGATACCAGAACCCATTGTGCCGGCACCAATAATACCTACTTTCATTTTTGTTCCTCCTAGTTTTTTATTATTTATTTAAGAAAGCTTCTACTTTTCTCTTTTCTAAGAAAGCAGCCATTCCTTCCTTCTGGTCATATGACTCGAAGCAGTCACCGAATAATTTTTCTTCAATTACGATTGCCTGATCCATATCTACGTCTAAACCGTCATTAATTGCTTTCTTGCAGTTACGAACAGCGATTGGAGCATTTTTAGCAATGCCTGCTGCCATTTTTTCTGCCTGTGCCATTAACTCTTCCTGTGGATAAACTGCATTTACAAGGCCGATTCTGTAAGCTTCGTCAGCCTTAATATTTCTTGCAGTGTAGATCATCTGTTTTGCCATACCTGCACCTACTAAACGTGCAAGTCTCTGTGTTCCACCAAAGCCAGGTGTAATACCAAGACCAACTTCAGGTTGTCCAAATACTGCGTTATCAGAGCAGATACGAATATCACAGCTCATGGAAATTTCACAGCCGCCACCTAAAGCAAAGCCATTTACTGCTGCAATAACAGGAATTGGGAATGTTTCTAATTTGCGGAATACGTCATTTCCTTTTTTACCGAAAGCTTCGCCTTCTGCTTTTGTAAGGGAGCTCATTTCTCCGATATCAGCACCTGCTACGAAGGATTTTGTTCCTGCACCTGTTAAGATTAAACATCTTACTTCGTCTAAGTTTACAGCATCTAAAGTTTTGTCTAACTCTTCTAATACAGTTGAGTTTAATGCGTTTAATGCTTTTTCACGATTGATTGTGATAACAGCATATGCACCTTTTTGTTCATACAAAATGAATTCCATGGTTTTTCTCCTATCTTTTTATAATTACCAGAAGCTTTACGCTGTCTGTTTTTTACTTACCATATGCCCGGTCACTTGGGGGGCGTTGTCCTATAGACGCACAATGGCTGCCAGACAAAATGCCTGACAGTCTTTGTGAAATTCTTATAATTAGTCTCTTTCTACGATAGTAGAGCAACCCATACCACCGCCGATGCAAAGTGTTGCAAGACCTTTCTTAGCATCTTTTGCTTCCATTTCATGAAGTAAAGTAACTAAGATACGGCATCCTGAAGCACCTACCGGGTGTCCAAGTGCAATAGCACCACCGTTTGGATTTAACTGTTTGTCAACGTCAATTCCTAAATCTCTTCCTACTGCAATAGACTGAGCAGCGAAAGCTTCATTTGCTTCGATAATGTCGAAGTCTTCAATCTTCATGCCGGTTTTGTCTAATACTTTCTTTGTAGAAGCAACCGGTCCGATACCCATGATTGTTGGGTCTACACCGCCAAGAGCACCTGCTACCCATGTAGCCATTGGCTTAACGCCTAACTCTTTTGCTTTTTCTTCGCTCATAACAACGATAGCTGCAGCACCGTCATTAATACCAGATGCGTTACCTGCTGTAACTTTTCCGTTTGGATTGATAGCACGTAATTTTGCAAGACCTTCCATAGATGTTCCCGGACGTGGTCCTTCATCCTTCTTAAATTCAACCATTTCTTTTTTCTTCTTAACCATAACCGGTACGATTTCTTTATCGAAAGCACCTGCTTCCTGAGCTGCAACTGCTTTTTCCTGACTCTTAACAGCAAACTCGTCCAATTCTTCACGAGTAAGTTTCCATCTTTCATCTTCGCAGATGTTGTCAGCTGTCTGAATCATGTGGTAATCATTGAATGCATCCCAAAGAGCATCATTTACCATTGTATCTACTAAAGTATTGTTGTTCATTCTGTAACCAAAACGAGCCTGCTTTAATGCGTATGGAGCCATAGACATATTTTCCATACCACCTGCTACTACGATGTCAGCTTCTCCAGCCATAATCATCTGAGCAGCCATATTTACACAGTTCAAACCGGAACCGCATACTACATTGATTGTAACTGCCGGTACTTCGATTGGTAAACCAGCTTTAATACTAGCCTGACGTGCTACGTTCTGTCCAAGACCTGCCTGGATAACACATCCCATATATACCTGATCAACTGCTTCAGGTGCAACCCCTGCTCTATTTAAAGCTTCTTTAATAACGATTGCTCCCAAATCTGCTGCCGGTGTTGTGCTTAATGATCCGCCCATTGTTCCGATAGCGGTACGGCAAGCGCCTGCTAAAACTACTTTTTTTGCCATTTTTCTTTCCTCCATTTTTGTTTCGTTCTGAAACGATTTCAGTTACAAAATCCCCCGAATTTATGGGGCTTGCAATGATTGTTATTTTTTTGTCATTGCCCACTGTCACTATTTTAACATAGGGGAATTTTTTTTGCAATGGTTTTACAATTGTTATGGTAAATTTTCTGTTATCTATATGGAACCAAAAAACCTGCAGGTATGCTTTATGCATGCCCACAGGTCTTGTCTTCCTTTTTAAATTTCCGGTTCAATTAAACCGTAAGTATTTCCTTTTCTCTTATAAACAACATTCACCTGATCTGTTTCTGCATTGTTAAATACAAAGAAATTGTGTCCTAATAATTCCATCTGTATGCAGGCATCTTCCGGATACATAGGTTTAATGTCAAATTTCTTAGTACGGATAATTTTAATTTCCTCTTCATCCATGTAATCTTTTTCGATGAAGTCCTGTTTGAAGAAGTTGTTGCTCTGTTTGTGGTCTACCAGCTTGTTCTTATATTTTTTAAGCTGTCTCTCGATAATCTCTTCTACCAAGTCAATAGATACGTACATATCGTTACTTACCTGTTCAGAACGAATGATATTTCCTTTTACAGGTATGGTCACTTCTATTTTTTGTCTGTCCTTTTCCACGCTAAGGGTTACATGTACTTCTGTCTCAGGTGTAAAATACTTTTCCAGTTTCCCAATCTTGTCCTCCACTGCAGTTTTTAATCCTTCAGTAACGTCAATATTTTTTCCTAAAATAATAAATTTCATGATGCCCATCCCTTTCTGTTATAAAGTATGTTTATTATAGCATAAAATAGTAAGTTTTCCAATAATTTTATAAAATTGTCAGTTATTTTTTCACATTAAAAAAGTCAATAGATTTTTTAATATTTTTGTAAAATAAGAAAAGTTTATGATTTGTGTACAAAACACTCGTTCTTATAGTTTCCATAAAATCTACTTATTTTTACCCTATTTTTTTGTGGATAATGTGTATAACTTCGTGCATAAGTCCCCATCCCCCTAAAAGTGGCACTTTTAATTGTGGATAACTTTTCGACAAATTTACTTACTTTTTTGTCCTTTTTCCCCATTTTTATACATTTTTTGTGCAGATTGCCGAATTTAGTATTTTCTTGTAGATGGATTTATGTTTTTTTACTGCAATATGACGAGTTTCTCTCTGTATAAGTAGCGACGTGCGCCGCAAGGCGCACCATAAAAGAAGGACATCTCCCTAACGGAAAATGTCCTTAAATCTTTCATGTTATCCTGTTTTATAGCCTTTACTAGAAAATACGTCTTACAGATAATACCGGTTTGTAAGAAGCATTAGAAATCTTAATACCAGTCTTTGCTGAGCTGGCGTGTACAATCTGTCCACCACCAATGTAAATTCCAACATGTCCTGAGTAACATACAATATCGCCAGGCTGTGCATTTGCCAATCCGCCTACGTTTGCTCCAACACCTCTAAGCGCTCCTGAGGAATGTGGAAGACTTACACCGAAGTTTGCATATACACTCATTACGAATCCTGAACAATCAGCTCCATTTGTTAAGCTTGTACCACCATAAACATATGGGTTACCAACAAACTGACATGCAAAGCTTGCTACGGAAGAACCTCTTCCACTTCCACCTGTAGAAACTGCTCCACCAGAGTTTTTCCCAGAAGACTTTGAAGATTTAGAAGATCCTTCTTTTGCAGCAGCTGCTGCATTAGCCTGTCTTCTTGCCTCTTCTTCTTTAGCAAGTCTTGCTTCTTCTTCTTCTTTTGACTCAGCTTTTACAAATTCAGTAGAAAGTGATACATATTCATTTGAAACATATCCATCACCTTCTTCTACAGATACTTTTACCCATCCGTCTGTGGCACCTTCTTCGGTTACGATTAACTCGTCTTCCATAGGAACCATACCGATAACACCGGATTCAGTTGTTGCATCTTCTCTTACAAATAATGTTTCCGTATTTACAGTAGCAATTCTCTTACCAACTTTTCCGGCAAGCTCTACTGCTTCATCACCGGTTACTACATATTCTGCTTTTACATAGCCCTTTACATTGCCGGATTCGATTAAATACCAGCCGCCTTCTGCTTCTGAGACAAAACTACCTACTGATTCATTGTAAAGCTTACCAACTACTTCACTTTCTTCGCTGGCTTCACTTCTAACATTTACATAATCATTTACCTTGGCAATTACCAAATTAGAAAAATCCTCTTCCGCTTCTGCTTCAACGATAGCAGCAACGTCACCGGCTACTACATCCTGAGCACTGGCAGTTGCACCAACGGATAATTCTACGCATTCTAACTCTTTCTGGTGTTGTTCTTCTTTCTCCTTTACTTCCTTTTCTACAACTGCTACGTCGCTACCTTCATTTAAAACAACGGCTGCACCTGCTGCCGGAAGTCCTGTTGCCTGTGTATCTAAAGCGGTACCTGAAATTGCAATTGCTGTTACGAATGCACATGCTGCAATTTTTATACTTTTGTTTTTCATTTTTCCTCCAAATATTAATCTGTGTTCACATTTGTTACAAATTTGTTACATCTGCAAATAAATATAGCATTAACTGTTTTAATTGTCAACCCGCTATCTCTCTTTATTGTAAATTGGAAAATTTTTTCATAAAGTGGATAAATAAGCCTCACAACCTGCAATTGCACTGGCGCCGTCAGCCACTGCTGTCACTATTTGACGAAGCTTTTTCGTACGTAAATCACCTGCTGCAAAAATAGCCGGATTACTTGTAGCGCAATCTTCTCCAGCTATAATGTAACCATTTTCATCCATGTCCACTAATCCTGTAAGCATTTTTGTATTAGGTTTCATGCCAACTGCAATAAATACTCCGTCAACCAAAAGAGTACTTGTTTCTTTCGTCTCTTTATTGGAAAGTTCCAAAGATTCTACCGTGTCTTCTCCATTTATTTTGGTAACGGTAGTATTCCAAATAATTTCTACATTTGGAAGTTTTATTAAAGCCTCCTGTAATCTTTTTGCTGCCCTCAGCCGGTCTCTTCTATGAATGAGATATACTTTTTCACAAGCTCTTGCCAAAAAAATTGCATCCTCTACCGCCACATCAGAACCACCAACCACCGCTACTGTACGGTTTCTAAAAAAAGCTCCATCACAAGTAGCGCAATAAGAAACTCCCATGCCGGAAAATTCTTCTTCTCCTGGCACCAAAAGCTTTGCGTGGGAAGCGCCTGTTGCCAGCACTACTGTTTTTCCTATATAATTTCCTTCTTCTGTTTCTACTAATTTATACTTGTCCTGATCAATAATCTTTTTTACAGTACCATTTGTTACTGTAATTCCAAAATGCTCTGCATGCTCCTTAAATTTCATACCAAGTTCAAAACCACTAATAGAAGAAAATCCTAAATAATTTTCAACCTCATACGTATTTAAAATCTGTCCTCCCGCCATGCCTGCTTTGTCTAACATTAAAACAGAAAGCCCGGCTCTCACACCATAAACTGCCGCCGACATACCCGCCGGACCTGCTCCTATAATAATTACATCATATGCTTTATCCATCTTACTGCCTCCAAGTCAAGTCGCTCTTTCATGCTATTATACTCTTGCATAATAAGAACTTTATCTAATAAATTCAATATTCCCATTATAATCGTTTTGTACTTATATTGCCACAGATTTTTTCATTTTCACAGACTTTCTTAGCAAAATATGTTATACTCATTACAATTGGCGTTATTAATTATTGATGTTATTATTTTCTATTTATAACTGTTAATTTTCGAAACTTTAATTTTAAAACACGCTATCTTGAAAGGAAAATTATATGAAAAAAAACGCATTCATAACCGGAGCCTCCAGGGGAATTGGGAAGGCAATTGCCACCACCCTTGCAAAGGAAGGCTACAATCTGTATCTGACCTGTCATAAAAATGATAGTCTTCTTTCTACTCTCATGACCGAGTTAGAAGAAGCTTACTCCATAAGTTGTACAGGCTTCGTTGGAGATATTTCTGATTATGCTTTTGTTTCTAAATGCTTCTCTAATATAGAACATTTAGATGTTCTGATTAACAACGCCGGAATTTCCCATGTAGGTTTGTTTCAATACATGACACCGGATGAATGGAACAGGGTTATTTCCGTAAATCTTACTTCTGCCTTTTATACAAGTAAGTTAGCAGTGGCTAACATGCTCAAGACTCAATCAGGAAAAATTCTTAATATTTCTTCCGTATGGGGAAATGCCGGTGCTTCTACTGAGGTAGCTTATTCCGCTTCCAAGGGCGGACTAAATAGTTTTACAAAAGCCCTTGCCAAAGAGTTAGCACCTAGCAATATTCAGGTAAATGCCATTGCCTGTGGCATGATTGATACAGATATGAATAACTGTTTTAGCGCTGAAGAAAAGAATGTTATCACAGAAGATATCCCTGTAGGAAGAATGGGAACTGCAGCCGAAGTGGCTGAACTTGCTTTAAACATAATAAAAAGTCCGGCTTATCTGACCGGACAAATTATCACCTTAGATGGTGGCTGGTTGTAATTTTTTATTCGCTGATTTTTTCAATAAACCGTTCTACTTCACTCCAGGCTTTTTGGGATTCCGGTAAAAGAAGCATGGCCCGTTGGAATACATGGAACATTCCGGGATATGTACTGAGACGAACCCTGACATTTTCCTGCCTTGCTTTTTTTGCCACGGAAAGAGAATCACTTAAAAGCATTTCATAAGTTCCTACCTGTATTAACATAGGCGGGAACTTTTCAAAACTTCCAAACAATGGAGAAATATATGGATTTTCCGGATTTTCTTCTCCCGGATAAGCATTATTATAAATAAGGCTCTCCTTTGTCTTTCCAAAAAGGGGATCAATTTCAAAATTGTCCTCATAAGAAGAACCACTTGCTGTTAAATCCGTCCAGGGAGACATTGCTACAATGCCTTTCGGCATATCCATATTATGATCCCTTAAATACATGGTCATTGCCATGGCAAGTCCGCCTCCTGCAGAATCTCCTCCTATTACAATCTGATTACCCTTATATCCCTGTTCTAAAAGCCAGTTATACGCAGCAACAGCATCTTCTAAGGCTGCCGGATAAGGATTTTCCGGTGCAACCCGGTAGTCAATAGTTAACACACTGCACTCCTCTCCAGCCTTACTATATAATACCGCTGTAGCACGATGGGAATTGCGAAGCTTTCCTATATAGCCTCCTCCATGAAGCTGTAAAATAACCAGCTCTTTTTTGTCTGTATGAGGCTTTAACAGCTCCATTTGAAAGTTCTCCATTTCAATGGATGTTACTGTATATCCATCCGGACATTTCCACGGTGCTTCTTCCAGTTTCTTACGGATTCCACCACCTTTAATATCTTCCTCCGTAAGCTGATCCGAATGAAAATGGGCAATAATCTCCCTTAAAATCCGACCTCTTACACTAATTTCATTTTCTGCCTCTTTTGCTTTCTTTATATTTTTTACTGAAAGTTCCGGATTTCTTTTTTTCAAACATGTACCTCCATGCTACTTTTAATTTATAGCTCCGCCACTATCTCTTATTTATACTGTTTGTTTATACATGAAATCTTCTTTTTAATTCATTTTTTGCTTTTTTATCACCAATTAAAAGGGTTCCCAGAAACAGAACGAACGACAGCATTGCACTTATAAACATTAGAATCGGCTTATTAATAACGTTTACAAGACAAAATACAATCCCAAGCACTCCAAATATAACCATGGTAAGCTGTAAGGATAAATATGCCTGCCAGTTTACACTGTTGGCAATCATAAGAATCATAATGGCCACATCTACTAAAATCATAACCGACGGCATTACATAATTTAAAGACCAGCCCTTATACCCAATTGTGCGATCAATTAAAAATGCCAAAAGAACAACTCCTATTGCCTGAACTGTAATTTTTAGCATATGTCCGTGATTGTGATTGGATATGGAAAAATTTAAAGTAAGAAATAAATAAAGGAATGCTGCCCCGCATATAACAGACCACCAGATTCCTGAAAAAGTCAGTGTGTTAATAACTACTAACAAAATTTCCAACAAAACTGCAATCACAAAATATGCTCTTACAATCTTCCTAAATATCCTGGTGCGCATGGCAATGTCCGGATACATTGTTTCTTCTTTTTTGCCCTGCTTTTCTATTTCCAATACACTGTTGCACAAAGGACAAACCATGGCATCATCTGCAATTTGAATTTTACATTGCTTACATCTATTCATAGTACACCCCATTGCTTTCTATTATTACATCAATTCCTTCCTGTGCCAGTTTTCTGAAAAATGCTTTTTGAATAGAAACATCTTTTAAACAGGAACTAAAATTGAAAACTAACGTATCATCATAGGAACAAATAGCACTTTTCATATTCTGCCCTTTTGTCATGGACAATACTACGTGAAATTTTTCAATATAAGGTTTGTACTCTTCTGCTATGGAAATAGAGCCTATATTCGTTAATGTGGTAGTATTGGCTCTGGCTGAATTCACATATACATATTTTACTGCCAGTTTTTTTATAAAAAGAGGTACTGCTCTTACAATCAGCTTCTTTTCGTTGGAAACGTTGTAAGCAATCAAATTTTCCAGATTTTCTTTATTAATCTGTTCCACAAGGCTTGCCTTTACAATTTCAAGCACCTCTTCAAAAGTATAATTTTCCTTTTCCGAACGAAATACAGCTGTTACTACTGCAAAGAAATTTTTGGTGGTAATGGAATCAAAATAAGGGCGCAAATTTACCGGCACACATACTGCTACAGGCCGTTTATTTGGGGCTTCGTGAAGCCATTCCTTGTAAATGCTGTAAACTAAAACTCCAACCAGATACTGATTAATACTCATATTTCGTTTATGAGAAGCTTCTTTTAACTGATTGATTGGCAAATAGCCATGAATAACACCTAATTGTCCCGGTTGTAAAAACTCGCCTTTTAATAAAAAGGCTTTTTCTGTTTTATAAACCTTTGGATGGCTCTTTTTATAATTTTTAATATAACTGTCTTCCTTATTTAAAGAAGTATCACTGGTTAAATGGTTTCCCATTTTTTCACTAAGTTCTTTGTGGGAAAGACGTAAATATTGATAAACCAGCTCCCGCAGAAAATTAATAGCTCCCATTCCATCTGTCAACACATGGAATACCTCTAAGTTAATCCGCTTTTTATAATAAGTTACCCGAAACAGATAATTGTTATTTGTATAAGGCGCCATATAGAGACATGGATAAGTGCTTTCTTCCACTACTTTTGGGGCACTTTTTCTATTTGTTTCAAAATAGTACCAGAAAAATCCTCTTTTCAATCTGGAATTAAATATGTCAAACCATGGAAGCACTATTTCCAAAGCTTCTTGCAACAATTCTTTTTTTATTTCTTCTTTTAAGGTTACACTAATGCGATAAACGCTGGTCATTGTCTCGTTGGCGATTACCGGAAACAAGTGAGCCGTATTGTCAAGCTTGTCCCATTTTATCTCGCTGTATTTTTTTCCTTTTGCCATGACAATCCCCTCTTTCCTGTTTGTTAGTATAGCATATTCTGAATACTACCGCCAACAGAAAAGAGGGGCTTTTTTTCGGGCCAATTCTACAAAATGTGGTCTTCGTCTTTTTTATAGCAGCGACAAGAATTGGAAACATCACCGCATTTTACTTTATTTTCACCAATGTCTGTGATTGCGCAGTACTCAATTGGGATCTTTACACAAATTGTCTGGGTTATTTCCAGCTCGCAAACTCCTTTACATTCACAATCTTCATCTTTTTTCACGTGATCTGTAATAATAGGATTTCCACAGCACTGAGTTTCGATTTTTCCGACTTTTGCAATAGGTTTTACTTTTACCGGAACACTTACTTCTGCATACTGATAAGTAACTCTTGTGCAGGCATGATGCTCTTTTTTACATTCGTCACATTTATCAAACCTTTCCAGCTTCTCCTTTTTGTCAAAATATTCTTCTACCATATTTTCATCCATGTTAGACAATTCCTTTTTTTGTCTTTGTAATAGATTATGCAAAGTTTTAAAAAAAGTACCACTTTTTCATAAAAGCTGTTATAATAATAACATGCGATAAAGTTTTCGAAGAATTTTATTTTTCAGAAAGGATGGCACACTATGGGCATTGTATTAGGTGGCGGATTGTTAATTATTATTATTGCCGTGATTGTAGCGGTTGTTGCTTCAGTAGTTTCTGCTGTAGCTGCCGACCAAGACATAGAGGACTGATTCAAAATGAAACAGTCCTCTTTTTTTACGCCAATATTCTTTTTAGGAACAGTTCAGCCATAGCTTCCATGAAGGAACACATTATAAAGCTATGGCTGAATTGTAACCTTTTTATAATTTATAATACGTTGTCAATTAATTCCTGATAGAACATGGAGTAATCGCTTCTCTTATCTTTAATAAACTCAATAGCTGAGGATGGATGTGTGTTTAACATTCCTGTAAGCAAATATGGAATATCATATCCCCAGACTGCGCCTTCGTCTTTTAGTTTCTGCATATGTTTTTCCACAAA
Source organism: Lachnospiraceae bacterium (assembly GCA_017436305.1). Lineage (GTDB taxonomy): Bacteria > Bacillota > Clostridia > Lachnospirales > Lachnospiraceae > RGIG3040. The sequence continues at coordinate 38,497 of JAFSDJ010000075.1, forward strand.
ATTCATAATAGCAATTTTGTTGTATTTAGGATTTTTAAGGAAGCTTAGTAGCAGCTCTAAGTAACAGTTTCCTGCTCCACGTCCCATACCACTTACAGTTGCATCTAAGTAACTTGCGCCCATGGAAAGCACTTCAATTGTGTTAGCAAAAGCTAACTGCTGGTTGTTGTGGGCATGAATACCAACTTTTTTGTTGTATTTTGCTGCAACGTTTAAGTATTTATCACATAAGCGTTCAATCTGCTCCGGATAGAAAGCACCAAAGCTGTCTACCAGATAGATAACGTCTACACTGCTTTGAGCAAGTAATTGAAGACCGTTATCTAAATCCTCATCATTTACTTTTGAAACTGCCATAATGTTAACGGTTGTTTCGTAGCCTTTTTTCTTGGCATCCTCTAACATTTCAATGGCTGCCGGAATGGTATTAATGTAGGTAGCTACACGAATTAAATCGATAACACTGTCTTTTTTATTCACAATATCTTTTTTGTAATCGGTTCTGCCTACGTCTGCCATAACAGAGATTTTTAAATCTGTTTTATTATCGCCTACAATGTTTCTTAAATCTTTTTCATTACAGAATTTCCACTTTCCGAATTTCTCCGGAGCAAAGATTTCTTTGGAAGCTTTATAACCAAACTCCATGTAATCTACACCAGCTTTTATATTTGCTAAGTATAAATCTTTTACAAATTCGTCTGTAAATTCAAAATTATTTACCAGCCCTCCATCTCTTAATGTACAATCCACTACTTTGATATCCGGACGATAAGATACCAATGAACCTTGTCTATCGCGACTCATTTTTATTTCCTCCTGTAATACTTTGGTTTTAACAGGCTTCTACCTGCTATTTATTTTGTATTCTATTTAGCACTTTAAACTGTTAAACAGCTCTTGTCAGCATATAAGATTTTTCTGTGTTTGTCAAGGCATTTAGAAAATTATCCCACTCTTGTACTCTTTTCAATTCCAAGAGAGCAAATAACAGCTCCTGCCTCTGTTTTTAAACCGTGCTTTTTATTAATCATTTCCATAATGGTGTTCCGATTATCACCGGAGGCAACAATGGCAATAATTTCTTTTTCTGCCTGCAGGGAAATTCCATAAAACTGTTCGTTTTCTTCATCTCCGGCAAATCTGGAACGAACAATGGTACCTCCCCTTGCACCGGCTCCTCTTGCAGTCTCCATAACATCATCAGAATGTCCCTGATTTACTACTACCAAGATGAGGCTGTGTGGTTTTCCTTCCATAATATTTCCTCCTGTTATATTTTCATTTTGCTTTTGATTTAATAGTATTGTTGTAAGAATGTTATTAAGCCCTGTAAGCGGCATATAAAACACAAGCCCCTTTAAAGGCACATGACTATAAAATCCCTCTTCTTCCTTTAATTTATAAAGAAAATTTTCAGCATTATTATCAGCTGCAAGGCTTAATATAATATCTCTTTCTGTAGTACCAACCCCAAGCACATCTAAAAGTTCTGAAGACGCAGTTCCATGACCGGAGCATTGGTAATGACAGCCTATTCCATTTTTTTCAAAAAGCTTAATCAGTCCTTTTCCCTGACCTCTTTCCACAATGGAAACAATTAGCTTTATTCCATCTTTTTTATCACTCATGGTTTCCTACCTCCTTTTAGTCAAAGAATACAATGGTATCTTCTATGTCACCAGACTGGCTCTGGGCAAGATGCCGCTTTTCCATATGCTTTTTAATATTTGCACTAAGACCTAAAAGCTGGATGGTACAAAGGGGTGTCATGGCAACCATTGCTACAATACCGAAGGCATCGGTTAATATATTTCCACCTACAGCTTCGCAGGCTCCCATGGCAAGAGGTAGCAAAAAGGTTGCAGTCATTGGTCCACTTGCTACGCCACCGGAGTCGAAAGCAATACCGGTAAAAATCTGTGGTACAAAAAAGGTCATAACCAGGGAAACTGCATATCCCGGAATCAAAAACCACATAATGCTGATTCCGGTTAAAATACGAAGCATTGCAAGCCCTACAGATAAAGCAATACCTGCTGACAAACTCATCTGAATGGATTTTCTTGTAATGGAGCCGTTAGAGATTTCTTCTACCTGTTTGGTAAGTACCTGCACTGCCGGCTCTGCTTTTACAATGTAATAACCGATTAATGCACCAATAGGTACTAACAACCAGTTATGACTGCTTGCACCAATAGATGAACCGATAAATTGTCCTGCCGGCATAAATCCCACATTTACACCTGTAAGAAACAGTATAAGTCCTACATATGTATAAATTAATCCTGCTACAATTTTCATCATCTGTCTGTGATGAAATCTTTTAAAGATTAATTGAAACAGTAAAAATAGCACTGCAATTGGAATCAGTGCAATGGCCACTTCTTCTGCGTAATGGGGCAGGGCTTTAGCAAACTCTGCCGCCGCGTCTTTGGTTGTTACGATATCCGGCAAAGATACAGATTCATAAGTGGCATCTTCCGGTTTATAGCAGATTCCCAACAAAAGAACAGATAAAATCGGTCCAATACTACATAGAGAGATAAGACCGAAACTGTCGCTGTTGGAGTTTTTATCACTTCTGACAGATGCCATACCAATTCCTAAAGCCATAATAAACGGTACGGTAATAGGGCCTGTTGTAACACCTCCTGAGTCAAAGGAAACAGGGATGAAATTATTCGGTGCAAAGGCTGCCAAAATAAAAATAATAGTGTAAAAGAATATTAATGTATAGGAAAGCGGTATTTTTAAAAGCATACGCACTTCTGCAATTACAAGGAAAATACCTACACCTACTGCCACAGTTAGTATGAGAACCAGATTTGGAATTGAGCTTACCTGTTCTGCTAAAACCTGTAAATCGGGCTCGGCAATAGTAATCAAAAGTCCCAGTATAAAACATACAATCAGAGGGATTATGATTTTCTTTGCTTTGCTCATTTTTATTCCAATTCCTTCTCCCATTGGAATCATGGACATATCAACTCCCAATGTAAAGAATCCCATGCCAAATATAAGCATCAGGGCGCCAAATAAAAATAAAATAAGCGTCCCTGGCGTAAGGGGCGCAATGGTAATGCTTAACACCAAAACAATGGCGGTAATAGGGACAACCGCCGCGATGGATTCAAATACTTTTTCGGTGAAGGGGGTGTTTTTCTTCAAATGTTGTGCTCCTTTCCTTGCTGTAAAGAATATATTTCCTAGTTGTTAAGTTTAGTATATCACAAATGTTGGATGAAGAAAAAATATTATTTTATTAAATCTTTAAGGGGGCAGTTACCCGTTACTGTTCATACGCAACAAAACACTTGCTGTTTTGTTGCGTATGAACGTGATTTGGGTGTGAGCAGGCTCCTTTTGCGTAGCAAAACTTTAAATGAGCCTGCGAATTGTTACTGTTTACGAGGTACGAGTGAACAGTAACAGTTACCCCCTTGCTAACTTTGCCGGATACCATTTTTGAAACCATACTGTAAATATTCCCATAAAGGCCGGTACTACCGAGTTAATAGCTCCGGTAAAGGATGCAAACCCGGTTCCCATAAGGAAATAGGTCCAAATGGATGTTAATACATATAAAATCCCCCACATGAAAGTTAAAATCCGGTTGGTTTTCATAAACATTGGATTTTCAAGAGCTTTTTCATTGCCGTACTGATTCATGGAATAATGAGCTGTTAATGGTATTTTTCCAAAGCAGGTAACTGTCCACATAGCACCAAATGCGAGATAAGAAAGTGGCATGGTAATTCCAGTACTAACACCTAAAATATTTACTATGGAAAACCCGGTTACAAGCACTCCGGTAAGAGTATCATAAAAGGTTTTCTTATTTTTGTAAAAGATTAAAGGAATCAATATACTAACCCCTATACTAATAAGGCTTCCAACATAAGCTTGAATAGCCACTGTCACCCAGAAAATAATCCACGGAATCAACATAATGTTCATGTTGGTTTCTTTCACAGGCATATGAATCCCCTTTGCATTCGTACCTGTCCCTTTTCCACTTGCTTGCTCCTTGCCGGAAGTTTCTGCACCTGAAGTTTCTGAGCCTGTACTTCCAAAATAATCATCCCAGTGTAGCATCAGGTTAAAGTCACCTTTTACCTTGTACATGCTTTTCATTAATGCTTCTGCACCACTGATTTCTCCCATGGCAATGGATTTCCATACAGTAAAAGGAGTTTCAATCCGTGTAGTGCTGGTCTTTGAATTATCAGTAAATACTTTGCTACCATCTTTGCCAAGAAGAATCTGATAAGTTTTTCCTACATCTGTATAGCACATTTCCACTACTAAATCCTTGCCCGGATAAGCTTCTTTTCTATAAAGGGCAGCCATTTGTTTTGTAAAAATAAGAGAATCATCTGCCCTTTCTCCTGTTTTTTCTTCAATACCCCAGCTTGCATCTGCCATAGCTTCAAAAGTTTCTTTTGGGTATAAAAGAGTATCTAATTTTGCCCTTGTAGGCTCTAAAATGCCACCATTTATGTATTCCTCTCCAGCACATTTTACATATTCTAAGTATTCATTTGTACGCTTTGAAACCTCCGGAACCCGGAAAAGTTCTCCCTGCCCACAGAAAATGGTAGTGTACTTTTCCTTTCCGCACATATGGTCAAACATGCTTAATACACTGTCATAATTTCCTTTGGCTGTATAAAATCCACAGGTAGAAATTAAAATATGTCTTTTTCCACTCATATCATATCTGGAAGGATGACTGCCACTTCCTACACCATCCTCTCTTTCTTCCATAAACGGAAGAACCATAGGAAGCTGGCGATCAATTAGATTCTTTAGCCCTCCCGGTACACTAAAATAATAAAGAGGAAAACTCCAAATGATAATGTCAGATTGTAACTGCCTCTCAATTATTTGTTGCATATCATCGGAAATACAACATTTTCCCGGTGTTTTATTCCAACAGGAAAAGCAGCCTAAACAGGGAGAAATCTTTGCTTGGTTTACATAAATCTCTTCCATTTCAAAAGAGGCTTCACTTTTATAAGCCTGTTTCATTCCTGCAACAAAGGCTTTCGTAAGTTTATAGGTGTTACTGTTTTTTCCTTTTGGGCTTCCATTTATAACAAGTACCTTCATATCTTCTCCTCCAAACAAATTTGATGATTCTATTTTATCACATCCACTCCATTTCGTCATTGCATTTCACTGCCCTTATCAGGTAACTTACTCTTATTTATATACTTTCTGTTTTTTGCTTCTCACATACAAAATTATATTACCGCTTAATACCCCTATCAAAGAAGGAATAAATGCAAAAAAAACAAATATCCAATCTGTAGAGTGAAATACCGCCCAAGGAAGGAGTCCGCCAATTATACCAAATAAAAATGGTGCAAACCATTTTATTTTACCTTTTTTGGCACCTAAAATTCCCGTGCAAACCAAGGCAGCTAATGGCATAAACAGATAAAAGTAAAAAATAGCATAACCCATTTCGTCTCCCGGCTGTAAAAAAAATAATCCTTCTATAAGTCCAATTGCAGCAACCGTTACAAATGCCGTAATAGCCACTACTGTTGCAAGATGTTTTTTTACTGCTTTTTGAAACTTTTTAGCCGAATCCACATTATGTTCTATTTCAAAATACGGTTCTGATATTTGTAAAAGTGCCTGTTTACAGCTTTCACAGGTTGCAATATGCTCTTCCACAAGCTCTCTGCTTTTTTTGCTTGCCATATTTTCTGCATATAAAGGTAATAAATCGCCAATCACTTCACAATTAATTTTCATTCATACTCCTCCATTCTTTTTTGTATTTTCTCTTTTGCCCTATGATAGGTAACACAAGCCCAATGCTCTGTTTTTCCAAAGAGCACAGCAATTTGTTTAAAGGATAACTCACCAAATATCCGTAAAGAAAAAATCTCTTTGTATGGTTCTTCCAAATCATGTAGTATTTGATGAAGTTTAAATGCTATTTCCTTGTCTACCAAAAGTGTTTCCATACTTTTTTCTGATATTTCCATGCTATTTAATTGTTCATCATTACTTATACATTTCTGCTTTCTTAAATAAGTAAAATAGCTGTTTTTAGCTATCTGGCATAGCCAGATACGAATGTCACAATCACCTCTAAAACTTTTTATTTCTTTTAATGCTTTAAAAAAAGTTTCTTCGGTTAATTCTTCTGCCAAATGTTCATTGGCAGTAAGACCACGTAGAAATTTAAATATGTCATCAAAATACAGGCGGTATATTTCTTCAAAATCAGTCATCCTATCCCTCCCTTCCTATATAAGACTCATAATATCAAAAAATATCACAATTTTTTAAAAAAATTTTATGTTCTAAAAAAATTAGCAGAAAGCACACCTTTTGGATCTTTCTGCTAACTTTTTTACTTTTATTTAATTTTATGTATTTTCTTTTTCATGTAATCCCTCTTGTTGTCCTTCGTATACTTTCTCAACTTGAAGCTCCCCATAACCAAGACGGGGAATTTTTCCACATATTGGATAAAATCTACGCCGGATTCACATGTACCATAATGTGTTTTACCTTTGGAAATTCCATTTCAATTTGGTCATGAACCCTCTCTGCAATATCATGTGCTTCCTTTAAAGTATATGAGCTTTTTACTCCAATTTCAATATCCACATATATTTTATTTCCAAATACACGGGTTTGAAGTAAATCTATGCTAACTACTTCTTTTTCCCTCATAATACAGTTATGAATTTGTTCTTCTGTTTCTTCATCGCAACAATGGTCTACCATTTTATCAATAGCATCCTTGAAAATATCATAAGCAGCTTTTGCAATAAATACAAAAATAACTAAGCTGGCAATGGAATCCATAACCGGAAAGCCAAGCATAGCTCCGCCAATTCCGATTAATGCCCCGACAGATGAAAATGCGTCAGAGCGGTGGTGCCATGCGTCCGCCATTAAAGCGCTGGAGTCGATTTTTTTCGCGTTGAATCTGGCGTACCAGAACATTGCTTCCTTTGTCAAAATGGAAATCAGGGCAGCAATCAGTGCCAACATCCCCGGCACTTTCAGGTGGCTATAATTGCCCTTTAAAATATCTTTTAAGGCCTCAAAACCAATTGCTAACCCTGTCATAAATAAAACCATGGATAATAAAATGGCTGCCACACATTCCAATCGCTCATGTCCGTAGGGATGTTCCTTGTCGGATTCTTTTGATGCCAATTTAATTCCAATAATTACTACAAAGGTGCTAAACACGTCGGACGCAGAATGAATGGCATCACTAATCATAGCATTGGAATGGGCAATAACACCTGCTACAAGCTTAAATACAGAAAGTATTATATTTACAACAATGGTAATCACGGATACTCTTGTGGCTGTTTTTTGAAAAGTTTTGCTGTCCATTCCTTGATTTTCTCTTGATTTCATTATTTTTTCTTCCATATTAGTTACCTCCGGGTATTAAGATAGCTCTATGGCACTTACTATGTGTGGGATTGTTTTTGAAACTTTTTAAAGAAGAAAGGGAACTTCGATTTTTATAAAAAAGTATAAAAAAACACCCACGAATCAGTATTAGCAACTACTGTCCCGTGGATGATAATTCCACTGTCACGCATGTGACCCGACTCCATGACTTTATCACGGTCTGCTCAGTTTGTACTGTAGATTTGTAGCTACTGTTCACACATGATCAGTAACGATTTGTATGCAGTGCAAAGAGTTTCTCTAAAAATACCATGAATGGGTGGGTGTGTCAATATAAAATTTTTTTCAAATCAAATCCATAATTTTGAGTCAAAATGCTGATGAAGCCATGGTCTTTAATGGTGTCATTCTCACCAGCTTTTTGTTATTTCAATCGGATAATCCTCAAAAACCGTTCCACAAACTGCTTGTCAAAGTCACAATTTTCATAACCTGTTTCATCTGCTTTTTTGGGAATTGCAAGACTTACTAATTTTTGATCAAATTCCTCTAACTCTAAATAGGACTCCTCCTGATACCTCTTTATGTCTTCATTTACACTTGGACAATGAAAGGTAATCGTTTTGCCGTCTAACCTTATCTGGTAAAAAAAGCTACCTTTTTTCTTGTACTCTGCCAAAGCTACGGACTTATTTCCAAAGCCCGTGTTAATTTCTTCTATCTGCCAATAGTCATAGACCACACCCGACGGATGAAGGGGTGAATGACAGATAATCTTATCTTCCGTTACAAAGGTAACACTTGTCAGGCATAAATACATTGCCACAAACCAGAAAACAACTACCGCCGGACGCCACTTTCCCAAGTGATTCCAAATGTAGAGAATATCATTCATATTTTCCATTTCTTCCGGTGTTTTTTTTCTAAGCTTTGCAACCAATAATATGCACAGCAAAATCATCGGAACCATAACAAGCCAAATCATAACAATACTTGCAACAGGGCCATATTCATAGAATAAGTAATTCTCCGGAGCTATGATTTTTTCCCCTAACCCAATAATTCCCACAACGGCTGCGATACCTCCGATACATGCAACTACCATAAACGGTGTTATCCATGCCCATGCACGATTATTTTTCTTTACACGATTTTTGTGGTGGCGATACTGGATAATGTAATGGGTCCAGTTTAATGTAAGCATTATGGTTCCTATAATGGCAACCACTGCGTTTTCGGGCAGTACTCCGTAAATTCCACGGTTAATATTGTAAAACAGCCACCAAACCGGTGCTGCACAAACAAGAGTTGTAACAATAGTTTGAGAAAGATTTGGAGTGGCATAATCCTTTAAATTCTCTATTGTCTCTGCCAATTCATCACTTTCCAAAAATTCAATGATTTCATTGTATTCTTCAATGAATTCAGGAGTCTCTTTATATTCCTTAGAAAGAGTCAGACACATTTCCTGTTTGTCTGCACATAAATCTTTTTCCCGGGAAAATATCTCTGCCTTTTCCCTTAATGCTTCCTTCACTTTCCCTTCCTTTTCATCAAGGAGCCTTCCTATTTCTTCAATACTAAAATCCAGATAACGAAACAGCTTAATTTGCTTTAAGCGGTTTACTTCTTTTTCTGAATAACTGCGATAGGAATTTTCTGCATTCCGTTCTACTGTAATTAAATTTTTTGATTCATAGTAGCGGATGCTTTTTGCCGTTAGTCCTGTTTGTTTTTCTACCTCTTTGATTGTCATACTTTACTCCTTCATATATTTTCTAGCTTAAGTAGCTATATAATATACCTTTCCCTTAGGGTAAGGTCAATGTTTTCATAAAAAAAGTCCATTCATATACCTTTTCAACATATGTTGTAGGTTATGAATAGACTCCTTTTAGAACCAATGAGGCCTGTTGTCACATCATTTTACATATTTTCTTTTATGTATGTTTTTTACAATTTTTACACAAGCTCAATCCAATTTGTATTTCTTAATACATGGTCAATTAACTCATCAGCCGCAGCTGAACTCATAGGTTTTATCTTTCTGGAATTTTCAACCTGCTTACCTGTTTCATCACCAAAAAGCACATATATTGTTCTGCTTCCATCACCTCTGTTAATACGCTTGTTAATTTTCTTTACCTGCTTTAGGTCAATGATTAAATAGCCTTTAGTACGATCCTTAAGCACCAATTTATCCTCAGCAATAAAGCCGGTATAATAAATATTGCTAAAATCGCATACATGCTTTCCATCAAACTGCTGGTCGTAATCTGCTCTGGTTTTGTCTGCTTTTTTCTTATCGTATGCAAAAGCTGCAACAATAACTATCAGAACAACAACCATAATAATGAGTCCTTGTGTTGTCATCTTTTTTACCCTTTCTTTTATTTATTATTTATACTTGAAATATATCTTGTTTAGAGTACTGATTATACGTATGTTTGTCAAGCTTTTTCACATTTTTATTGCTCTTTCCCCATTTCCTCATAAGTTTCCACACAAAATCCTTTATGTCCACAAGCTTTGCAGGTAAGTTTTCTTGTGGTGGCAGTATGGGCTGCAAAAAAGAATTCTGAAAACCTTGGTCGAAATACCTGATAACATTCCGGACAAATATATGCAACATAATGATAAAAATATTTTGCAAGAAAAACACCGAATATAAGTAAAAACACTGCTGCTACGAAAAAAGGAAACCAGATGCCTTTTACTATTCCAAGTGTCAGTGTGGCAATCTCAACCGCTTCCATAATTAGTCCGAATATCAGTACCTTTCCCCGAATCTGATTCAGTTCTTTCCTGTTTTTCACCTTACAGGCTATCACATCAAGCTTTTGCAAAGAAAACTTATCCCCTGTCTTTAGTTCTCTTTGCAGAGCCTGTATGTTGCTTTGTTGCTTTTGCTTTTCTACAATTTCTTCCTGTACAACAGATAGCTGTTGCTCTAACATTAGCCCTATGACGTTTTCCATATTAGGAGCAGACAAAATCTCCCCAATACTATTAATTTGAAGTCCTATATCTCTTAAAAAGCATATCAATTTCAGCCTTTTTAAGTCATCCTCAGAATATAACCTTCTGCCTCCTTCGCTTAGTTCACTTGGTACGAGAATTTTTCTGGAATCGTAATATTGCACCGTGCGAACCGTAACCCCGGCAAGCTTTGCCATTTCTCCGGTTGTATACTTTGACATTGCCGTCACCATCTTTCCTCTACTATTTGCATTACACAATTTTTAATTCTTCCAATTTGTATATTCCGTCACTTTTAAATGGGAATGGCTGAATTTTCACATTTGCCATGCCAGCCCCACTTCCCTCTATCCTGCCAGCTGCGTCTCAATTTCTTCAATTGCATCAAAAAATGCATCTACCACATCAGGGTCAAAATGACTTCCTGATTCTTCCCTGATAATGCCATAGGCTTTCTCGAGGGGCATTGGATCTTTATAACACCGCTTGGAAACAAGAGCATCAAACACATCTGCCACCGCCATAATTCTGGCACAAAGTGGGATATCCGTTCCGCAAATACCGCTTGGATAGCCTTTTCCATTCCACCATTCATGGTGATAAGTAGCCATCTGCACAGCTATCTCTAAATAGCTTGACTCTCCCAGATTTTCTTCTGCCTGCATAAGTATATCTCTTCCCGCTGTAGTATGGCTTTTCATAGCTGTAAATTCTTCCTCTGTAAGCTTTCCCGGCTTATTTAACACTGTATCTGATACATGTATTTTTCCCATATCATGGAGAGGTGCTGCAATAATCATGTCAGCCATATAGCTGTCTGTTAAAATATCCCCAAACTTATTCTGCTCTTTTAACTTCTTCGCAATAATTTCCACATATTTAGCAGTACGTTTAACGTGTCCACCTGTGTTTTCATCTCTGTTTTCAATAATATCCGCCATAGTAACAATAATATTATACTGCATTTTCGAAACCTGTTCATGGTAATGGTTTTTGGTATTTCCCTGTATGATAAGCACAATTACTGTTATTGTCAAAACAAATGCTACAATACTGTTCGTCATAATATAAAACAGCATAAGGGAATCCAACTTTGCAAGAACAGAACTATTTGCTAACTGTACGGAAGTAAAACATAAAAGTATACCAATAATATATAACAGTTTTCGTTCCCATCCTGTTAAATGACGACTTATTATTTCTCCCTGAGAATTATTTTGCTTCTTATAAATTTGTCTCCATAGGATAGCCCCAACAACTGCTATGATTACATAAAGGCCAATTCCCATAATAGCGCTGTTTTTTTCATTTAGCGAAAACACCAGCTGTGCCACATTTAAAACCGGTACAAAAAGTCCGTCGAAAAGTCCTAAAATGGGAATACTTTCAAAAAATCCCCATATTTTTTTCTCTTCTCTTGCAAGACATATGTGTACTCCTACAAAGATGCAAAGAAACACACTTCCAACATCTGTTCCCAGTATAAAACCGGAAGCAGTTATAGTAATAAGTGCTGCCATTGTATAATACTTTTCATATTTTAGTTTCGGTTCCAAAAAAACATAACGAGCCAGAAACATCATGCACATGTATGCTACAAAAAGTGTTAGCAGGTCGTAGATTGTAGTTAACATAACATCATCCTTCTGTAATCTTATTTCATTACTGCTCTCAGGTGACCAGTAATCTTATTTTCTTCTGTCATTGTACCACATAATGATAGAAATTTTATATAATTTTATTACAATTTTATTTCCGCGGCTTTTTAACTTTGTTATTTTTTTACTCATAAATTAATGGCTAAAACTAGCATTTTTTTCATTACAACGGTTTACTTTATGACTAAAATATATTAGAATTAAATTTGAATAAAATTTAATAAAGGAGATTTAATTATGAATATTTCATCATTACAGACAGCCAGATATGAGTATTCTCCAAAACTTCCTGGAATGCTGAGAAACGGTATTGCAGATATTTGTGTAAACGAAGGTGAAGAAACTCAGAGCGTGGCTGATCAGGACAAAATCAAAGCTCTTTTCCCAAATACTTATGGTAAAAAAGAGATTACTTTCCAGAAAGGCCAGAACACTTCCGAAGCGAAAAAGCAGGTTGTAGGTGTTATTCTTTCAGGTGGACAGGCTCCTGGTGGACACAATGTTATTTGCGGATTATATGATGCTTTAAAAGCAACAAACAAAGAAAATGTTCTTTATGGTTTCAAAGGCGGTCCAAGCGGACTTATCGAAGATGACTACTTAATTTTTGACGATGAATACATCAATCAGTTCAGAAACACAGGTGGTTTCGACATTATCGGTTCCGGTAGAACAAAACTTGAAACAAACGAACAGTTCGCTATCGTTGCTGAAGTTTGTAAAAAACACGGCATTACAGCAATCGTTATCATCGGTGGTGATGATTCCAATACTAACGCTGCTGTATTAGCTGAATACTTTGCAGCTAATAATACAGGTGTTCAGGTAATCGGATGTCCTAAGACAATCGACGGTGACTTGAAAAACGAAGATATTGAATGTTCTTTCGGTTTTGATACCGCTACAAAAACATACAGTGAAATTATCGGTAACATTGAAAGAGATGCAAACTCTGCTAAAAAATACTGGCACTTTGTTAAAGTTATGGGACGTTCTGCTTCCCACGTAGCTTTAGAGTGTGCTTTAGAAACCCAGCCAAACATCTGCTTAATCTCAGAAGAAGTTTCTGCTAAGAAAATGTCTCTTTCAGCAATTGCTGATTACATTGCAGACTCTGTAGAAAAGAGAGCAGCTAAGGGAATGAACTTCGGTGTTGCAGTAATCCCTGAAGGTGTTGTAGAATTTGTTCCTGAATTCTCTGTATTAATTCAGGAAATCAACGAACTTCTTGCCGGAAGCAAAGCTGATGAATTTAATGCACTTCCAACATGGGAAGATAAATATGCGTTCATTGAAAAAGGTTTAACAAAGGAATCTATGGAAGTATTTGCAATTCTTCCACAGACAATTCAGCAGCAGTTATTCTTAGAAAGAGATCCACACGGAAACGTACAGGTTTCTCTCATTGAGTCAGAAAAATTATTCTCTGCACTTGTTAAGGATAAATTAGAAGCTAGAAAAGCAGCTGGCACATATACCGGCAAATTCAATGCACTTCATCACTTCTTAGGATACGAAGGAAGATGTGCTTTCCCTTCTAACTTTGACTCAGACTACTGCTACTCATTAGGATACAATGCATTTATGCTTATCCAGTATGGTTACAATGGTTACTTATCAAAAATTTCCAACCTGTCTCAGCCGGCAAATGAATGGGTTGCAGGTGGTATGCCAATCACTAAGATGATGAACATCGAAAGAAGACACGGCGAAGATAAACCAGTTATTAAAAAAGCCCTCGTTGAACTTGATGGAGCACCATTCAAATTCTTCGAAGCTCACCGTGAAGAATGGGCAGTTGATACATGCTTCGTATATCCAGGTGCTATTCAGTACTACGGTCCTACAGAAGTTTGTGACAGAACAACTGTTACTCTTGCTCTTGAACAAGCTAAATAATAGTATAAAATAATTAAAATCCCTCAGGAAGCACAAGCATCTTGCTCATGTCCCTGAGGGATTTTTAGACGTTTCTATTCTTACTGTATAAAAAATCTGTTATTATGAATCTTTCCTACTTTGCGTAGCTACTGTATACCTCCACATGGTCATAGATGCACCGCCAGCTGCTGTTTGCATTGACGGTAACACAGATGTAAGGTGTTCCACTTGGGGCCAATCCATAACTTGCTGCACAGCTTCCTGCTTCATTGACATATCCGGTCTTTGCGCCAAGCACTTCACCTCCACAATCCTTATCTTCTATACGTCGTATAAACCAGTTAGACAACAACAATCCCTCCGGATGTTCCGTAGTTGCAGTAGTCTGATAAGTTCTTGCTGTCAGTGCCTCCCTGCAAATCTGGTTTTCCAGTGCTGCCTTCATAATAATTGCCATATCGTATGTGGTACAATAATGATTGCTATCATATAAACCAACACAATTGGTAAAGTTGGCTGTATCAGCCAGTCCCAATTCTTCCAGCTTCTTATTCATCAGCTCCATAAAAGCTTCCTGGGAGCCTGCCACATGAATCGCCAAAGCCATGGCGGCTTCGCCTCCGGATGGCAGAATTGTTCCATAAAACAAATCTCTTACCGGAACCTTCTCATCCACTTCAAATCCTGCCACACTGCAATCATTTACATAGGCATAATCTGTCATTTCAAAAGTAATGGTAACTTCCTCATCCAGATTCTGTATCTGTTCTGCTGCCACTAATACGGTAAGAATTTTGGTCATGGATGCCGGGTTAATTCTGGTCATGGCATCCCGATTTGCCACGATCTCACCTGTAGATGCATTAATTAAAATTGCATTGGTACTTGCAACCTCTTCATTGAATATAGCAGTAGTATCCGCCACAGTTACCGCCTCATAACCAGCCCAGAACTCTTTGTCCCCAACCATAACTTTTTCACCTTTTGCCGTCAATGTCAACACCGCTTCACCAATTGTATCATCTACATTAGCAATCCCTGTAGAAACTGTTTCCACCGGAGGGTTGGCTACATTTTTCCGGTCACTTGTCTGTGGTGTTTTGGGCAATATTGCCCTCATTGCTAAAATCAAAACAACAACACAGACAACGGCTGTTAAGAGATTGACCCATGCCCTTATTTTTCTTCGCAGCTTCCTTTTCCGTTCTTTTTCCCGTCGCATTTGTGCCCGACGCCTTGCAATACGCGCCCGGCGTAATTCTTCCTCATCATGTTCTAATCTATCTGTCATTTATATTATCCTCTATTTCATTATTTTGGAGTGTTACATACTTATTTTATACGGTGGACTGTTGAGAGCAGTCCAATAACGTCATACAAACACTATATATACCAACATGGTATCTGTAACACATTTTCTCTTAACATTCCTGGCATAGGACACATACATACAACCGCTCCCATTCCACGTTTCTTTTCCGGCAAACTATCCAGCACTCTAAACGCGCTTGTCATATCTGCAGTAACATTAGCATTCAATTTAATTTCAATCGGATACAATATACCATTTTCTTCGATAATAAAGTCTATTTCCGCCTCTTCCTGAACAATGCCGCCATTCTTCTTTTTTCTAATCTTATCTTTGCCTCTATAATACGAAACAAAGTATCTATAGTCCAATCCTCTATTGGAATAGCTCTTTAAGATTTCAGATATCACAAAAGTTTCAAATATTTCACCACTCATTGCTCCATTTGCAAGCGTCTCCGGTGTAAGCCATCTTGTCAAATATGCCGCCAAACCAGTATCTCTGAAATACATTTTAGGTGTCTTAATAACCCTTTTTAACGCACTATTTGCAAAAGGTTTCAATATATATATTATTCCTGATGCTTCAAGAATAGATACCCAGTTCTTAATTGTATTAGCATCTTTTCCAACTTCCTCTGCAATGTTAGCATAATTGAGCATTTGGCCTGTTCTTGCTGCACAAGCAACCATAAATCTTCTAAATGCATCTAAATCCTGAACTGCTGCTAATTCACGTACATCTCTTTCCAAATAAGTTTTAATATAGCTGGAAAAGTACATATTCCAATCCATATTTGAATCTTGAAGTGCCGGATATCCTCCCTTATGGATGATTTCCCAAATACTGTCGGGTTTTTTAACAGTAATATTTCTTTCTTGTATATAATCAAGTGTTGGCAAAAAAGGATTTTTAAACTCATCATTCATAATTTCTCTGAGCGACAACGGAGTCATTTCAATAATAGCAATTCGTCCTGCAAGGGAATCAGATACCATATCCATAAGTTTGAATGGCTGTGAGCCCGATAGAAAGAACAAACCCTTATCATTACTCTTGTCACATGACATTTTAATGTATCTAAATAACGATGGTACATATTGTATTTCATCCAAAAATAGTGGTGGTTTATTAAGCATCATAAACATATCCGGATTATTTTTTGCCTGCTCCTCCGCAAAAGGATCATCAAATGATATTTCCTTTATTTCCGGATATAGGTGTTTTAATAAAGTTGATTTTCCTGTTTGTCGTGCTCCCGTCACTAATACTGCCTTAAAATTCATCGCTGAGTCTCTTACAACATCTTCTATCGCTCTTTTTATGTACTTCATACACTCTCCTTTTGACCAATCCGAATTGCTATTCCGTTTTAGTCGCATTATATCATTTATTCTTTTTCATTTCAATATGTATCATAAGAATATTGCATATAATTTATTCATACAGATATTAAGTTTTGGACAGTTAACATAAAAACAACCCAGAACGAATTGTCCTGGGTTGTAATAAATCGTATTGAGTTGTTCTGAGATGTATGGTTATCTCTTTGAGAACGCTTGGATAGCTTGAAAAGCCCGAAAACAAGGAATTTGTGGCTGGTAGTGTTGCATATGTGTTGTATGCTGAGGACTGCCCAGCACTATTCAAATAATTCTAATATATCCTGTTCCTCCCAATATTCGTTCGGATAAATTGATAAATCTTCTTTATGTTTACGAATAATTCTTTGTGGTGTTTCTGTGTTATCATAAACATGCATAATATCACATATTTCAAGTAATTCTTTTATGTTATTGATTGATTTATAATATCTCTTAACAACCTTCATACTATCAACATTGTGTCCTCCCGATGCAACTCTTGATTGAATTCGAGTAATATTAATTTTGGGATCTACAGTTAAAACAAATACACATTTAATGAAATATCCTTCTTCTTTTGCCTTTCTTAAAATGTTTAATTTATATTCTGATGACAAAACTGTTTCAAACGTGAAATCTTCCTTTTTATCAATCGAATCATATCTCATCTTATCAACAAGAATTGCCGCCTCCATATTATCCATTCCCGTTGCTGCTACAATATCATCAGCATTTGTATACTTACCAACCTTGTCAAAAAATGTTGTTATTGTGCTTTTCCCAGAACCATTTGGACCTGCTAACACAAGTATCATTGGATTTCTATTCTGCATACTTTCTTTCTCCATTCGCATATTCTACATATGCAGCTTTCTTTTCTTTGTCATAACCAGCTACGGGCTTTTTACATATCTTTGCTTTGTATATTGCAGCTTTAACCGCCTCAACAGCACGAGCATCCATTTCATTATCTGATACCGTTAATGTATTTTTTTCTTCTTCTCGAGATACAACTTTTATTACTTTTCCACTCTTTGTGCTTACAGTTGTCATATAAACACTCCTTCCCTGCTTAACTATATGCATTATTTGTATAATCACACATAATAATCTACTATTATGAATATATTCTACCACAGTTCTCACAAAAAAACACCCCAGAGTAAACGTTCGATGGGGTAATATACTTTTCTGAAATATTCTGGATTGTAAACTCCATAACAGTCTGATTTGTATAAGACTTGAATAAACGAATAAAATAATATTCTGAATATCCCGCTACATCCGCTAACTGCTTTATACTCAAGTCATCTTCTAAGTGCAATTCAATATATTGAATAATTTGATTCATAACCATCACCTTCCATTTCCACGTGGTAGTTATACTATAAAACACATTCTAAGTATTCGCTGTTCCTAAATTGCTGAATTATGTATGTTACAGCCAATTCATACGATTTTCGAATACTACTTTTTGCACTCCTTCTTCTACTATTCCAATCTCATAACAATCATAGAACTTATTGATATGTTTCATAACCGTCGCCTTGTCTTTCTGAGCTACCACAATATTGAAACCTACACCGCAATTAAATGTGCGTAACATTTCTTCATCGCTGATATTTCCACTGTTTCTAATATATTTAAATATGTTCAATATTTTCAACTTTGATAAATCAATTTTTGCGCTTAATCCATCTGGAATCACTCTACACAAATTTCCTTCTATACCACCACCTGTGATATGCGCCATTCCATGTATAACATCTTTATCAAACAAACCTTTGATTGATTTATAATATGGTGAATGTGGTTTCATAATCTGCTCTATGAAAGTTAATCCGTCTATCTTATCCAATTTGATTTGAGGCATTTTATCCATTAGTAAACGCACTAAAGAGTATCCATTTGTATGTAATCCATTTGATGCAATTGCTAAAACTGCATCTCCTTCTTCAATTGCAGAACCATCAATCACCTTGTTTTTTTCGACAATACCTGCAATACTTGAAGTGAGCACATAAACACCGGATTCTACAACCAATGGCTGAATAGAAGTTTCTCCTCCCACAAGAGAGCATTCATTTTCTTTGCAGGCATCTGATACACCCTTAACTAAAGTTTTAATTGTATCTTTTTCTGCATTTCCACAAACTATCGTATCCAGTACCGCTAATGGTTTTGCACCCATAACCACAATATCATTTACCAGATGATTTATCATATCATGGCAAATGGATTCTGTATATCCATATTCCATAGCTAGTTTTTGTTTTGAACCAGGTTCTTCTGACTTTAATACCAAAACAGGATTTTCAATCTCCGGAAACTTAATATCATACAGAGAAGCAAACGGACCCAGACCATTCAAAACACGACTATCTTCCGTTTCGAGATGCTTAGCCATTTCTTTTTTGATGGTATCTGTATAGGTAATATCAATTCCGGCTTTACTGTAGGATAAACCATCTGCATCTCTTTCGCTTCCCGCCAAAATCTCATCAACAGACACATCTAACACAATCGACAAATCCCTTAATATTTCAATATTGGGATATGTCGTTCCATTCTCCCATTTCGATATTGCCTGAAAAGAAACATATAACTTATCTGCCAACTGTTGTTGTGTCATCCCGAGGGACTTACGTTTTTCCATTATAAAATTTCCAACTTTAATACTATTAAGCATCTGAAATACCTCCGTTTTTATTTTATAATAGCGTACCTTTCAGCCAAGGAACAATAACCACACAAGAGAGTTTTTAAACATAATTCAACTATGGGTTGAATGGGTTTTCATCTTACACTCCTTAACATAAAATTTAATCAAAATACGTAACAATATCTTCTATTTTCTTTCTTGGACGCATTGATGGAGTCTCTGCCTTATATCCCAAAGCAATCGCTCCTACCAATTCTGCCGTGGATCCAATATACTCCATCAGCTCTTGGTATGCAAAACATGTATTACCTATCCACAATGTTCCTATATTTAACTCCTCTGCCTTAAGTAACATATTTTCTATTGATGCACCTATGGACAACAAGTCATTCATTTCCGTAAATCTATCATCAGCATCCAGCTGAATAAATGGTGATTTTCCATTTGTATTAAGTACAACAATTACAATCGATGCTGTTTCCATAATCCGAAGAGTGTTCTTAGCATCTGAGATTCCACTTGTCGATAACGGAAGTCTTGGATTTATCTCTTCCATCTCGATACCATTTTCCATAACGGCAAGTAATTTATCTTTTTCTTCTCCGCTATATACAAGATATTTCCATGGCTGACGATTCTTCGCAGAAGGTGCGACTCTGCCTGCATCTATAATCTGTTCTATAATATATCGAGATACTTGTTCATCTGTATATTTTCTAATACTGCGTCGTGAATATATTGTCTCCAATGCCATGTTATATCTCCTTCTTGCTCATATTTTTTAACGTATAATAACTTCCCTTCAATTTCCCTTGCTTTAAAATAATATCCATTTCCACAAGTTCTTTCAGCACTTTTAATGCTCTCGAATCCTTCACTGCTAACAACTGCTGAACCTCTTTGTTGGTAATCTTTCCATTTTTCAATATAAAGTCAACAATCTTTTTCTGTGATGAATTCAATTTATCCGTACTTTATCCGTACTTTTTACTGTTATATCCGTACTATTATCCTCACTTTTTTCTGAAACATAAGAAAAAGCCCCAAAACTTGGGGCTTTTTCGGTATTCTTCAAAAAAATCAATTTTCTTCTTATTATCTCTTTGAGAACTGTGGTGCACGACGTGCAGCTTTGAGACCGTATTTCTTTCTTTCTTTCATACGTGGATCTCTTGTTAAGTAACCAGCTTTCTTTAATACTGGTCTGTAATCAGCATCTACCTGAAGTAATGCTCTGGCGATACCGTGTCTGATTGCACCAGCCTGACCTGTGTAACCGCCACCATGTACGTTTACTAAGATGTCAAATTTGTCTGCTGTTTCTGTTGCAACGAGAGGCTGACGAACGATAACTTTTAATGTTTCAAGTCCGAAATACTCATCAAGTGTTCTTTTATTTACAACAATGTCACCTTTACCAGGTACTAAATATACTCTTGCGATAGATTTTTTTCTTCTTCCAGTTCCGTGGAATTTTGCTGTTTGCTTAGCCATTTTAATTTTCTCCTTTCAGTTCCTTTAATTAAAATGTTAATACTTCAGGTTTCTGAGCTTCGTGTTTGTGCTCTGGTCCTGCGTATACATGAAGTTTTTTAAACATTTGTCTTCCTAAAGGTCCTTTTGGAAGCATACCTTTTACAGCAAGTTCGATAACTTGTTCTGGTTTCTTATCTAATTTTTCTCTTAATGTAGCTTCTTTCATTCCGCCTACATAATCAGAGTGATGATAATAAATCTTCTGGTCTAATTTCTTACCTGTTACCTGAATCTTTTCTGCATTGATTACGATTACATAATCACCTGTATCAATGTGAGGTGTAAAGATAGGTTTGTTTTTACCTCTTAAAACTTTAGCAACCTCGGAAGCTAAACGGCCAAGTGTCTGACCTTCAGCATCTACTACATACCATTTTCTATCAATTGTAGCTGGACTAGCCATAAATGTTTTCATCCTGTTACCTCCAAAACTTGAGTCCATTGACTTCTTCTAATTGTTTTCCCTTCTCCGGGGCTAATCGGAATAAAAGGGGTGTTACATTGGAACCTGATTACCGTTTTACCGGGGCTTTGGCTTAACGTTTTCTCAAGTCACCACTGTGAAATATTATATTATACGCATCCGCGTGTGTCAACCGTTTTTTTCCTATTTTTTCACTAATTTGCTCACACCCAAATCACGTTCATACGCAACAAAACAGGAAATGTTTTGTTGACGTCTGATCAGTAACTACAGTTCAGCCATAGATTTTATAAAGGACCAATCATACTTGCATGAATGAGCACATTCTATAAGCTATGGCCAAGGGCCCGGTCTTATAGAATATTTTTTTCTATAAAAAATCGTACTTCACAAGGGTAAGTCCTCTTGCCGGTGCAGTAGGACCTGCCTTAGCTCTGTCTTTTGCCTTTAGAATATCTGTAATGCCCTCCGGCTGCAGCTTTCCCATACCAACCTCCATCAAAGTTCCTGCAATAATTCGCACCATATTGTATAAAAATCCATTGCCACTTACCTTTATGGAAATAATACTTCCCTGCTTTTCCACCGTACATTCATAAATAGTCCGCACTGTAGTTTCCACCTGAGCGCCCTTTGCGCAAAAGCTTTTAAAATCATGCTCTCCCACCAGATATGTTGCCGCCTGACTCATTTTTTCCACATCTAAGGAAACATACGTAAAATGAGCATACAGTCGTTCCACCGGATTTGGAAACTCACTATTATAAATTCTGTACTCATAGGTCTTTTTGGTAGGTACAAATCTAGGGTGAAAATCCGGCTCTACTTCCCTGGAATTTTGAATTTTAATATCCTCCGGAAGTCTTTGATTCAAAGCATAGGAAATTTTCTCTCCCGGCATTCTTGCATTAGTATCGAATACAGCCAGATTGCATAAAGCATGAACCCCTGTGTCCGTTCTACTTACACCGCTTACTTTGATTTCTTCCCTTAAAAGCTCTGATAAATGTTTATTTAATTCTGCCTCAATTGTATTGCCGTTTGGTTGTATCTGCCAGCCACAATAATTAGTTCCGTCATATGCTACGGTCAGCATGACTCTTTTCATTTATTTTCTGTTCCTTATTTTTATTTTTAAAGCAAATGAATGGGAATTAACCTTCCACAAATAATTACCGAAGCCACATAAATAATCAAAACTCCGTAAGCCACATAATCAATCTTTTTATACACAAGAGGCTTCATTCTGGTACGTCCTTCTCCACCCTGATAACATCTTGCCTCCATTGCCATAGCCAAATCATTTGCCCGGCGGAAAGCGGATATAAATAACGGCACTAGTAAAGGTACCATAGCTTTTATTTTTTCCATAAGCTTTTTGCTTTCAAAATTAGCTCCCCTTGCCATTTGCGCCTTCATAATTTTGTCCGTTTCTTCCATTAAAATAGGAATAAAACGAAGGGCGATGGACATCATCATAGACACCTCATGCACTGGCACTTTTATTTTCTTTAACGGTCCTAACAGCTTTTCTAATCCATCAGTAAGCTGATTTGGCGTAGTTGTCAATGTCATTAAAGATGAACCAATAATCAAAAAAGAAAGACGAATCATAATGTACACGGCATTTGCAACGCCTTCCTTTGTTATTACAAATTTCCATATGGTAAAAAGAGGTTCACCCTTTGTGTAAAATATATTGAATATGGATGTAATAAACAGCAACACCATAACTGTCTTTAACCCCTTGACCATATACTTAAAAGGCACTTTGGAAATTTTTATAACTGATAAAAGAAATAAAAATGCCAATATATATGCAGTTAAATTTTTGTATAAAAATAGGGAAATCATATAAATCAGTGTGCCCGCAAGCTTCACTCTTGGATCCATACGGTGAAGTACGGACTCAGTCTGATAATATTGTCCCAGTGTAATATCTCTTAACATAGCTGTTTTGCTCTTTTCCTGTTCTTTTCCAGTTACTGTTTACCACATGACAAGTACCTTTGGAGTTTTGCATGCTAATTCGCTTGGCGAAGCAAAAGGAAGCACTTGAATCACGTTATTACAAGCCCGATAACAAGAGAAACTTATTTTCTCTGTACCAATACTTTCAAAATCTCCTGTTTTGCCTCATAAATGGTAGTAGGCTCTGTACTTACAGGAATTCCCGCTTCTTTGCATTTTTCCATAATATAAGTAACTGCCGGTGCTGCCAGGCCGATTTCTTCTAACTGTTTATAATGCTTAAATACTTCCTTAGGCTCAGCATTAAATAAAATTTCACCCTTATTCATTACAACAATCCGGTCCACATACTCTGCCACATCTTCCATGCTGTGAGAAACTAATATAACCGTAATGCCCATTTCCTTCTGAAGGTTCTTAATCATGGAAAGAATTTCATCCCGTCCCTTTGGGTCCAGCCCCGCTGTTGGCTCATCCAAAATAAGCACCTCCGGCTCCATGGCAAGAACTCCCGCAATTGCTACTCTTCGTTTTTGCCCCCCGGATAAATCAAATGGCGACTGGTAAAAATATTCGTCCAAAATGCCCACCTGCTTTAATGCCTTATAAGCCCTAAGCTCCACTTCCTTTTTAGGAAGCCCCAGATTTTTCGGGCCAAAGCAAACATCTGAAAAAACATCTACCTCAAAAAGCTGATGCTCCGGATATTGAAAAACAAGTCCAACCTTACTTCTTAAATTCTTTTTATCAAAATCTCCGTCATAAATGTCCTGTCCATGAAAATAAATGGCTCCATCCGTTGCCTTAATCAGTCCATTCATATGCTGTACCAGCGTGGATTTTCCTGAACCGGTATGACCGATAAGTCCGATAAATTCTCCTTCTTTTATAACAAGATTAATATCTTTCAGTGCTGCAACCGGCATATTTGTATCTGCCCCGTATATACAGCTTACATGGTCTACTACAAGTAACATAGAAACCTCCGTAAGTTAGCCACTGCTAACTTTATTATTTTCTATCTATTCAACTGATTTGAATTCTTAAATTTTAATCCGAACTTTCTTCTCTCTACATTATCTTTGCCAATTTTTACTCTGTAAATTACCTATTACCGAACACCTTAGAAAGCTCTTTTACAAATTCTTCTGTAGTCAAAATTCCATCCGGCAGCTTCACACCACTTTTCTTCAGTTCATGTGCAAGTAGTGTTACCTGTGGCACATCTAAGCGAAGTTCCTTTAATTTATCCACCTTTGAAAAAATTTCCTTTGGAGTGCCCTCCATAGCCACCCGGCCTTTATCCATTACCACAACTTTATCTGCATATATAACCTCTTCCATATAGTGGGTAATTAAAATAACCGTAATATTTTCCACCTGATTTAGTGCTCTTACTGCCCGGATTACTTCCTTCCGCCCCTTTGGGTCTAACATAGCAGTAGGCTCATCTAATATAATGCATTTTGGATGCATGGCAAGTACACCGGCAATGGAAACTCTTTGTTTTTGTCCTCCTGACAGCTTATTGGGCGAATGTTTTCGATACTCATACATCCCAACAGCTTTCAGACTCTCTTCTACCCGTTCCCAGATTTCCTTGGTGGGTACTCCCATATTTTCAGGTCCAAATCCTACGTCTTCCTCTACTACCTGCCCAATAATCTGATTGTCCGGGTTTTGAAATACCATTCCGGCCGTTCTTCTGACATCCCATAAGTTATCCTTTTTTGTAGTATTTTTTCCATCTACGAAAACGGCACCTTCTGTAGGATATAAAATGGCATTTAAATGCTTGGCAAAAGTAGATTTTCCTGAACCATTATGGCCTAAAACAGCAATGAAATCTCCCTGTTTAATATCCAGATTTACATTGTCTACAGCCCTTGTAAAGCCCTCCACATTGCCTTCTTCATCGCGCCTTATATATTCAAATACTAAATTTTTTGTTTGGATAATTCCCATTTTTATTTTCCTAACCTACAGTGTTCTTCTTGCATATCCACGCCTTACATTTTACTAGATTGTTCCTTGAAATACAAGAGAGGAAAGAAATTTGCCAACCTTTGCATACTAAACAAGAATAAGAAATCCTTAGTGATTTGGATATTAGCAGTCTCCTCTTGCGCAGCAAAACTTTAAATGTGCCTGCTAATTGTTACTGTTTACTAGGTACCAGTGAACAGTAACTAAAAATCTACTAGTAGTAATCCTCTATTTTTGATATAATTTACAAATACGTTTTCTTATGTAAATTATAACAATTCAACCATAGCATATATTATGTGCTCATTTATGCAAGCATGATTTTCCCATTATATAGCTATGGCCAAACTACTAGTAACAATAAATACACATATCAACAGGAATATAACTATGAAAAAGCAATTGAATAAGCAAAATAACAAAACACCTTTGAAGGCATTAACAATAATAGTAAGTATGCTCTGTTTATTACTTATCCCATCTATCTTTTTTTTAAGAAACACTCTTTTTTCGGATAAGCAAATAAAAGCGGTCACTCAGGGTGCATCAGGTCTGAATGAAATCTTCTCCCATATAGGCATGAATGATTCTAAGTCTTCATATACTGACGTAGCATTAAAAACCGTGGAGGAAATGACCATTCAAACAAAAACAGAAACTATAACGGCTATCAATACACTAGAAAAAGAAGCTTCCAGTCTCGTTATGGAAAATCCCAATAGAGTTACCATTGCAGATGGATTTTTCTACCAGCCTATTACAGAGGATGTAAAGGAACGAATTTACGGGCTTTCTTACAAGGAGAACTGTACCGTTCCCTATGAGGATTTAAATTACGTTGGAGTTCTTTATGTTGACTTTGAGGGAAACACGCAAACAGGCGAAATTGTATGTAATAAAGCCATTGCCAAAGATTTAGCTGAGATTTTTATGGAGCTATATGAAAATGAATACGAGATTGATAAAATCCGTCTTGTAGACGAATATAATGCAGATGATGATTTATCCTGTCTGGATAATAATACCTCCTGTTTTAATTTCCGTGTTGTAGGGGGCACAAACAACCTGTCTAAACATGCCTTAGGACTTGCAATAGACATTAATCCTTTTTACAACCCCTATGTAACTTATCCAAACGGAGTTGAGCGGATTTCGCCACCGGGCAGTGAACCTTATGCAGACAGAAACTCTGACTTCCCACATAAAATTGATTATAATGATTTATGCTACAAATTATTTATGGAACATGGCTTTACATGGGGTGGAGACTGGAATACGTTAAAAGATTACCAGCATTTCCAGAAGACTATTGATTAAAACCAGTAAAACAGAATACAATGTTAATTAAAAAAGGATTAGTCAAACGACTAATCCTTTTTATATCACATATAAATCTTATACTAACTCAAGAACAACTTCCATAGCAGCATCGCCCTTACGCTGTTTGATCTTGATGATACGTGTGTAACCACCGTTACGATCAACATATTTTGGAGCGATTTCGTCAAATAATTTTGCTACTAAGTCTACTTCTTTTGTTCCTTTTTTCTTGCCAGCATTCTTTTCCGGAACTTCAACTACCGGATATAAAACTTTTAACATCTGTCTTCTTGCATGAAGTCTGCTTGGTAAATCTTTTTTGATTTCTTTATCTACTTCATCAAAAACAGTAACAGTAACACCGTTGTCGATTCTGATAATCTTTCCATCTTTATCTCTGTGAGTTTCAGAAAGAACTTTACCTGTTTCTTTATCAACGATCTGTTTTACTCTTTTTCCATCTTTGTCTTTACGGGCAACTTTTGTTTTTACTGTAACAGTTTCAAAGTTGTCTTTTTCTTTTACTGCTAAAGCAATAAGACCTTCAGCGATTTTCTGAACTTCTTTAGCCTTTGCTTCAGTTGTAATGATTTTTTCATTGAATAAAAGTGCTGTTACCTGATTTCTAAGTAATGCTTTTCTCTGTGCAGATGTTCTGCCAAGTTTTCTATATTTTGCCATTTCTATATCCTCCATTCATGGTTCATCCGGCCATGCCCTTTGGTCTTACTTACCGAACGAATTGTCTTTGCCACTTATGAGTCCGCACACCAGCGCCCTTTGGTCTTATCCGATATGCTTTTCCCTTTACTGTTCACAACCCAAAACAAGCGAATGCGTAACCCGCTACCAGTTGTGTGGCTATACAGCCCTAACAGTATTATTTATTCATCACCTACATTTAACTGTAAGCCAAGTTCTTTTAATTTTGCTAATACTTCTTCTAAGGATTTACGTCCTAAGTTACGAACCTTCATCATATCATCTGAAGTCTTATTTGTTAATTCTTCTACTGTATTGATACCGGCTCTCTTTAAGCAGTTGTATGAACGAACGGAAAGCTCTAATTCGTCAATGCTCATTTCTAATACTTTTTCTTTTTCGTCATCTTCTTTTTCTACCATAACTTCTGCAGTTTTAGCATTTTCAGATAACTCAACAAAAAGATTTAAATGCTCGCTTAATACTTTTGCTGCAAGGCTTACTGCCTCGTCCGGAGCTAATGTTCCGTTTGTATATACATCTAAAGTAAGCTTATCATAATCTGTGATTTGGCCTACACGGGTATTTTCCACGGTAAGATTTACTCTTTCTACAGGTGTGTAAATAGAGTCTACTGCAATAACACCGATTGGTAAGTCGTCACTTTTGTTCTTGTCAGCACTTACATAACCTCTACCTTTTGTAATGGTAAATTCCATGTATAATTTACTGTCTTTTCCACCACTTAATGTAGCAATTACCTGGTCTGAATTAATAATTTCAATATCAGAATCAACCTGAATATCAGAAGCTCTTACTACTCCTTCGCCTTCAAACTCAATGTAAGCAGTCTTAGGTTCATTAGTAGCACTGGAATTCTTAATAGCCAGACTCTTTAAGTTCATGATAATTTCTGTTACATCTTCCTTTACACCTGGAATAGAACTGAATTCATGTAAAACTCCATCGATTTTCACCTGACTTACAGCTGCACCAGGTAAAGAAGACAGCATGATTCTTCTTAATGAGTTACCAAGTGTAATACCGTAGCCTCTCTCTAAAGGCTCTACTACGAATCTACCATACTTTTTATCTTCAGAGATTTCTGCAACTTCAATGTTAGGTCTTTCAAAATCAAACACTGTCAATACCCTCCTTACAATTATCGTTATTCGTTACTATATAACAATAGACTGCCCACTGTGTGGGCAAATCTATTATTTATAACATATACTCAAAAAACTAATAAGAAATTTTATTATTTAGAATATAATTCGACGATAAGCATTTCATCAACAGGTACGTCAATGACTTCTCTTGAAGGAAGTTCTTTTACAGTTCCTTTTAAACCGTCTAAATCCTGATCTAACCATTCTGGAACTAATCTTCCACCAGTAACTTCAACGATATCTTTGTATCTCTGTAAGCTCTTAGATTTTTCTCTGATTTCAATAACATCACCAGCTTTAATTAAGTAAGATGGGATATTTACCTGCTTGCCGTTAACTAATACGTGTTTATGACCAACAATCTGTCTTGCTTCTCTTCTTGTTCTTGCAAAACCTAAACGGAAAACAACGTTATCAAGTCTGCTTTCAAGAATAGTCATGAGGTTTTCACCAGTCATGCCTTTCATTCTATCAGCCTTTTCATAGTAGTTTCTGAAAGGTTTTTCAAGCACACCATAGATGAATTTTGCTTTCTGTTTTTCTCTTAACTGAAGACCATACTCGCTCATCTTTTTGTTTGCTCTGTTTAATGTTCTGTTAGACTTTTTGTCATATCCTAAATAACTTGGTTCTAATCCGAGAGATCTACATCTCTTAAGAACAGGAACTCTATTTACTGCCATTTTATTATCCTCCTATTGTTTACAGCATTGTATATTCACAAATGCTTTCTTCCAACATGTTTTTGTTTCAATTTCTACAATTCAATTCCGGAAAAATAAGAGTCCGGACTCTCAAAGCGAAGTCTATTTTATAAAAACCTGAGTTTTATCAAAGACTATACACGACGACGTTTTGGTGGACGACAACCATTGTGTGGTACTGGTGTTACGTCACGGATACTTGTAACTTCAAGACCGCAAGCCTGTAATGCACGGATTGCTGCTTCTCTACCTGAACCTGGTCCTTTAACCATTACGTCAACTGATTTTAAACCATGTACTAATGCTGCCTTTGTAGCAGTTTCTGCTGCCATCTGTGCTGCATATGGAGTAGATTTTCTTGAACCTCTAAATCCCAGACCACCTGCACTTGCCCAGCTAAGAGCATTTCCTTCTGTATCTGTCAATGTAACAATTGTATTGTTAAATGAAGATTGGATATGTGCTTGTCCTCGTTCAACGTTTTTCTTTACGCGCTTTTTTGTTACTTTTTTTGTCGCAACTTTTTTAGCCATCTCTAAACTAACCTACTTTCTTCTTTTCTAAATCTCAATGATTATTTTTTGTAACATGCTATTACGCAACCTTACAGTAAGTGTCCGGTTGCTGTGTGAATAGTAACTTATTTTTTCTTATTTGCTACTGTTCTCTTTGGACCTTTTCTTGTTCTTGCGTTAGTCTTTGTCTTCTGACCACGAACCGGAAGTCCTTTTCTGTGACGGATTCCTCTATAGCATCCGATTTCCTGTAATCTCTTGATGTTAAGAGCAATTTCTCTTCTTAAATCACCTTCTACAACCTGTGTTTCATCGATTACTGCACTGATTCTTTTTACTTCATCATCTGTTAATTCTCTAACACGAGTGCTAGGATCAACTTTTGCTTCTGCTAAAATACGGTTAGAGCTTACTCTACCGATACCGTAGATATAAGTTAATCCGATTTCAACACGTTTGTCTCTAGGTAAATCAACACCTGCAATACGAGCCATTTTCATTTCCTCCGTTTTCTTTGGTGCTTACGCACCCTATAGTTACTAATTGATTGGGAAGGCCAGATATGATGCCTACTAAACCTTCCAGCCGGGATACCCCGACCTTTCCGATACTTCGATTTCTCGTTCTGCCATGAATGATAAATGTATAGCATCCGGCAAACTGCTTCTCGGTATCAATAAGTAATTTCCCGTAGGCTCACTACGTTCCATTATCTTAAACCGGCATGTGTTTTGACGGAAACAACATACCTTCAGCCGCACATCATAATGTGACACGAATAAAATTCCTTTGGTCAAATTTCTTTTTCCATATTCCATATGGTAGCTGGAATTATCCCTGTCTTTGTTTGTGTTTAGGATTTTCACAGATTACTCTGATCTGTCCTTTTCTCTTAATAATTTTGCATTTTTCGCAAATTGGTTTTACTGATGATCTAACTTTCACGTTAAACCCTCCTTTCAAAAAGACCGTTTTACATTATAGCACACAAAAACTATCAATGCAATAGTTTTTTATTTATCTCTCCAAATGATTCTTCCTTTTGATAAATCATATGGGGATAATTCTAAAGTTACTTTGTCACCCGGTAAGATTCGGATGAAATTCTGTCTTAACTTACCACTAATATGGGCAAGTACTTTATGTCCGTTTTCAAGTTCTACCTGAAACATTGTATTTGGTAATTTTTCAACTACTGTTCCTTCAATTTCAATTACATCTGCTTTTGACATGGGTTACCTCCTAATCTTCCATATTTTTTCTATGGAACTGCTT
Organism: Lachnospiraceae bacterium; assembly: GCA_017436305.1. Lineage (GTDB taxonomy): Bacteria > Bacillota > Clostridia > Lachnospirales > Lachnospiraceae > RGIG3040. The sequence goes on from JAFSDJ010000075.1 coordinate 69,356, forward strand.
AAATCTGATTTTTAAATGTTTTCCGATTTTTCATCAGAATTCTTCATTTTTATTGAAACAAGTTTGATTGCTCTTTTTATTTCCTCATCCTTTAACGGAATGGTTTCCTGTAATTTCTCACAAATGGCAATATCGGCATATTTTTTTATTATCTGAATATGTTTCTTTTTCTTTTTTTTGGGATTTTCCAAAGTTTTTATTTTACCATCCACTAAGTAAACATATTCCTTATCTTCCTTTACTATGATATAGATATGATCTTTATCATGACCTGCCTTTGATTTTGCAAAGCTTCCTATCATAAAAATCCTTTCTTTCCATTTCTTCTATAATAAAGTAAGTATTTCCGGTTCACCATCTGTAACAAGAATGGTATTTTCATAATGGGCCGATAGAGAACCGTCAGATGAAACTACTGTCCAGTCATCATCCAGCCAGTCCACATCACATCTTCCCATATTAATCATAGGCTCAATGGCAAGTGTCATACCTGCCCGAAGTTTTAATCCTTTTCTTCTTTGAGCAAAGTTTGGAATTTGTGGATCCTCATGAAGCTTGGAACCAATTCCGTGACCGACCAATTCTCTTACAATTCCGTAACCAAACTGACTGATATAGCTATCAATACTATTTGAGATGTCAAATAGATGATTGCCATCTTTTGCCACCTTAATACCTTCAAAAAAGCTTTGCTTTGTTCTCTCAATTAAGAGTCTGGCATCTTCGCTAATCTGTCCAACTCCATGTGTTCTAGCCGCATCTGAGTGATAGCCTTTATAAATAAGACCGGCATCTAAGCTGACAATATCGCCTTCTTTAAGCACTGTGTTGTCATTTGGTATTCCGTGAACTACCTGCTCATTTACAGAAACACAAATAGATGCTGGGAAACCATTATAATTTAAAAAGTTTGGTATACAGCCGTAGCTGCGTATTAACTTCTCTCCTAATCTGTCTATGTCAAGAGTTGTCATTCCCGGTTCAATTGCCTCGCCTAATTTTGCATGTACCTCAGCAAGAATTTTCCCAGCATCTCTCATCAATCCAATTTCTCTTTCAGATTTAATTGTTACTGCCATGTTTTATTCTCCTAAGATGTTTACAATTGATTTGAAAACATCTTCCATTGGGATTGTTCCGTCTACAGACTTAAGAACACCCTTTTTCTCATAAAAGTCAATTAAAGGCTGTGTTTGTTCATGATATACATCCAAACGATTCTTTACGGTTTCCGGCTTATCATCATCTCTTAAAATAAGTCCTTCACCACATTTATCACAAATTCCCTCTGTTTTAGGTGGAATGTGTACAATATGATAGGTTGCACCACAAGCAACACATGCACGTCTGCCGGACATTCTGTTAATGATATTTTCATCTGGAACATCTACATTAATTGCAAAATCGATTTTGTCTCCAAGCTCATTTAAGGCATTATCAAGTACTTCAGCCTGTGGAATTGTTCTTGGGAAACCATCTAATACATAACCATTTTTGCAATCGTCATTTGAAACTCTGTCAAGTAAAATCTTAACAGTTAATTCGTCTGGTACTAATAAGCCCTGATCCATGTATTTCTTTGCTTCCATACCAAGCTCTGTACCATTTTTAATATTAGCTCTAAAAATATCACCTGTAGAAATATGAGGCACACTGTATTTATCAGCTATCATTTTTGCCTGTGTTCCTTTTCCTGCTCCTGGAGCACCTAACATAATAATTTTCATCTTAAAAAACCTCCGAATTAGGTTAATACCGTCTATAAATGTTACTGTTACTATAATTTATTATAGGGACAAGCGGATGTCCACCTGCCCCCATTAAATCATTTAATCATTTAAAAAGCCTTTGTAATTTCTTACTAACATTAATGATTCAATCTGCTTAATCGTCTCTAAAATAACACTTACGATAATGATTAAGCTTGTACCGCCGAAGTCTACACTTGCGCCAAATACTCCATTAAAGAAGAATGGAAGTACTGCTACGATAATAAGACCAACAGCACCTATGAATACAATGTAATTTAAAACTCTTGATAAATATTCTGTGGTAGGTTTTCCTGGTCTGATACCCGGAATAAATCCGCCCTGCTTTTTAATGTTGTTTGATACTTCCAATGGATTAAATGTTATGGAAGTATAGAAATAAGCAAAGATAACTACCAATACCACATATACTAATAAACCAATAGAGTAAATTGGCTGATCAGGATCGCACCAGTTACCTGAGTTTAATCCTTTTAAAATTTCTGCTCCTACGCCTGTTCCGTTGTATCCAACCAACTGGCAGATAACGATTGGGAACTGCATTAATGATGATGCAAAAATAATCGGGATAACACCTGATGTGTTAATTTTAAGCGGAATGGCTGAAGACTGACCTCCTACCATCTTTCTTCCTTGTACCTTTTTCGCATATTGAACAGGAATTCTGCGTACACCATCATTTAGAATGATAACAAGAACAATCATTCCTATAATAATTGCAATAATAACTACTGCTGCTACAACACCCATTGCAATATTTTTGGCATTCTTTACAAACTGATCGTAAAGTCCTGTTAAATCCTGAGGCAGACGTGAAATAATATTGATAGTAAGTACAATTGAAATACCATTACCAACACCATTTTCAGTAATACGTTCACCTATCCACATTATGAAAGAACTACCTGCTGTTAATGCTGTAATAACAACAATATAGTCTAATATGATTGCATCTTCCTGTAATAATCCGGAACGCCCAAAACCAATTGCCATTGCAGTAGCCTCAATTAATGCAAGACCTACTGTCAAATAACGGGTAATTGTTGCAATCTTCTTCCTTCCATCTTCTCCATCTTTTTGCATTTCTTCCAGTTTAGGAATTGCAATTGTTAAAAGCTGGATAATAATAGAAGATGTAATATATGGTGTAATATTCAATGCAAACACTGACATGCTCAGGAACGAACCGCCTGTAAATGCGTCAAAGAAACTGAAAGCTCCTCCTGTATTCTGGGCAAACCACTGTGCAAAATACTCACGGTTTACACCAGGTACTGGTAATTGGCAACCAAACCTGATTACCAGTAACATGGCGAAGGTAAATAGTAATTTCTTTCTAATCTCTTTCACTTTAAAGGCATTTTTTAAAGTTGTTAGCATTAGATCACCTCTACTGTTCCACCAAGTGCTTCAATTTTTTCTTTTGCAGATTCACTGAAAGCATTTACTTTAACATTAAGTTTCTTGGTAAGTTCTCCGTTTCCAAGGATCTTAACACCGTCCTTAGGGTTTTTAATAACTCCTGCTTCGATTAATGCTTCTACATCAACTGTTGCATCATTGTCAAATCTATCTAATACAGAAACGTTAATTGCAATAATTTCCTTAGTGTTACGGTTTTTAAATCCTCTCTTAGGAATTCTTCTGTATAATGGCATCTGACCACCTTCAAAGCCAATTCTAGGAGCTCCTGAACGAGCTTTCTGACCTTTGTGACCTTTACCAGCTGTTTTACCATTTCCTGAACCGTGTCCACGGCCTCTTCTAAAATTATCGCTGTGTTTGGAACCTTCTGCTGGTCTTAAATTAGATAATTCCATGACCACACCTCCTTGTCTGTTCTAATTAAGCTTCTTCCACTTTTACTAAGTGACGAACCTGCTGTACCATACCTCTTGTAGCTTCGTTATCCGGAAGTACAACAGTTTTGTTTAATTTCTTTAAACCAAGTGCTGCTACTGTAGCTCTGTGCTTTGGAATCGCACCGATTGTAGATTTCACTAAAGTAATTTTTAATGTCTTATCTGCCATCTTTTCATTCCTCCTTAAGCCATGATCTCGTCGATAGATTTACCACGGTTCTTAGCTACCTCTTCTGGAGTTTTTAACTGGCTTAAGCCTGCAATTGTTGCTAATACAACATTTTGCTTATTATTAGAGCCTAAAGATTTTGTACGGATGTTTTTAATGCCTGCAAGTTCACATACGCTACGAGCTGGACCGCCGGCGATAACACCAGTACCTTCAGGAGCTCTTTTAAGAAGTACAGAAGCACTTCCAAATCCTCCAATTGTATCATGTGTAATACTGTTATTTTCATCTAATGCAACAGAAACAAGTCTCTTAGCTGCATCTTCTTTACCTTTACGGATAGCTTCCGGAATTTCGGCAGCCTTACCAAGACCTGCACCTACATGTCCGTTGCCATCTCCAACTACAACTAAAGCAGTGAAGCGGAAGTTACGACCACCTTTAACAACCTTAGTTACACGTTTGATAGAAACTACTTTTTCTGTCAATTCCATATTGCTTGTATCAATGATTGTACGTTTCATGTGATGTTCTCCTTCCTAAAATTCTAAGCCAGCTTCTCTGGCTGCATCTGCTAATGCTGCAATTTTACCCTGATATATAAAGCCGCCTCTATCAAAGACTACTTCTTTAATACCTTTTTCTAATGCTTTCTTTGCAATTACTGTGCCTAAGTATGCTGCTGCTTCAACGTCGTTGGTTTTCTTTAACTGAGCTTTTACGTCTTTTTCAAGAGTAGATGCTGCTACTAATGTGTTTCCAACTGTATCGTCGATAATTTGAGCATACATATGATTATTGCTTCTAAACACAGCCAAACGTGGTCTTTCAGCAGTACCTGAAAAACGGTTACGAATTTTTTTGTGTTTTTTAATACGAACTTTTGCTCTTGATTCTTTATTAACCATCTTGTTACTCTCCTTATCTATTTTTTACCAGTCTTACCAACTTTACGTCTGATTGTTTCATCAGCATATTTAATACCTTTACCTTTGTATGGTTCAGGTCTTCTCTTATCTCTGATTTCAGCTGCGAATTGGCCAACTTTTTCTTTATCAATACCCTTAACGATAATGATGTTCTGTCCTTCTAATACAGTTTCTACTCCTTCTGGATCCTGCATTTCAACCGGATGAGAATATCCTAAAGATAAGGTTAATGTTTTACCCTGTTTTGCTGCTCTGTAACCAACACCGTTTACTTCCAGTTTCTTTTCGTAACCTTCTGTAACACCAACTACCATGTTGTTGATTAAGGTTCTTGTTAAACCGTGTAATGATTTCATTTTCTTTAAATCATTTGGTCTTGTTACAAGGATTTCATTTCCTTCAAGCTTAATATCCATTTCAGCAGGTAACACTCTTTCTAATGTTCCCTTTGGACCTTTTACAGTCACTTTATTATTTTCTGCAATTTCAACAGTTACTCCTGCCGGAACCGCGATTGGCATTCTTCCTATACGTGACATGCCCGTACCTCCTATATTTTAGTTTGCTCCCTGGGCAAAAGCGCCAGGGAATTATTTATTTGCTAAAAACTACCAAACGAATGCAAGAACTTCTCCGCCTACGTTAAGCTGTCTAGCTTTTTTATCAGTTACAACGCCTTGATTTGTAGAGATAATAGCTACTCCAAGACCACCAAGTACTTTTGGAAGTTCATCCTTGCCTGCGTATACACGAAGACCCGGTTTGGAAATTCTCTTAAGACCTGTAATGATCTTTTCATTTTTGTCCGCACCATATTTTAAAGTAACACGGATTGTTTTGAAGTTTCCATCTTCTACTAAATCGTATTTTTTAATATAACCTTCATCTAAGAGAATATCAGCAATAGCAATTTTCATTTTAGATGCAGGAATATCAACTGTATCATGTTTTGCAGTATTTGCATTACGAATTCTTGTAAGCATATCTGCAATTGGATCGCTCATTGTCATTTCAGTTGCCTCCTTATAATTTCCGGTTTACCAGCTTGCTTTTTTAACGCCTGGGATCTGTCCTTTGTATGCTAATTCACGGAAGCAGATTCTGCAAATTCCGTATTTTCTTAAATATGCATGTGGACGTCCACAGATTCTGCAACGTGTATATTCTCTTGTGGAGAATTTAGCTTTACGCTGCTGTTTTACTTTCATTGCTGTTTTAGCCATGAATCTTCCTCCTTTTATTTTGCAAATGGCATGTTAAATAATGTCAATAATTCACGAGCTTCTTCGTCTGTTTTTGCTGTAGTAACAAAAATTACGTCCATACCTCTTACTTTATCTACCTTATCATATTCGATTTCAGGGAAGATAATCTGTTCCTTAATACCAAGTGCATAATTTCCTCTGCCGTCAAAAGCGTTTGGATTAACACCTCTAAAGTCACGTACACGTGGTAATGCTAAGTTTACTAAACGATCTAAGAACTCATACATTTTTTCACCGCGTAATGTAACCTTACATCCAATTGGCATTCCTTCTCTGATTTTGAAGTTCGCTACTGAATTTTTAGCTCTTGTGAGTACCACTTTCTGTCCGGAGATTGTTTCTAAATCCTTTACAGCTGATTCTAAAACCTTAGCATTGTCTTTTGCTTCACCAACACCCATGTTGATAACGATTTTATCAAGCTTTGGTACTTCCATAATGTTTTTATATTCAAACTTTTTAATCATAGCATCTACGATTTCGTTTTTATACATATCTTTGAGTCTACTCACCTGTTTCGACCTCCTTCCTTAGAATTAATCAATTACTTCACCTGTAGATTTTGCATAACGTACTTTTTTACCGTTCTCTTCTTTGAAACCAATTTTGGTTGGTTTACCTTTGTGAAGGTACATAACGTTTGAAAGATCAATTGGTGCTTCTTTCTGAATAATTCCACCATTCTGATTTGCTGCAGATGGTTTTGTATGCTTAGATACAAGATTTACACCTTCTACAACTACTCTATTGTTTTTACGGTCTACAGAAATAACTTTTCCTTCTTTACCTTTGCATTTTACTGCATCGCCGACCATAACTTTAACTGTATCGCCTTTTTTAATTTTCATTGTTGCCATAGGGTTAACCTCCTATAATACTTCCGGAGCCAGGGAAACAATTTTCATGAATTGTTTATCACGAAGCTCTCTTGCTACTGGTCCAAAAATACGAGTTCCTCTTGGTGTCTTGTCATCTTTGATGATAACAGCAGCATTTTCGTCAAATTTAATATAAGAACCGTCTTTACGACGAGCGCCCTTTACAGTACGTACAACTACGGCTTTTACAACGTCACCTTTTTTTACAACACCGCCTGGTGTTGCATCTTTAACAGTAGCAACGATGATATCGCCGATGTTTGCATATCTTCTTGTAGAACCGCCCATAACTCTGATACATAATAATTCTTTTGCACCGGTGTTATCAGCAACTCTCAATCTACTTTCTTGTTGTATCATGCTAATAATCCTCCTGCACTATTTAACTTTCTCAACGATTTCCACAAGTCTCCATCTTTTATCTTTAGATAAAGGTCTTGTTTCCATAACTTTTACTGTATCTCCGATGTTGCATTCATTATTTTCGTCATGAGCTTTTAATTTATAAGTTCTCTTTACGATTTTGTTGTAAAGTGGATGCTTTACGTGGTCTTCAACTGCAACAACGATTGTTTTCTGCATTTTATTGCTTACGACCTTACCGGTACGTGTTTTTCTTAAATTTCTTTCCACGGTTTTGACTCCTTTCTAACGTTTCTTAACCTGTTATTATTCTGCAACTTTAGCCTTTTCAGTAATGACTGTCTGAATTCTAGCAATATTTCTTCTTACTTCTTTGATTCTGCTAGTATTATCTAATTGATTGGTTGCATTCTGGAATCTCAAATTGAAAAGTTCTTTTTTAGCAGCTACTAATTCTTCCGCTAATTCTGCAGCTGATTTTTTCTTTAAATCTTCTACAAATTTATTAGTTTTCATTTGATACACCGCCTTCCAAATCTGCTTTAGAAACAATTTTACATTTACATGGAAGCTTGTGTGTTGCAAGACGTAATGCTTCTCTTGCTGTTTCTTCAGCTACACCTGAGATTTCGAACATTACACGTCCTGGTTTCACAACTGCTACCCAGTATTCTAAGGTACCTTTACCGGAACCCATACGAGTTTCTGCTGGTTTAGTAGTTACAGGTTTGTCTGGGAAAATCTTAATCCAAACTTTACCACCACGTTTGATATAACGTGTCATAGCAATACGGGCTGCTTCAATCTGGTTAGAACGAATCCAGCATGGCTCCATAGCCACAATACCGTATTCACCATAGCTAATTGTATTTCCTCTAGTCGCTTTTCCTGTCATGCTTCCGCGGAACTGTTTACGACGTTTCACTCTTTTAGGCATTAACATTATTTATCGCTCCCTTCCTTATTTCCTTTAGTAGGAAGTACCTCGCCTTTGTAAACCCAAACCTTAACACCGATTTTACCGTAGGTTGTGTCTGCTTCAGCGAATCCATAGTCAATATCTGCACGAAGTGTCTGAAGTGGAATAGTACCTTCACTATAGAACTCTGTACGAGCCATATCAGCACCACCAAGACGTCCTGAGCAAGCAGCTTTGATACCAAGTGCTCCGGCTTTCATTGTTCTGCTCATGCAGGATTTCATAGCTCTTCTGAAAGATACACGATTTTCTAACTGAAGTGCAATGTTTTCTGCAACTAACTGTGCATCTTTGTCTGGTCTCTTAATTTCTTTAATGTCTACTAATACTTTCTTGTCTGTTAATTTAGAAAGTTCTTTCTTAGTAACTTCGATTTCTGCACCGCCTTTACCGATTACAACGCCTGGCTTAGCTGTGTAGATGATTACTTTTACTCTGTCAGATGCTCTTTCGATCTCAATCTTAGAAACACCTGCGCTGTATAATTTCTTCTTAAGGTATGTTCTGATATTATAGTCTTCTACTAAGAAATCTGCAAAATCAGCATCAGCATACCATTTGGAATCCCAATCTTTAATAACGCCGACTCTTAAGCCGTGAGGATTAACTTTCTGTCCCATTACTTTTCCTCCTATCTTTCATCAAGCACAACTGTAATGTGGCTCATTCTCTTTTCGATTCTGTAAGCTCTACCCTGTGCTCTTGGTCTTACTCTCTTCATTGTAGGACCTTTGTTTGCATAACATTCAGCAATATAAAGGTTTTCTGCGTTCATTCCATTATTGTTTTCTGCGTTTGCGATTGCTGATTGTAATAATTTCTTAATAATACTTGAAGCATATCTTGGATTGTACTCTAAGATACCTAATGCAGTCTGTACATCTTTGCCTCTGATGGCATCTAATACGAAACATGCCTTCTGAACGGATACTCTCGCGTAAGATAATTTTGCGCTTGGTCTTGTATCCTTCTGTGCATTTCTTTCTCTTTTAATTTGGGATCTATGTCCTTTTGCCATGGATGAAACCTCCTTTCAAAATTATCTTACTTTTGATTTCTTTTCGTCTTTTCCATGTCCTCTATAAGTTCTGGTTGCAACAAATTCGCCTAATTTGTGTCCAACCATGTCTTCTGTTACATATACAGGAACGTGTTTTCTTCCGTCGTGTACTGCGATTGTATGTCCAACAAATGATGGGAAAATCGTAGAACGGCGGGACCAAGTTTTGATTACTTGTTTATTTCCTGCTTCGTTCATAGCGTCTACTTTTTTCAGTAAGCTTTTGTCAGCGAATGGTCCTTTTTTAAGTGATCTAGCCATTTCTTCTCCTCCTATTTAAATGATCTACCGTCTCTTCTTCTTACGATTAACTTGTTAGATTGTTTATTTTTCTTACGAGTCTTAAGTCCAAGAGCTGGTTTACCCCAAGGTGTACATGGACCTGGACGACCAATACCGGTCTTTCCTTCACCACCACCGTGTGGATGGTCATTAGGGTTCATAACAGAACCACGAACTGTAGGTCTGATACCCATGTTACGTTTACGTCCTGCTTTACCGATGTTGATTAAGTTGTGATCTCCATTTCCTACCACACCAATAGAAGCTCTACAATTGATTGGTACCATTCTCATTTCGCCTGAAGGCAAACGAAGTGTTGCATACTTACCTTCTTTAGCCATTAACTGTGCGCTGTTACCAGCTGAACGAACTAACTGTCCGCCTTTTCCAGGATATAACTCAATGTTGTGTACCTGAGTACCTACCGGAATATTTGCAAGTGGTAAGCAGTTACCAACTTTAATTTCAGCTGTTTCACCGTTCATAACCTTCATTCCATCTGTTAAACCTTCCGGAGCGATGATATATGCTTTTTCACCATCTGCGTAGCAGATAAGTGCGATGTTTGCTGTTCTGTTTGGATCGTATTCAACACCGATTACAGTTGCCGGAATACCATCTTTATTTCTCTTGAAATCAATGATTCTATATTTTCTTCTAGAACCGCCTCCGCGGTGTCTTACAGTAATTTTACCCTGATTGTTACGACCAGCTTTTTGGTTTTTGGAAACACAAAGTGATTTTTCAGGAGTTGTTTTTGTAATTTCAGAAAAATCAGAACCAGTCATATTTCTTCTGGAAGGTGTATATGGGTTATATGTCTTAATTCCCATGATTATTTCTCCTTTCGGTTGTTTTATTGTCGTACTTTACTGTACATACTTGCTAGCACCTTGTTCTTACAGACCTGCGAAGATTTCAATATCTTTGCTTTCTTCTGTTAACTGAACAATTGCTTTCTTTGTCTTAGCAGTTTTACCAACTACCATGCCACGTCTTTTCTTCTTTCCATCCATGTTCATGGTGTTAACATTTTTCACTTTTGCTCCTTCGAACATTTTCTCAACTGCTTCTTTAATCTGAGTTTTATTTGCTTCCGGATGAACTAAGAAAGTGTATTTCTTTTCTGCCATACCAGACATACTTTTTTCTGTAATCACTGGTTTGAGGATTACATCATAATATTGAATAGCTGCCATTATGCGTACACCTCCTCAATTTTCTTAACGGAATCCTTTGTAAGAACAACGGTTCCTGCTTTCATAATATCGTATACATTGATTGTGCTTGTAGAAGCTGTCTGAATTGTAGGAATATTTCTTGCACTTAATACTACATTCTGATCATTTCCATCAATTACTACCAATGCTTTTGATACATTTAAGTTATCCATAACCTGTTTGAAGTTCTTAGTTTTGATTTCATCAAATTTAAGCTCATCAACAACGATTAATTTGTTTTCCTGTACTCTGCTTGTAAGAGCTGATTTTAAAGCTGCTCTCTTTTCTTTCTTATTTAATTTGAAAGAATAATCTCTTGGTGTTGGAGCGAACACAACTCCGCCTCCTGCCCATTGTGGAGATCTTGTTGAACCCTGTCTTGCATGACCTGTTCCTTTTTGTCTCCAAGGTTTTCTTCCGCCACCGGATACTTCAGAACGTGTTTTTGCTTTCTGTGTTCCCTGACGATTGTTTGCAAGCTGTTGAACAACTGCCATGTGTACTAAATGTTCATTTACTTCAACACCGAATACAGCATCGCTTAAGTCGATTTTTTCAACTTCTTTGCCTTCCATATTATAAACAGATACGTTTGCCATCTGAATGGTCCTCCTTTCATCCTAATTAAGCTTCAGCCTTAGTAGTTTCTTTAATTGTTACCAAAGCTTTTTTAGGTCCTGGTACTGCACCTTTTACTAAAAGTAAATTCTGTTCTGCATCTACTCTTACTACTTCAAGGTTTTTGATTGTAACCTTTTTGCAACCCATATGTCCTGGCATCTTTTTGCCTTTAAATACTTTTGAAGGGCTTGAACATGCACCATTGGAACCTGCATGACGGTGGAATTTAGAACCGTGAGCCATAGGTCCTCTGGACTGTCCATGTCTCTTAATAGCACCCTGGAAACCTTTACCTTTGCTGATTGCAGTAGCATCAACTTTGTCTCCGTTTTCAAAGATATCAGCTTTGATTTCCTGAGCTAATGCGTATTCTTCTGCGTTTTCGAATTTGAATTCTCTAACGTATCTCTTAGAAGAAACACCTGCTTTTTCAAAGTGACCTTTCTGTGCTTTGTTCACACCATGTCTGTGAATTACTTCTTTTTTACCGTTCTTGTCTTTGTTGATGATTTTGTCTTTTTTGTCAACAAATCCAACCTGAACTGCGCTGTAACCATCGTTGTCAATTGTCTTAACCTGAGTCACAACACATGGTCCTGCCTGAAGAACAGTAACAGGGATTAATGTACCGTCTTCATTGAAGATTTGAGTCATTCCGACTTTTGTTGCTAAAATAGCTTTCTTCATTGTGTTACCTCCTTGTTTCTACAGCGGAACGAGTCATAAGCTTTCGCCTCGTCGTTCATACTAGATCCAGGTAATATAAGTGGAACGCTTTTCGTTGCTTCTATATCAACCAATTAAGGATCATAGTCTGTTTTGTTACTGATTAGTTGTTTTTCATTTTGATGCCGATGTACACACCTGCTGGCATCTCAAGTCTCTGTAATGCATCAACTGTTTTTGCTGTTGGTGCAATCACATCGATCAGTCTCTTGTGTGTTCTCTGTTCGAACTGTTCTCTGGAATCTTTGTACTTGTGAGTAGCTCTTAAGATTGTAACAACTTCCTTCTTTGTTGGAAGTGGTACAGGTCCGCTCACCTGTGATCCGTTCTTTTTAACTGTTTCGATGATTTTCTTTGCTGAAGCATCAACTAACTGATGTTCATAGGCTTTAAGTGTAATTCTCATTACTTGACTTGCCATAAAAAAAGTCGCCTCCTTTTCGCACTTTTGTTTCTTTAAGTACGACAAGCGGTGACTGTACACTCTCCCGTGTGTGTCCTAAGAACTTTCACACGTTGTTTCTGCCCCTTTTAGCAGACGTTAAATTTTGTACAGTGACTTGTCGTCAGTTTCCTAACTTGACATTCGCTCCACGGAAAACCTGCAATTTCTTTTAGAATTTGCAGCAACCTCACGCTTCATTGCTATCATGCCACAGCAATTGCTAGTATACATGAGAAAAAGGGGTTTTGCAACCCCTTTTCAAAAAAAATTGTTCTTTTTTTCATACAATCTTCATTTTTAAGTACTTTTTAGATATTTTAGTATTTTCCTTATTTCTCCATTCCTCATTGAATTTTTCTTCTATATAAAATATAATGGTAACAGTTTAACCATTTACATAATGAACGAATCATATGTGCAAATTTATAATTTTCATAATAAAAAAAAAGGAGAACTACCACTATGTGGATTGCAGATAATTGGAAAGATTATGAAGTATTAGATACATCTTCAGGAGAAAAGTGTGAGCGTTGGGGAGATTATATTTTAGTTAGACCTGATCCACAGGTTATTTGGACAACCCCTCACAATCATCCGGCATGGAAACAAAAAAACGGCCATTACCACCGTAGTTCCAAAGGTGGTGGCGAATGGGAATTTTTTGATTTACCAAATGAATGGTCCATTCGCTACAGAGAGCTTACCTTCCATTTAAAACCATTCAGCTTTAAGCATACAGGCTTATTTCCGGAACAGGCAGTAAACTGGGACTGGTGTGCAGAAAAAATTAAAAATGCCGGCAAACCTGTGAAGGTGTTAAATCTGTTTGCATATACAGGTGGTGCCACTTTATCTGCTGCTGCAGCCGGCGCTGCTGTTACTCATGTGGATGCTTCCAAGGGCATGGTTAGCTGGGCTAAAGAGAATGCCGCTGCCTCAGGACTTTCCGACGCACCAATCCGCTGGCTGGTGGATGATTGCGTGAAGTTTGTAGAGCGTGAAATCCGCCGGGGAAACACTTATGATGGCATTATTATGGATCCACCTTCTTATGGCAGAGGGCCAAAAGGAGAAATCTGGAAAATTGAAGACAGTATTTTCCCATTTATTGAGCTTTGTACAAAAATACTTTCAAAAGATGCTATTTTCTTTTTAATCAACTCTTATACTACCGGTTTACAGCCTGCTGTTTTATCCTATATGATGAATACGGCTATTACAAAAAAATGGGGTGGTACGGTAGAAGCTTCTGAAATCGGACTTCCGGTTACCGGAAACGGATTAGTGCTTCCTTGTGGTGCTTCCGGTCGTTGGTGTAAATAAATAATACTTGTTATATGCAGATCATATGCCGCTTTCACAGCACAAAAATTCACAGATAAACTTATTATATATGTGAAAAAGGAGAACTTTAACTGTTCTCCTTTTTCAATGTGTATTTTTATTGGGTTTCTATTTCTTATTAATAATATGATCCTGCACTTGTTAAACCCGTGAACATTGCCGCACCAAATACAACAAACATAATGATGTATAAAACAATAAAAACCGCCATTATGATCAACTGTACTTTGCAGTAATTGGATTTACTCTTTTTCTCATTTTTGCTAAACGCCCATACAAACAACATAATAATGTTTACACATGGAACCATCATGATTAAGTATAAAATTACCCATTCGCCGATAGACACCGGTTCTTCTAAGCCGTCATATGCATTTCTCGGTGTGTCCATTGGGCCATTATAGGTTGGTGCTACAAATGGCTGATCGTTAAAATTGTTTGAAACCGGCTGATTTGAAAATGAACTTTCAAAGCCGCTATTCATGTCATTGAAATTATTGTTATCCATAAAATTTCCTCCCTTTTTACTTCTTACTGTCAAACAACTCACTTTAAGAATAATTGCTTTTTCATAAGAATTTTCTTTTTTTTGCAAATAAATACTATGTAAACATAGCACAATTTAGAAGTAGAGGCAAGTAAAAATATATATTTTCTACAAATATCTATCTTTTATTATGACATTAGCTAAATATAGTTGTTTAGAAACCGAAGAATACACCCTACACAAAGAATAGCAATACCACCGTAGAAAAAAGGGATTTTTTTCCCTTTTACATAACGAAAATAAACGCACCAAAAAACAAATAGTACAAATGGAAAAATCACAGGATTCATGTGCCATGCCTGTTGCCATCTAAATGTTACCATATAAAATAAAGCTCTGGTTAGTCCACACCCCGGGCAGGGAATTTTTAAAAAAATCATAGTAGGACAAGCTTCTCCTAAAAGCACAGTGGCAAGCAAGAGGTAAGCTACTGCTACTAAAATTCCTACTTTATAGTTATCCCAATCTTTTTTCATTCTTTGAAACATGCTCTTATTCCTATCGCAAAAAAACCTGAACTATTGCTTAAAAAACAAACAATAGAAAGCAACCATTGACATTCCCATGAAAACAAGTCCCATGCCAAACATTATACTTTCGGCAGTTTTCGAATGAAACCATGCCTCTTTGGGGTTATCCGGGTTTATCATTAGAGTATAGTATCGTCCAATTGAACCATGATCCGGTCCTGCACTCAGTCTTAATGAATTTTGTAACAAATTTTGAAATTCTCCCATCTCATCCTTATTAATACATTGGTTTGTACCGGTATCAAATACATACTCTTCTCCATTATAGTAATACTGTAAAACCGGTTCATAGTATCTATGACCATTGTTATAAGAAATCCGCACTTCAATGCATTTTGCCTCTATTGGATATGTATAAATACCCTTTCTTTTTTTCGAAAGTAGCTTATTTCCAAAGCTGATACCTGCACCTACCACAAAAAACAATAGAAGTACTAAGGTGACTATGATTTTTTCCTTATCTATGTGCATATCTTTCAATGCAGGAAATTCCCAGATATACGTAGCCGAAACAACCATACAGGCAAGTCCAACAGCAGGAAATAACAAAATCCATGCTGTGTCCAGCTTTAAGCCCGTTGAACCAATTACCAAAGTTCCTACCACAAAAAATACCATTCCAAATATAAATACACACACCGGTGGATTTCTCCTTGAAAAATAAACCATCGCTATCATAGCTGAAAAAAATCCCACAACAAAGAGTATTGAAATAATAATAGATTTCACTGAATTCTTTTGTTCCATGTAACCTGCTCCTTTTCCCACTAATCATAACTACACCTAAGCAATGCCCGGTACTTTTACTATCATTCTCTGTATAAACTAAAAAATTTTAAACTGGTTCATTCTCTGATAAAGTGCACTTAACGGAAGCCCTACCACATTATTGTAATCTCCCGCTATTTCCTTTACATAAACAGCACCTTTTCCCTGAATTCCGTAGGCACCTGCCTTGTCCATAGGCTCACCGGTTTCGATGTAATCTTTAATTTCTGTCTCTGACATAGGATAAAAGGTTACTTTTGTTTCCACCGCAAAGCTTTCCTTCTGCACCTGCCCATCTTCCTGCCAGATTAGTGTTACTCCTGTATATACAAAGTGAGTTTTTCCCTGAAGATTCTTTAACATAGCAAAAGCATCTTCCTTATCCTTTGGTTTTCCAAGAATACTGAACATACCTTTTTCATTTTCCCAGGCTACCACCGTATCTGCTCCAAGTATCAGACTATTAGCAGCAGACTCCTTAGAAAGATTGTCAAATATGTTTTTGGCTTTTTGGCCGGATAGCTCCTTTACAATTTCCTTCGGTTCTGTTTCTGTAATCACTTCTTCTACATTGGAAGGAATTACGGTAAAGATAAATCCTGCCTGCTTTAATAGTTCCTTTCTTCTTGGGGAATTCGAGGCTAAAATTATGTGTTTTTCAGTCATTTGATTGCTCCTTTGTTTGATTATAATTAACTATTGGGAGGTTGTAAGAAGGCATTTCCACATTCCGCCGGTCCTTACAACCTCCCTGTCAGTTTCTAATTATCCCATATAATAACATTATACCTCTTTTTTATTCCACAATCAAACTCTTCGTATCCACCTTCTTAATCCGTCCGGAAATCACATAGGAGAAGAAAAAGAACACCACTGCTAACACCAATACCGGCACTGCATAGTCCGAAAAAACATAATCCGTTTTAAAGTTAGTGATTCCCATGCTTTTTAAGGCAATGCTCATAAAAGTATCATTGGTTAGCACATTTAACACTGCTCCAAAGATACCGCCTGCCAAAGCTACTGTAAAAAATCTAAGAGAAAACTGCATTCTTAAATTTCCGGTAGTAAAGCCCTGGGATTTATAAATTCCATAGTCATTTTTTTCTTTTAAGAATACTTTGTCGCATACCATATAAGCAGCCACCAAAACAAATAAAATTGCAACCATGTATATCATAAAACCGGATGCAAGGGAAGCATCAGAAATAGTTTCAAAGGATTCCCTGATTCCCAAAATGTCCGTCATTACAATCTTATCTCCATATTTATCCTTTAATTCGTCAATAATATGTCTAAGCTGTTCTTGATAGCTGAGTCCAAACCCACACAGAGAAACTCCTTTGGAATCCACCAATACGGTCAATTGTTCCCCCAGTTTCTCAACCAGTGGTACATTGATTTTTTTTGCCAGGGAAACGGCTAAATCTTTTTGCGCTCCCTTTCCCATACATACTACTAATTTATCGCTCATTTTTTCTTCCATTTCTATCCCGTAATTTCAAACTTATCCTATTATACCGCGAATAAACCACAGAGGCAATAAAATCGAGCAGGGAAACCTGCTCGATTGTCTAAGTTTTTGAAACTTATTCTGTTTTGTATTTTCGAATCTTATCTTGCAATTGCTCTTCTGAAGCAAAAATATTTTCTGTCTCCAGATTGATATCTTCCATTTCCTGTACCAGTGTGGTAATATTCTGCGTAGTTTCTGAAATTCCTATTTTACAGTTCGATACCGTTTCAGAAATGGAACCGGTGTTACCTGCCATTTCATTTACCAATTCCGTAATACCTGACATGTTCCTTTTGTAATTGTCAATAAGTCCCTGCATCCTTCCCGCATCATTCGAATACTGGTCTGCCACACGGAAGAACAACTGATAATCCGGTAACATATTATCATTTACCGTATGAAGCAGTTCGTTGGCACATTGCATCAATGCCTGTACTGCATTTACCACTTCGCTACTAATGGTCTGAATATTCCCTGCTGTTTCTGTGCTGCTGTCTGCCAACACACGAATTTCTTCTGCAACTACGGCAAATCCCTTACCTGCCTCACCTACCCTGGCAGCTTCAATGGATGCATTTAAGGCCAGCAAATTCGTTTGTTCTGCAATACTTAAAATTTCTTCTGTCATATCTGAAATATTCGAAACTTTTTTACTTGCTTCTATGCTTTCTAACATCTTCTCCTTTTGTAAC
Source organism: Lachnospiraceae bacterium (assembly GCA_017436305.1). Classification (GTDB taxonomy): domain Bacteria; phylum Bacillota; class Clostridia; order Lachnospirales; family Lachnospiraceae; genus RGIG3040. Next base: position 87,321 of record JAFSDJ010000075.1, read on the forward strand.
TTAACGATCTGTTGAATATTCTGCTCTTTGTCAGAAGTTTGTAATTTGATGTTCCCGGCCTTCTTCTGAATATCCATAACAAGTTCATTTCCTGTGTTTACATCGTCCATAGTACTTTGAATATTGTTATGAATCTCTAATGCCGATGTATCCAGTTGTTCTACCGCATCAGACAAAAGCTCCATAGAAGAGGATAAACCTACTGCCACTTGGTTGATCCCACTTGCGTTTTCCGTAGAATTGCTTACATTCTCCTGCATTTGTTTCATGGAAGCGTGAATATGTTCAGAGTTTCCACCAATCTGTAGTACCAATTCCTGCATCTCATCTAAAAACTTATTTATATTATTTGCAATGACTTCAAATTCCGTTCCACTCTTATCTTCGATTTTCTTTGTCAAATCCCCAGAACCATCGGTCAGATCTTCAATCTTCTGGTTGATTTCATGAAATCCCTTGGATAAACGCATAGACACCAGCCATAAGACAATTACCATTACACCATAAATAAGTGCACAAATAAGGATGATCAGTGAACGAACTTTCTTTAAACTCTCCTGTACACTATTGTAACTTACATCTACCCCAACAGCTGCGATGACTTCTCCATCGCAAGAAACCGGTGACCAAGCGGTTAAATGTTTTCCCCATTCATCCACAAATGGTTCGTCATTTACACTAGCAGTGCCATTCATGGCACTTTCACTATCCGAATCCGGTTCAATCTCATCCCCATATAATCCTGGTTCCTCCGGGTCTGTATCTAAGAGAAAGGAAAATTGATCCTCTACCATTCCTGCAATGTAAACATATTCCACTTCACCATTTTCCAGATAAACAGTGAGTTCCTGATGTACGCTGTCCCAATACTCCGATTGTTCCCCTTTTTCCCAGATATCCTTTACCTGCTCCGGATTCACATCGGACGCAGCACAGTTGGAAATATTCCGTGCATTTTGCTGGATATTTCCCAACAACATAGATTGTACTTTGTTTGTCAGCACAGCTCCCAGTACAATATCCCCTAAAAGGATTAAAACGGAAATAAGAATACACATCTGTTTTGTAATGCCTATTTTTCTTGTTTTCATACTTATACATCCCCCTTACATGAAAATCCTCACTTCCCCATTCGGTAAATAATCTGACATAATTATAGCACATTTTCCATTCTGTTTTCCAGTTTTTTCTAGTTTTTTATATTCGTCTTAAAGCCATGCCTATTTTTCCTTGTAACACTAGTTTTTATACAAAAATATCAATCATTATTTTAATCTACAATAGCAAATAAGATTTTTGCTATTGAAATTCCTCACTTTTTGTTTAAGTTGACTGGAGACTGGATGATGTTTCGATTGTAATACCTTAATTTGGGGTTAAGTTAATGACATTGGTTCACAGCCTGACCAGTAACAGGTTTTCTTTTCTATGTCCACATAGTAGCAAAAAAGTTTTTAAGAAATCTTTAAGAAAAGAGTTACTAAAAATCCATCGTCTAAGTTAGCAATCGCTACCTCTCCGTTCATTTGTTCCATAATGTGTTTTACAATATAAAGACCCAGCCCGGCGCCATCTTCACTTACTACATTTTTTCCCCGATAAAATTTTTCAAATAAAAATGGGATATCGCTATCCGGGACACCCGGACCATAGTCACGGAAGGTAATTTTTACATATTCAGGTTCTGTCTGTTGCTCTTTTAGAATACATCCCTCTGCCGGATAATTTCCTTCTACATTCTCTTTGTTATTTTGTTTTTCTTTTCTGTCTTGTTTTTCTTTTCTATCTTGTTTTTCTTTTCTATCTTGCTTTTCTTTTCTATCTTGCTTTTCTTTGCTAACTGCCACAGAAATTTCAATCTTTCCTTCTGTACTATCCGACTGTTTTTTCGCATACTTTCTGCTGTTTCCTATAATATTTCCAAATACCTGTAACAGTCGTTTTTCATCCCCTTCTACTGTTATATCCGGTAGCTGTCCCAGTATGCTTATATCATTTTTATCTCCATTTATTTCCTTTATAAAATCCAGTAAAACCGGCTTTAGCAGAATTTCTTCCTTCTCCCCTTTTTTCTTTACTACACGATTTTCTATGTCAATGAAAATATCTCCAATTTCTATGGGCTGTTGCTTTTCAGAAAATCCGTAGGTTCTGCGCATCAAGGCATTTACTCTCACTAACAGTTCCTTTAAGGAATACGGCTTTGGCAGATAATCGTCCCCACCTGCTTCAAAGCCTGTTATGCGGTCATCTTCGCTTGTTCTTGCACTGGCAAATATAACCGGAACTGTAGAAACTTTTCTTAGTTCTTCACATACTTCAAAGCCTGTTTCAAAGGGCAGATTAATGTCCAATAAAATCAAGTCATAAGCATTGTCCTTTAAAAGCTCATAGGCTTCATCCCCATCTTTTGCATAGGCTGTTTGGTAGCCGTAGTCAATAAGCATGTCAGAGGCTATCATTGCTAAATCTTCATCATCATCCACGATTAAAATTGTTCTTTTCAACGGCCTTCTCCTTCTATAATTTCCACTAAAATACCATTTGGATCAGAAATAAAGAAATAACTTCTACCAAGTCTTCCGGTTTTTATTTCCGGTTCTTTTTCAATCAGCTTTTTCTCAAGTAGATAGTCTGCTGCTTCTTTTAAATCCTTTACATAAAGTCCAAAATGTTTAGAGCCTGCGATTGGAAGATCTTCCGTTAAAGAACGTGATGTTTCCGGGATGTCCTTGCAATTTTTATAGGCAAATAATTCTAAGATGAAATCTTCATTTTTCATATGGACAATAGAAAGAGAGCCATCCTCTGCCTGATATTTTTTAATTACCCCAAACTCCAATGCCTGATAAAATTCCATGCTGGCATTTAAATCTTTTACACTGATAGCGTAGTGGTCTATGTGAAACATTGTTTTTCCTCCCTGATATTTTTCATATTCTATATTATAATCTGTTTTGTTTTCTAAATTGTATATTTCCCATGTTTTTATCCGAAAAATTCTATGCCTGTCTGTTATCCCTTCCGGTCCGGTTCTCCGGCACTGATATCCGTATAGGCATCCAGCAAATCTACAATTTCCGATGCAGATTTTCCATATATGTTACAGCATTTACGGGATACATTTTTTTCTTCCTTTCCCTCAGGGTCCATATTGACACTCATACGAACGGTTCCCTGGGTGGTTTCATTGTCTAAGTGCTTCATTATATCTTCTATCATTTTATCATCTATTTTTTCATAATCCATAGATGGTCACCTCTACTTTCTTTTTTTTGCCTGCGAACATTTATTTCTTATCATATCACAAGCGAACCCTTTGTTCCACAGCCAGTTGTCAACTAAGTGTATCCACAAACAATTTTTTGAGATTTTTGTTACTGTTTACCAGGTACAAGTGAACCGTAACAGATTTTTCTGTAATGGCAAATCCTCTTTCACAATCCTCTTTCACATCCTATTTGACACACGCACTATTTCATGCTATCCTATCCAAAGATAAAAACAACATAAAGCACATCTTCAGGGCAGGGTGCAAGTCCCTACCGGTGGTAAAGCCCACGAGCCGCAAGGCATGATTTGGTGACTGTAATTCAGAATTCCAAAGCCGACAGTATAGTCTGGATGAAAGAAGATTTTTAGCGAAAGAAGGCAGAAATATATAAATATATATGGTACATCCATATTTATCTGTATTTTTTCATATACATCAAGTGTCCTGTAAGAATTTTCAGGATACTTTTTTTATTGTAAATTTGTTGTTACCCATAACCCCCCCAATAATTAACACTTTATTAGCTTTCTGGAAACCGGGAAACTTTAAAACGCAAAATAATTTTTCTGTTTTTCAGTTAGCATGTGCTAACTATTTATGAAAGGAGGAGCACCATGACACATGAGGATTATATGCACCTTGCCATAGAAGAAGCGGTAAAAGGAATAGGGTACACCAATCCTAACCCTATGGTTGGTGCCATCATTGTAAAAGACGGTAAAATAATTGGAAAGGGCTATCACGAAAAATACGGTGAACTTCATGCTGAACGGAATGCTATTGCCTCCTGCCAAGAAAGCATGGAAGGTGCCACTATTTATGTCACATTAGAACCATGCTGCCACTATGGAAAAACTCCACCCTGCACAGAAGCAATTATTGAAAATAAATTCTCCACAGTGGTAATAGGTTCAAAGGATCCCAATCCACTTGTGGCAGGAAAAGGTATAAAACAACTTGAAGCACATGGCATTAAGGTTATTTCCGGCATTTTAGAAAAGGAATGTGATGCTATAAATGAAGTGTTTTTCCACTTTATTCAGACAAAAACACCTTACGTTGTGATGAAATATGCCATGACCGCTGACGGGAAAATAGCAGCTTATACCGGTGAATCCAAATGGATTACCGGCCAGAAAGCAAGAGAACATGTACAAACATCCCGTCACCGTTATTCAGGGATTATGGTAGGAATCGGCACTGTTTTAGCGGATGATCCAATGTTAAACTGCCGGATTTTGGACGGACAAAACCCTACCAGAATTATTTGCGATACATCACTTCGCACTCCCCTTACAAGCAAACTTGTAAACACAGCCTCTTCCATCCCTACCTACATTGCTACTGCCTGCGATGATGTGGCTAAAATACAACCATATTTGGAGAAAGGCTGTAAAATCCTCTCCATTCCCAAAAAAGGAAATCATATTGATTTGCAAATCCTGATGACCAAACTGGGAGAGGAAAAAATTGACAGCATTTTATTAGAAGGAGGAGCTGCCCTAAACTACAGCGCCCTTCAGTCAGGCATTGTAAACAAAGTGCAGACCTATATTGCCCCTAAACTATTTGGCGGCGAAACTGCCAAAACTCCGGTAGGCGGTCAGGGAATTGCCCACCCGGATGATGCTTATTTTTTAGAAAATAAGCATATTACCCTGCTTGATGAAGATATCCTGATAGAATGGGAGGTAAAAAAGAAATGTTTACCGGAATCATAGAAGAAGTTGGAAAAATATTGCAAATTGAGCGCGGGAGCAAGTCCTCCATTCTTCATATTGAAGGCAATTTGATTTTTGAGGATTTAAAAATTGGCCACAGCGTGGCAGTCAACGGCGTCTGTCTGACAGTAACTACCTTAAGGAGCCACTCTTTTACTGCCGACGTTATGAGCGAAACCCTATCCCGCAGCTCACTTGGTACATTGCAAAAAAACAGCCCTGTCAATTTGGAACGCGCCATGGCAGTTGGCGGCAGATTTGGCGGACACATCGTTTCCGGTCACATTGACGGAACAGGGGTCATAGAATCCATTAAACGAGATGATAACGCCATCTGGTACACAATCAAAGCGCCTGAAAAAATCATGCGCTACATCGTTGAAAAAGGCTCCATTGCCATCGATGGCATTAGCCTGACCGTTGCAAGACTAACAACCACAGGCTTTTCCGTGTCCATCATCCCCCACACAGTAAAAGCCACCACCCTTGGCTCAAAAACCATTGGTTCCATCGTAAACCTGGAAAATGATGTGGTGGGAAAATACGTAGAACGCCTTTTGAACACCCCTTCCCCTGAATGCAACATAACCCGGGCGGAATCCATGACCAGTAGCACCAACACAGAAAACTCCCAGGGAATCACCCGTGAATTTCTAACAAAATACGGCTACTAACAAAAAGCTTATTGCCTGACGGGTTTCACTGATGCAACAGTTTTTTTAACAAAACTACTTAAATCACGCTATTACGCAGACAAGCAACAAGTGTTCGTCTGCTTGTGAATAATAATTTTTACACATAATTTATTCCCTAAGAAAGGAGCACACAATGTTTCAATTTAACACCATCGAAGAAGCCTTAGAAGACTTACGACAAGGAAAAATCATTTTAATGACAGACGATGAAGACAGAGAGAACGAAGGCGATTTTATCTGTGCAGCAGAGTTTGCCACAACCGAAAATATTAACTTTATGGCAACCTACGGAAAAGGATTAATCTGCATGCCAATGTCTGAGGAATACATTCAGAAATTACAAATCCCTCAAATGGTTTCAAACAATACCGACAACCACGAAACAGCCTTTACCGTTTCTATCGACCACAAAGACACCACAACCGGTATTTCTGCCGCTGAGCGTTCCATCACCGCAATGAAATGCGTGGAAGAAGATAGTAAACCGGAAGATTTCAGAAGACCGGGACATATGTTTCCGCTTCTTGCAAAGAAAAATGGCGTGCTGGAGCGAAATGGTCATACGGAAGGTACTGTTGACCTGCTTCGTTTAGCCGGTTTAAAGGAATGTGGGCTTTGCTGTGAAATTATGAAAGAAGACGGCACTATGATGCGTACTTCTGATTTAATAGAAGTAGCAAAAAAATTTAATTTAAAATTTATTACTATTAAAGCACTTCAACAATACAGAAAAGTACACGACAAACTAATTACACGTATTACAGATACAAAAATGCCTACCAAATATGGAGAGTTTAGAGCTTACGGCTTTATTAATAATCTAAACGGCGAGCACCACGTAGCCTTAGTAAAAGGAGATATTGGTGACGGGGAAAATCTTCTTTGCCGTGTACATTCCGAATGTCTTACCGGAGATGCTTTTGGCTCTGCCCGATGCGACTGTGGACAGCAATTTGCTGCTGCCATGACTCAGATTGAGAAAGAAGGCAGAGGTGTTCTGTTGTATTTAAGACAGGAAGGTCGTGGAATTGGTCTCATTAACAAACTACGCGCTTACCATTTACAGGACCAAGGCATGGACACCGTAGAAGCCAACCTGGCATTAGGCTTTGATGAGGATATGCGGGAATATTACATTGGTTCCCAGATTTTAAGAGACTTAGGCGCTAAGTCCCTCCGTCTTTTAACAAACAATCCATTAAAAGTGGAAGGACTTTCTGATTTTGGAATCGAGATTATAGAACGCGTACCAATTCAGATGGATGTTACCCCATATGATGAGTTCTACTTAAAGACAAAACAAAAAAAGATGGGACATATGCTGGATTACTAATTAAACAAGGAATATAAGAAAATACTTATTCTGTAAAATTTCAAAATAAAGTATGTAAAATATGATTAAGAAAGGATGAAACAAATGAGAGTTTATGAAGGAAATTTAGTATCAAAAGACATTAAGGTTGGTATCGTAGCAGCCAGATTTAACGAATTTATCGTATCCAGACTGTTAGGCGGTGCTTTGGACGGCTTAAAAAGACACGAAGTAAAGGATGATGACATTGATGTAGCCTGGGTTCCGGGTGCCTTTGAAATTCCTCTGATTGCTTCCAAAATGGCAAAGAGCGGCAAATACGACATGGTCATCTGCCTTGGCGCAGTTATCCGTGGTTCAACCTCTCACTACGACTATGTATGCAGTGAGGTATCCAAAGGTATTGCTACTGTTTCCCTGCAGGCTGATATTCCGGTTCTTTTTGGTGTTCTTACAACAGACACTATTGAACAGGCCATTGAACGCGCCGGCACAAAAGCCGGAAACAAAGGTTATGATTGTGCGGTTAGCGGTATCGAAATGGTAAACCTCATTCGCGATATTGAATCGTAAGCAACACATGAAAATAGTACATGAGACATTAGTATGAAATGTTATATAAAGTAATATTTTCAACTAAAAACCAAGCAAACAGGCACATATGCTTCTTTCGAAACATATGTGCCTGAACTTCAGATTAATTAACAATTTCCTTGTAAAAACTGTTTTGTAAAAGCGGCTGCATTCATTGGCCTGCCGTAATAGTAACCTTGGATATAATCCGGACAGAGACGTTTTACACTTTCCAACTCTTCTTCCGTTTCCACGCCTTCATAGCATACCATCAGATTCATACTGTGAGCAAGCTCTGTCACATGTTTTACTAACATATAGTCATATTCATTTTGCATGATATTCTGAATAAAAAGACGATCGATTTTCACTAAATCAAACATTTTCTCTTTAATGTAACGTAAATTTGAATAACCGGTTCCAAAATCATCAATTGCAAGACAGATAGAACGATCCTTAAATTCCTTTAACACATTTTGTGTAGCCTGACTTGTTTCAATTTCACCACTTTCCGTAACCTCAAAAACAATGTTATCAGAAGTCATGCCAAGCTTATTCATACACTCTATGGCATCTGCAATCATGTTGCTTTTTTGTAACTGCACAAAAGACAGATTAATATTCATACAAAAGTTTGGAATTTGTTCCTGCCATTGTTGACACTGTCTTAATGCCGTCTCTAAAATCCATCTGCCAAGTGGTATAATCAATGAACTTTCCTCTAACAATGGTATAAATTCCATTGGTGACATAAAACCATACTTTTCACTATTCCAACGAATCAATGCTTCTGCACCATGAATTTGATTACATCTCATATCCATAATAGGTTGATAGTATAACTCAAATCCTTTAAAATCGTCTTCTATTGCTCTTCTTAAGCATTCCTGAATGTCTAACCTTCTAATATATCTCTCATACTCTTCCTGATCGTATAGTACGAAAGTATTTTTTCCTTTCAGTTTGGCATTGTGCAGTGCAAAACCAAGCTGATCTATCAGTTTGCCAAATTCCATTTCCTTAGACGAAAAATATACTGCTCCTGCTGAAACTGTATGGAACATTCTATATCCGTTTTCTTCAATAGACTCATCAATTGCCGACCTTATTTTCTTGTATAATTCTTTTGCTTTATCTTCCCGTATATTACCGTAATGGAAAATAGCAATGCAATCACCTTCCATACGGTAAATTGCCTCTCCATCTACTGCACATCTTCTAACGATATCTGCCAGATTAGCAAGAATACGGTCTCCGAAATCATGTCCGTACTTTTCATTAATTTCTTTAAAATTGTCAATGCCAATGACCATCATATAACCTTCTATATTCTGTCGGCTGACAATTTCCTCGTAACGCTGCTCCAAAATATTAATATTATAAAGACTGGTTACATTGTCAATTTTATTTCTTTTGGCCAACTCAGATATACGTCCTACCAGATAAAGTGCGTTCCCATTTTCATCTAAGATAACATGACCCCTACAACTAATCCATACAGGATCGCCATATTTATCCAGCCACCTATATTCCATATTGTGGGTATCCCGCTCTCTTTTCTGAATGGCAGTCAAATCCGCTACAACCTTTGGATAATCCTCCGGATACATTACGTCCTTTAATACTTCAGTTGCATTATAAAAGCTGGACTCTGATATTCGGAATGCATCTACGGCTGTCTCAGATATAGAATAATAATCCTTCTTAAAGTCTAAAATGTACACATAGTCATCCGTACATTTTCCCACTACTGAAAGCGTATATTCAAGTTGTTTGAAGTCCACATGTATACTGTCCCTCATAAACATACCCCTTTATAATCTCCGTTGTTTCTTATCAATGGATATATTTTAACAAATTTTACAGAAAATAACAAGGTTATTTCTTTTTTTTGTGCAAATTATATAGGATTTATAATTTTCCAGGACACATTAACTACAACTAACAAGTTTTGCAGAATACACTTTTGTTTAATACTTGCTTTTTAGCAGTTTTTCATAGGATTCTTTTTTTGAGTTTGGATATTTAAATTTAATTCCTTTCTTACATTTTTTAAATGCCTTATTTCCAATGGCTGTTAATGCTTTAGATTTAATGGTTACTTTCTTTAACATATTGCAATTATAAAATGCCTTGACACCAATGGTCTGTACTCTTTTTGGTACTATTATGTAAGAAAGTACTTTGCAGTTTTCAAATGCTCTGTTTCCAATTCTTGTAACCCCGGTTCCCAAAGTAACACTTTTTAGTTTTTTACAATTATAAAATGCCTTTGTGGAAATTTTGGTAAGTTTGGAAGGAAGCTTTACTTTGGTTAGTGCAGTGCAATTACTAAATACACCTGTTCCCATAGTAAGTAATGTAGAATCTGTAGCAAAAGTCAGTGTTTTTAATTTTACACATTTTCCAAATCCATAGCTCCCTATTTTTAATACTGTTTTTGGAATTTTTATTTTGGTTAACATTTTGCAATTATAAAATGCTTTATTTCCAATGCTCAGTAGACCTTCATTTAATGTAACTGTTTTTAATCCGGTACAACTCATAAATGCCGAATTTCCAATTGTCTGTAGCGTTTCCGGAGTTTTTATAGTAGTCAAAGAAGTACAGCCCTTAAAAGCCAAATCTCCAAGGGTGGTAAGTCCCTTATTAAAATTAACCTGCTTTAGGGAAGAACAGCCTTCAAAAGCAGATGCTCCAATAGAAGAAATATTACTTCCTATCGTTACCTCTTTTATTGTACTGTTATTTCTGAAACATTCTTTTTGAATTTCGGTAATGGCATAAGTTTTGCCACCTAAATAAATCTCATTTGGTATGGTTACAACTTCTGTTTTCCCCATATCTGCCAGCTTAATGGAAAGTGTTCCATCTGCATTTTTTACAATTGTATATTCTATTCCATCAATGGTAAGAGATGCATCAGAGCCTTTATTTAAAGCAGACATTAATTCCTGCACTTCCAACTGAGTCATCCCATAATTATTCGTATAAGAATTCCCCCCGGTTACAATTTTGCTGTCCTTTTCAATATTATAGTAAAAGTTTACTATGGTACTGCCATCTGCTGCAATTTTTATCATTTTTGCATCCGGAGTAATGTAACCTGTAATAGCCGCTGCAGGTACTGTTACTGTGGAATCGGATTCTCCGTAAAAAATTTCTTCTCCCTGTACTTCTTTGCCGGCGTATACTTTATAGCCGGTATTTAAATCGGTGTTACCAATTTCCTTCTGTACATATCTGCGTACAATATAGGGCGTATCCTTATTGGCACTCCAGGTTGCTGTAAGGGTTACGGTGTCATTATTTATTGCTGTCAGATTTAACACCTGTTCTCCGTCTGCATAAACACCTCCGTTGCTACTCCAGCCTTTAAAAGTATAGCCCGGTCTGGAAATTCCAAGACTACCGAAGGACTGTAGTCCTGCTTTTACATCGTAGTGCATATTCTGGGTTCCTTTTGCCTCATTTGTAATACCGTCATAATATTTTATCTGATAGCTATTTGCCTTCCAGCTTGCTTTTATTGTTTCGTTTTTCGTTGGAATGTATGCAACTCCTGCATTTTTTACTCCCTGACTTGTACTCCACCCACTAAACTGATATCCAACTCTGGCTGCTGTAGGAAGCTGAACGGGTGTTGCCTGCCAAATGGCGTATAGTAAAATAGTAGCACCATTTGTCAAAGTTGCATTGGAAAAAGAATTACCTGCTGCCACCCCGCTTGTAGCTGCCTGGTTGGTACTCCATCCTTTAAACCCATATTGAACAGTATGACTGGCAACTCCTGCCTGTCCTCCATTTCCGTCATAGGTAACTGTGTATTGTCTTGTAAAACCATTTGGCTGGTAATTGTACGAGGTGCCATAAGCACAAGTTTGAGGTGATACCCCACCACTGGTAGCGCCATTTCCATTATATGCCACTTTATAAGTAATAGGAGTTAATACAATTTTAAAACAGTTATTTACTACGCTGCTTCCGGTTCCAAGTCCGGCATGTTCTAAAACATTCAAATGGCTAATCAAAACCTCATTTGACAAAGCAGAATTTGAGTTAGAATACTGTTTTTTACTAGTATCCCAGTTTCCGTTGTCGTAAAAATATAGTTTGCATTCTGCACTGTTAGGATTTACGGTATTTGTGTTAGATGCTAAAACCTTCTGATAGGTTGCAGTATAGCCTGCCGGCTTTGTAAATCCAAGTCTTGAATTTATCATATAATATCCACTGGAACCATCGTGCTGTTTTAAGGTATAGCTGGTTGTTCCTCCGGTAGTGTTATACTGACCTGCGTTTTGCCAAAAATTCACAAAATTGTTGCCTGATTTTTTGGTGACCGATATAGTTGCCTTCTGTCCTACTGAACTCCCTGTTTCTTTATCCAAACCGGAAAGCTTGGTCTGAAAAATACAGGTTTCACTTCCTTTTACAAACATAATCTGATAATAGCCTGATGAGCTTTTAAATACAGCTCTTGTCATCATGCTTTTTTCTGCCCGTTCCAGTGCATACTTGTAATACACCATTGTTTTACTATTTTGAGGCACTAAAGTCACTTCATCCTCTCCATTTAAGGATTGCTCCACAGAACATTCCTCAATTGAGGTTTCTTTGTTTAAAACAGTGTCTCTTTTTAAGAGTTCCTTAAGCTCTTCCTCTGTCATAGAGTTTAACCAGTTTCCAATATCCTCCCATTCTGTATTGCCAAGAATATGGTCGATTTCCTCATCGGTTGCCATTCTCCAGTCAAGGTCAAAAATATTCGTCACCTGACTGGTCAGGACTTCTTCCATTGGCTCTTTTGTTGTTTCTTCCGTTGTTACTTCCGCTGTCTCTTTTGTTGTTTCTTCCGCCGTTACTTCCGCTGTCTCTTCTGTTACTTCCCGGGTTGTCACTTCCTTCTGTATTTTCCAGTCAGCATCGTCACTGCCAGAATGACTTTCTAATCCCGTGGCACTTACGGGCAATGTGGAAAATGTCATGGCAGCACATAAGAAAATACTGAGAGATTTTGTTAATAGCTTCTTTTTCATGTAAAATCCTCCGTTTCTAAACATCCCCGTAAAATAAAATTCACCTATAGAAAATGCACTTTGGATAATTCCAAAATTAAAACTACCTCCCTTCTTTTGCTAATTTAACCAATAAGCAAGAACTTAATTTACAGGCATTTATTTAGTTTTACTCTCCTTGAAAATAATGGCGATATGCCAAAACAAGAATCCTGTCCTCTGACAAAATTCCACCCGAACGGGTACTCCTCAAACGCATAGATGCAGGAGCCTTTATTCTGATAAATAAATATTTGTGTCCAAAAATCCGCACAGCATTTTGCTGTACGGATAATATAATACACATTTTAATCATTGTCAATAGACTTTTTTAACAATTCTCTTTTTTAGATTTCAGGAATATCTTCAATCAGCTTTTGTGCATCTTCTTTTGAAATAATCATTCTCATAACAGACTTTTATTGTCTACAGGTGCATAAACCACTGTTTCATTGTGATATACGGGACGTAAAGTATAAAACTGCTTATTTTTATCTACCATGGACAGGGAAATAGGACCAACATCCATTACCTTACAAACTCCATGATTGCCGTACATAATCAAATCATTTACTTGAAACATATCCTTACCTCTTCTTTCCATGGGGCTAAAAAACTGTTAAAATTCGCAACTGTTATGTAATCATTTTAACATTTTGAAATCTTTCATGTAATTATTTTTCAAGGTTTAGAGGCTTTTTCGTGATTATGCTTAAAATTAGTTTTGATGTGATTGTGCATTTTTACCATAAATCCTTCCATTATGGTCCTAATTTCAAAAAGGCTGTTTTAAGTTTTCTTCTTTCTACCATTTTCTTTCTCTGGTAATTCACTAAATAATGCTGCACCTAAAATAAGCACTGCACCTATCATTCCTGTAGTTTCCATTTTCTCCTTTAACAAAAGTGCTGATAAAATAATTGCCACAACCGGGTCTATATAGCTGAAAATAGCAACAGTCTGTGCTTTTAAGTCTTTCATGGAACCAAAATAAAGTGTATATGCCAATCCTGTATGCACAATACCCACAACAAAAAGTAAGCCTATGCTAACCGGAGTCAGCGTAATTTCCTTTATATCTCCTATTATAAATATGTATGGCAAAACTACTACTGCTGCAATGAAAAGTTGAACAATGGTTTTATCGTAAGATGATATAGGCTTCATTTTTTTATTACTAATGATAACCAGACTGTAAAAAACAGCTGCCCCTATACCACAACTAATTCCTCTTACCTCCCATAAAGAAATTCCGGTTTGTATAATTCCCGATACAAAAACCATACCCGTTAGAGCAACTATGACACAGCATACCTTCCTACGTGACAGCGTCTCTTTTAAAAGAATTGGTGATGCCACTATTACAAAAATAGGCGCCATATAATAGCAAAGTGTTGCAGTTGCTACCGATGTATAGCGGTAGGATTCAAATAAAAGAATCCAGTTAATTCCGATAAATGCCCCGGACAGACATAGTAAAAATAAATTTTTCTTTATGTCTTCCCACAAAAGTTTGTTTTTGGTAACAAGGGTAATTAGCAGTAAAAACAACGTACCTATAATTCCTCTCACAAAGGCAATCACACTGGATGGTAGCGGAATATAATGCACAAAAATACCGATTGTGCCGAATAAAAACATGGCGGTTATACATTTTATTTTGGAGGTTAATAATGAGTCCTGGAGTTTCATTTCTTTCACTTCTTTCATTTCTTTTATTATTCTCTGTAGCATGATTAGGGTGCAGGAAGCCCTTTCACAACTTGCTGTATAGTCAAATTGTACAATCTATTCTTGAAAGTGACTTTATGCTATAGAAGCAAGACTCTATTGATTATGAAGCTCATGTTTCATAATCAATGTTCAGAGGCTTACTGGAATGTTCTGCATATAAATCCTCTGCTTAGTCAGAACCGGATAAGTAATTAGTCCACACTCATCCAAATTTTCTTTATACATATCCACACCGGTAATCCGGCTGTTTTCATAAGTTGTGTAATAATAAATTCCCTTATTGGTATTGCAACAGGATGAGTAAATGGTAATTTCATATTTTCCCTCATCTATATGAACACAACCTCTTTGCTGGGCAACGGAATTTAATATGTGAAAGAACTGACTGATGCTCTCACTTTCTGCATCCCCGGAAATGGAATTCATTCTTGTAAATGCAGCTTTTACAAAACGGGACTGGGAGGATAAATCCCCGGGAAGTCCCATGGCTCCCATGCCACGGCTATACCTGTCCAAATTTAGTTTTTTAGAAAAGCAGTTAGCTGGTGCTTCCGTGGAAAGATGCATATAATTGTTTAAATTAAAAAGCTGCATGTCAAAGGAGGGATTGTTGGTAAGCACTTCTACCGGATTGTCATAAATCTTCAAGCCTTCTTTAACACATTCTACTGTAATAGAACTTTCTCTGTCTGAAATCATCCAGTGAAGCGGGGAAAGAGGCAGTTTTTCACTGAAATTTATATTTACAAGATTTATATGTGCAAGCTTTTCTTTTACTTCCGAAATAGTGGCACACTGGGACAAAATCCATGGGATGAATTCAAAGGGTGACACATTATCCATCCCTTCTGCCTCCTGCTTGTAATGTGCATTTTGGGGAAAATTAAGGCCTGCCATACTTAAACCTTTTTCGTTGGTAGCATCATAGTAAAGAGGATAATTATCTACCACTGTTGCCATTCCAATCATGGCATAATGCTTTTTTATATCTGCTACTCTATGAAAAGAAAAAGGGTATTTTCTTGGAGTTATTGTAATTACTTCTCCATAAGAAAATTCATAGTCCAAATTTCGTCCGAAATAGTGGTCCTTTGTTTTATAAGTAATCGCCGTACACATAACTAACCTCCCAAATGTATCAGTTTAATCTGCCCTTTTCTTTCAAAGGCATCTACAATATCTTCCAATCATAACAAAAGCTAACCGGTTACTTTTATTTTAACCAAGTTAGCTTCTGCTAACCATATAAATATGGCAATTATTGAATTTTAAACTTCCGAATCCCTAAGATTAGTCACACCATTTTACCACCAAACAAGTAGGATTACAATATGGACTTGTGAAAAATGCACTACTTTTCCTCACAAAAAGAGGTGTGAGATATTTTTTCTTGTATAATTTCATTTTACAGCCTGCTGCAGACACATCAACTCCTCTGTCATTTTTTTTGCTGAGAGACTCTTCTGAAACCAGTCCAATATATGCACAAGAGTATATATAATAAATACACTGATTGTCACCAAAATTACCATATCAGTCCGCTCTTTCAACTCATTCACATTGTCAAATATGACAGTAAAAAGAAGGATTTCAATGAGACCCAGCTGTATCACCTTCCTTACAAGAAATTGTTTTACAGTCAGTTCTTTCCTTGAGTACATAACCACACTGGGAAGCACACCACAGGCTGCATAAATCAGTGGAATGGCAAATGCAGTATAGCTAAGACTGGCATCAGGAGCAAGTTGTGCTCCTATCAAAAATATTGCAACTGTAATTAGGGTAACCAGGGTAAAATAAGTTCTAATAATTTTCATAATAAATTCTTTTCCATGCATTAAAAAGCACCACCCTTCAAAGCTTTTTTTAAGTCAGGAACATATTTTCTTGAAATAATAATTTCCTCACCACTTTGCAAAACTGCCATAAATCTGCCATTTAGCCCGGGTTTTATAGACTGAACCTTCATTAAATTTAAAAGCAGAGATTTGGAAACTCTAAGGAAATATTTCTCTTTTAAAATTTCCTCTAATTCATATAATTTCTGTTTGGTTTCATATACTTTTTTAGAACTGTAAATAAAAACCTTATTGTCTACTGCCTCTATATAATGCACATCTACTACCGGTATTTCATATTGCTTATTTTCCATAATTCCGGTTAATTGTCCCTGTCTTGTTTTTACAAAAGTAACAATTTCTTTTATCTGTTCCGTTATGTTATGACAATGGATTTCCAGCTTTTCCTGCTCAGTTTCTCTGATTTTAAAAATCTTTATTTCCATTTACGACTCCCTGCTTTTAAACTAAAAGTATTAGTAACACTCTTTTATATTTAACTCTCCCTGGCCTTTTAAATAATAATCGAAATAAATAAGTATCACGTCATTCATAGTCTCAATACATTCCGTTTCATCCACTGTTCCTGTTCCAAGGAGAGAGGAAAGAATAGGGGAAAACAGTGGTAAATCGGTAAAATTCATATGCCCACTGCCCACGAAGTAAGTATGCGTACTATCTACAGCATTTTTAAGCACTACATAATTTACATATTCATCCTTCATAGTAATTCCCTCCTGATTATGTTCCTCGTTATCAACGGCTAAAACCGGAACCGGATAAGGCTCTTTAATATATTCACATTTACCATCCTGACAGCTTATTCTTTCTCCTAACATAGTGCCGTCTAAGTCAATTACCGCATCAATTCCCTGACGGTATCTTCCTACGGAAACACTTGCTGCACCACCCATTGAATGGCCCATAAGTCCAATTTTGTCTGTATCTGTCATAGAAAGTATTTTTTGAATTTCTTCTTTTGTTTCATCAGATTCTATAAACCAGACAGGTGAATCAATGCCTTCTTCCTGTACATTTTCCATACTGTCTAAAACAAAATTTATATCCGCTGTACGAATTTCCAGCCATTTATGGGAAAGTTCAATAATTTCTTCCTCGGTAACGTTTTCTTCATTTACAAGCATGACTTCCTGTAAAAATTCAGGATTTACAGTAATTAAGTTCCCCTCAGTGTCCTCTGTAAAAAATGAATGATATGGATGGTCTAAGCTAATAACTACATAACCGTTACTTGCCAGTTCCATGTAAGTGGAAGAATTGCTTTGATAATATCCAAATGCTCCATGAGAAAATATTACCAAAGGAAATGTATTTTTGCCAACATTTTCTGTTTCCGGATAGTAAAAATGTATTGGAACCTCTCTGTTCGAGCCATCTGTTTCAAAGGTTTCCACTCTGCTTTCATCCACTAAGATAGCCTGAGTATGTTTTACCTGATATTTTCCGCTGGTCTCAAGTCCTGCATAACCGGTAAAGAGAATTGATGGCACTAGTGAAATAGCAAGAACAATAATCCCCGTTACAGCATTTACGATAACCCCGAATTTTGATTTCTCACCTGCTGCCTTTTTTCTTTTTATGAGCCAGCTAACCATTGCAAAAGCCACGCGTATCAAAAGAATAAAAAAACATATTTTAAATCTGAAATCCCATGAAATCTGTGGTAAAAGAAGTGCAAGAATAAAAACTGCTACTTCCGCTCCTCTGGCTATTACCCGGTTTTTTAGCCACATTGTTTTTTCTCTTTGTTTCGTAATTGTTACAACAATCAGTGCAATTTCCAGTATTGCAAAAATTCCTAATAAAAAAAATCCCATAATAATCACCTGTTCCTTTCTTTGATAAGATGACTATAAATGGGATTTTTCTTCGTTGCAATATTTTGGAAGGCGAAATGCATTTTTAAGTGGTGAGATGCATTTTTTCCAAGTGTCCGGCTACTGTATCACCTTAATAGGTGTAGCTTCATATACAAAAATCATTCCGTCATAAAATTCTGCAGGTACTTTATATATGCGGTGCATATAAGGTACAACCTTCATAATAAAGCTATATCCTTCCCCCAGACTTCCCATATGGGTTTTTGTATGGATGGCATTGTACAGCTTCTTTTCTGTTTCAGGAACTGTATCAAAATCTAAGTACACCATATCACTTTCCATATATTTCATCTGGGCTGCCAGCGGGTCTGCTGAGGTAAATTGATGGGTAGTTCTCTCACCATTTATTTTGGGCATATTGCATTCTGTTTTAAAATAGTCGGTTCCAATTACAAAATACATCTCTCCATAAACCTCTTCTAAATATTCTCCCATTACCTTGTAGCTTGTACCTTCTTTTGCCACGTGACCGTTATGACCGCAGATAAGAAGGTGTGTATTTCCATAATTTTTCTCTTCTTCCAGAATCCAGCTTACACTTTTTGCCATATACTCATCGCGTCTACTGGAATACAAATTAGAATCCATATTTGTTTCAATTCCATAATTTATAACCTGTACTCCATGAAGCGCCCGACGGTATTCTGCACTAGCTTCATCGCTGTGACTTTCTAACATAGCCTGAACCGAATCCATCATTGCAAACAATTCTGTTGCCTGTTCCTGGGTGTAATAATCCATGGGCATATCCAGTTTTTCCAGTGTTTTGGCATATTCTTCAATTTCTGTTATGTTATTGGCTCTACAATAGGAAAGAATCTGATTTGCCTCTGCATTCATCCCTTGTAAATCAAATCCATAAAAGCGTAGCTTTTCATCCTCACTTACCTGTTGGTTATATTCCCGCATCCAGCTTAATAAATCAGCCATCTGGTCTGTATGATAAATTCGAAAAGATAACATCTGTGTCATTTCCTCCAAAGTTCCTTCTCCACCCTGAATCCAGTCATTTACCACAGCACAGTCTCCATAATTTGCTTCCATTGCAAAAGCACGATATCCCTGCTCTACCAGCTGCTTAAACACAGTCAGTTTCATTTCCTGAAACTCCACATTCCCATGAGTAGCTTCCCCAAGTGCCGTAATAGTGGCCTCCGGCACCACAATTTCATTTACCGCTTTTGTATAGCTGTTAAAATTCTTCATTTTCAACTGTGCCAAAGCCTCCGGTAAAAAAATGTATGCCAGCCAGCCTAAAATAAAAATAACGTCTATAATACGATTAATTTTCTTCCATTTCCTCTTTTTTTCCGCCTTAATCGGATCAATTTGTTTCTTTCTCATAATCTCTCTCCTCAATTGTACTTACTTATGGGAAGGTTCTGCATAACAGAACTTTCAAAAAATTACTGTTCACGGCCTTTCCATTAACCATTATATTCTTTACCTTACTTTCAAACCATTTCCTAAACTTACAAAAACCTTACATTTCTGTAAGGTTTCTCTATTACTCATCCAGTTTTACAATCTGTTTGCTTCCATTATATGTAGCAACCATATACCCGCCATACAACACAACCATCACAACGAGCGTAACACAAACACCCCAGAACACGCCCTCTTTCATATAAGTAACCATTGCGTACTCTGCAAAACGCAAACCAATCACGGAATGTATCACCGCCACCACCATAGGCAAACCAAAATACACTCCAATTTGGGCAAACAGTGCCTTCTTTAAAATACCATCATCACTGCCCATTTTCTTTAAAATTGTATATCTGCCCATAGAATCAATGGATTCAGAAAGTGCTTTTAAGGAAAGTAGTGCAGCACTGGCAACTAAAAATACTACACCCACATAAATCACAACAAATGCTGACATCATGGTAAGTCCATTATTAGATCTTCTAATAGAAAGCTTTGTACCAAGTATCATGGAAATTAGCAAATCTTTACTGGTATAATCGATTTCCGTATATTTTTCTGTAACCTGAATTAATTTCTCATCAATTACTTTTCTTTCATCCTTAGCTGTTGCAGCGTAATTACCTGCCATCACATATCCGGTTAGCTTAAGCTTACTACCGGCATTGTCAATTAATTCATCGGGCACGATCACAACTCCTGAATTTACACTGGTTCCTGTCATATAAATATAACCATTCACACATTCTGACATGGCAGGTTTCAAAGCAAGCGAGCCAACATTTATCATAGTTCCATCTGCCATCGCTTCATTGCGAATCTGACTAAACAACTTAAAGTCACACACAATCATGTACTCATTATTGCTCATAGAAAGAGTTTTAAGACCATATAACGAGGCCAAAGTATTATAATCGGAAAGCCCCATAACCACTTCCATACTGTCAAAGTCCGCATAGGGAAACTGTTCACGCGCAGCCTGATAAGCGGTTCCCATACTTGCCTTATAAGTAACTGTTTCTAAGGAATATACCGGAACTTCCACGATTCCTTTTTCTGCCCATTGCTCTACATTCAGCCCTTCATTTTTTAACACTTCACTAACCTTTTGGGGCTTATCATAAATAATACTAAAATCCACAGGAGTTAAATTTCTTATATTTTCCTGCATCTGGTGGGCAAGTGAAAATCCTGTGCCAAAGGTGCAAATTGTCATAAATAACATCAGACAGATAATTGCCATGGAAATAGCGGAAGTATTAATACTGTTACAAAACTGTCTGATTATAAAGGAATTCAAATTTTTGTAATACAGCTTTGTCTGTTTTGATAAAAAATAAATTAGAAATCCTGAAAGAGACCAAAACAGCAAAATTGTAGCCACAGTACCTGATATTATATGGGCTATCAGTTCATTTCTTCCAAGCTCATTAGGACAAAAACCGACTCTGTAATATGCCATAAAAAGCATCACTGCTGCCACCAGAAAAATACAAATAGAAATAACAGGATTTTTTAACAGTTGCCTTTCTGTTTTTTTTTGAGCACTTAAAAGGTCTACCAGCTTATATTTTGAGATTATCACTGAATGAAACAAAATAACAATTAAGTACATAACGGCAAAATTTACTACTGTTTTTACAATAGCATCTGCTGATATGGTAAACCTATAAATGCTCATATCTGCTTCAAAAAACTTCCCTGTAAGAATAGATACAAACTGGGAAAGAAACACTCCGACTAAAAGACCTGCCGCTAGAGAAACCGTCCCCACTAGGACAGTTTCACTTATCAGAATCCGGGATATATCCCTCTTTCCCATTCCAAGAATCATATAAATACCAAACTCTTTTTTCCTTCTTCGTATTAAGAAATGATTGGCATAAAGAATCAGAAATCCCAGCACAAATGCTACTCCAACAGAAATAACCTCCAAAAGAAACAACGTTAACTTAATTATTTCACTGTCCGATTCTGCCATTTCACATATAATACTCTGATCTCCAAGAGAATTAAATACATAAAAAATCGCTACTCCTAAAATCAGCGTAAAGAAATACACAACATAGTCTCTGATACACTTTTTAATATTTCCAATGGCCATTTTAAACAAGCTCATCCATCTCACCTCCAAGAAGCGATACTACCTGAATGATTCTGTTAAAAAAAGCTTTTTTACTTTCGTCTGTCTCCCGCTTTACCTCAGTAAAAACCTTTCCATCTTTTATAAAAATAATTCTGGATGCATAGCTGGCTGTGAAAGCATCATGGGTTACCATTAAAATAGTGGCACTTAATTCTCTATTTAATGTTCGGAAGCTCTCTAACAGCATCCGGGCAGCCTTGGAATCCAGTGCTCCTGTTGGCTCGTCTGCCAAAATCAGCTTCGGATTTGTAACAACGGCTCTTGCACATGCAACCCGCTGTTTCTGTCCGCCTGACATCTGATACGGATATTTCTCTAAAACCTCTGTAATGGCAAGCTTTTTTGAAATGTCATTTACCCTTTCACGGATTTTATCAGCCGGAATCTTTTGAATGGATAATGCCAGTGCAATATTTTCATAAGCCGTCATGGTATCTAGTAGATTAAACTCCTGAAACACAAATCCTAACTCATCCCGTCTGAATTGGTTAAGACTTTTTCCTCTAAGGTCAGTAATATTCTTGCCGTTTATTAAAATACCTCCACCTGTTACCCGGTCAATTGTGGAAATGCAATTAAGCAGTGTTGTTTTACCACTGCCGCTGGCTCCCATGATACCCACAAACTCTCCTTCTTCTACACTAAGACTAATATTATCCAATGCTTTTGTAAGGCTTGCCTTCGTTCCATAATATTTTTCTACGTTGGTGACTTCTAATACTGTGCTCATATTTATTCTCCGTTAATTTTATCCGGTAACAGTTCAATTATAACCTGTACGACGAGCAAATTATCTTTGTCAATGGTGCAGGCTGAATTATCACCTTACTTCCGGCATCATCATACACCTTCACAGATACCTGTACAATTTCTTTCACTTACAATAACCTTACGATTTCGTAAGGTTACTTCTTTGATTTCTGTTATTGCTTTCCACATTATCAGTATCGGATTACTCCATAGTCATCATGTAGCACATAGGGAAAATAAAAGTAACTCTCGTACCTTCTCCTTCTATGGAATCTATTGTAATGTTATGCTCTAACCGTTTACAAAGCTTTCTACACAAATACAGTCCTATCCCTGTGGATTTGGCTGTTTTTCTTCCATTGCTTCCTGTAAAACCCTTTTGAAAAACCTTTGAAATCTCTGTGGACTTAATGCCTTCCCCATTATCCTTAATATGCAATAATACTGCATGCTCCTTTTTTTCACTGTATATTTCAAGAATAAGCTCATCCTTTTTTCCATACTTGATACTGTTATCAACAACCTGTCCCACCATAAAGGCAAGCCATTTGCTGTCACTATTTATTTCTACATCCATATCATGAATGTGAATCTTTGCATGCATATTTCGAAGTATTTTCTTATTTCTAATAATTACTTCCTGCACAACCTGCTGTAGACTTACCTTATTGACTAAATAATCCTTCTCCACATCATTGCTTCTGGCATAAAAAAGTGCCTGCTCCACATAGCCCTCCATCCGGTTTATTTCATTCTCAATACCATAATCTGTCTCCATATGATTAGCAAGTATCATTTTGGCAGATGCAATGGGAAGCTTAATTTCATGAACCCATGTTTCTACATAGTCCTTATATTCCTGCATATTCCGCATACAATCTGAAACTCTCTCATTCATGCTGACTTCCATTTCATACAAGATATCATGAATCATTTTTTCTTCCTGATATTGGCCCTTTTTTAAAAGCTCACAGAGAAGATACTTTTTATCCAGATCTTCTAACAGACCATTTACTTTTTGAAAATAACCTTTCCACCTGTAATAATCCACATAAGTTCCAAGAAAAAAACCAAGTACAAGAGCAACTGCTACATACATCATTAACCAACTGCTGCCTTCAATAGTTAAAAGAAAAATCTCCACCGAGCATAAAAGACAGAAAAAAATAAGCATCCAGACTTTATGCTCTCTTATGTACTTACCGTATTTCATAAAAGCTGATACCCCATTCCCCGTTTGGTAGCAATAGCCCCCACAATTCCAATTTCCTCCAGTTTTCCCTTTAGTCTTGTCATATTTACAGTCAGTGTATTGTCATCCACAAACATACAATTATCCCAAAGGACATTCATAATATCATCTCTTGAAACAATCTGCCCCTGACATCCAGCTAAAACCTGTAAAATCTGTATTTCATTTTTGGATAGCTCTACTGCATTTTCTCCATTGCAAATACGTCCCTTTAACACTTCAAATAGAAATTCCTGTTTTATCTGTGTGCCATTTTTGTCAGTGAAATTCTGAACAATTTTCACTTCATCTATATTGTCCTTCTCTTTATAAACCCGTCTTAGTACAGACTCCATATGCGCTACCAGAATCTGAGGATTAAAGGGCTTTGCCATAAAATCATCTGCACCATTATTAATTGCTAAAAGCTCCGTTAGCTCATCGTTTTTACTTGTTATCATAATAACAGGAACTTCCGAATTGTTTCGAAACTGCTTACAAATATGTAGCCCATCCACTCCAGGAAGTCCGATGTCCAATAAAAGCAAATGGAAATTTTCACTTATTAAAAATTCAATAATCTGATCAGCTTTTTTATCTGCATATTCCTCCGGCAAAATATGCCTTGCCTCATATCCGTTTGCGTTTAAGTAATATGTTAATTCTCTTCCTAATGTATCATCATCTTCTAAAATTCCAATTTTTTTCATGTAGTTCTCCTAATTTTTATACTTTGAAAATCTACCTTCTTTTTTACTCAGTAGAAATACTATTATGCAATGACTCAATTTGTCAAGTCTGACTACTTAAATTGCAAACAACCCAATAAAATAACTTAGCTAAAAATCCGTCTACACAGCTTTTGATATTATATTTGCACAAAGGACAGGCACCTATAATAAGGTGTTCCTGTCCTTTTTCATTTCCTTAAATTATTTTACTTTTAATTTTATTTTTACAGACTTTTTGCCACTCTTAACAGTGATTGTTGCACTTCCTTTTTTCTTTGCTACAATTTTACCTTCTTTGCTTCTTCTGCTTCACTCATCTGCTAATCCTCCTATTTTTGCCAAAATAAAAAGCGTATGAAACTTTTACATCTCATACGCCTTTACGCTGTTACTCATATTCTGTTAATCCATTTTTGTGTGGTTCACAAGCTGATTATCAACATCTCTGCCATTATACATCACACGGATAACCGTTACTATC
>JAFSDJ010000076.1 GCA_017436305.1 Lachnospiraceae bacterium
GATAGTCACACAAAAGTGTGCCAATCTAATTATAGGACTAAAAAATGGTAATGCACTATGTGGCGGAAAAGATGCACTCAACCTCCGGAATGCGTGCACTAAAACACCGTGCAGTGTGCACTAAGTTGTCGGTATTTACAACAAAATGTAAAAAACCTGCCAATGAACCTTTTATCTTTTCCCCATTCCAATACTTTTCTGGCAAAAAAATATATAAACGGTACCGGTAACATATTTCCCAGTATTGAAACTATATACACGGAAAGCACCGGAAGTCCCATAGCTAAACCTGTTGGAACAGCCACTCTTAGCTCTACCAATGGAAGCATTGCTATCAAAAAAATGATTAGATATTTCATTCTTTCTACTCCTTCACTTATACAATAAATATCATTTTAATATTTGATGCTTTATACCCTAATTTATAGTAAATCTTCCTCATAAGGATATCTTATATTTTCTACATTTGCTGCATCTCATAATACTTTCCTTTTCTTACATCTCTTCCAGAATCCTAATTATCCACTATGATTTTCAGACCGGCACTGATGTGGTGGTCTTATTTTGATACCTAATTTTCAGCCTGTATAAAATTTTCAATGTTCTTTAATTTAGCCTTGACTTTTTATTTGCAGGCTATTATAGGTTTATGGTTAATGTTTCTAGCCTCTAGCTAAAACTTTATCCACCTTATTACGCTAATTGTATTTTACCCCCGGATTTATTCACTAATAACTAAAATGTATCTTCTTCCTGTCATGAAATTGCTGTCTACATATTATTTCTTTACTACATTTAAGCACCAAAAATCCATTTCCAAAACCCCATACCAAATAGTTCCATTTTTTGACAATAAAAAAGCATAACATCTTCCCTCCTTTTCCCTCAACTTAGCAGATAAATGTTATACTTTCAATCATAAGTTCGTAAACGCTTAGATAAGTTCGTAAACGCTAGTTTATATTGTTTTTTTTAGTGGTAAAATTACTGATACTTTAAAAATTCCATCACACCATAAACATTCAAAATATCCTCTATTTTTTTCTATTGTTTCTTTCACATTTTTTAACCCAATTCCATGATTTTCCTTATCTCTTTTCGTAGTTTTGGGTAGATTTGTTTTTTTATTAAATACTTTATCTCTTGATGTATTGGCTATTTCTATTTTTATATGATCTTTCTTTTGATTTACATGTATATTCAAATTGCTATTTTCCTCGTCTATGTCCTTTAACTCTTCTACTGCATTTTGAAGAAGATTAGAAAAAATAATACATAATGAAATAGAATCAATTTCTATTTCATCACTACAGACTCCGCTAACCTTTATATTTCCACTCTGAATTTGAGAAATCCAATGATTTAAAATAACATCTAATATTTGATTTCCCACACTATAACAGCTATTTTGTATTTCCACAAATTGAGTCTGCATTTGGTCTATATATTCTATGATTTTAAAGTTTTCTTCCCCCTGTGCAAGTCCTTTTAGGCAAACAAGATGATTTGACATATCATGTCTATATCTTCTAGTCTTTTCCTCTTTTTCTAACATAGATTCATAATATTTTTCCTGTGTCTCTTTCAACATTATTTCATTTTCCAAATATTGTTTTGTTTTCATATTCATGTCATACACATACAAAATAACTATTAAAAGCATAACTAATCCTACAAATAAAATTACAATCAGCTGTTGTACTTTATTTACTATTTGCTCATCTTGCAAATCATTAATAATGTTTTCAAGTGTTATTATCACATAAGGCATGGAAATTCCTATTAATACCAAAAAAATCCATGTGAAGATTTTTTTAATTTTATTATTATTATTCTCTTTATGAAAATAAACAAAAATTATCATTACTATCGCAATGAAATTACTTAATAAATAGGAATATTGATTTTGTTTTAATAATTTACTTTTAATTATAAAATCTATTATACGCGACAGTATTTCATCTACATATGTAAACAAAAAAAAGGTCATCGGAATAAATATCACTTTTTTACGCCAATCCCCTTTACTTAACAGCAAAAATACTATCGCAGAAAAAATCATAATTATAACTTTATACATAAAGGAAACTATATCTATCCATGAAAAAGCAACTAACATAGTTGAAAATATCGCTGTTATTCTCCAAAAATAACTTATAGAAAATCCAAAAAGTTTTTCTACAAACAACTTATACTTGACCATTTCGCTAACAACCAATATTCCCATAATACATGCAAACACGGCACTATCTATACTCCATGTCATAAATGGCATTCCTTCTTTCAAATTCCTTTTTCCTTCGTATAGAAACCTTAATACGATTTTCTCCTATTACAATTTCATCTTTCTTATAAGATTCAATCCATTTTAAGCTAACAATGCACTGACGATTTACTCTGCAAAATAATGCCGGTTCCAATTCCTCTTCTAACTTTGTTAAAGACGTTTCGCTTCTAAATTTTCCTTCCTTTACAAAAATCTCCACGTAACTGTCTACTGATACAATATATAATATGTCCTTTTGAAAAATTTCATATTGGTTTCTCTGCTTGTATACTTGAATTTTTTCCATTCCAATCATGCTTTTAATTACATCAACCAATGCCTCTTTAATTTCTTCTAATAAAAAAGGCTTTGTCACAAAGCGAAATGCATTAATTTTAAATGCCTCCTTAAATCTTTCTACTTTGCTGGTAGCCATTATAATCTTACAATCTCTGTTTTTTACAGAAAACCTTTTTCCCGTTTCAATTCCGTCCGTTCCGGGCATCTCAATATCCAAAAATAAAATATCCAGATTATCTTCTGCGTCTAAAAGCATTTCTCCCGAATAATAAAAATATAGCTGAACTTCTATGCCCATATTCTGGACAAGCTCTTTTATAGCATTATTTAAAAAAAATACTATTTCCTTTTCGTCATCACAAATTCCTATGTTCATATTTCCCCCACAGAAAACAATTCTTTTTTCAACTCTCCTACATTATAAATTAAATCTCATCTTCCTTCAACTATTTTTTACGATTTTAATGCATTACTTATATAAAAATATACATTTCCCCGCTCCATAACAGAGACGAGATAAACTCTGCGAATCTCACTCTGATTAGCGTTCGGCAAATGCCATTTCGTGCAAGCACAAGGTCACTTGCCTCGTCGCTTTAACAAAAAAACAATCTGAAAAGTATACTTTCCAGATTGTTTTACATTTCATTCTTTATTTCCTTAAATTTCTCGCAACTTATTCCATCCCAAGAAACTTCTTCACAACAGATTTCATTTCATCCTTTTCGCAAACAGTGTCATGTAACACTGGTGCTGTTCTGATTTCTTCGATTGCATTTGGAACATCAACTCCTGAAATCTTGCAAAGCTCGTCTACTAATTCAAAGTCTGTCATGGAATCGTATTTTGGATCGATAGCATTCATTACGCTTCTTGTAAACTTGTATGGGCTTGCTGTAGAAGCTACTACTGTTTTTGTAGTGTCACCTGTTTCCTTCTGGTATTTCTCACAAACAACACCAGCTACTGCTGTGTGAGTATCTACTACATATCCACAGTCATCATACAGCTTTTTGATAAATTCAAATGTTTCTGCTTCTGTTGCATAGCCGCCTTTAAAATCAGCTAATTCTTTCTTCATTTCCTCTGTAATATTATAAGAACCGTTTTTGTTTAAGGAGCTCATTCTCTCTGCGTTAGCAGTTGCATCCTCGCCTGCAATTTTGTAGATAAGTCTTTCAAGGTTGCTTGAAATAAGAATATCCATAGAAGGTGAGGCAGTAAGAATAAAGTCTCTGTTTCTATCATAGGTTCCTGTCTGGAAGAAATCATATAATACTTTATTGTCATTGGAAGCACAAACTAACTTATCAACCGGCACTCCCATATTTTTTGCATAGTAAGCAGCTAAAATGTTACCGAAGTTACCTGTAGGTACTACTACGTTCATCTTCTCTCCAGCTGTAAGCTTTCCATTTGCTAAAAGACGTGTGTACGCATATACATAGTAAACAACCTGTGGTACTAAGCGTCCAATATTGATAGAGTTAGCAGATGAGAACTGGAATCCCTTCTCGTCCATTTCTTTTGCAAGTTCTGTATCAGCAAATAAGTTTTTCACTCCTGTCTGGGCATCATCGAAGTTCCCATGAATACCTACTACATGAGTATTGGCACCCTTCTGAGTCACCATCTGTTTTTCCTGAATTGGGCTTACACCGTTCTTTGGATAAAATACAATAATCTTTGTTCCAGGTACGTCTGCAAAGCCTGCTAAAGCAGCTTTTCCTGTATCTCCGGAAGTAGCTGTTAAAATAACGATTTCATTTTTTACGTTATTTTTCTTTGCACTTGTTGTAAGAAGGTGTGGCAAAATAGATAATGCCATATCTTTAAATGCAATTGTTGCACCGTGGAATAATTCTAAATAATAAACGCCCTTTGCTTCTGCTAAAGGTGCAATTTCTTCTACGTCAAATTTAGAATCGTATGCACTGTTAATACAATGTTTTAATTCTTCTTCGGTAAAGTCTGTTAAAAAAAGTTTCATTACTTCGTAAGCAACTTCCTGATAATTCATCTTAGAAAGCTCTTCCATAGATAAAGAAAGCTTTGGAAGACTTGTAGGCACAAATAAACCTCCATCATTTGCAAGACCTTTTAAAATTGCTTCAGAAGCTTTTACCGGAGTGCTGTCGCTACGTGTACTTTTGTATAAAATTTCCATAGTATGTATCCCTCACATTTTATTGTTATTTGTGTTACTGTTCACGACCTTATGTGCAACTGCTTAATTTCCGGTCATATGTAAACAGCAACTTATTTTCCGTAACACTGTGCCTATTTTAACATAACAATATGGCTGTTGCAAGAAATACCCCATAAAAAGTTTTCATTCTTTTTATGGGATATAAACAATTGTGGTTATTATTTATAAAATTCATGTCCTCCATAAGAGCATACTTTTGTAAGTTTTGTCTGAAACCAGCCAACTTTATCCTGTGAAGCCTTGCTAACTGCTACAAAATAAAGTGCTCCATTTGAAATATCTTCTCCATAAAGAGCCCTGTCTACTGCCCTTACTGTTTCCTGTGTTACTTTTACGGAATAAAATCTGCCGTCTCTTGTGGGTGCAAACTGATTTTGCTGAAAAATAACTGCGGTTACACTGTTAGGGAATTTCCTGCTTTTTACTCTGTTAAAAATTACATTTGCAACTAGTAATTTCCCATTTTCTCCTTCTCCTGACGCTTCTGCTTCTACAATTCGTAAAAGATTCTGGTAATCAATATCACTTAATTCATACACCTTTTTTCTCTCGTAAATTTCTTCATCAATAATTCTAGGGTTAGACGCTGCTAACTCTACTTGTTTTTTGTAAACATAAGTAACAAGTTTATACTTATTTTCCTCACATTCCTTCTTTGGTAAAGAAATCTGGAAAATCATAATGGATAACACCATACATTCTATGGCTATTATGATTTTCACCATCTTTTTTTCCATTTTGCCTCCTTAAGCAGGACTCCTTGTTACTATTTTGGAAAAATCCTGCAATGAAACAGAAATAAATCTGCTTTTTTTATTACGAGACGTAACATTTTTGTAACATCTCATTGATTATTCTATACATGAGCATGGTAAAATATACTTGATTTGAGTATTTTTTTTGAAAATGATATACTAATAAATATTAAAATATGACAGATAAATAGAAAATGTGAGTGAGTTTGACAAATGGAACAGTTATCCGGAGCGTTTTGCGCCAAAAAAAAGAATGGGGAAATTTATTACCGTTCCTCCATTACCTATAAGAAAAAACATATTAGTTTAGGAAGCTTTGCCACAGAGCTTGAAGCACATAAGGCTTATTTAGAGGCCAACGAAATTTTGGAAAATAAGGAAATGACAATTGATTTTTACACTCCTTACACTCTTTCCTTTGAAAAAGCTGTGGTTTTATTTAATTTCCGGGACAATGGAATGTATATAAAAACTCCGATTTATATAAGAAATCGCTTTTTTCAATATTATTTTTCCAAGGATTTTTTTCTTACCTTTGATATTGACGATTTGTTTTATTATTCCAGCCATAAGATTATGAAACGTGGAGGACATTATTTTGTGGCGGACTATGGTATGCAGGTAAATATATTAAACCGATATGGAATTAAAAATTTTGGAGTTGCAAACCGGGATTATTTCTTTAAAAATGGGGATAATACAGACTTTCGTTACTCTAACATTCAGATTGTAAACCGGTATCACGGGGTTAGTGAAATTCAAAAAAACGGGAAGGCTTTTTATAAAGTAAAAATCCATATCAACGGAGATTATGTTGTGGGGGTTTATGATGATGAAGTGACCGCTGCAATTGCTTATAATAAGGCAGTGGATGTGGCGAAAAAGAAAGGGGTTAGTAAAAATTTTCCGGTAAATTTTGTGGAGAATTTGCTACCATCCCAGTATGCGGAGATTTATTCCAAGGTAGAGATTTCGAAGAAAATTTGATTGGTAGAAAAATATTTCTATCCCATAGTCCGCCTGATGCAATACACCACCCTAGTGTTTTTCAGACCTATAACACCCGTTATCAAGGTCTGAAAAACACTAGGGTGGTGTATTGTATCCGGGCTCATTGGATGGCTGTAAAATTTTAGTCTTTTTCAGTAATTAGGGATTCCCGCACCCTTATCTTTCCTTTAAATTTTCTCCGAAATGTGGGCCTGACTTGGAAATGACTCTCACATAGGTTAGTTTAGCGCATGTCGTAATTTACAAAAGATATATTCAGGTTAGCATCACCGGTAATGCCGGTTATTTTGCCTGTTTGGGTGTACTGCCACATGGAGAATGTGTATGGATAATCCGGGATATCCTCAGATTGTGATAACCAGATTTCGTATTTGGAAAGCTTGGTTAAGTCAAGTTTTCTAAGAAGCCAGTATTTATTACCGTATATCATTGGTGTATAGCCCGCTTCAGAGATTTTGTCGCAAAAGGCTGTAGCTATTTCAGTTAGCTGCATCTTACTTAAGTTTTCTGTCCTTGACTTGTCGTTGGAAATGTAGCCCATCTGGAATGCCACCGGATAATTAATTTCATAACCTGATAAATAATCAATTACTACTTGAGCCTCTTCTATTGCTTCTTCGGTAGTAACTGCCTGGGAATAAAAAGTAACTCCTGTGCTTAACCCTGCACTTTTTGCACCTTCCATATTCATAATATAATTTTCGTCTACAGAAAGTTCTCCCGTACTATAGCCTCTTAATCCTAAACGAACCATAACGTAATCAATTCCGGCACTTTTTAGCTGTCCAAAATTTACATTACCGGATTCTTTGCTGATATCTACACCCATATAAGATACCTTCTGTCCGTTTTCATAGTATTTCATTAAAGGTTCCTGGCTTACTAAACCTACATAATCATAATTATTTTTTGCTATGTAAGCATTTATCATAACCCATTGCTCAGTTCCATCGGGTAAGTTTACTTTTGTTTTTATGCCACCTTCTGACAAATCCTTCTCTTCTTCCTCTTGCCTTAAGGCTTCTGCTTTTGCTTCATAATTGTTTTCAGAAAGAGTTTTTGTATCCTGTAAACTACTGGTATCATCTTTATACATATCCCAGAAATCCAACTGGTCTGAGGTAAGGGTAGATTGTCCTATTTCCAAATCAGTCTCTTCTGCCGCCTGCTCTGCCAAAGCTGCTTCCTGCTGTTTTTGTAAAGCTGCCTGCCTTGCTTCTTCGCTGTAGCTTTCTTTCCTATTTAAAACAAGCACCACGCACAAAATCATCAAAATAAATGCTACTACGCCCACAGACATATACACTACCGGCAATCCGGTTCTATTTTCATCACTGTTAAAATCATCTGTTAGTCCCATGTAATCTCCACCTGTATTTTTCCATATCTTTAGTTGTTCTTTTTTTCAGATTTTTCTGTCTACAAACTAGTTTACCACAACTTGTTCTTTATTGAAACCAGAACATTCTTTTTGGCGGGGCACTTTATTCATATTAAGCATCCCCTAATAATTGGATATGGATAAAAAACAGTCACAGCCTGTCCCCGGCAATATTTTTAAATCCTTCCCCAAAAATCTCACTGGCACTGGAAACAATGGTAAATGCGCTTTTATCAATTTCTTTAATAGCCTCCTCTAACTTTACCGCCTGATGCTTCCTTACCACACATAAAATAATCTGTTTTTTATCCCTACTGTATGCACCCCTTCCTTCCAGATATGTTACACCCACATCCAATTCGTGAGTTAGGGCTTTTCCAAGTCTTTCAGGTTCCCTACTTACAATAAAAAACAGCTTTGCTTCATCTTTTCCATACAAGACCACATCCAATACAGCAGTTGCTGTAACTACGCTGATTCCTGCGTAAAGTGCTGTTTCCAAATCTTTAAAAACAAGCCCGGACAAAGCTACGATTGACATATCAAATACTAAAAACAAGGTTCCAGTTTTTAAATGCTTAAATTTGCTTCTAAGCATTTTTATAATAATGTCAATTCCACCGGTAGTTGCCTGATGCTTAAAAATAACACCGATAGAGCCACCAACCAAAGATGCCCCTATAATAGCTGCTAACATTTTATCATTTGTTGGAGTTTCATAACGAGACCAGAAATTAGTAAAAAAAGAAACAAGTACTGTGGCATAAAGAGTTGAAAAAATAAACTTAAAACCAAACCACCAGATTCCAATAAGTAAAATCGGAACATTAAACAATAAAATCAAGGTACCTGTTTCTATTGGAAGAAATCTGTTTAAAATAATGCAAATTCCTGTAATTCCCCCTGGTGCTAAGTTGTTTGGATCTAAAAACAAACCGATTCCTGCTGCGTATGCAATTGATGATAAAAATATAATACTGTAATCTAAAATATGCTTCTTCATAGGGTTAGCATATGAAGAAGCATATTTTTTATTCATAAAATGTATGTTAAATATTTGTACGAACAATCTTAGGCTGATAACCGCCCACATTCAACGCATCCATAATCTGGTTCTTATGGTCAGTTCCAAAAGCTTCCAAAGTAATACGAAGCTCTACTGCTGCATTTCGGTTTGTGGAAACAAACTGGTTATGCTCTAATTTAATAACATTACCGTTTTCTTTTGCAATCACATCTGCGACCTTGGAAAGCTCGCCCGGCTTATCCGGAAGTAAAACGGAAACAGTAAAAATTCGATCTCTGAAAATCAGTCCCTGCTGAACAACAGAAGACATTGTAATAACGTCCATATTACCACCACTTAAAATGGCAACAACCTTTTTATCTTTTATATCTAATTTCTTTAATGCTGCTACAGTCAATAAGCCTGAATTTTCCACAATCATCTTATGATTTTCTACCATATCAAGGAATGCTACAACTAACTCTGCATCCTCTACAGTAATAATATCATCAAGATTTTCTCTTACATATGGGAAAATAGTTGTTCCCGGAGTTTTTACGGCAGTACCGTCTGCAATTGTATTAATAGTTGGAAGGGTTACTACTTCTCCTGCTTTAAAGGAAGCCTCCATACAATTAGCTCCTGCCGGCTCTACACCAATTACTTTAATCTTTGGATTTAACAGCTTTGCCAAAGTAGAAACACCGGTAGCAAGTCCGCCACCACCAATTGGAACTAAAATGTAATCCACTAAAGGAAGCTCCTTCACGATTTCCATTGCAATGGTACCCTGTCCGGTTGCAACTGCTAAATCATCAAAAGGATGGATAAAAGTATAGCCATGCTCATCAGCTAACTCATATGCTTTTGCACATGCTTCATCGTATACATCCCCATAAAGAACCACTTCTGCACCATAGCTTTTTGTACGGTTGACTTTCATAAGAGGGGTTGTGGTAGGCATTACAATAACTGCCTTTGTGCCATATTTTTTCGCTGCATAGGCAACACCCTGGGCATGGTTACCGGCGGAAGCGGTAATAATGCCTTTTGAACGCTCCTCGTCAGTTAAAGTACTCATTTTGTAATAAGCACCTCGTACCTTGTAAGCTCCTGTAAACTGCATGTTTTCAGGCTTTAAATAAACCTTATTTCCTGTCTGGGCACTTAAAAATTCACTAAATATTAACTCTGTAGGCTGGGTTGCCTCTTTCACCTTTTCGGAAGCTTCTTCAAATCGCGCTAATGTCAGCATTTCCTGTTCCATACTTGATACCTTCTTTCTTATTCTTCATCCTGCTTTATATTTACATCAAATAATGCATTTACAAACTCATCCGAATCAAATTTCTGTAAATCCTCAATTGTCTCACCAATTCCAATATATTTTACCGGCACTTTAAGTTCTGACTGAATGGCAACGGCAATACCACCTTTTGCTGTTCCGTCCATTTTCGTTAAAATAATACCGGTAATCTCTGCAACCTCGCAAAATTCTCTTGCCTGAGATAATGCATTCTGTCCGGTTGTGGCATCCAGTACAATAAGATTTTCTCTGTGTACTCCCGGAAATTCTCTGTCAATAATCCGGTTAATCTTTTTTAACTCTTCCATAAGATTTTTCTTATTGTGAAGTCTTCCTGCAGTGTCACATAAAAGCACATCTGTTTTTCTTGCTTTTGCTGCGTTTACACCGTCGAAAATAACACTTGCCGGGTCCTGACCTTCAACTCCTGCAATAATTTCCACACCGGCTCTGTGGGACCATTCATTTAACTGCTCTACCGCTGCAGCTCTGAAGGTATCCGCTGCAACCATCAATACTCTCTTTCCCTGATCCTTTAACTTTCCTGCCAACTTTCCAACAGTAGTAGTTTTCCCTACTCCATTAACGCCAATTACAAGCACTACTGACTGCTTTGATTCAAACTCATAAGCAGTTTCGCCAACTTGCATCTGTTCTTTAATGTTCTGGATTAAAAGCTCTTTACATTCTGCCGGCTCTTTTATATGCTTTTCTTTTACCTGAGCTCTTAAATTGTCTAAAATTTCCATGGTGGCATTTACACCAATGTCCCCCATAATGAGAATTTCTTCCAGTTCTTCATAGAATTCCTCATCAATTGAGGAAAAACCATGAAATACAGCATCAATGCCGTTTACCAAATTATTTCTTGTTTTTGTTAGTCCAGCCTTTAGTCGGCTGAAAAATCCTTTTTTTTCTTCCATTAATCTGTCAAATCCTTATCAATTAAATTTACACTAACCAGTGCAGATACACCCTTTTCCTGCATGGTAATACCATACAGTCTGTCGGCTTTTTCCATCGTACCACGTCTATGGGTAATTACAATAAACTGTGTATACTTTGTAAGTTTATGTAAGTAATTTGCAAAGCGGCTAACGTTACTTTCATCCAAAGCTGCCTCGATTTCGTCTAACAGACAGAATGGGGATGGCTTTAAGTTCTGGATGGCAAATAAAAGGGAAATAGCTGCTAATGCTTTTTCTCCACCGGAAAGCTGCATCATGTTCTGAAGTTTTTTGCCCGGTGGCTGGGCATTAATACGAATACCTGCCTCCAAAATATCCTCATCTTCCATAAGCTCTAAAGTACCTTTACCACCGCCAAACAGTTCCTTGAATACTTTGTCGAATTCTTTGCTGATTTCTTCAAATTTTTCCGTAAACTGTTTTCTCATGGCAGTATCTAATTCTTCGATAATACTAAGAAGTGTTTCCTCTGCCTGTACTAAATCGTCATGCTGGGTCTTTAGGAATTCATAACGCTCCATGAGGTTTTTGTAGTCCTCAATGGCATTAACGTTAACATCCCCTAACTTTTTAATGGCATCCTTTAATGCGAAAATCTCTTTTTTCATGGCAGATAAATC
The DNA here is from genome assembly GCA_017436305.1 of Lachnospiraceae bacterium. GTDB lineage: Bacteria > Bacillota > Clostridia > Lachnospirales > Lachnospiraceae > RGIG3040. Next base: position 11,823 of record JAFSDJ010000076.1, read on the forward strand.
TGTCATTTCTTCATCTCTTAAAGTGGCCGCATCGCTTAAAGTTATCTCATATTCATTCCACATGTAGTTAATCTGGGACTCTATTGATTCCTCTAAACGTTCCTTCTGACTGTTTAAACGATATACTTCCTTGTCTAAAGAAGTCATCTGTTCTGCCATTTTTTCCCGCTCTGAGAAGAAGTTTTTCTGTTTTGCGGAAAGTTCTTCTTTTCTTGCAATATCCTGCTGCAGTTTTTCCTCGGACTCACCCTTCATAGTATGAGAGGCTGCAATGGTCTTTTCGATTTCTGTAATATTTTCTTCCTTTTGAGCTGCTTCTACTAAAAGTTTTTCCAGATTTTCGTTAATTTCTGCTAACTCGCTTTCGTACCTTTCGATTTCTCCTAAGATACGGTTAATATTTTCCTGCTCAAATTCCTGCTTCTGAAGCACTTTTTCTGCTTCCATATCAAGCTCGGAAACCTTCACCGACTGAGTGGCTTCTTCTTCTCTTTTTTCTTCTAAGTCAGCCTGGAATTCACTGATTTGTTTCTCAATGTTCTTTTCCATTTCCTCAGAAGCCTTCAGTTCATTCTGAATGGTCTGTTTTTCCTTTGTAATGTCGTTTGCCTGGGTTTCTAATTCCTTTTGTTCTTCCTTTAACTCTTCAAAGCCCTTGCCTACTTCATTTTTCTTTTCTTCCGCCTTCATCACATTTAACCGTTTGGTATTCTGCTCAATAAAGCGTTGTTGAAGTGTTTCTTTTACTTCTTCAATTTCTTTTCGAATATTGTTTCTTTCGGCTTTTACTTTTTCAATATCGTCTAAAAGGGAATCAATGGATTTTAAATGACTTTCCACTTTCTCTTTTAACTGTTCCATTTCCCTTCTACGGCTTAATAAGTTGCTGGAATTTTTAAAGGCACCACCGGAAATGGCACCACCCGGTACTAAAAGTTCGCCTTCTAGTGTAACCATTCTAACCCCGTAGTCAAACTTTCTTGCAATTTTTACTGCATTGTCCACATTGTCAATTACAACAATACGGCCTAACATGGCTTTTGCCACGTTTTTATATTTCTTATCCACATTTACAAGTTCATTTGCCATGCCGATAACACCTTTTTCATCTAAAACTTCCGGTGTTTTAAACTCCTGTGGATGCAAAATGCTGGTAAGTGGAAGGAAAGTTGCCCTTCCGTATTTATTCTTTTTAAGGAAACCAATCATCTTTTTGGCAGTTTCTTCATCATCGGTAACGATGTTCTGAATATTACCTCCAAGCGCTGTTTCAATGGCGGTTTCGTACTTGGCATCTACTTTAATAATATCTGCCACAACACCAATAATTCCGGGATTTTTTTCTTTTTCCTCCATTACCTTCCGGATACTGTTTCCATAGCCTTCGTACCTTTCTGTTAAGTTGGTAATGGATTCTAATTTAGACTTATCCTGGTGGTAACGTACCTGTGTATCACGAAGCTTCTTATCTGTTTCTGTCAGCTTGTCTGTAGCCTCATGATTTTTTTCTTCTAACAGGCTTTGTCTTTCATTTAGTTCTTTAATGGTGTCGGTTACTTCTTTAAATTCTTCTTCTAACTGCTTAATGACTTCTAACTGTTCAGCTTCGTCAGATTTGGCTCTTAAAATTCTGGAGTTTAATTCTGCCTTGCGAATGGAAATCTGTTCAAGCATAGTATCAAAACGTCCGATTTTTGACTTAATGGTAGCTCTTTCATTTAAAGCATTAATAATGGTATTTTTACCTGATTCAATGTTTTCATTAAGCTCTTCAATTTTGCTCTGTAAGGAAAGAAGTCTGTCCTTTGCTTCCTGTCTTACTTTTTCCAATTCTAAAAGCTGGTCGTCAAACTGTTTCTTTTCTTCTAAAATGCCCTGCTTGTCTGTTTCTTTTAAAGCAATGTCTGCCTTAATGTTTTTTTGTCTTGTAAGAAAATGCTCCTCGTTAGCCTTTGCTGACTTAATCTGCTCTTTTAATACATTGATTTCGCCTTCCAGCTTACCACGCATAACACTGGAATTAGAAAGCATTTCCCTGGCCTTTACAATGGCATTGTCTAATTCTTCCAGTTCATTTTGAACAGCTTCATATTCGTTTTTAATATTCTCATATTTTTCAGAATTTGAATCTAAATCATCTTTAGCAATCTGGTATTTGTCCTCAACCTGTTTTAGTTCGCCCTTTAAACGGTTATTTTCCAGTAAAAAGGCATTTACATCAAGAGTTTTTAATTCTTCCTTTTTCTTTAAATACACCTTTGCCTTTTCAGACTGCTTCTCAAGGGGACCAACCTGCTTTTCAAGCTCTGATAAAATATCGTTGACACGGATTAAGTTCTGCTTTTCGTCCTCTAACTTTTTCTGGGCAGTTGCTTTTCTTCGTTTAAATTTAACAATTCCTGCTGCTTCATCAAAAAGCTCCCTGCGTTCTTCCGGCTTTCCACTTAAAATCTTGTCAATCTGACCCTGTCCGATAATGGAGTAACCTTCTTTACCAATACCTGTATCATAAAAAAGCTCGTTTACGTCTTTTAATCTGCATGCAGTACCGTTAATTAAATATTCACTTTCACCGGAACGGTAAATTCTTCTGGCAACGGTTACTTCCTCATAGTCAATTGCCAGTGAGTGATCACTGTTATCTAATGTAATTGCAACATATGCATAGCCCAAGGGTTTTCTGTTTTCAGTACCGGAAAAAATAACATCCTGCATGCTGGCACCACGAAGCTGCTTGATTCTCTGTTCACCAAGCACCCATCTTACTGCGTCTGCAACGTTACTTTTACCACTTCCGTTTGGACCTACAATACCGGTAATTCCATTGTGAAATTGAAAATTTATTTTATTGGCAAAGGACTTAAATCCATGTACCTCTATATTTTTTAAATACATAAAACACCTGCTTATTTTTTCATTTTCATAAGGGCCTCATAAGCTGCCTGCTGTTCCGCAGCCTTTTTTGTACGCCCTGCACCGGTACCAATTTGTTTATCCTTAAGCATTGCTGCTACAAAGAATTGTTTATTATGCTCCGGTCCCTCTTCTTTTAAAAGAACATAGGAAAGCTCTCCTGCTTTTATTTTCTGAACTTCTTCCATTAAAATGGATTTGGCATCATAAAATAACTTTTTATGTTCTAAGTCATTTAACACAAATGTATAAATAAAACGTTTGGCTTCCTCCATGCCACCGTCTAAATAAATGGCCCCGATTAAAGCCTCTACCGCATCAGCAATAATGGAATCTCTTTCCCTTCCACCGGTTGCTTCCTCACCTTTTCCAAATAGCATAAATTTACCAAGCTCTAACTCTCTTGCTGTAATGGCAAGTGCCTGTTCGCAAACTGCACTTGCTCTTGTTTTTGTCAGGTTACCTTCTGACATAGTTGGATTTTCCAAAAAAAGAAATTCACTGCTAACTAACTCTAATACGGCATCACCAAGAAACTCCACTCTTTCGTAGTGTTCATAGTGATTGATTTTCTGCTCGTTTGTAAAAGAGCTATGAGTCATAGCCTGCCTGATGAGTTTTCTATTTTTAAAGGTATAATTTATTTTCTCCTCTAACTTGTCTAAGGAATAATTTTCCATACTCTCGCCTCTACATACAATAGGGTGCCGCAAGCGGCACCTTTTTAATTCACTTTTGACTCTATAAGATTTACTGCTTCCCTAATAGTCTTAATTTTTTCTACCTCATGTGGTAAAAATTTAATATCCAGTTCTTCCTCCACTCCGGATATAACCTGGTACAAATCCAAAGAATCTGCCCCAAAATCGTCTTCAAAAGAACAATCTAATGAAATTTCACTTGCATCTACGTTAAGTACATCTACCATAACTCTCTTTAGCACTTCAAATTCCATGGGAAATCCCCCTTATTCGTCTTTCAGTAATATTTTTTCTTTTATCTTTTCGTTAATTTTTTGTTCTTTAAAAGTAATACACTGTAAAATAGAATTTTTAATCTCATTTGCCTTGGAACTGCCGTGAGTTTTTACCACAAGACCATTTAAACCAAGTAAAGGGGCCCCGCCGTATTTTGCCAAATCAAAGTCTTTTAAGGTTTCTTTTAATGCCGGTTTTACAAGTAACGCTCCAATTTTGCTGCGAAGAGAAGTCATCATTCCTTCTTTTACTTTTTTAATAAGCGCACCGCCCACACCTTCATATAATTTTAAAATAACATTTCCTACAAATGCTTCACATACAATAACATCTGCCAAACCTTCCGGAATGTCTCTTGCCTCGATACTACCAATAAAGTTAATCTCGGGACAGTTTTTTAGAAGTGGGAAGGTTTCTTTTACAAGCGCATTTCCTTTTTCTTCTTCAGCACCAATATTAACAATTGCAACTTTTGGATTTTTTACACCCATAACATTTTCCATATAAACAGAACCGATTTTGGCAAACTGCACTAAATGAGATGGTCTTGCATCTACGTTGGCTCCGCAATCAATTAAAAGAGAGGCTCCCTTTACCGTTGGAATAAGAGGTGCTAAAGGTGCTCTTTCAATTCCTTTAATTCTGCCTACTAATACCTGTCCGCCTACCAAATTTGCTCCGGTGCTTCCCGCTGATACGTAAGCATCACAACTGCCATCCTTTACCATTCCCATAGCTTTTACAATAGAGGAATCTTTTTTCTTTCTGATGGCATTTACCGGGGGTTCTGCTGTTTCTATAATCTCGGTAGCATTTACCACTTCTATTCTGGATTTGTCATAGTTGTACTCTGCTAACTGTTTCTTTAGCACTTCTTCCTGTCCTACCAGAAATACTTTTACTTTCTCACTTTCATTGATGGCATCTACTGCCCCTTTTATAATCTCTGCCGGGGCATTATCCCCACCCATGGCATCTACTGCAACTTTAACTAATTCTGACATATTCTTTTCTCCTGTTTACCTATACCTGAAAAATGCAGACTTCTAAAGAAATCACATAATTACACTGCAAGAATCCTACCTTTAAATATACTAAAATAACATGGAAAAATCAAGTTACTTGCTTTGATTGTCTAATTTTTTGAAACAGTTCAGCCATTTTGATGATGTGCGAATCATGCCTGCATGAGTAAACACATTATATAAGCTGTTACAATTTTTTCTTACTTCCACTGGTAAGCATGAAACCAACAACTAAAAATACTACACCGATTACCATCATTAAAATCAGGTTGACGTTCTGTCCTAATCCAAAGCTTAAATCCATAAAATCCGGATATTTTGCTACAAGCTGCTCTTCATACTTGCTTACAAATAAGGACACAAAATTGTTTAAAAAGTGCATTAACATTCCCGTAAAAATACTTCCGGTTCTATATACTAACATCGCCAGCAAAAATCCCAAAAACCCGGTAGGAATCAGCTTCACAAGGCTGAAATGATAGCATCCGAAAATAATACTTGTAATGAGCATTGCTACAACAGGCTTATTTTTTTCCTTTAAGGTACCAAAGGTAAATCCTCTAAACATAAGTTCTTCGCCAACAGCCGGCATCACCGACATAACAAATACAATTAAAACAAAGGGCTGTTCTAACAAATAATCAAATGTTGTCTGTAGATTTTCTGCACTTTCTTTCATAAATGCAGATAAAACATTGCTTAATAAAAGATTGATACAAAAACCACCTGCAAATACGCAGATTGCCGCGAAAATATCTTTTATGCCGGGTATCTTTATGGCAAACAATTTTTTAAAGTCTGTTTTCATATACCAACCGTAACAAATTGGAATAAGAAGTATAATAAGCTGTTGAACAAACACGCCCCAAAAGCCCCATTTTACAGTAGCATAAGAGCCAATGTAAAAAATTGCAAGAAGTGAAATACATATGAGTAAAATTAAATCCCCATAGCGCGGCATCTGTCCCTTTTTCATTTCACTTCTCTTGTTGAAAATCTTTAAGCTGGTAAAGCCTTCTGAAAATAAAATTGCCTCACTATTATAAATTTTTCCAAGCACCATAATAGTTAAAAGGCTGTAAGCCAAATTGGTGAAAAATACAATTGCAAACAATCCATAATTGTACTGGAAGTTAAAAATATCTTTTATGAGAAGTGTAATATTAATAATTGGTATGGCTGCTGTACCGGTTGTCAGTTTAAAATCCGGTAACATGGCACTATAGCTCGCAAACATAAACACTAAAAGCACCGGCGTTATATAATTGTTGGCCTCTTTAAAACTTTTGGCAAAAATACATACACACATGCAGGCTGCTGTTACAAATAAGGCAAATACCATCATAATCACTATGGAAATAACAATTGCCGGAATAAAGGATGCAAAATCAAAAACCACTCCTCCGGCACTGTCTGCCAGAAAGCTGAACATAAATCCAAAGGCGCCTGCCATGGAAATAATGTTTAAAAAAGCTGAAATACAAGCAATCACAGAAACTGCCAAAAACTTGCTCATAATCAGTTCAAAGTTAGTCACAGGTAACGTAAGAAGGGTTTCCAAAGTTCCTCTTTCCTTCTCTCCAGCTGTTACATCAATTGCCGGATAAATAGCACCTAAACAAATGCTTGTAATCATAAGCATGGGAATAATAGAGCCTAACATACTGCCCATGCTCTCCTCTTTTGTAGACATATCAGTCTGTTCATAGCTAATTGGATAAAGCACTGCTGTTTCATCCAGATTCAACTCTGCTACTTTTTCTTTTCGAAGTTCTTCACGCAAAAGCTCCATTCCGTCAAATAATACATCTGCTGCAGTACAGGAATCAGTTTCTGCTGATAAATAATGGATGTAATATTGCACTTTTCCATCTTTTTCTTCACTACTTACATAGGCATCCAGCTTTTTCTCCATAAGGTCTTTTTCCGGATTTTCCGTGGACACTATAGTTAATTCATAGGACAACTCTTCTTTATTCTTTTCCAGTACATCCTTTATCTTATCTTGTTCATCCACCTGATAAAAAGCCACCTCATACAGCTTTTCTTCCTGGTCTGATGCTACCGCACTTGTAATAAGGGTCATTCCCACAATTAGCAAAGGATATAACAAAAGCGGCACTAATACCATCATAATCAGGGTTTTTCTGTCTCTAAAAATATCGGTAAGTTCTCTTTTAAATAAGGATTTCATTCTGGTTACTCTCACTGATTATCCACTCCTTCCATTATGACATGAAATGCTTCTCTTAAATTTTCTGTTTTGGTATCCTCCATAATTTGTTTTGGAGTGCCTTCCTTTAAGATACTGCCTTTATAAATCATCAAAACTCTGTCACATAAAAATTGAGCTTCCTCTAGGTAATGAGTGGAATATAATACGGTTTTTCCAAGCTTTTTCTGCTCTTTCATAAAATTCACAATGGCATCTGCCGATAAAATATCCAATCCTAAAGTTGGTTCATCAAAAATATAAATATCCGGATTATGTATAAGGCATCTTGCAATAGAAGCTCTCTGTGTCTGTCCTGTAGAAAGCTTTTCAATACGGTTATCGCAAAAGCTTTTCATATCAAGGACATTAAAAATTTCTTCTGAACGTTTTTCACATTCTTCTTTGGATAAACCATAAATTTCTCCAAGCATGGTAAGCATTTCTCTTGTACTAAGTCTGTGATAAAGCTTTGTATTACCGGATAAATAGCCAATGCTTTTTTTCATTTCCACTGGATCTGTTAATAGATTTCCCTTAGAATCCTCAATTGTGACCTTTCCTTCTGTAGGCTCCATTAAAGTTCCAAGCATTCTAAGAAGGGTTGTTTTTCCGGCACCATTAGGGCCTAAGATGCCTAGAATTTCGCCTTTTTCTACTTCTAATGAAATGTGGTTTACCGCATAGAATTCTTCTTTCACTGACTTTTTCATGGTCTTTTTCTTCGATTCTTCCAAAACGGTTCGGACAAACACTTTGCTTAAATGTTCTGCTTTTAACATACCATTTCCTCCATGTTATTCTAAACTGATTTTTTCTTTGCCTTTTGTTTGTTTAGCTTTTCTAAATATTTTTGATTTTCCTCTTTACTTATCCATTTTTCATATAGGTCAGGTCTACGTTCTTTCGTACGAATAATGGACTGCTCTTTCCGCCATTTTTCAATGTTTGCATGGTGTCCGGACAGTAATACTTCCGGCACCTTTTTGTCATGCCACTCCTCAGGTCTTGAATACTGGGGATATTCTAATAAATCATCATGGAAGGATTCAAATTCTGCGGATACATCATTGTTTAGCACGTTTGGTACAAGTCTGGATATGGCATCAATCATTACCATAGCCGGAAGTTCGCCACCTGTTAATACATAGTCTCCAATGGAAACATAATCAGTAACAATTTCCTCTAACACTCTTTCGTCAATGCCTTCATAATGACCGCATAAAAACACTAAATCCTCTTCTTTTGCCAGTTCTTCTGCCATTTTCTGAGTGAATACAGAACCCTGTGGGGTTAAATAAATTACCCGTGGCTTAGTAAAATTCTTATTTTCAGAGTTAGCTACTTCTAACTCGCTGTTTTTCTCCTGAAGCTGATTCCTTGCTTTCATTTTCGGAATAAAATTTTCACTTGCCATTTTATTGCGTGCCAAAATCTTTTCTTCCACTGCCTTATAGGCATCAAAAACAGGCTGTGCCTGCATGAGCATACCGGCACCGCCTCCATAAGGATAATCATCTACTTTTTTATGCTTATTTTCTGTATAATCCCGAATGTTCACGGCATCTATGGAAATATGTCCCTGTTCACAGGCTCTTCCTAAAATACTTGTATGAAGACCATCCATAATCATTTCGGGAAATAAGGTTAATACATGAAATCTCATAGTAATCCTTCCATCATATGAACTTTTATAAAGCCTTCTTCTATGTTTACTTCTAAAATGCATTGTTTAATGGCCGGAATCAATACCTCTTTATCATCCTCCAGCTGTACAATGTAAACGTCATTGGCACCTGTTTCCATAACGTCCTTTAATATACCAATCTGTTTGCCATCTTCATCTATTACAGAAAGCCCCATTAAATCCGCAATGAAGTATTCATCCTTCTTTAATTTGACTGCATTTTCTCTTGTAACAAAAAGCTCTTTTCCTTTGTATTTTTCAATATCATTTATGTTGTCAATTCCCTTGAATTTAAGGATTACGAACTGTTTAAAAAATTTGACACCTTCTACTTCAAGGTCTAATTGCTCTTTTCCTGTATCTAATATAAGCTTTACGCCCTTTTTAAAACGTTTCACGTCATCTGTAGTAGGAAATACTTTTACTTCCCCTCTGATGCCGTGGGTGGAGGTAATGACTCCAACCTTTAACATATCTTCCATTTTGTTCTTAATTCCTTTCCCGTTACTGTTTGTAATCTTACCGGTAACTGATTGGTTTCTGCATACAAATTCGCTTCGCGAATGGCGCGGGCTGAACTGTTACAATTTATTTAAAAATAGGGTGTCCCAAGGACACCCTATTATCTTAGATGATTTCCACATCAACCTTTTGATTATCTCCAAAGGAAGCTGCTTTTACTACGGAACGGATTGCTTTTGCAATTCTTCCCTGTTTACCGATTACTTTTCCCATGTCAGCCTGTGCCACATGAAGTTCTACAACAAGAGTTTTGCCTTCTGTTTTCTCGGTTACAACAACTTCATCAGGATTGTCAACAAGAGCTTTTGCGATTACTTCAACTAATTCTTTCATAGTACACCTCCAAAAGTGCGATGACAAGCTGCTAGGTTCCGAAATTATTTTTCAATTCCTGCTGCTTTAAAAATCTTGCCTACTACTTCTGTTGGCTGTGCACCGTTAGCAAGCCATTTCTTAGCTAATTCTTCATTAACCTTGAAAGTACTTGGATCTGTATTTGGATCATAAGTTCCAATCTCCTCGATAAATCTACCATCTCTTGGAGAACGGGAATCTGCAACTACGATTCTATAAAAAGGAGCTTTCTTCTGTCCCATTCTTCTTAATCTGATTTTTACTGCCATTTCTTTTCACCTCCGAAATTTTTCATAATTTACTTTTTATTAGTTAAACCGAATGAAACACCCGGTTTCCTACATTATTTGGTGGACATTTTCTTTCCTAAAACGGGAATTTGAATCTGCCCTTTTTTCCTTTGCCACCCATCATACCTGGTAGCTGCTTCATCATTTTCTGGCTTTGTTCAAATTGTTTAATAAAGCGGTTTACTACTGCAATGTCCACACCGGCACCTTTTGCAATACGGTGTTTTCTGCTTGGATTTAAAATTTTAGGATTGCGTCTTTCCTCTACAGTCATGGAAAGCACAATAGCTTCCATCCTTGCCAGCTCTTTTTCGTCTATCATAGACTCAATGTCACCCATCTGGGCACCAACACCCGGCAACATGCTAAGTACCGAAGAAATACCGCCCATGTTTCTCATTTGTTTCATACTTTCCAAGTAATCTTCAAAGTCGAACTTACCTTTTTTCATTTTGGCAGCCATTTCTTTTTCTTTATCTTCGTCAATGTCAATGTTTGCCTGTACTTTATCAATCAAAGTAAGCACATCGCCCATTCCAAGAATACGGCTTGCCATTCTATCAGGATAAAACTGCTCTAAGTCAGACAGCTTTTCACCCATACCAACAAATAAAATAGGTTTTCCGGTAACTGCTTTAATAGAAAGTGCAGAACCACCTCTGGAGTCACCATCCATCTTAGATAAAATAACTCCGTCAATTCCTACTTTTTCGTCAAATTCCTTTGCTACGTTAACTGCATCCTGACCGGTCATAACGTCTACAACCAAAATAGTCTGGTGTACATCAACCTTTTCTTTAATCTCCTGCAGTTCTGCCATCATGGCTTCGTCAATATGAAGACGTCCGGCTGTATCTAAAATCACAACGTTATGCCCGTTCTTCTCTGCATGCTCTAAAGCTGCTTTTGCAATGTCTACGGGGCTGTGATTTTCTCCCATGGTAAATACGTCAACCTGCTGTTTTTCACCATTAACCTGTAACTGCTTAATAGCAGCCGGTCGGTAAATATCACAGGCTACAAGTAAGCACTTTTTGCCTTTTAATTTTAACTTTCCTGCAATCTTTGCAGTAGTTGTTGTCTTACCGGCACCCTGAAGACCACACATCATAATCACGGTGATTGCTTTTCCGGGCTGCATTTTGATTTCAGTTGTTTCGGACCCCATCAAGGCGGTCATTTCTTCATTAACGATTTTTATAACCATCTGCCCTGGGTTAAGCCCGTTCATTACATCAGAACCAATTGCCCGTTCCTCAACAGACTTGATAAACTGCTTTACTACTTTGAAGTTTACGTCGGCTTCTAATAATGCCATTTTAACTTCTTTTAAGGCAGCTTTTACGTCTTCCTCTGTTAAACGTCCCTTGCTTCGCAGGTTCTTAAATACATTCTGTAGTTTATCTGTTAAACTTTCAAATGCCATATACTATAATTCCTCTAAAATCTCATTAATAAGAGTCTCTAACTTCTGACCCATTTCTCTATCTTCTAATGTTTCAAGCACATCCTTTAATGCCTGAATCTTTTCCTTTGTCTTTGAAAACTTTTCCACTAAATGTAGCCTGTTTTCATATTCAGCTAAACTTTTATCACATCGCTTAATCAGATCATGAACACCCTGTCTGGAAATCCCGTGTTCATCTGCAATTTCCGAAAGAGACATATCGTTGTAAACTGCATCTTCGTAAATGCTTTTCTGATGGTCCGTAAGCAGTTCGCCATAAAAGTCGTACAATAAGCCTTGTTCTACAATTTTTTCCATAGTAGCACCTGCTTTTCTTAATCCTTTGCTATCATACACTAAGAAAAAGAGACTGTCAAGTATTTTTTCTTGACAGCCTGATTTTTAATACACTATGTAATATCTTAATTTTCTTTTTTTTGATAGTTCCGTCTTATTTTACTATCTACGCTTAATGTTTCCAGTGTTTTTGATTCATTGACTCTAATTTCGTGTGCTTTTTCATCCTCTTTTTTAATCACAACATCTTGTGGTTTTTTAGACCAATTCGGGGATGACTTTTTTATATGAACTACCGGAACTACTCCTGCAGCCTTAAAATCAACACTATATCCGGTTCTATATGTATATCCATAATAATCAATGGACGCTGCGCAATTACTTAATCGCCCCGGTGAACGAAGCCACCAAATACAATTTTCTTCAAACTTACTGCCATTTGCCCCGGCACCCATGGCATGAGCAAAATCGGTAGTAGCCATTCGTCTGCTGACGGAGCTTGTACTATATGTTCCGCAAAATCCATATTCTTCACTTACCACTTCTGCAATGGATAATAAATAAATTTTGTCGGAAGTATCTTTTCCGCCTTTTGTATTATAGCTTTGATTATTTAAATTATCCACTTTTTTGGCTACAATGGCACTTTGCTCTTTTTTCAAAAAAGCGGTTTCATAAAAGGTATTGTTTAACCATTTACGCAAAGTACAGGTTCTCCATGTAACTTTTTTGTACTTATCATTATATTCCCTGCAATCTAATGCCTTATCAGATATTACAAACAGTGTGTCTCCTTCGCTTTTTAAAACTCTCCATTTTATCGGTTCCCATTTAAAATATCGATAGGTTTTTGAGCCAAAATAGCTTTTATGGTTAGCATCTTTTTTCTTTATTCTGTGGTATTTGGTATCTCCTACCCATGCGTTGTCGTCGGAATCATAAGAAGCATTGATTATGGCATCCGTTAATGCTTCTCCTGTTACCTCTGTCTGAGGATAGTTGCCAAAATATATGTAACTCCATTTTGTTGTGTCGGAATCGTCATGTTTTCTTGTACAGTAATGTTTTGGATTTGATACAGAATCACTGGATTTTGCCATTACCGAAATGTTGCTTGTCCCAAGCAGAATTCCTATGGCTATTAGAATAAAAATGAATTGTTTTCCCCTTTTTTTCATTTACGTTTACCCCTGCTAACACCTTTTTCGTTATTTTCACTAAAATAATACCAAAAATTGGGTGGGGTTGCAAGGTGGTTGTAGTACTCTTACAACCGTCACAATTTCGCTTAAACTACCTGTTACCTTACCCTTTTCCATTGTTTCCAATAGACCGCTCTAATTCTGCGCCTTGCCCATTCATCCACTCTTGCCAGAAGTCCTTTCATGTCTGCAAGTTTGAAATAATTTACCCATCCTCGCACAAACTGTTGGTATTTCTCTTCTCTTTTCGTATTGCTCATGCCATTATTTCTGTCTGTCAGTTCTCTGATTTTATTCTTCATCTTTATGACTGACTTCGGATGTACTCTAAATCTGCATTTTCCCTTGTATCTTTAAAAGCTGTAACCAAGGTATTTGACCTTACTGATATGCGCCACCTCTGTTTTCTTCCGATTTACTTTAAGAAATAACTTTCCTTCAATAAATGGAATAATATTTTCTAAGGTTCTTTCTGCACTTTTCTTGCTTTTGCAAAAAATCATGCAGTAAGTAGACCTAGGGAACTTCCCCCTAAGTCCCTCTCAGAACTGTACGTGAACCTCTCAGCTCATACAGCTCCCATTATCCAGCCGTTGGCAGTATTCCAAACTTCCAGTGCGCAAACAGATTTCTTTCTCTTATTGCGATTTCTCCTAACCAGTGTTCCGCCCTTCTCCTCGAGTTACGTTTCTTATATTTTCTTCGCACCCAGTATATAAGCCTACTGTTGATATATCTTAAAACATCATATATCTCTGATTTGTAGAAATGCGTATAGTAATTAATCCATCCCTGTATCTTGCTATTAATCACATTTGCTATGTCCCACAGGTCTTTATCTACTTTAAACTGCAACTTCCAGCTACGCACTTCCTTTCGTATGGCTTTCTTTGCTTTTCCCCCCATTGCCGGCAGAAAACTGACAAAGAACTTTCCATACTTATTCTTTGCAAGTCTTGGTCTGAATGTATATCCTAGAAAATCGAACGATGTATGCTCATGATTCCCCTTTCGGTCATCATCTTTGCAGTACACAATTCTCGTTTTCTCCAAGTTTAATTCCAATCCATAGTCTGCAAACTGTTTCTGTAGCCTGCGTTTCAGATATTTTGCCTGTTTGAGAGACACACAGTGCGCAATTCCATCATCCGCATACCTTGCCCACGGAATGTTCGGAAATTCTTTAACCATAAAATCATCAAAAACATAATGTAGAAACAGATTTGCAAGTACCGGACTGATTACACCACCTTGAGGTGTTCCACTGGTTCTTGGTACAACTGTACCATCTTCCATTTGAAATGGTGCTACTAACCATCTCTGTATATAAAGAAGAATCCATTCTTCTTTTGTGTGTCGTTTCACCATTTCCATTAAATAATCATGTCTGATATTATCAAAGAGTCCTTTGATATCAAACTCTAGTACCCAGTCTTTTCTCCAACATCTTGTTCTTGTCACTTCTATTGCCTGTATTGCTGATTTGTTTGGTCTGTAACCATAAGAATCTTCATAAAAGATAGGCTCGACACTTGGTTCAAAGTATAATTTCACAACCATCTGTGCTATCCTGTCTTCTACCGTTGGTATTCCCAGTATACGAGTTCCTCCATTTTTCTTTGGAATCGCTACCGCTTTTACAGGTTTTGGGAAATAACTTCCTGATGACATCCTGTTCCAAATCTTATAGAGATTGTTATTCAACTTCTTCTCAAAATCTTCAATGGACTGTTCATCAACTCCATACGTTCCCTTGTTTGCTTTCACCTTCTCATAAGCAGTGATTACTGCTCTTTTTGAAATACTGTATGGCTTTGTTTCTTGCATAAGTTCCTCCTCCTTTCAAAGTTGACTTATTCTCGAAACTGAATAATTCGGGTTCTTCGCTCCATTCCCATTACAGAAATTTCTTCACTACTACAACCCAATCTGCCCCCATGACTGCATTGGTACTCTTATCTTGCGGTTCTTCCGCTTGATATACTCCCTTAACATCAGCCCGTGGGTTCCCACGTTCCGTACAAACGCCTGTATTAAGTTCATGCCACCTTTATGCCGCCCACCATCTGGTCAGTAAACAGGTTTCCCCCAGACTTATCCCAGGTTAACGACTACCCCCTGGTTTTGATGGAATCTCTACGCTTTCGACATTTTCGTAAGTGGTTCACTTGTTCGTTCATCTCCTTAATACGCACCTGACAGTTTCTACTGCCTTTTCCTTAACGCTCAATACCATGGCTTTTGACCACAGCACCTTAAGGTAGTTTGAAATCTCCACCTGTATGGCGATTTCGGCGGGCCCACCGCCATCATCTGTACAGCATGGCTGTCTTCAAGTGGCTATGCCACTTGGACACGCCTTCGTGGCGCACAGTCATC
>JAFSDJ010000077.1 GCA_017436305.1 Lachnospiraceae bacterium
CCCTATAGGGCTCTATTTAATTCTATTAACAAAAAGCTCTCTTAAATGCTTTTCTTGATGCTGTCTGCATTGCTTCAAGCAGTGGCATGTGGGCATTTACTACGTCTACATATGGATTCGATTCCCTTTTCCGTCCTTTTTCGGTGCCTTGGCAGCACTTAAAGTCTCTACGATTTCCTGCATCTGCATCGTAAATACAAAACCATCTGTGTAGCGGTCAATGGTTTCGATTAATTCCTTGTTTTCCTTGCGGTACAGTGCTTTTGCAAGATTATTGGCTCCGTTTACTGACCAACGCATCCACCGGTTTTTCATACGCAAGGTAATTACTGTGCAATTCTGACTTTCCTGTACTCCCGTTCCCGTGTATATCTGTCTATACCAGAAGAGTTGTCTGTGACTGTTGTGGCAGAAATATGGTTTATAAGAAGGACAGAGTAGGCAAAATGCTTTTCCAATGTAATGTGAATTACAGAAAGAAAAACAACTGTGCCCACCGGATTCTTGTGACAGACCTTGATACCATCATAAAAGGTGAACTGTCCAGACATATATCCGGGCTTGCAAAGCTTAAGCTTCTTTTAGATAAGGAAATTGAACAGCAAAACGAGCGTATTCGTGGGGCAAAGCAACGCCTTAATATGGCGGAAGATACACTAAGGAGACTGGAACTGGAACTTCAAACTGCTTATGAATCTTATGTCAAGGGACTTACAGATAAAGAAACCTATCTGATGCAGAAGGAATCTTACGAAGTAATGATTTCCGGTATTAAGGAGAAGATTGAAGCACAGAAGGAAGCGATATTTTTACTGGAGAACCAGAAGCCATCTGATAACATTGGCTTAAAGTTTTTAGAAGGTAATTCTGAAGTGGTAGAAATTACGGATGAGTTGCTGGATGCATTGCTTGGAAGAATTGTGGTTTATGCAGACAAGACCATAGAATTAAGATGGAAGTTCTCGAACAGAAGCAACTAAGGCTTGAGGAAGATAGTATCAGCTTTTGGTAGATTATCTGTCAAAAGCTGATATAATGGAAGGGAAGAAAAAAAGTTTAAGAAAATGTTGTCAACTACTTGACACAAGAGGGAAAAGGGATGCCGGATGCCTCGCTTATGCTTGAGTTATGTGAAATCCTTGGTGTTACTGTAAATGAATTATTAAGTGGGGAGAAAATCGAGAGGGAGGATTACAAGAAAAAGACAGAAGAATTATTGGTTGAGATGGCCCAAAGTGAGGAAGAGAAAAATAAGGGTTTATTAACTGCAATGTGGACAATTACCATTGTGAGCATTGGCTCTTTAGTGGTAGCACTTCTTCTAGTTTATTATTTGATGGAACCAGGGATTGTTCAAATACTTGTAGCAATAGGCGTTGTGATTGTTTTTTTGATTCCGGCAAACATAGGATTGAAATTGGAAGTTCAGGCTGGCTACTATGAATGTAAAAACTGTCATCACAAATTTATACCAACATATAGAGAGGTTTTGGGAGCAGCGCATATAAGTACTACTCGATACCTGAAATGTCCTGAATGTGGAAAAAGAACATGGTGCAAAAAGGTACTGAAGAAGTAACATATTGGAGAGAAAAGAATGAAGAAAAAAATAATAAAAATCATAAAAATAGTTGTAATAGGTTATGTGGCATTGCAAGTAATATTATCGTTAATATGTGCCTTGCTACATTCCACTTATTTTAAGGGAAAATACGAGCAAATTCAGCCGTATGGAGAGCTAGTGGATGTATTTGATGGGAAAATGCATATCACGCAGGTTGGCGAAGGCGAAACTACAATTGTGTTATTGCCAGGATTAGGTGAGGGATTACCGAGCGCCGATTTTGCCCCTCTTATTAGAGAGTTGAGCAAAGACTATAGAGTAGTCTGTGTTGATTATTTTGGGGTTGGATTTAGTAGTGAAACAAGTAGAGAGAGGACTTGTAGTAATTATGTTGAAGAAATACGAGAGGTTTTAAAAAATGCAAATATAGAAGGACCATATGTATTAATGCCTCATTCAATTTCGAGTTTATATTGTGAATATTATGCATCATGTTATCCGGATGAAGTAAACGCAATTATTTCCTTAGATGGAAGCTCATCTGCATATAATGAAGCTATGCCCAATATTTTAAAAAAGGTTATGCCTATTCTATATAAGCTACAAGGTTTCTGTGGTGCCGAAGTAAATACAATGTTAACAACAAACAAAAAACAATGGATGGATGAATATGGTTATACCGAAAAAGAAGTGGACGATTATATTATATATCAAGGATTCGCTATTAATAATAATTTAATAGAAACTTCTATCAACACAGATGTTTTGATAAAGGATGTAATGGCATTGGAATATCCTATTGAAGTTCCATATCATAAAATAATTTCTGAATATACATATACACATAATGCGGGTAATATATCCGGAGAACAATATCATATGGAACATCTTGAGCGCGTTGGTGCGGAAGATTCTTATACTATTTTAGATGGAACACACTTTATATACAGAAATAATGCAGAAGCAATCGGTAGGATAGTAAAAGAGTTTCTTGATGAAACAAAATCGGGCACTTAAATAGCTTTACCCTATGTGTATGAGTAAGGTTATTGTTTAGTAGAGGGGGCGATTATCTCACCCCTATATGGGGATTTTTTATTGCATTAGGTGCATTTGTATTTTGTTTGGGTATGAAATTGCTAAAACAAAGAAAAACGCAAATTTGAATTTACTAATTAAATAAAGAGGTAAAAATCTATGAAAGATAGATTACTATTTGATGAAGATTATAAAGAATTATTATCACAGGCTGGTTTTACAGATACATGTATTTATGGAGATTATATTAGAAGTCCATATACAGAAGATAGTAGACGATTAATAATAGCTGCTAAATAAACAAATCTTTATTTTAACGGAGGAATAGTGTGAACATGCAAATAAAAATTTTGGAAGAACGAATTTCAGCTGAAGAATATATAGATTTTTTGAAAAGAACGGATTTAGGATCTCAATATCCAAAAGAACGGTTTGCTGATAGAATTGTGAAACTAGTCAAGAATGTTTCAATCAGTCTTGTTGCCCGAAATGAAAATGGTACAGTTGTTGGTGTCCTGTTTGGTTTAACTGACTATTCCTATTGGCTTTATATAACAGATTTAGGTGTAGACAGAGCTTACACAGGACAGGGTATTGGAAGAAAACTGATGAAAACTGCCCACGAAATTGCAGGCGGTGAAAAGGATATTGCGGTTTATTTGATTGCTAACGAGAACGCAATTGGTTTCTACGAAAAACTGGGCATGAAGAAGTCTGTAGATGTTATGCAGTACAACAAAATCGAGTGGACTGAATTCGTGGTAGAATAAACAATTCCAATATGTTGTACAGTTAGAAAATAATAGCCAATGCAGGTAGTTTTGCATTGGCTATCATGCTATTCTCCGGTATTTATGAGGTTACTGTAATATTTGGTTTTACCTGATAGGACATCATCATAAAAGCCTTGTTTCCAGTCAATATAATCAATGCAATCCTGCACTTGTTTAAGCTGTTCTACTAAGGATTTGCGTTTGTTATCCAGTATAACTTTTCGCTTTGGTATGGTGGATTCTCCGATAAGGCAGAGTTGGATATATTCCTTCATTTCAGCAATGCTCATTCCACAGTTTTTAAGGCAATTTAAACTGTTAATCCAAGCAATGTCCCTCTCATCAAAGATGCGACGATTGTTTTTGTCACGCTTTACATTAGGAACAAGACCTTGGTTACAATAGAATTTTAGTGTTTCGTATGGTAAGTGCGTTTGTTCGCAGGCTTCTTTCATTGTAAACATAAAGACCTCCAAGAAAATAAAAATAGTGCTTGACCGGTAGTAACTACCGATTGATACAATGGGAGTGTATCATGAATACAGTTTATTTTCAAGGAGGTTTTCAGATGGAATATAAGGTATTGAGCAATGGTATGAAAATGCCACAGTTGGGTTATGGAGTATATCAGGTAACAAAGGAAGAATGTGAGCGTTGTGTGTTGGATGCACTGAGAGCAGGCTATCGTTTGATTGATACGGCACAGTCTTATTTCAATGAAGAGGAAGTAGGTTCTGCAATTAAGAAAAGTGGGATTCCTCGTGAAGAAATATTCCTTACTACAAAGGTCTGGATTGAACATTATGGATATGAGGAATGTAAGGCATCCATAGAGGAATCTATGAGAAAGTTGCAGACAGATTACTTGGATTTACTATTACTTCATCAACCGTTTGCAGATTACTATGGAGCATGGAGAGCACTGGAGGAATACTATGAGGCAGGTAAAATCAGAGCAATCGGTATCTCTAATTTCTATCCGGATAGAATGATTGATATTGCGACATTTGCTCGTATAAAGCCGATGATAAATCAAGTGGAGATACATCCTTATCACCAACAGGAGGAGTCTAAAAATGGCATGATAAATATGGCATTCAGATGGAAGCATGGGCACCTTTTGGTGAGGGTAGAGGTGATATGTTTACAGACCCTATGTTATCAGAAATTGGTGAAAAGTATGGAAAAACGGTTGCACAGATAATTTTAAGATGGCATTTACAGAGAGGTATTGTAATCATTCCAAAGTCAGTACATTATGAAAGAATGGTAGAGAATTTTAATGTGTTTGATTTTGAGTTATCAGCTGATGATATGGAAAAGATAGCAACCTTGGATAAAAAACAGAGTGCATTCTTCTCCCACTACGACCCAAACATGGTAGAGTGGTTTGGCAAGATGGTGGAAGAACGAAAGAAACAGCATGACTGTACTAAGGAAGAGAAAAATTGGTAAAGGAGCAAGTGATATGACTAAGAAAATTTTGATATTGTCCGGTAGTCCAAGAAAGCAAGGCAATTCGGATTTGTTATGTGATGAATTTATGCGTGGTGCATTAGAAGCAGGACACACAGTAGAAAAAATTCGTGTACAAGAGAGAAAAGTAGCATATTGTACGGCGTGTTATGCTTGCCGAGATACAGGAAACTGTGCAATCAAGGATGACATGGCGGAAATTATGGAGAAAATGATTGCCTGTGATGTTATGGTTTTAGCAAGTCCGGTTTATTTCTATTCCATTGATGCACAGCTAAAGGCTGTGATTGATAGAAGTGTATGCCGTTGGACTGAAGTGAAGAATAAAGAGATGTATTACATAATGACTGCGGCTGATGGAGAAAAGGAATCTATGGATACGAACCGAACCGTTTACCTCTGCATACTTTAAAATAACAACTATCTTTCAGAAAGGCAGAAAAAATGGCATATACAATCATGCTGGATGCCGGACACGGTGGCAGCAATCCGGGAGCAGTTTACAATGGAAGGCAGGAAAAGGACGATGCCCTTTCCATGACCCTGGCGATTGGGGCAATTTTACAGGAATATGGAGTAAATATACTTTACACAAGAACCACCGACATTTATGAAACACCCCTTCAAAGAGCAAGAGAGGCAAATTATGCAAGAGTGGATTATTTCGTATCCATTCACAGAAATTCTTCCCCGGTTCCCAATTCCTATTCGGGCGTAGAGTCGCTGGTATATAATACCTATGGTCGTGCAGCCACTATGGCAGAAAACATTAATGAGCAGCTTGAACGAATCGGCTTTACCAACTTAGGAGTAAATGAAAGAAAAAATCTGATTGTACTAAGAAGGACAGAAATGCCGGCAGTTTTGGTAGAGCTTGGTTTCATTAATACAGATGCAGATAACCGTTTCTTTGATGCAAATTTTGATACCATAGCAAGAGCTGTTGCCAATGGCATATTTGAAACTTTATATCCGGGAAGCTTTGCGTAAAAATTTGCTTGCAATTTCCCTTATTTTATGTATTATAATAAATAGAGTTGTGTGACTGACGGAACGTGGGAGCACCCACAGGGAACACAACAGATAAAAAAAGCCGACCGTCTGGGCACCGTTTAGGATACCTGGACGGTTTTTCTATAATATGAAAAATAAAGAGCACACTTTTGTTCTTATACTAAAGTTTATTATATGGAGGTACTTTTATGGAAATGAAATCATTACAAGCAGAACTTTCTTCAACAAGCTATCCGGGCAGAGGAATTGTAATCGGAAAAACACCGGATGGAAAGCATGCAGCAATTGCATATTTTATCATGGGTAGAAGTGCAAACAGCCGTAACAGAGTATTTGTGGAAGATGGCGAAGGTATCCGCACACAGGCATTTGACCCATCTAAGTTAGAGGACCCAAGCCTGATTATTTATGCTCCTGTACGTGTACTTGGCAACAAAACCATTGTTACAAATGGAGACCAGACAGATACTATTTATGATTTAATGAACAAGCAGTTTACATTTGTGCAGGCACTTCGTACAAGAGAGTTTGAGCCGGATGCTCCAAATTACACACCTAGAATTTCCGGTATTCTTCATATAGAAGGCGGAAGCTACAACTATGCAATGTCCATTTTAAAAAGCAACAATGGCAATCCGGATGCATGCAACCGTTACACATTCGCTTATGAAAATCCGGTTAACGGAGAAGGTCATTTTATCCATACATACATGGGAGATGGCAACCCATTACCAAGCTTTGAAGGTGAGCCAACTTTAGTAGACATTCCAAACAGCATGGACGAGTTTGCTGATACTGTATGGAACAGCTTAAATGAGGAAAATAAAGTATCTCTGTTTATTCGTTACATTAATCTTGAAGACGGAACTTACGAAACAAAGATTATTAATAAAAATAAATAATTTTTACCAAAGAAAAAGATATAAAACAATAAACAAGAAAACAGGAGAAAATAAAAATGAATGAAATGCAGTTAAAATATGGTTGTAACCCAAATCAGAAGCCTTCCAGAATTTTTATGAAAGAAGGCGAGCTTCCAATCGAAATCCTTTGTGGAAAACCAGGTTATATTAATTTATTAGACGCATTTAACGGCTGGCAGTTAGTAAAAGAATTAAAGAAAGCAACAGGCCTTCCGGCAGCAACTTCTTTCAAGCATGTTTCACCGGCAGGTGCAGCAGTTGGTCTTCCTTTAAATGAAGTAGAAAGAAAGATTTACTGGGTAGACGATATGGGAGAGCTTTCTCCGTTAGCCAATGCTTACGCAAGAGCAAGAGGCGCTGACAGAATGTCTTCCTTTGGTGATTTTATTTCTCTTTCTGATGTTTGTGATGTAGCTACTGCAAAGCTTATTAAAAGAGAAGTATCTGACGGTGTGATTGCACCGGGCTATGAGCCGGAAGCACTTGAGATTTTAAAAGAGAAAAAGAAAGGCAACTACTGCGTAATCAAAATTGATCCTGATTATATTCCGGCACCAATTGAACAAAAAGACGTATTTGGTGTTACCTTTGAGCAGGGTAGAAATGAGTTAGTGATTAACGATGAATTATTTGCAAACATCGTAACTGACAATAAAGAGTTTACAAAACAGGCAAAAATTGACCTTGCTATTGCACTTATTACATTAAAATATACACAGTCTAACTCTGTATGCTATGCAAAAGGCGGACAGGCAATCGGTATCGGTGCAGGACAGCAGTCCAGAATCCATTGTACAAGACTTGCAGGACAAAAAGCTGACAACTGGTTTTTACGTCAGCACGAAAAAGTATTAAACCTTCCATTCAAAGAAAAAATCGGACGCGCTGACCGTGACAATACAATTGATGTATACATGAGCGATGACTACATGGATGTTTTAGCAGATGGAACATGGGAAAACTTCTTTACGGAAAAACCGGAAGTATTTACAAGAGAAGAAAAGAGAGCATGGCTTGATACTATGGCAGACGTTGCTCTTGGCTCTGATGCATTCTTCCCATTTGGTGACAACATTGAAAGAGCCAATAAGAGTGGCGTAAAATACATTGCGCAGCCGGGTGGCTCTATCAGAGATGATAATGTAATTGAAACCTGCAATAAATATGGTATGGCAATGTGCTTTACCGGAATTCGTTTATTCCACCACTAAGGTTTGATATGGTTTTAAATGTGCCTTATCATGAAATGATTAAGGTTCATTTGGTGGGTGAATAAAAAGATTAGAATAAATAAGGAAAGGACTTTCCGTGCCTTTTTTGGGCCAGGAAAGTCCTTTTTTATCTATAGGAAATTTCTTTGAATTTTTTTATTGGGGTGTATTACTTGGCTTTTTCGGCATAAGTAGTAGTTACCAACTTATCATAAGGAACCCTTTCAGAAAGCTCTCCGGCATCTTCTAAAATATTCTGAAGCAAGGTAAAGCTTTCTTCTTCAAAGATTAAATCTTCCTTCCAGGTATCCTGCTCTTTATAACGGGAAATAATGGTTGTTAAAGTTTCAAGGTCTGTTTCCGGGAACTGATTTTGAATGGCTTTCGCAATTTCTTCTGCAGAGTGGCTGTTTACATAGTCCATGGATTTTTGTAAAGCATTTACAAAGCCCTGCATAATTTCCGGATTTGCCTCCATGTAGCTTGTTTTTGCACTAAAGGCAGTGTAAGGAACATAGCCGGAATCTTCACCAAGAGAAGCTACCACATAGCCGGTGCCCTGTTGTTCAAGGCTTGTGGCGAAAGGTTCAAATTCAACGGTGTAGTCTCCCTGGCCGTTAGCAAACGCTGCAGCGGTGGAACCAAAATCAATACTTTGGTCGATGGTTAAATCAGTAGCAGGATCGATATTGTTTTTCTTTAAAATATACTCAAATACCATTTCAGGCATACCGCCTTTTCTGCCCCCAAGTACATTAGTTCCAATTAAATCGCCCCATTCAAAGTCCGGTACTTGACTTCTTGCTACAAGGAAGTTGCCGGCTCGCTGGGTTAGCTGGGCGAAATTCACCACATAATCATTTGTGTCTCCAAGGTAAGTATAAACAGTGGATTCCGGTCCCATAAATCCAATATCGGCTTCGCCACTTAACACTGCCGTCATGGTTTTGTCAGCACCATATCCGGTAACCAGTTCAAGGTCAATGCCTTCTTCCTCAAAATAACCTTCTTCAATTGCTACATACATGGGAGCATAAAAGATGGAGTGTGCTACCTCATTTAAAACAACTTTTTGTGTGTCGGTTGAGGCAGATTTTCCACAGCCTGTAAATAACAGGGCAGAAAATACCCCTGCCATTGTAAGTAAAAGCAAAATATGTTTTTTCATAATTCCTCCTAGAAAAAAACACAGGGAAATGCTTAAAATTCCCCTATTTTAGTTGTTACAGATAATATATGGGATAACCAAAAAGATGTGACAAATCAGGACAGATATGGTATCATAAAAAACACTGTGTGCAATCATAGAAAGAAGACATTTTTTTCGTAGTAAACACAGACTTTTGCAAGTCAGCTTGCACAGTCTGCTTCATAAATTGGCATTGCTCTGAATAGTTACAAATAAACAATAATAATAAACAAAAGAAATGAGACGATACACAAAATGGCATGGGTAGGACTCGTATTAATTTATGGGCTTTTAAAAGGCGGAAGAGAAATTGTTAAGAAGAAATCATTGGAAAAAAGCAGTGTTATGGAAGTGCTGTTTTTCTATACATTATTTTCATTCTTATTGGTACTGCCGGATGCAAAAAATGCAATGGGACTTACCCCTGTCCAATATGGCTATGTGGCATTGAAATCCTTTATTATTTTCTTAGCCTGGATATTAAGTTTTAAAGCTATTAAAAAAATGCCAATCAGTCTTTATGGAATATTAGATTTGTCCAGAGTGCTTTTTGCTACTCTGCTTGGAACTATCGTGTTAAAGGAAACACTTGGTACCAATCAGATAATTGGACTGATTTTAGTAGCATCAGGATTGCTTTTATTGAAATTTAAAGGTGGAAGGAAAAGGGGTCAGAAGAAGGAAGGGGCAGAAGCTTCGGCAATTGTTGTTATTTTTGCACTGGGCTCCTGTATGCTAAATGCTGTTTCAGGTCTGATGGATAAGATTTTAATGAAACAGATGAACAGCTCCCAGTTGCAGTTTTTCTATATGCTGTTTTTAGTATTGTATTATTTGATTTATATTATCTGTTCTAAAGAAAAGTTGCACATTGCTAACTCATTGAAAAATTACTGGATATGGCTTTTGGCTATTATGTTTGTGGTGGCGGACCGGTCCTTGTTTTTGGCAAATGCAATGGCAGAAAGCAAAGTGACGGTTATGACGCTGATTAAACAGTCCGGCTGTCTTGTAACGATACTTGGCGGAAAATTTGTATTTCATGAAAAGAATATTGGGTATAAGTTACTTTGTGCAGGGGTGATTGTTGCAGGAATTGTTGTGGCAGTATTGTAAATTGTCATCCAACAGTAAGGTTGAGGGAAAACTAACAAGATGAGACTGCAGGATAAGGATGTCCCGGACAGGATAAAAATTAGAAAAAGCGAATATGAAATTTTAATAGAATAAACAAGGGAAAATGCAAACAGTAAGCAAGGATAGAATTGGAGAAAGTTATGAGTATTTACGATACATTAAATAAAGAGCAAAAACAGGCGGTACTTCAGACGGAAGGACCGGTATTAATATTGGCAGGAGCAGGAAGTGGAAAAACCAGAGTGCTAACTCACAGAATTGCCTATCTCATTGAAAAATGTCAGGTAAATCCATGGAATATTATGGCGATTACCTTTACTAATAAGGCAGCAGGAGAAATGAGAGAGAGAGTGGATGATTTGGTAGGATTCGGTTCAGAAAGTATCTGGGTAGCCACATTCCACTCTACCTGTGTACGAATTTTAAGAAGATTTGCAGACAGGATTGGTTTTGACAATAATTTTACCATTTATGATACAGATGATCAGAAAACAATCATGAAGGAAATCTGCAAAAAGCTTCAAATCGACACGAAGATGTTGAAAGAACGAACTATTATGGGAGCTATTTCTTCTGCTAAGGACGAGTTGATTTCCCCGGCAGAATATGAATTAAACAGCTTTGGAGATTATAATAAGCAGAGAATCAGCAAGGCTTATATGGAGTATCAGGCGGTTCTTAGAAAAAATAATGCCATGGATTTTGACGATTTAATCGTAAAAACCATTGAGCTTTTCAAAAACTGCCCGGATGTATTGGAGCAGTATCAGGAAAGATTTCAGTATATTATGGTGGACGAGTATCAGGATACCAATACGGCACAGTTTGAACTAATTCGCCTGCTAGCCGGAAGGTATAAAAACCTTTGCGTGGTAGGTGATGATGACCAGTCCATTTATAAATTCAGAGGTGCTAACATTCGTAATATTCTGGATTTCGAGAAGGTGTATTCTGATGCGTTAGTGATAAAGCTGGAACAAAATTACCGTTCTACCTCAAATGTGTTAGCAGCGGCTAACTCAGTTATCCGCAATAATGTGGGAAGAAAAGAAAAGGCGCTTTGGACGGAAAAAGAAGGCGGCAGCAGACTTCATTTTAAGCAATTTGACTATGCTTATGAGGAAGCAGAATACATAGCCCTTGATGTAGCAAAGAAAAAAAGAGAATTAATTTGTGACTATAAGGATTGTGCAGTTTTATTCAGAACCAATGCCCAGGCGCGTATTTTAGAGGAACAATTTGTCAGAGCCGGCATACCTTATGACGTAGTAGGGGGTGTAAACTTCTACGGAAGAAAGGAAATAAAGGACCTGCTTGCTTATCTAAAAACAATCGATAATGGCAAGGATGATGTGGCAGTTAAACGTATTATTAATATTCCAAAACGAGGAATAGGTGCCACAACCATTGTAAGAGTTCAGGAATATGCTGACAGCAGAAATATCAGCTTTTATGATGCCCTAAGAGAAGCGGACCAGATTATGACCATTGGAAAAAGTGCTTCCAAGCTTAAGCCTTTTGTGGATATGATTCAGGTTTTCAGAAGTAAATTAGAATATTACGGTTTGGAAGAGCTTATAAAAGATGTGATTGAAACAACCGGTTATGTGGCACAGTTACAGGCAGATAACGATGAGGAAGCAGAAGCAAGAATCGAAAACATCGATGAATTGATTTCTAAGGTAGTTTCTTATGAAGAAGATCATGAGGGCGCAACCTTATCTGAATTTTTAGAGGAAGTTGCCCTTGTTGCTGATATTGATGGGGTAAATAAGGACAGCAATAAAGTGCTTTTAATGACTCTTCACAGTTCCAAAGGTCTGGAATTTCCTCACGTATATTTAGCAGGTATGGAAGATGGTATTTTCCCTAGCTATATGACCATTACTTCTGATGACCCTGGGGAAGTGGAAGAAGAACGAAGACTGGCATACGTTGGTATTACAAGAGCCAAAGAAGATTTAACCTTATCCTGTGCAAAACAAAGAATGATTCGTGGCGAAACCCAGTACAATCCGGTTAGCCGTTTTGTACGGGAAATTCCGGAAGAACTTTTGGATAATAAGGTACCGGCTTCCAAACGAAAAGATTATGAGGAATATGACGATTCTTCTTATGAGAGAAATGCTTTTAAGCAGAAGCCATACGCTTCGGCGAACAACTATAGCAGCATGAGTAATGGAAGCTTTGGAGGAAGCAGAAATCCATATAATCGGGTTAGCAGCGGCTTACAAAATGGAGCGGGGAACTTAGGTAAGAACAGTTATGCTATAGGAAATAGTTACGGTACGGGAAATGGTTATAGTACGGTAAATAACGTTGGAACTGAAACCGCAAATTATGTAAACCAAACAAATGCCGGAGAGGCAGAAACAAAGAAACCGGCTTACTCCTCCGTATTAAAACCAAAAGCAGTTTTAACAAAACCAACTACCAGTGCGCAGGTTAAGCCTTTTATAGCAAAACAAAAAGATATTGCAGGGATTCCAGGAGTCAGCAAAGGAGCACCTTCAACAGACGGAGCATTATCCTATGGTGAGGGTGACAGAGTAAAGCATATTAAATTTGGTGAAGGTGTTGTAAAAAGCATTGTAAAAGGACCAAGAGATTATGAAGTTACCATTGAATTTGAGGAATATGGTCCTAAAAAGATGTTAGCGGCATTTGCCAAACTGGAAAAAATTTAATGCTCACACACAAATCACGTTCATGCGCAACAAAACAGCAAGTGTATTGTTGCTGACTGAACAGTAACCTACAGGTTACATTATTTTATTAAATTTTCAAAAATCTGTAGTAAAAAAGTGGAATTAGTGGTATGATATAAAAAGTAAAAAGAGAAGGATTACGGTCAATCTATATAGAGGGAAAGGATGGAAAAACTATGAGCAAATCAAAATTTGAAGAATTAGTTGCAGCAATCAAAGTAAACGACTTATTAAAAAAAGAAAAAGAGATGGAAGAGGAAAAGAAATCTAATACTATCATCTGGATCTTCGCAGTAATCGGTGTTATTGCTGCCATTGCAGGTATCGCATATGCGGTATATCTTTATTTTACACCGGACTATTTAGAAGACTTTGAAGAAGATTTTGATGATGACTTCGATGATGATTTCTTTGAAGAAGAAGCAGATGAAGATACAGACAATAACGAGGCTTAAGAAAATCTATTTCATGTAAAAATATAGTTTAAGAATGAATTGCAAACGGGATTCCTTGGGAGTCCCGCTTTTTGCTATATGGGATTGAAACTAATCTGTTAGTTACTACGTGCCAACAGTAACTGGAAATATATGAGAAAAACAATTAGAAAAGCAGATAAAAAGGGAGAGCAACATGAAAAAAGGCGAACAGTATACAGGAACAGTAGAAAAGCTGGAATTTCCAAATAAAGGGGTTATTCCGGTGGAAGATGGAAAAGTCATTGTTAAGAATGTGATTCCAAGTCAGAAGGTTTCATTTGTAATACAGAAAAAACGAAAAGGAAAGGCTCAGGGAAGATTAGTAGAGGTTTTGGAAAAATCCCCTGTGGAAATAGATAGTTTATGTCCGCATTTTGGAATATGTGGCGGATGCACGTATCAGAATCTGCCTTATGAGGAGCAGTTAAAGATTAAAGAAGGACAGATAAAAGAATTATTGAATTCGGTTTACATAAATCGAGGAGAAAAGCCTTCTTATGAATTTGAAGGAATAAAGGCAAGCCCAAACCAGTTTGCATACCGGAATAAAATGGAGTTCTCCTTTGGTGATGAGGTAAAGGATGGTCCACTTTCTTTGGGAATGCATAAAAGAGGCAGCTTTTATGACGTAGTATCAGTAAATGACTGCCAGATTGTGGATGAGGATTACAGATTGATTTTAACAACTGTTTTAGAGTTTTTTAAGGACAAGCAGTTAAGTTTTTATCACAGAATGAGACAGGAAGGTTGTCTTAGACATCTTCTTGTAAGAAAGGCGGTAAAGACTGGGGAGATTTTGATTGCGCTTGTAACCACTACCCAGGAAGCAGAAGTATTAGATGGACTTTTAGGTGATTTTACACAGGCGTTATTAAATCTGGAAAAGGAAAACTGCGATGATGCAGGAATTGACAAATCTCAAGGAAACAGAAAGCTGACAGGGAAAATTGCAGGAATCCTTCATACAAAAAATGATTCTTTAGCTGATGTGGTAAAGAGTGATGAGACAAATATTTTGTATGGAAAAGATTATTTTTACGAGGAGCTTTTAGGACTTAAGTTTAAAATATCCCAGTTTTCTTTCTTCCAGACAAACAGCCTGGGTGCAGAAGTTCTGTATGAAACAGCAAGAGAGTATGTGGGTGATTTGAATGGAGATATTCATAAGTCGGAAAAAGAAAGCGTTCAGGATTGTGAGCAGAAGCAGGGGAATGGTAAAAAGGATAAAGTAGTGTTTGATTTATACAGTGGAACTGGTACTATTGCGCAGCTTTTGGCACCTGTGGCAAAGAAGGTAATTGGTGTGGAGATTGTAGAAGAGGCAGTAGAGGCCGCCAAGAAAAATGCTGATTTAAACGGACTTGATAACTGCGAATTTATTGCAGGAGATGTGTTAAAGGTCATTGATGATATTGAGGAAAAGCCGGATTTAATCGTACTAGACCCGCCTAGAGATGGAATTCATCCTAAGGCATTGCCAAAGATTATTGCGTATGGAGTGGACAGGATTGTTTATATTTCCTGCAAGCCCACCAGTCTGGTGAGAGACTTGGATGTGTTTTTGGAGAGTGGGTATGAGATGGTGAAGGCTACAGCTGTGGATATGTTTCCGGGGACTGGGCATGTGGAGACTGTGGTGTTGATACAAAGAACAAATGGCTAGAAATCCTTGAATTTACGCACTTTGTAGACTTTTTTAGTTTCACTTATGTGGGCAAAAATCACAAGAGAAAAGAGCTTGTGAGAAAAATAAC
>JAFSDJ010000078.1 GCA_017436305.1 Lachnospiraceae bacterium
TATAACACCCGTTATCAAGGCTTGGAAAACAGTCTCCATTACCCACAGTCCGGCACGTCTGCCGGGGCTGGCTGTTTCCTGTATGTACCGCTTTGTTGAGTTGCTTTTATTTTTACTTTGTTCGTTGTTTGGTCCGTTATTTTGTGTGGAAGGATTGGCTTAATTTTACGGTCATGGTTAACCTGATATGAAATTAAGCAATGTCATAATAGCAATGATTGCCACTACGGTAAATGCTACTTTTACCCAGGATATTGGGGTTTTGCCGCTGACTTTGCCGGTCTGGCCGTTTACCATGAATTGGTAAATTTTTCCGTTATATGTAAAGGACGAGGTCCATACCGGAAGAAGCAGGTATTTGTAAGTAATATTCTGATGTGTAGTAGAATGTAAAACACCTCTTACATAGTCGGTGCGATGTTCTCTCCTAATTTCATCCTTAATTCTTTGATGAAGAATCTGGCTCATTTTATTTTTTGCTCTTTCCCATGCATCATGCATTTTTAAAGTATAGCGTTCTGCCATAAACCCTGCCAGATATTCCGGTTTATACTCTACCACATCTTTTGTATTAAAAGGCTCTAATCCGTTTAACATGGAAGTATTCTGCTTTTTGGAACCGCATATAAGCACATCATCAAAGTTATGCTTGTAAATACCCATTGTTTTGTACCATTTTATGTCGGAGTTGTTACCGGCAGTTCTTTTTTTGACACCATATTGTCCTGTATAGCTGCTGATTGTTTTGCAGTCAAAGGTCCAAAAGGGCAGGTACAATCCTTTAAAGGCTTTTGGCTTTGCACTTTCCTTTGCTAACTTTGGACAGAAAAATTTGTGTTTAATCCAGCTTTGAAAAAGTTCAGAGGCCTTATTTGCATCCAATTTAAAAACAACGACTCCCCCTGGTGCCATAATGTGTTCTGCTCCTGCTTCCATAACCTGATTGGAACCACAATAAGGACATTCATTTGCAATCTCATGGGCTTCATAAATGGTTTCCGCACCACAGGATTTACAAACAACCGATTTTGTTTCCAGCTTCCAGTCATAGCAGGCGCTATTTTCCGCAGATTCAAAATCCAGCTCCTCTGCTTCAAAGTCGGGATTTTCTACTTCTATTTCGTATTCCGAATCGCAATAGGGGCATACCATTTTACCTTTTGTGGGATTAAAGTCAAGTACCCCACCACAGGCAGGACACTTTTTGTCGGTTTCTTCTTTTGTTTCTGTAGAAACCGGCTGGTCCCTGGTAATTCCATCCTGATAGTTTTCATCCATAACGCTTATCTCCTTATTTTACCATGCTATTAGCAGCCTGACGGCAAGTGCCCGGCTGCTATGTAAGCATTAACTATTTCACAATATCCCCATCATCAAAAGGATCTCCGCACTCCGGACAGAATTTAGGTGGATTCTTTGGATCTGCCGGCTCCCATCCACATTTATCACATTTGTACTGTGGAACTCCTGCTGGTTTTGGTGTGCCGCATTCCATACAGAATTTGCCCTTGTTATTTGTACCACAGGAACAGGTCCAGAAAGCTTGATCAGCCGGCTTTGATGCGCCACATTCTGCACAGAATTTACCACTGTTGCCGCTTGCTCCACAGGAGCAGGTCCAGCCGTTAGCTGTTGCTTCCTGAGCCGGTGCTGTATTAGCTGTCGGAGCCGGAGCTGCTTGTGGTTGTACAGGCTGTTGCTGTGCCTGCTGCTGTCCCATTGCAAAAAGATTTGCTGCGTTCATACCACCTGCATTACCAGCCATATTCATGCCTGCAAATGCCATCATTGGTCCTGCATTTTCGTTAGCTGCTGCTGACTTCATAGCTTCTGATTGTGCTGCTACTAACTGGGCTGCCGCCATGGTAGGATTACGGAATGCTGCATTTCTCTGAAGCTCCTTAATCATGTCCTCGTCTTCTTTAGAGGCTGTTGCTGAATTTACACCAACCGTAACGATTTCAATACCTAACTGCTTGCCCCATTTATCGGACAACACTTCATTTAAAACATTTGCCAAATCATCAGCATGAGCCGGCAGTGCACTATAACGGATTCCCATCTCAGAAATTTTTGCAAAAGCAGGTTGCAATGCTGTTAATAAATCACTCTTTAACTGTGGTGCTATAGTTTCCTTTGTATATTCATCGTCTACGTTTCCGCTGACATTTTTGTAGAAAAGAATCGGGTCAGTAATTTGAAATACATATTCACCATTGCAACGAATTGCTATATCAATATCCAGACCCACATTTTGGTCTACTACACGGAAAGGAACCGGATTAGGTGTTCCATAAGGGTTATTCATAACATATTTTGTGTTGATAAAATATACTCTTTGATCTCTTCCGGTATCACCACCCATGGAAAAACGTTTTCCAAATGTTTTAAAACTGTCGATAATGCTTTCTTTTAAATTGCCATAAAAAATACTTGGCTCTAAGGAAGTATCATAAACGAATTCACCCGGTTTGGCACATACTTCAACAATACCACCCTGATCTACAATCAGCATACACTGACCTTCATTAACGGCAATAATAGAACCATTTGAAATAATTCCTTCGCTTCCCTTTGTATTGAAGCTTCGTTTTGATTTTCTATTTTCTCCCTTTTTAACCAATACATTATCTGCTAATGCCGGGCAGTAAAAATACTCTCTCCACTGTTCTTCCAATACACTTTTTGCTGCTCCAAAACCAACTTCTAAAAGACCCATAAAACAATCCTCCTGCTTGTTATAAAATTATTATTATGTAGCATATACTGCAATTAGCAGAGCTCATATGCTCATTAATGCTAATTATATCATAAATTATATGTTTTGTGTCTGTACTTATGCAGATTTTGCTATTTTTTCATATTTTCTGTCGTATCTTTTTATTTAAATTTGTTTACACTGATTTTATAACAAGTTAGCAAAAGGTAACTTAAACAGTGTAACAGCATTTCTATACATGATGTTTTTATAATTTTCACTTCCAATTAGCTCTTCCAACCGGTTAAAATAAGACTGATATACACAAACATCTCCTTTTGGATTATTGTGATACGTATCCAGACCATCTATAGGATTATCACTTCCAAACAGTATTTTTTTGCTACCTGCCTCTTTTACTGCTAAAACAGTACTTTCCATTGGTACCCATGTTGTATCACCATAAAGATTAGGTAGTGTTTTCAAAAGGCCGATTGCTTCTTTATTATCTGTACCAAGCCCCATATGTACCATAACAAAATCAATATCAGGATGTTCTCTTGCTGCATTCCATACTCGCACAGGCTCTGCTTCTTCACAGCCTCCGGTATGAGCTACTACCGGAAATTGAAATTTTTCGGCTACTTCTAAATACGGTTTCATTTTTTTTGAATCCATAGCTGTTTTAGAGTGAAATTGATGCATCTTTAGTCCATAAATAATATCTCTGTTATCTTCTATCAGCTTTACAAATTCTTCAGTAACTACTTCCCCATAAGGCTTTACCCATGCTAATACTCCTATTTTATCCGGATTATTTCTTGCAAACTTAATACTCCTTTTCAAAGAGTCAATCTGACTTATCTGCAGTTCTTTTGGCAATTTATTTTGGTCAAAGTCCAGTTCGGTTGAGTCTATGTTGGAAACAAGCGAAAAATCTATTTTGTATTTTTTCATGGACTTAATAACCATCTCCTCCGGCATATGAAATGTCAGCATATTTCCAATGTGCACATGAGTATCAATAATCATACTTATACCCCTCCTCACTCCTTAAAATTGCTTTTATCTACATTCGTAAATACATACATATTTTGATTTATTTCCATTATAACGAATAGTATTAAATTTTAGTAGTAATTTTTCCAACAAATAAAAAAAGACTTTGTCGCAATTTTAACATATACGACAAAATCTTATTTTTTCTTTTATCTCCAGTTTACATAACACTTTTTTCAACTAAGCAACTGTGCAATAATCTGCACAATCCAGAAAATACTATATAATCCCATTCCCCAGTTCAAAATTACAGTTTTAAAACGGCTTCCTTTTTCAATGGTAATTTCTCCCGGTTTTAACGCCATCTGTTTCCATTTTAAAATAAACAGCACAATACCGAAAATTACTACACCAAAGATACACATAGAATAAATACACATACCAAGCATCCCCGGAAGATTGCTCATGACAGCCTGAGTAAGCTCTGCCTCTGAAGCTCCATTTGTGGTTAATTCGATAATTTTTGCATAGCCACTTACTTCCAATAATTTAACACCCACAAAAGAACCTAAAAAGTTAATAAGCATATGAATTGCCACAGGGTATTTTAAATTTCCGGTTCTGATATAGATAAATGCTAAAAAGCAACCAATCCCAAAAGCATATGCAAACTGATTTAAATTGCCATGATACAAACCAAACATAAAACCGGATAATACGATAGCCACACCTTCTCCGTACTGAGCTGTTCTGTCCACTAACAGTTTTCTAAATAAAATCTCCTCTACAACCGGCGCCATAATTACTACAATTAGCAGTGTAGCCAGCGGATGTATGGAACCTGTAATCTGTCCTACCACATTAGAAACACCACTGCCCTTTACTACACCGATAATGGAAGTAATTATATTTCCTATAATATTACTTACATATGTAATGGCATAACACATAGCAAATGCCTGTAACCACTGCCAGAATGTCATGGTTTTCTTTTCTGTTACTTTATTCGCCGGAATTTTTTTAATAATGACTGCCATAATCGGAACTGCAATCAAATACATGGCTAACATCATGGCTAAAAATGAAACATTATAATTATCTGCCAGCTCCGGCATCATGCCACCTAAAAATCCTACTACACCCATTGCCAATATCTGAATCGCAAATATAATGATTGTACCAATCAGATACTTAAAACCAATTTTTGAAAAATACTTTTTGTCACTCATTTTTTCTCTCCTCTTTTCACTTTTTAAAATTTTATCCTTACTTAAACAACATGCCGGATATATATCCAGCCATACAGCTTACTAATATAAGCACAAACAGTCCTACAACCATCTTTGGAAAATTATGTAAAAATCCCATTTTCTTATCGTCGTTCTCCCATGGAAGTTCCTCGTCAGAATGGGGCCTTTTATATACTAACACATCCTGTCCAACTATGCATACCGGTGTGAAATTGTGCTTTCCGGCTTCTTCTATACTCATTTCATACCATTTTAAGCTTTGTCCCTGCCAGTCTTTCTTTTCTCTCTTAAATGTGCTTCCCTGTTTTTTTAAACGTTTCTGCAAAGCAGGTCTTGTATCAATGCAGTAATCATACTTCACTGCTGACTGTTCAAACAGAAGTTTTTTATTTTCATAAGTGCTAAGTACAAATCCCTGCTGGTTTTTCTCCTGTAAAAATGCTCTAAGTTCTTTTACCTTTTTAAATTTTGGAGTCTTTTCTGTATTCTTTCTTAGCTCCCACTGTTCTCTGCTAAGATTTAATTCTTCATATATTTTATTTCCCCACCAGAGATAAAAAAGAACAATGGCCACTTCAATGAAAACATAAACTAAATAGAACCCTGACAGATATTTATAATAATTACTATTTAGTATAACGAGCATTGCAAACACCAGCATATACAAAACCGTAACAAACAAATCCATAGCAAGAAAAGCTGTAGGCATTTCATATGCATATCTTTTCCGAAAGCGTTCCGCCCGGTCTTTTCGAAGTTCCTGGTCATCGTAAAACTCATCTGTTTCATCGTATGCTTTATCCTTCATAAAGTAGTAATTCATCTCTTCATCATGGGTTACTACCTGCCAGCCTGCCTGGTTCGCAACGTCTAACGCCAGCCTTCTGGCATTGATTTCCTGAATCTTTGGATGGTTTGAAGCTCCAAACCGTTCCACCTCAAAAACCTTTTCGCAAGGCTCTGACTTTTTAAAATGATACAAAATCCCCCATGTAATGTCCTGAAATATCCAGCCCTTTTGTGCCATCTCCTCCAGCCAGTCACGTTCCTTAAAAATACTTGCAAAAAATTTTAATTTTCTCATTGGTTAGCTCCTCCTAACACCTTTTGTCCATTTTCACACTGTTTTTCTAATCGCTCCTGCTCTAATAACAGAATCTCTTTTCCGCTTTCTGTAATCTGATAGGTTTTCTTGCCATCTTCCTCATTTACAACTAAAATCATCTGGTCCTCCACCAGACGTCCTAACATGGTATACAAGGTTCCTGTGCCCATCTTTACCCGCTCCTGCGTAAGTTCTCTGACAAATTTCATAATGCCATATCCGTGATTTGGTTCAAGCAGTGCCAGCAATGTGTAGAATATGGTTTCTGTCATAGGACAGTATTTTTTTCGTAGCTTTTCCTCCATATCCTTTCCTTCCTTCGTCATCAATTATTTCGATGTATTTTCAATCGATGTATTTTTACTCGATATGTTCTTATTCGATATGTCTACACTCGACATATCTTGCATCGATAGAATATAATACTTTAAGATATTTGTCAAGTATATAATTTTATTTGTTGTACAATTTTATTTGTTTCATACTATATGACACCTGACATCAAGTGTGGAAATTAATCAATTATAATTATTTTTTTATATTTTTTTCACAAAAAAATATACTTCAACATTTAATTGTTATATAATATGTACAAAAAAAAAACAACCCAATAGTAGAGCAAGGAAAGGAACACATTATGAACAAGGAAAAAAAGAAAACATTCTCTATTAAGATCAAATTATTGCTTATTGCAATTCTTCCTTCTGCTATATTAAGTATCGTACTTTGTTATGTAGCAGCCACTAATATCCAAACAGGTATGCAGGAAGAAACATTACATGGCTTAAGAGGCATTGCGTTATCCTTACAGGAGATTTACGCAATGGCTGACAATGGTAACTACACAATTGATGAATCCGGCAATGTTAAAAAGGGAGAATTACCGGTTAGCGATAACTACACGATTGTAGATGACTTAAAAGAGACTACTCAGTATGATGTTACCATTTTCTATGGGGATACACGAGTAACTACTTCTCTGACAGACCACAAGACAAACGAACGCCTTGTTGGCACAAAAGCCTCTGACAAAGTTATTCAGACTGTTCTAAAAGAAGGTAAAGAATATTCCGATACTTCTATTGTTATTAACGACACCCCTTACTATGGCTATTATGTTCCAATTCTTCAAGATAATACTGTTATTGGTATGGCTTTTGCAGGACTTCCAAGTGCAGATGCTGATGCTTTTATCAAACAAAAGGTTATGACTATTTTCATTATTTCAACTGT
The DNA here is from genome assembly GCA_017436305.1 of Lachnospiraceae bacterium. Taxonomy (GTDB): domain Bacteria; phylum Bacillota; class Clostridia; order Lachnospirales; family Lachnospiraceae; genus RGIG3040. The sequence goes on from JAFSDJ010000078.1 coordinate 7,286, forward strand.
AGTGTTGGCTATTATGATTGTGATTGGTGTATTTTTCGCGTTAAATTTAAGCAGTGCCCTTACCAATATTGGATTTGCTGTTCGTGAAGTTGAAAATGGTAATCTAAAAGTCCATGTAAAAGAACGTTTCAAGAAACGTGGGGATGAAGTAGGCTCCATGGCTCTTGAAATTGAAATGTTAATTTCCAAGCTTGTGGAAGTTATTGGTAACGTTAAGGTCTCTTCCAAGGTACTCTTTACTTCCGGTACTTCATTAGAGGAAATGGCAAGTCAGACAAGTAATACTACCAACGAAATCAGCAAGGCTGTTGAAGATGTAAGTCGCGGTGCCATGAATCAGGCAGAAGAAACCGAAGCTGCTTCTTATAACATTTCACAAATGGGTGATATTATTACCGAAATTGTGTCCAGTGTTGATAAACTCAGTGAAGCATCTCTGCATATGAAAAATGCCAGTGATGATTCTGCTGTTATTATTCAGGAGTTAGGCGTTTCTAACGACAAAACAACAGAAGCAATTAAGAAAATTGGTGAACAGGTTCACACTACTAATAATTCCGTTCAGGAAATCCGTCAGGCCGTAGAATTAATTACTTCTATTGCAACGGAGACCAACTTACTTTCCTTAAACGCAAGTATCGAAGCAGCAAGAGCCGGTGAGCATGGTCGTGGCTTTGCAGTAGTTGCCTCCCAGATACAAAAGCTTGCAGAAGAATCAAACAGCTCTGCACAGGAAATCGGAAGCATTATTGATACTTTGTTAAAAGATTCCGAACAAACAGTTAAGGTAATGGACGAAGTACATATTATCGTAGAAGAACAACGGGAAAAATTGAATCTGACAAAAGACAAGTTCAAACTTGTTACTGATGGTGTTGACTCTACCAGAAAAGAAGCTGAAATTATTGAAAAACAGGCGGCTGCATGTGACATGGCAAGAGCAAAAATTTTAGATATTATTCAGAACTTATCAGCAATCTCTGAAGAAAATGCTGCAAGCACTGAAGAAACTACTGCTTCTATGGAAGAGCTAAATGCAACCTTAAATCTTTTAGCTGACTCTGCCAAAGACCTACTGGAGCTTTCTACTGAACTGGAAAACAATATGGATTTCTTCCATATATAGTTTGTTGCTGTTCACAACGTTCCATAACCAAACATTGGAATCATGCTTTAATTACACTTTCAAAGGACCTCCTTCCAATACAATACTTGGAAGAAGGTCCTTTTTTAATTTCTGAGGCACTGTTGTCTTATTAGGCTAATTTATATTTTGGTTACATTTTAATCTCAGCTCTGACACATGCACTCTTTCCAGAGAAAGCAATACCGTACTGCAAAATTTCCTTTACGCCCCGGGCACTCATCTCCACATGATACTGTCTATCGTTTATCTGTTTCAGCGCAGTTTCCGCAAGTTCATCCAGCTGTCCTTCCGTGCAGTCTTTTCCTGCTTTCAGTTCAATCAAGATACCAGGCAACTTCACATCCAACGGTAGCATCTGAATGTCAAAACGACCATTTCCCGCTTCACGATTAGATGTAATATGATACTGATTATCCAACATTGCACAAAGACCTAAAATCAAGCCATGATAAAATGTCTCATTTGTGGCGTCATGAAAGCTGATGGTTTTGAGTAAAAATGTCTCAAGTTTATTCTGCAACTTCGGAATATCCATCGTATAAATCGCTTCCTGAATAGCAATTGCTGCTGCAGGTGGAATCACATTCTCAAACCTAGAAAGAATCTCTTTGCTATACACATACGAAATCTCTCTATTTGGAAGTGCTACTTCGCACATATAATCACCGCCAAAAGGCTGTTCATTAGTTACCGCTTTCAAATACCATGTTACCAGCAAAAAACTATAGACAGACGAAGGATTATTCTGAATTTGCGGATAAATCACTCCTGTATCAATATGGGTAACAAATGACTTTCCCTGCATCAGAGATTCCAGTTTCTCATATGTTTCCATTGTTGCGTTATTAAGAACTTCGCTAATGATATCATTGCTTCCGGTAGACTGCCAAAAAGCACGTGGAATGCACTCATTATTAAAGTATCCAATAACAGACCATGGATTAAATATCTCGGTCTTGCCAAAACGATACCCGTCATACCACTGGCAAATTTCTTCGTACTTCTCCGAAGATTCATAATACTCTGCCATCTCCTGCACTTCTTCCGGAGTGAATCCAAAATATTCACTGTAACGATTGTCCAAAATAGAATTTATCTTCAAATTATTAAGACCGCTGAAAATACTCTCTTTTACTACACGCAAAATTCCGGTCAGAAAACCATAAGACAAGTGTGGATTATCCTTCAAGCCACCGGAAAACAACGCTCTCATAAAATCAATTGCTTTATCATAATAACCACGTACATGTCCTTGCTGAATCGGCGTATCGTATTCATCAATAATGATAATCGGAGCCACATTATAATGCGTATGCAACATTCTGGAAAGATTTAAGAAGGCAAATGCCACATCATTTTCATTTGCTTCTCCATTCATCATGCTAGTCAAATACTTCTTTTCGTAGGAACTTATCTTGTCACTGGTAAACAGCTCACTATGTCTCTCAAACTCATTTTTTAAAAGTTTATAGATGAGATCATATGCTGTTTCCCAATCTTCACATTTTACATCCTTAAAGGTCACATAAATAACCGGATATTTTCCCTGATATTCCTGATATTCTTTACCACATTCCCAAATTTTCTTATCCCAAAAGTAAGTAGAAGTGTCTTCCTCTGACCGTTCAAAAAACACTCGCAACATATCCATATTTAATGTCTTACCAAAACGACGTGGGCGGGTAAATAAAGAAACCTGAGGACGCTCATCAATAAAGTCTCGAATCAGCAAAGTCTTATCCACATAATAATATTCACTGGAAGCCTTACGATAATCAGAAATTCCGATTGGTAAAGGAAGCTTCTTACCTCTCTTAGCTACAGCTTTTTTCCCGGAACGTGAACTGCCGTTTTCTCCCTTTAAACGCTTGTCTGCAGGCTTCGATGCATCGGCCGGAATAATTCAGAGGATTATTCGTTCCATATTGTTATAAACATTTACATCCGTTTTTCAAACAAAATAACGCTATCTTTCACAGGTTCTATCCAACTCCGTATTATCAAGTTTGTTGATAACTTTAAGACTTGTATTGGATGCTTCAACTGTGCCGTATCCGACAAACATATTTATTTAGACGGCTTTTTACTTTAAAACGCCTGCCTGGGTGCTACTGCTCCCTGACAAGCGTTTTCGTATTTTTATCTAATGCTTTATTTTACTTTTATCTTAATTTTAGCATTTGTACCGTTTTGTGCAATTGCATATATATAGCAACTGCCTTTTCCAACTGCTTTGATTTTGCCATTTTTGTTTACAGTGGCAACATCTTCGTTGGAGCTTAGGAAACGAACAGCTTTTGCATATTTGGCCGGAAGTGTCTTTTTGCTTTTGGTAACTTTTACAACACTTGCCTTAACTGTTTTCTGTTTTCCTGTTTTTAACGTAATTGTTTTTGTTGAAACCTTTACCTTTTTAGCATTGGTGTAAGTCTTGTTTTTATTACCTGTCACGTAGAAGGTAAGACCTTCACCAATGTAAGTTTTTTTGCCATTTACGGTCTCAAATGCTTTTACTTTTACCTGATAAGTCTGGGTAGTGTTTACTTTCTTTCCACCTATTTTTCTAAAGGTAATAGATGTCTTTTTGTTATTATTAACGGTTTTAACAAGCTTCTTATTTAAGTTAGCACCTGCTTTAGCTACATAAACTTCATATCCGTCTGCCTCTTTTACCTTGCCCCACTTAATGGTTAATTTGTTCTTCGTAATAGTAACTTTCGTTCCTGCATTTAATGAGATTTCATTTGCGTTGTTGTCTTTTTCTTTATTTTCGCCTTCATCCTTAGTATCCTGACCATCTGCATCATCTGTTGGTGTTGTTGATGAATTACTATTATTCGGTTTTTCTGATGGTACTATTGGTTGATTGTTATTTGTATTCTCTTTATCAGCTGATGAGTTTGAATCATCTTTTTTGTTCGTATCGTCAGCTGGTGGTACAGACTGATTGTCATCATTTTCGTTTGATGGCGGGGTTACGTCATCATCATTTTCGTTTGATGGCGGAGTTACGTCATCATCATTTTCGTTTGATGGCGGGGTTACGTCATCATCATTTTCGTTTGATGGCGGGGTTACGTCATCATCATTTTCGTTTGATGGTGGGGTTACGTCATCATCATTACTGCTTTCCAGCTTATCTATAACAGAACCTTTTTTTACCGTGGCTCCACAGCCTTTACATACGGTATCTCCCGTATAACCTTCTGCTTCTATAGTAGCTTCTTTTGCATTTACAACCTGTGTTCCACCAGTATGATTTGCGGTATTTTTACTTCCATAAGATGTACCACAGCCTGTGCACACTGCTGTTGCCTTACAAGTAGCGGTTCCACCACTATGAGCAGCTGTTTCCACATTGCCGCAGGATGAACATGTATGTTTATGATTTGAACTATCTGCCGTGGTCCATGCTCCGTAGTTATGTGTATTTAAAGCAATTGCAGTAGTGCTCTTTGTTTTACTACAATCCTTACAATGGATGGACTTACTTCCCTGTACAGTACAGGTAGATGCCTTGTCAACGGTATATGTACTATTCCAGTTATGACTTCCGTCTGCCACAATCGCTGTTTGTTTATAACCACAACCACTACAATTTCTATGTTTACTTCCTGCCTGAGTACCACTTGTGGCAGTACAATCAGTTGGCACGCTGTCAATAACCCATGAACCAAATGTATGCGGAGCGGTTGTCACACCACCACAGATTGAGCAACTTCTTTTATGTCTAGTATCACTTATGCTGCTCCATGCACTCTCATTGCAGGATACTCTTGCTATAGTTGTTGTATCTTTCGTTGCGCTACATTCCTTACAATGAATGGATTTACTTCCATTAGAATAGCAGGTTGCTGCTTTATCAATCGTATAAGTACTATTCCAGTTATGGCTTCCATCAGCCGCAATTGCTGTCTGCTTATAATTGCATACAGTACAGTTTCTATGCTTACTTCCTGCTGCTGTTCCACTTGTGGCGGTACAGTTCGTAGCTTTTGTATCTATGGTCCAGGGACCATAAGTATGAGTAGCCGTAGCATTCTTGCCACCACAAAGACTACATGCTTTCCAGTGATTTGTTCCATCTGACTGATAACTTTCATAATTATGTACATGAAAGTCTTTTGTTGCCGTATAAGTTTCCGTTTGGGCTACTGCCATTACTTTTGTATCCACTGTTAGTACTGCCTCTAATACATAGTCCCCGGCTGCCGGAAGAGTGAAATTAGAGAAGGAACATGTTTCCTTGTGGACATTTCCACTACTTGTATTGGAATTAATCGTTCCTATAACTGTTTTTGTAGTACTTCCTTTTTTATAGTAGGATAATGTAAGTGTTCTGTCTTCTCCTTCCGGATACTGTGTTACTTTTTCATATGGTTCATTATTGATAATCGTAACGGATAAATTGCGTTTTACACCCGGTGTTATGCTGCTTTCATCAGTAATACCACCAATTGAAAGCTTATATGGAACATACGTAAAAATAGAACTACTGGTAACAACACCAACTTTGCCAGAGCCTTCCTCAAATAAAGGTTCTACTGTAAAATAATAAATTCCGCCTCTGTTTGTCTCAAAAACACTATCGATTAAAGATTTAGGCCACGTTTTACTTGCAGTGGCATATAGTTTTTGGTTCCAATATGGGGCATCTGCGTTCTTTTTATGATATACATTGACAATATATTTTCGGGCATCAGGCACCTCATCCCAGCTTATTCTGCGGGCCTCTGCATAATCCCATGTGTCATCGGTAAGTGCTGTTACATTCCATCTTAAATTCTGTACTCCTACCTGCGTTGTTGCCTGTACATCCAATGTACTGAAAGAAAATGTAACTGCCATAACAAACGCACACAAACCTGCCAAAATTGAAATTCGTTTTTTTCCAGTTTTCTTACTTTCCATTATCCTTATCCTTTCCAAATGCTAAAATCACCCTATACCACGAGAAGTCTAACACAAAGTTACTGAAATAACAATAATAACTTGTTACAAAAATTACCATTCTTTTGTCGATTTTAATGTTTATTACGTCAAAGAAAAAAATTCCGAACATAATTTCGCACTTTAAGATATACATGAAAAAGAGCTGCTCAAGGCAGCCCTTCTTTCCGTATACGTATTTTTAATAATTTTCTTTTCTCACTTCAAAATAGCTCTGTGAGTAGCTGCAAACCGGGCAGACTTCCGGTGCTTTTTTGCCAATAACAAGGTGTCCGCAAACGCGACATTCCCACATAACCTCTTCACTCTTTTCAAATACCTGTTGCATTTCAACATTGTTTAATAATGCAAGGTAACGTTCTTCATGGGACCTTTCAATAGCTGCTACTTTTCGGAATTTCTCTGCTAACTCCGGGAAACCTTCTTCATCTGCATCTTTCGCCATGCGATCATACATGTCAGTCCACTCGTAATTTTCCCCTGCTGCTGCCTTTACTAAGTTTTCTGCTGTATTGCCAAGATGTCCTAACTCCTGAAACCACACTCGAGCATGTTCCTGTTCATTTCTTGCTGTTTTTAAGAAAATTTCTGCTAACTGGTCGTAGCCTTCGCTCTTTGCAATATTGGCAAAATAAGTGTATTTATTTCTTGCCTGACTCTCACCTGCAAATGCTTCCATTAAATTCTTTTCTGTCTTTGTTCCGGCGTATTTATTTTTAGAAGTCTCCGGTGCTTTTTCTTCTACCTTTTCAAATACGCTTGCCGGCTGCTTACAAACCGGACAAATGAAATCATCTGCTAATTCTCCCTCATGAACATAACCGCATACTGTACAACGATACTTACTCATAGCATTACCTCCTAAATCTTACTTTTCTTTTTTATTATGTGCAATCTTTTTCTGTTGATTTACCTTATTGTAATTTTCTGAAAATTGTGGAAGTGCTATTCCTTATTTTTCATTAATATACTCATAAATATACTCATACACATCTGCCACACTGTCCCCAACAAATACCGGACAATAGGTTTCAAACTCTTCTCTTTTCGTTGTTCCGGTTAGTACAGCAGCAAAATCCACTCCTGCATTATCTGCTGTCTTAGCATCAACGAGGCTGTCTCCCACATAAAGAACTTCTTCTTTTTTCACTCCTAAATGCTCAATTGCAAAGAGCAGTCCTTCCGGATTGGGTTTTTCTACTTTTACATCATCCGAACCTACAATTAAATCAATTAAATGAGTGGCATTAAATTTTTTTAATATTCCATCGATTCTATGATGGTATTTGGTGGTAACAATGGCTGTCTTATATCCTTTTACTTTCAGATTTTGTAAAATATCTTTTACTTTCGGGTAAATTTCTGTATTTGCCGTCATGACCACATCTGCTTTTTCTTTGAAAAATACTGCAAATTTTTCTGCTTCATCCTGATTCTCATTGGAAGTTAATGCCCTAAATGTTTCTTTTAAAGACAAGCCTATTGTCTTTTTTATTTCTGCCACACTTTGGTTGGCATAGCCTAACTTTTCTAAAGCATAATTAACACTTTGTACAATTCCCTTTGTAGAATCTCCTAATGTGTAATCGAAATCGAAAATGATTGCCCTCATCTTTTTTCCTTCCCTATCTGCCGTTTTTAGAGTATAAATAATTTCTTCCACCGCTCATCCGTTTTCATAAATCCAAAGGTTTCCTCATCTTGAAAGCATTTAAGCAGATTGTTTTTCATCTCCTGAATAAATGCCTTTTCTGTTTTTTTAAAGTTCATATGTTCATAAAGCTCTGATTCTTTAAAGTCTGTGATTTGTTCGATACTTTCAAGCATTTTCTCCATTGTGTCAATCACATTTTTTACATCTTTGTTAGCTGTTGCAAACTCAAGCCTGCAAGACACTTCATAATAAGTGCCCATCTCAAATAATCTTGCCAGTTCCTGTTGCTTATCTACTAATTTGCCTGCTTTACGTATATCGTTATCCTCCATAGCTAAAATGTAAATACTGTTAAAAATCATGCTTAACATTTGATATCCCGAAAATAATAATTCTTCATATGCTTTGTATGCTTCTTTTCTTCTGCCTGTTTTTTCGAAAATCACTGCCTGCTTTCTCTTCCGCTCCGGATTTTGTTCTGAATAATAGGACAAATATCCTTCTGCTTTTTCATATTGCTCTTTTCTTAAATAATATCCGAATAGAGAATCTGCTGCGTAGGTTCTTATTTGTTCCTCTTCACTTTCCAAAACCTGTTCATAACAGCATAAAATGTAGCTGTCGTATTTTTCCTGATCAGGTATGTTTTTTACAAGCCTTTGTGCATCCAATATGGTGGCTAACTGCCAAATCAACATTTTGCTGCCCGGATACGTTTCTATTTTCTCTTTGATCCATTGAAATGTTTCTTCATAAGTATCTTTCTTAAATCGGCTATCTGCTTCTTTTACAACTGCTTCGATTTCCTCTTTTGTTAGTTCCTCCCGGTAGGATAACAGTGTATCTAAGGAAATGTTTAGCAGTCTTGCAATTGGTGCTAACATCATAATGTCAGGATAAGAATTTCCATTTTCCCATTTGTTTACTGCAGGTGTTGTAACACCCAGTCGATATGCCATTTCTTCCTGAGTCATGTTTTGTTCTTTTCTATATTTTCGTATTACTTGTCCTATCTGCATACCAAATCCTCCATTGCGGTCTAAAAATTTTCTATATATTAAAGTGTATCAGCTAATACTCTTTTATCATAGCAGACAGGGGAACATGCCACAATTGAGCCTAAGTTAAGAAAATGGAAATAAAATTAACCAGTGTTCACTAAGACATATGATTTATGGTTTTCACAGTTGCGAATGAAATTAAAACAAAAACTGTTATCATTGCAACAGCGAAAAGTATAATTATAAAAATTGTAAGTTTTTTCCATTTGCGTTCTTTTATGGTCAGAATCATCACATCAATTACATCTAATGTGAAGAAAAACTGGAGAATTGTATGTATCACAACCATAACACGCGAATACACCTTTGCCTTTTTTGATAATCGAAAATAAGAAATGGCGTATGGTGCTTCAAGTGCAAGGATTAGCCATCCTACAAAAATTCCTGCCAGTGCAACCATAGGGCCTAAAAAAATCATAAACGGAACAGGTATAAAAGATAGAAGAAAACTCGCAGCCACTATCAAACCGCCAACAATAAAGAAAGGAATGGTGGCATATTTTACTAACACGGTAGCATTAAACATCATATTTCGATTTTCCGGTTTGCAGAATTTAATCGCTGCAATGATATTAACCACTCCAAAGATAAAAGGTAAAAATATAAAGTAGAATAAAATCGATCCTTCCTGCATAGACGCAAATAACGGCATCAGGTAAACAGACAGCACATAAAATATAGGACATAGGTAAAAGGGATGAAACCCTATTCTTTGTTCAGTTTGTAGTACCTCCGGTTGTTGTTTTTCCATTTTATTTTCTCCCTTCTCTATCCACCATGCTATTACAGCAAGAGACTTCTCTATTTGCCAAAAATCCAGCTTTTCATATTCTAGATTATATCTTATACCCTTTTCCTTCACAACAATTTTAGGCTTTTTTTCTGCTATTATTTCTCACATTGATGTTTAAAAATAACCCGATAATCCCTCGTAATATCATTAATAGCTGTTTTAACAGCTTCCTACCATGAGTCCACACACGAATCTTACTTAATACAAATTTTATTTTCTTTTTCATAGCTTTTTCCTTATTCCAAATCGTGGCACCAAGTGCTTTATGATATAGGAATTTCAGAGAAATTTACAATATCATAAAAAAATGCTTTACTTTATCATTAAAAGATAAGGTAAAGCATTTCATTTTATGACTTTTTTATTTTTCCTAATAATTTATACATAAGTCCTTCTTCAAGACTTTCAGGATTTGCATGAAAAATATCAATTTTATCTTTATCTGCACTTCTATCTGAAAATGCAGGATATAAAAAACCAAAAACAGGCTCTGCCGGCTCGTATGCATCACGCATAGGACTTATGGTACAAATAATAAATTCATACACTTCTTCCGACTCCCATAGGCTTTCCTTATCTTTTCCTTTTAGGGGCACATCATATACTCCATGAAATACAAACGTGGCAAAATCATAATCAACAGGATAGCCGTCTGCGATTTGCTCATATAAAATTTCCATCAGGGCATCGTTTTTTAATCCACATTGTAAAATTGCTAAAAGCAGCTGCCACATGCTGTCTTTTCCTTTTGCTTCATCAGGAAAATCATATTCTTTTAACTGTACGTTTGTTTTGGAAAAAGGGACTGTTTTTGCCAGTTCTAAATTTCTTGATTTTTCAGAACCGGTCAGCTTCCCGAAATGGATATTGAAGCTGTCGTCTACCTCGCCCATATCATTCATGTAGGCCCCTGCGATTCTGTCAAAACAGGTCCTTTTTGGTGTCATGCGTCTGGTTAATTCCAGCATGTCTTCTCTGTTAATCATTTTTCTTCTCCGCATTAGTACATATATAGTAATTATTCTGTATTTCTTCCTACTCATCCATATGCATATACGCCTGAGCAATCCGGTTGTAGTCAAATTCCCGCTTGATTTTTTCTACCCGAAAGCTGTCTTTCTCTATAATACTTTGATAAATGTAAAGATTTTCATCCAAAATGGTGTCCTCTTTTATCAATGCTCCCACAACATAATGCTTTCCTTCAAAATCAAACTCATCCACAACAGCCATTTCCACCTCTGCCCCGTCTTTGGTAGTTGTGGTAAATGTTACATATTCGTTATATTCTTGCTCCATTTTCTTTCCACGCTTTCTTATTTTTATCTATCCGTTTTTACAACTTTGTTAATTAATCCCTTAGCCTATCCATTATAATCATAAAACATTTTATCGATCAATTCGTCATACTCTTTGCTGTTACCCAACATTGCTTTTATCAAAGAAAAACCATTCTTAAACATTAATTTAAAATACAACCAATCGCCCATATCATCATATTTTCTAGTGGAATTGATTAGGTAATTCTTTTTCAGAGAACCATACTTTTTATTCTGCTATTTTCCATATTCTTTCAGCCTCTGCGCCGTTTTTACGTGCAAGTTCCTCCGTGCGGTCTGTACATCGGTTACAAACCACAATAATCTCTACCACACCACCGAATTTCTCCGCTGCAAGCTTGACGGAATTAATACATCTTTTTACATATTTTTCTTCATTATGTGCAGGTATAATCACAGATACGCGAACTTTATTTTTTGGCATATTTTTCCTCCGGATTCAAAATTCGTTTTTATGCTATGCACCTTTTGGGACATTTCTATTAGCTCTGCTGACATTCATATATTTGACTTGTCACTAGGACAGTAAAAAAACCTTCCCTGTACTTTAACCGGTGCGGGAAGGCTTTTGCTTTTTCTAAGTTGGTCAACCACTCTGTGGTGATTGCCTTCGGTTAGTTATATTATAGTAAAGATTTTAAGTTTTACAATATTTTATTATTCTATAAAATGTCCACTGAAGTTTAGGTGAAATTAGATAAAAAATGAGGACAAGTAAACCTATCCTACTTAAAAAGAGACCAGCTTCAAACTGATCTCTTAAATAGCTCTCTTCTTTGTGGTCAGCTTACTTGACTTAATGGTAAGCGTTTTTAACTTGCTACATCCGTAGAAGGCTTTGGAACCGATCTTGCTCACGTTCTTTCCAATGGTTACCTTCTTGATTTTCTTATTGTTCTTAAATGCTTTCTTTTCAACGGAAGTTACCTTATAGGTCACACCATCCATCACAACCGTATCTGGAATGGTAACGGTAGTTGCTTTCTTATTGGTTGGTGCCACATAAGTCACAGTACCATTTGTCAAATTGGAGGTTGTTACCTTATAGGTTGCTTTGCCATCATCGGATGTATTCGTTGTTCCAACCTCTGGTGCGCCAAGAGCAGGAATCTCCTCTTTCTTAGTGGTCTTACATACACTACATGTATAAGTCTTTTCACCCTTTTCGGTAGCAGTTGCTTCTTTGGTTACAACTCCATTATCCCATGTATGAGCAGTGGACTTATCCATCTTTGTTCCGGTTACAATCTTTGCTCCACAATCCTTACAGTAAGTGTCCCCGGTATAACCTTCTTCCGCGCAGGTTGCTGCCTTTGCATCTTTCACTTCGGTTTCTCCAATATGTCCGGTTGCTTCCACAGTCACATTCGTCTGCATTGGCTCTTGACACTTTGTACATTCAGTATGTCCGATACCGGTTTCTGTACAAGTAGGCGCTTTTTCTCCTTCACTGGTATAGCGGATGTCACTTTCTTCATGAGCACAATCTTTTCGAATCAGTGTAATTTCTATGCTTTCCGTTACATAATTTCCTTTATCTGCGCCATTATAGGTTGCAGTTACCCGCACCTCTTCTTCTAAAGGTAATGCAGTAGCTTTATCAGCCTCGTTCCATACCCAGCCTTCAGGCAATTTTACATCACCTACTGTCTTTTGACTGTATAACACGTTCATGGTACTTTCCGGCATATTCGGTGTCGTTTCTGACTTATTCACAGTTAATGTAATCTTTGTCTCTATTACATTGTAATTCTCTGCATCGGTGGGAGTAAATACTACTTCTTATTGTGTTGTCTCACTATCCGCAACTACCGGCTTTGTGGTCTCTTCTTTCCAAGACCATGTACCTATTTGATACTTTTTGCGTATAATTTGTTCATTTTAAAAAGACGAGCCAGACAACTGTCCAAACCCGTCTTTTCCATATTTTTATTGATTTTCCGTCATATCCGTTTTCCAAGAAATCCGGAAAATTCAAGGCTTTTAGCCTTCATTTTGCATGCGGCTTAACTTCGCCGCCTGGTCGCTTGTGCGGAACAAAGACCTCCAAACATACAGGCTCGGAACAGTTGCCTCTATGCCCCTAATAGGCTCGGAGCATATACCTCTACCAAAACAGGCACGAAACAAAAGCATCCATTACTACCCCCGACCAATATAATAAATACAAAAACTGCCAATTACCTACCATTTAGGCAATAGAACTTCATATTGCAAAAAATAGCTCCTACTTTTTACATCATTTCAACACCTATCAAAAACTACTTGGAGTATATCTGACAGTCACAATAACAACCATCTTCTTCGCTTCATCGATACGATAAACAATCGTAAAATTCTTAACAAAAATCTGACGATATCCCCGATTAGCAAAAGCTCCTGTTCTTCTAATCGACCCACGATAAGGCATTTCATCCAGACTTAAAATCGCATCTTCTAGGGCATCTGCCATCTTCTCAGCAGTACCTATTTCCTTGAAATCATCAGCAATATGATTATAAATATTATCAAGGTCATCCGATGCTCTCTGCAACATTTTTATTGTATATTTAACCAAAATGCTTCCTCCTAAGTGACGCTAATGTTTCCTTCGCGTCAAGCAATATACCCGTTGCTTCATATTCCTCCTCAGCTTCTGAAATCGCATTATCAATAGCCTGTGTTTCCACTATTTGCTCGTAGGTTTCTATACTCATAACAACCAAATCACCGTATCCATTTTTTGTAATAAAAATAGGCTCTTTGACTGCATGACACGCATCTGATATATCATTTGTATTTCTCAAATCAGTAATTGGTCTAATCTGTGGCATAAAAATACACCTCACTTTCTTTGTACATTATTCTAACATAATTATATACATTTTGCAATCTCTTTATACAAAAAGAGCCAAGCACTACGCCCAGCTCTCCGACATCTTATTATAAAATTGCAATCTTTAATGTAATAGGTTTCCAGTTATTCTTCTTATACATTCTGTGGGCTTCTTCCTCACAATAACGTTTGCACTCCTCCAGAGGAATCAACATTCGTGCTACAATATTGAAATTTCTATCATCCTTTAAAGAATCTGCATATGCCTTGTCATATCCACGAATTCTATACTTTGCAGATGTATCCGTAGTGTCACCAGATAAATTCATTACCCAAAGAAACTCATCGTTTCCATTCACTACCCCACGATAAATAACACGCTCTACAAACATATCAATCATCTCTTCTGAAACCTTATGTCCCTTCAAATCAATATATGTATCAAGTCTTTCTCTGATAGCTTGCATATCAAACATTTTCTTCTCTTTCTTTGCTGACTGTCATTCCCATCTGAAATATATTGTCAGGTGTTGTATATCTGGAAATTATCTCACCTTTTAATGCAAGCCTTGTTAAATCACTTTTAGATTTATCCGTATACTTTACAACTGCTGACTCAACAGAAATACCATCATCATCCACATATTTTACATCAACCAAGCCAACCCACTGGTCAGGATATTTTTTCTGTATCTCTTCCCATGTCATTCTATCAGCCATGCTCACACCTCCAAACGAATTATCCTTCTTTTGATTATATTATATCTTACATCAGCACAAAATCAAACACCAATTTGCTTCCTTACCTATTTTCTTCCTTATCAGAATTTCAAAAAAAATTTACGGAGAACTGTAACCTTGCTACAAATTCTCCGTAATTCGTTATTTAACTGCAATTTTTACTGTAATCTGACGCCAATATGCTTTACAATACTGACGATGTTCTATATTTTCACAAAAGGCTCGGCATTCATCTAGGGAAATCACAAAAGTTTTGATAATATTAAAGTTACTATCATCTCACCAGAAACTCCATACCCCTCTAAATCCATATAGGTGTTTAATCGTCCGTTAATGAAATTAATATCAAGCGTCTTTTCCTTCTGTTCACTTAATGCAAGCTCACGTGTCCGAATAAACTGCTTGGTATATCAGCGGAAAATGGGCAAAAAATTAGAGTCATCAAAAGATGACTCTGTCACATAAATAATATTCTATAACCCTCTGATTATATTTAAATAATCTTGCCGGTGGTCTACTACCGCATAAATAATAACTTCTTTTTTATCCTCATTAACCTTATAAAATACTAAATTTTTTTCCAATATCAAAACCTTATATCCCTGCCTTTTAAGCACTAGATAGCGAGGTTCCAATCCAATGGATGGATGATTGCCTAACTCCAGAATACTGTGTTCCAATTCTTCCAGTTTCTTTAATGCAACTTCACTTCCAAATTTTTCAGCTACATACAAAACAATTTTTCTAATATGTGCATCTGCTGTTTCAGTACGAATAACTTTATATTTCAAATTTACCCCTCCTGTAACAGTTTTCTTAAATCGTCAAAGGTTTCGCTGATTGGTGCTACCCGATCATTTCTTACATCATCCTCCGCTTCTGCCAAAATTTCCAACAACTCAATCCTTGATTTCATTCTCTTATATTCTTCATAAGCAAGTGACACAGTATCACCCCTGCCATTTACAGTTATAATTACTGCCTCATTTTCTTCTCTGCACTGTCTTGAGATTTCATTATAATGATTTCGCAAATCAGCAGATGGTCTTATTGTTTCCTGCAATGCATACATTCTAAACACCTCCTTAATATAGACATATTATATCCTAATTTGTCTATTCTATCAAGTATTTTTATTCTCAAAAACCGTTCGTAAATATATGTGTTATGTATTATAAAGACCTCTCAAAAACAAGGCAAATGCTTTTGATTAGTACCCCGCTTAAGGTTTCAGCACTATTTCTTTCTGAAATAACTGAATAATCCGGCTTCCGTGTCCCAACTGTCCGGAGTTTGGAAACCGCAAATCCGTTTTTAAGGAAACCAGCATTCCGGCGATGGAAACCATTCATATAAATACCTTAAAATGTAATCATGCACCAGTTGGTGTAAATA
>JAFSDJ010000079.1 GCA_017436305.1 Lachnospiraceae bacterium
ACTCAAACCATTCAATACCGCTTCCAAGCCTGAAAATTTTTCATAATTTGAACTATAAATCTTAAATAACTCCAAAATACACATAACAGCATATGGTGTTGAAGAAAGTAATGCTCCTACTACATAATTTGCACCTAAAGAATTTGTTAAATATCTCATTAATATAAATAAGGAATAAATTAATAAGATAGATACAAAACTCGTTAAAATAGCAAACATAAAATGACTATTTAAATCCGGGTTTTTTATTATATAACCATGATTTTCTCTTACAAGTTTTTTTGCTTTATATGTGTAAAATCCTATAGGTATTGCAGAAACAATCATAGGTATTGTATATAATAAAATACCTGTAATCCATTCATACAAAATCCGGCTTCGTTTTTTTACCGGCAAGGTGTCTACAAATTCTCTGCCTCTTTTACTATCATACAGATAAAAACGTAATGATTGAATAACAAACAATACTATCAAAAAACCTCTATATTCATATGCGTCAATCATAGCCCAGTCATTCCAGTTCCAGACTTTTATATATCTTTCATTATCTATTTCTATTGTAGCATCTTCGTAGTATCTTTCCGTAATAATTTCTTTTTCAATATACTCCTCCAGGTTATCTTTCACTTTATTAAAAAAATCAACTTCCATGGAAACTATTTCCTTATAGCCCTCATATGCCTGATACATATTTTTCCCAAAATAAATCAGCGCAAACAAAGTCAATATAAGAACCGTTATCAGATAAAACCGCTTATCTTTACTCCATAATTTCTTATATTCCCTCATAACATCCCTTCTTTCTATCATTTTTCTTAATTGCCATTTTTTTAATTATTCAGTACTTTTATAATTACTACTTTTTATCATTAATAATATATAAAATCCCAAAGACCTTTTAAAATGCTCTGCATAGAGCCATCAATACAAAGATACAAAACTAACACAATTCCCAGTGCCAGCAGCTCTTTTTTCAATAGCAGCTTCACTACCTGCACCAATGCAAAAAACAAAATGGCAACTGCCATAGCTACTAATATTTCCTGATGGTAAGCAGGTGCAAACTTGGTAACTTGGTTAAAAAAAAGTAACATAGATGGTAAAAAAGTTAGCAGCCCGAAACAATAGTGAAAGGTTTCCATATGTATCTTTTTAACCGGCAAAGTTTTTATGAAGTTTCTAGCAGGTTCATTATTTCTGCAATAATTTTTTAATATTTCCAAAGCCACCACATAACCTATAAAAACCGGATAAGGAGATGGGTCTATATAATCCTTGTACTTCTTTAATAAGTTAGCCATTGCTAACGTTACAAGAAAAAATACAGCCATTACAATAATGTAAAAGTACTTTTCATGCTTCCAAAGTTTTCGGTAATATTTCATGAATTTCCCTCCTTATTTGAATACACAAACAGTTCTTCTAAAGAAATAGGAATTTCCTCTACTAAGGCTGCGCCCTGATTTTTTAGCTGCTCTTCAAATCCTTTCTCGTAATTTCCGGTAACAATTGTATATATGCTTCCAACATTTTTTATTTCTATAATCTGTTTATTTTTCCGAAGCTCCTTTGGGAACTCTTTTTCAAATACTGCCTGCCATTTGGTATAGGTATCTTTTACGTTATCAAGAGTGTTTTGCATGGTTACTTTGCCCTGCTTCATCATGGTAACAGTATCACAGATTTTCTCTAATCCTTCTAAATTGTGGGAAGAAATCAGTACACCGATGTTTTTCTCTTCTACCTCTGATACGAGAATGTCTAAAAGCTCTTTTTTGGCAATTACGTCAAGTCCGCTTGTTGGCTCGTCTAAAATCAGATATTCCGGGTTTTGAGCCAGACTTAACATGAAAGCTAACCGCATTTTCTGTCCTTTTGACAGGCTTGAAATCATTTTTTTCTCATCTAAATGAAAGGTCTGATTTAATATGTAAAAACGTTCTACGGAAAAGTTATCATAAAAATTCTGAAAAAGTTTTACGATTCCTTTCACGCTGTAGCCTTTTATGTATTCGTTTACGTCTGCCACATAGCCGATTTTTTCTTTTGCTACCGGGTTATCATAGACTAACTCTCCGTCTAATGTGATGCTTCCGGAATCCGGTTTGTAAATGCCCATAATGCACTTAATCAAAGTGGTTTTTCCGGCACTGTTTTCGCCGATTAATCCGTGAATTTCTCCTTTTTGAATGTTTAAATTTATGTCTTTTAACACTTTATTTTTGTGAAAGCTTTTGCTAACTTTTGTTATTTCCAGCATGATAATTCCTCCTAGTCAAATTTTATTTGCAGCTTTGCATGTCTCTGCTTATAATCTATTGTTTTTATATTTCATTACGTTGTATATCATTGTTATACTTATAAACTTTCGTAATTATTCAGTACCTTCATAATTATAAGTTTTCATAAATTTTCTTTACTAGCTTTACTGCATCTTCACAGGAATACCCCATTAATTTTAATTCCACTAACTGCCCCTTTATAATGCCTTCTATTTTTTTAAGCTTATCTTTATCGACGGAAACCTTTGTTTTTTCTGCAATAAAAGTGCCTTTACCGGGAATTGTCACGATAACCTTCTGACGCTCTAATTCCTGATATGCCTTAGCTACGGTATTTGGTGTAACTCCTATTTCCAGTGCCATTTTTCTCACAGATGGGATTACATCGCCGGATTTTAAATAGCCCTTCATGACATGAATCTTGATTTGTTCCACAATCTGCTCATAAATGGGCTGACCGCTTTGATATGAAAGTGTTATCATTTATTCCTCTCCTTTCCACTGTATTATTCGTATTAACTGTACCACTACTTATGATACAGTTATACTACAGTATGATACGGTTGTCAATATAGTGTCGGGAAATTTTCTATAGAAAAACACGTTACCGGTAACAGAACAGTAACAAAAACACCACTTTGTATTAGAATTTAATTCCATACAAAATGGTGTTTTTTACTCCTGATTCATATTCTTATGGTCTTGGTAACAAATGTTTTGACCTGTTCTGAATCTTTACATTATTTCTTATTTTACTGTTACCTTTACAGTCTTCTTTTTCGTTCCACAC
The DNA here is from genome assembly GCA_017436305.1 of Lachnospiraceae bacterium. Lineage (GTDB taxonomy): Bacteria > Bacillota > Clostridia > Lachnospirales > Lachnospiraceae > RGIG3040. The sequence goes on from JAFSDJ010000079.1 coordinate 3,073, forward strand.
TTCACTGTAATGGTTGCTTTACCTTTTTTCTTTGCTACGATTTTTCCTTTTTTGTTAACTGTAGCTACTTTCTTATTGGATGTTTTAAAGCTTACCTTTTCCAATGTTGTAACCGGAGATTTTGTCACGGTTAAAGTATAGGATTTACCCTTCTTTAATGTGAGTTTTTTCTTATCAACGGTTATTTTCTTTGTTTTTACCGGTTTCTTTTGCACCTTAATCTTAATGGTTGCTTTTGCTCCCTTTTTGGTTGTTACGGTAATCTTTACTGTTCCGGTTTTCTTAGCTTTGATTTTGCCTTTTTTGCTTACAGTTGCTATTTTTGTGTTAGAGGATTTGTAGCTCTTTATTTTATCCCCTTCCATTAATTTTACTTTAATGGCTGTTGTGGATTTTTTCACCTGCAATGGAACAGTTCCTTTTACGTTGAAGGAAACTTTGTATTTTGGTAATACTTCTTTTTCCATTTCTTCACCACAAACAGTACATTTCTTTACTTCTAAACCTGTGGTTTTAGCTGTGGCTTCTTTGGTAACAATCCATTCGCCGGCTTTGTGGGTGTGGTTGTTTTTGTCGTCATCCTTTTGGGACTCTCCCTGACCGGAATCGCCTTTATTACCATTATCTTTGCCGGAATCGTCTTTATTTTCGTCTTCTTTGTAATCAGGGTCTGCTTCAAATATAGCTGTGTACCGGGCATCTTCTGTTACAAGGAAAGTATATTCTGCATCTTTAGAAACAGTTTTGCCATCTAACTGCCATTCTTTAAACAGATACCCTTTGTTTGGAACTGCTTTTAATGTAGCACTTTGGTCATACACATACTTACCGGTTCCCATTGCTGTGCCATAGGAATCATTATTAGCTGTAGCATTTATCGTATAGTATTCTGCATTTTTAATATCAATATTGCTGATACCTACTGTCCAGCTTTCTGATTCCGGTCTTTTTGTTTCTATAAAATTCCATTCAACTGTATTGGTCCCTGCTGTCAAAGGTACATTATAAGTACTGCCTTCCTGACTATTGTTGTATGGAATTTTAAGCTGTTGTTTTCCGTTTACAAAAACGATAAAATAACCTTCTACCTGATTTCCTTCATAATAATTATTAAAGACAGTATAGTAATCAAATGATAGCATATTTTCTTCTCCATCCGGAACAGTAACGACTGCGCTTAATGGAGTATTTGATAAATAGCTTCCGCTATTTGTCTTAATATATGTTATATCATCAGAATAGCTTTCCGAAGCAAACCACGCAGAGGGCTTAAACTGAATACTATACTTACTATCCGCAGTCACTGCATTGGAATACGCTGCTGTATTGCTGTCACTTGTAAAGTATGCCTTATATACCATATCTTTCTTTATGGTTACTTTTACTTCTGAATCTGTAATAAATGTACCATCCGGTGCAATCCAGCCCAGGAAATGCTCTCCTTCTGCCAAAACTGCTTTTAAAGTTACTTCTTCGCCGTAATTGTATTCAACTCCACCTGTTTGTGTAGGGTTAGTACTTGCACCTGTTGAATCAATTGCTTGTACGGAACCGTTTGAACTTTTATTTTCTACTGTAACAGAGAATTTTTCATCCTTTAATGCATCTTCATCGATTAATGAAATATTTCTAAGATAAAGTACATTATCAACATTGGTTACAACCCATGTTACGGTATGATTACCACCACTAAACGGAATAATTCCTTTTTCTCCATTTTCCTCATATTTTCCATAAGTTCCGTAAAATTCTCCATCCACGTAGAGAGAAAGTTCTGTAGTAGCATAGCCATTTTCACTTTCAAAGCTTAAATACTTTGTATCGTTTTCTGAAACAGTAAAATTAACTGTTAATTTTCCACCATCACTTGTATATACTATTTTATTTCCAAATCCCCATGCACCTTCCGGTATTAAAGTCATGTTGCTGTCAACAATACCTGTAGGCATTTCTTCGTAGATTGCAACATAATCTATATCATCTGTTACCTGTATATCCATTTCAGGATTCACACA
>JAFSDJ010000010.1 GCA_017436305.1 Lachnospiraceae bacterium
GAATTATTTCAAAGACAAAAAAGATAACTAGCACAAAAGCAAAAATATAGCACATATCGATGCAAACGAACAAACAGCCACATAGCCCATAAATACAGGCTTTGTGGCTGTTTTGTCTTTTATTAACTGTCAAAGATGGGAGTATATCATAGGTTTTCAAGTTGTGCAATACTTATTTTTTTCTTTTTTCCCTAAAAGCCCAAAATTTATTTAAAATGAAATTTAAGGGAATCGTAATAAGCAGATTAATAATAGGTGCCACTGACTCCGGTATATGCACAACTTCTACCCACAAAATCAATAATGCATTGGACAAAAACACGCCCGTTCCCGAATAAGAAATCAAGGTTTTTAAAAAAGCCTTAACAGTTGACCTTTTTTCGCCTTCTTCCGATTTGAATACAAATTTATTATTCCAGTAGAAAGCATTTATCACACTGACAAAAAATCCTGCCAAATTTGCCACTACATAATAAACTTGAAACTGCCAGACAATAATATATACCACATAAGCAATAACTGTATTGGACACACCCACTAGTCCAAACTTTACAAACTGTACCAGGTTATCCCACTGCTTTTCGCTAAGTTTTAGTCTAAATACCTTTACTAATACAAAGTCCATGATATTAAGTAGTAAATTCCATAGACTGCCAGCTAACTTGCCCATGCTTCCTCCATTGTTTCTCTCTTGTTTACATAACTCCATACAGTCAGAATCTGCTCTTTCCCGCCTGCTGCCTGAAATAAAGTAAATGCATTATATAAATTTCATCTTCTTAACCATCTGAACCAGTTCGCCATTATTTTTGGTACGAACAAACATGTCCAGAATTTTCTCTACCGCTTCATCAGACTTCATGCCATTTAACGCCCTGCGCATAATGTTAACAGCATCCTGTTCCTCTGATGTAAGTAATAAATCTTCTCTTCTTGTACCGGATTTTGGTATATCAAGTGCCGGAAATACTCGTTTTTCAGAAAGCTTTCTGTCAAGCACAAGCTCCATGTTACCGGTACCTTTAAATTCTTCATATACTACATCGTCCATTTTAGAACCGGTATCTACTAAAGCAGTTGCAAGAATGGTTAAACTTCCGCCTTCTCTCATATTTCTGGCTGCACCAAAAAATCGTTTCGGCATATGAAGAGCTGACGGGTCAAGACCACCGGATAAAGTTCTTCCACTTGGTGGTACAACTAAGTTATACGCTCTTGTAAGACGGGTAATGCTGTCTAACAAAATCATAACATCTTTTTTATGTTCTACTAAACGTTTTGCTCTTTCGATTACCATTTCTGATACACGTTTGTGATGCTCCGGAAGTTCATCAAAAGTAGAATAAATAACTTCCACGTTTGGTCCTTCAATAGCCTCTCTGATATCTGTTACCTCTTCAGGACGCTCATCAATCAAAAGAATAATCATATGCATGTTTGGATTGTTTTCTTTTACAGACTTGGCAACTTCCTTTAAAAGAGTTGTCTTACCTGCCTTTGGTGGAGATACAATCATACCACGCTGTCCCTTACCAACAGGGCTGATTAAATCCATAATACGCATTGCTACGGAAGTTCCCGGTCTTTCCAGCTTTAAACGTTCATCCGGGAAAATAGGTGTCATATCCTCAAAATTGTAGCGTTTTTCCACGATAGAAGGATGGTAGTCATTAATTGACTTTACATATAACAAAGCACTGAACTTTTCAGCCTGTGTTTTAATTCTTGTATTTCCTTCAATAATATCTCCGGTTTTAAGTCCAAAACGGCGAATCTGGCTTGGTGCCACATATACGTCATTTTCACCCGGTAAGTAGTTGGCAGAACGAATAAATCCAAAGCCGTCCGGCATAACCTCTAAAATTCCTTTCACGGTAATACCGCTGTCTAACTCCATGTTAATGGCATCTGCATTATTTTTTACTGCCTGCTTATCAGCTGCCTTTTCTGCCACATTTTCCAGACTTTTTTCTTCTGTTTTTTCTACAGCCTTTTTCTTTTCTGCTTCTTTCTCTTTATCTTTTTCGTCTTCTGCAAGCATTGCTTCCACTACATCAGCCTTTTTCATAGTGGAAATACCTTTAATTCCGCGACTTTTGGCAATTTCCTTTAAATCCGATAAAGCCAGCGATTCATACTTTTCTCTCATAACACGCGCCTCCCTGCTTCCTGCCTGTACTATTTATTTAAAATTTTCATGTCACGAAAATTTCATATTTCTTTTCATCCTATTGTTTCTTACTAATTGTGGGAATCTCTTGTAGATACTTCTCGACTGGTCCAAGATACGCTATTAGTATACAACAAGGCCTGGAAAATAGCAAAGATTTTTTTATTTAATTATAATAAGGGCGCAAATAACCGTAATATATTTTGCTTGAAACGATGAAAAAAAGAGCCCTGCTTTTCATATTCCTTTGTTACTTCCTTACATTCTGAAAGAGTATGATCAAAATCTTTTTTGATTTCTCCTACTGCATTGCAGCCATATAAAAACACACCATTTTCAAAATGATAATAAAGACTTCTGTAATCTAAATTAATGGTTCCTACCGTTGCAGCCTCATCATCACAGACACACTGTTTTGCATGGCAGAAGCCCGGCGTGTACTCATAAATACGCACTCCACGTCTTACAAGACCTGCATAATAAGAACGGGTAACCTTATAAATTGCTTTTTTGTCCGGAATTCCCGGTGTAATCACTCGCACATCAACACCGCGCTTGGCCGCAAGGCCCAATTCCCTGTTCATTTCATCTGTTATAATCAGGTATGGAGTTGTAAAATATATGTAATGCTTTGCGTTTTTTATTATATTTAAATAAACATTTTCTCCTACATGCTCCTGATCTAACGGACAGTCAGCATATGGCTGTATGTAGCCCTGTTCCTCCGATTGGTATGGTATAAATGGAAGATATTTTTCATAATCCGTATCTGTTTTCCGGATAGCGTTCCACATCTCCAAAAACATAACCGTAAGACTTCTGACACCATCGCCAATAATTTTTACACCTGTATCCTTCCATCTTCCATATGGATTTACCAGATTGAAATATTCATCTGCCAGATTGTAGCCTCCGGTAAAACCCACCTTGCCGTCTACCACTGTTATTTTTCTGTGATCTCTGTTGTTCATAAAAATATTTAAAAAAGGAATAACCGGATTGAAAACCCGGCACTGGATGCCTTCTGCTTCCATTCTTTTTATAAAGTCTGTGTTAATAAAACCAACACTTCCCACATCATCATATATAATGCGTACTTCCACCCCCTGCTTTACTTTTTCAGTAAGCAACTCTTTCATTTCACCAAAAGACTGGGCATCTTCAATGGCATGATACTCTAAAAAGATAAACTCCTCCGCCTGTTTGATAGCCTCTATCTGGGCTTTTAATCCATCAATGGCCTCCGGATAAAATTCAATATCTGTATTTTGATAAATCGGAAATTTCCCGTATTTCCATATGTAATAAGCCTGATTGGCAATTCCTATATTTTCATTTTCAAGTTTATTAAAAATATCGCCATTCTGACACAGCCTTCCTTCAAGCTCCCCGTCAATCTGTTCAAAATGCTGTCTCATTCGCTTTGTAATGTCAGATCTTCCAATTAAAAAATACAGGCAGACACCCAATACCGGAAATACTAAAATCAGCATTATCCAAGGCATTTTCATTGCCGCATTCATGTTTTTTCCATATATATCCAGGGCCAGTAATAATGCCAGAATACTTGAAAATAACGAAATATAAGTAGAATATTCATTTAACTTTATTACCATTAAAACAATCCATAGTACTTGTAATAATATGGAAATCCCGATAAACACAACTCTTCCTATACTATTTTTCACTTCTGTTTTCTGCTCTGTGTCCATGCTTCCTCCTATGACTATAAAAATTCCGCCCTGTGTCCATGCTTCTTTCTATGGCTGTAATAATTCCGCCCTGTATTGTTACAGCTTTCACGTGTCCGGTAACATTGCAGCCCACAAGTTTCATGTTTCAGTGCGACAAGTGTAACACCATTTTAAAATATTGGCAAGATTCCCCTGCAACACTTCTTGCAAAGCCTTGGCAAATATTATAAGATAGAATACAGAGTACAAATTTGGATAAAGAGAGGATATATAAAATGACAGTAAATGAAAAAGCTTTAAAGCTTCACGAAGAATGGAACGGCAAATTAGAAACAGTCTCTAAAACACCTGTTAAATCAAGAGAAGATTTATCTTTAGCATATACTCCGGGTGTTGCAGAACCTTGTAAGGTAATTGCTAAAGATCCGGAAGCAGCTTACAAATACACCATTAAATCCAATACAGTAGCGGTTGTTTCTGACGGCAGTGCTGTTTTAGGGCTTGGTAATATTGGACCTTTGGCGGCTATGCCTGTTATGGAAGGAAAAGCAGTTTTATTTAAAGAATTTGGCGGAGTAAATGCGGTGCCAATCTGTTTAGATACTCAGGACACAGAAGAAATCATTAAAACAGTTACCTACTTAGCACCTGCTTTTGGTGGTATTAACTTAGAAGATATCAGTGCTCCAAGATGTTTTGAAATCGAAGAACGCTTAAAAGAAATCTTAGATATTCCGGTATTCCACGATGACCAGCACGGTACTGCCATCGTTGTACTGGCAGGTATTATCAACGGTTTAAAAGTTGTAGGCAAAGAAAAGGAAAACTGTAAGGTTGTTGTAAATGGTGCCGGAAGTGCCGGAGTTGCCATTACAAAGCTTCTTATTACATATGGTTTCAAAAATGTAATTATGTGTGATAAAGTTGGTATTGTTTCCAAGGATACCGAAGGATTAAACTGGATGCAGCAGAAAATGACTGAGGTTACTAATCCAAACAACGAAACAGGAACACTGGCAGATGCCTTAAAAGGTGCCGACATTTTTGTTGGTGTTTCTGCTCCAAACATTGTTTCTCCTGAAATGGTTTCTTCTATGGCTAAAGATTCCATTCTGTTTGCCATGGCTAACCCTGTTCCTGAAATTATGCCTGATGTGGCAAAAGCTGCCGGAGCAAGAGTTGTTGGAACCGGACGTAGCGACTTCCCCAATCAGGTAAATAACGTTGTAGCCTTCCCAGGTATTTTCAAAGGTGCCCTAGAAGGCAGAGCAACTCAGATTACAGAAGAAATGAAGCTGGCTGCTGCCCTTGCTCTTGCAAACCTTGTTCCTGCTGATGAATTAAACGAAGACAATATTTTACCGGAAGCATTTAATCCAAAGGTTGCAGAAGCTGTTGCGGAAGCTGTAAAGAGTCATATTAAATAGTATGAATCCATATTACAGCATTTCCACTTATCTAAAAGAAACTTATGGTGAAAAAATATATAAGATAGCCTTAGACGGTGGCTTTACCTGCCCCAATCGTGACGGCAGGTTAGACACCAGGGGCTGTATCTTTTGCAGTAAGGGAGGCAGTGGTGAATTTGCCATATCAACTGATGGAAAGTCAGTTGATACGCAAATTGAGTCCGGGCTGTCTCTTTTTCATGAGAAAAAAACAGGAAATAAGTTTATCGCTTATTTTCAGGCTTATACTAACACTTATGGTCCCATCCATAAATTAAGAGAGCTTTACGAAAGTGCCTTGTCCCATCCTTCTATTGTGGGCATTTCCATTGCCACAAGACCGGATTGCCTTGGAGATGATGTACTTTCCCTACTTGAGGAATTAAAAAGTGCTTATCCGTATAAATTTATATGGATTGAGTTAGGACTTCAGACAGTTTCGGAAAAAAACGCCGTCTATATCCGAAGAGGCTATCCTCTCTCCACTTGTGATGAAGCCATAGAGAAATTGCACCATTTATCCATCCCGGTTATTCTTCATCTGATTATCGGACTTCCGGGCGAGGGACGTAGGGAACTGTTGGAGAGTATTAATTATGTAAACCAAAAATCTGTATTCGGGGTAAAATTACAGCTTCTTCACATTTTGAAACATACGGATTTGGAAAAAGAATACGAAAAAGGAATGTGCAAGCCTTTATCCAAGGAAGAATATTTAGACCTGTTAGTTTCTGCCATTACTCATTTATCACCATCTGTCACCATACACAGACTGACCGGTGACGGTGCCAAAGAGCTTTTGATTGCTCCGTTATGGAGCTTAAATAAACGGGATGTATTAAATTCCCTTCATAAAAAACTGAAATTAGAACATGCTTATCAGGGAAAGGAGTTTTCAAATTGACCCAGGAACCTTTAACCTTATATAAGCTAATTGTGCTTTATATGTTAGAAAAAGTAAACTTTCCTTTAACCAAAGCACAGATTAGCGACTTTATTTTAGAAAAAGAATATACTACGTTTCTGACCTTGCAGCAGGCAATTTCCGAATTAATTGAAACAGGAATGGTCATTGCCACAACGGTGGGAAACCGCACCCAGCTTCACATTACGGAAGAAGGGGAAAGTACTCTCTCCTTTTTTGAAAATCGGATTTCTGACGGTATTAAAGAGGACGTAAAAAGCTATTTAAAAGAAAAATCCATTGAGCTTCGCAATGAAGTTTCCATTACTTCGGAATACTATCGCTCCACCAATGGAGAATATGCTGCCCACCTGTCTGCCAAAGAAAAAGGTGTGACATTAGTTGACATAACTTTATCCGTTCCTTTAGAAGATATGGCATCCTCTGTTTGTGACAACTGGCAGAAAAAAAATAAAGAAATCTACAAATATCTTACAGAACAGTTATTTTAACCTAAATTATACTATTACGTAGCCAGACAGCAAGTGTCCGGCTACTGTGTGAATTTACTACGTGAAAAGTAACTTATTGCAACATTTCTTCAATTACCCTGCCGTCAACTTCTCCTAAATCTACCTGGAGAAGTTTTGAAAGGGTAACTCCTTCATCCCACAAATACATTTTTGGAATGGAAACTCCTTCTTTTATTCCATAGCCACTTGCCATAAAAAAAGTCTGATAGCCTTCTTTCTGTGGAAGATATCCGTGAGTTCCACGCATTTTTCCCTTTTTTATATCATTAACCGACAGAGACAGATATTCAAATTCATCCAGAAAATAAACTCCTTTGCTTGCTTCTATAAAAAAGACACAACTGTCATCTGCTCCCAGCTCCCCTGCATCTTTCCCGGTAAATATTTTTTCAATTCCGTAGACTTTATCAGCCTTGCATTTTTCTAACAGTGTTGTCAGTTTTTTATAAGCTTCTTTATCCGGTTGTTTTTCTTTGTTTGCATAAATATAACAGGAGCCGTCACAATTTTTTGCAAGAAACTGATAGTCTGTTATTTTGCCTTCCTTTGTGTGTAAAAAACCATTTTCTCTTAACATGCAGTTTAAATAAACCACTCTTTCTACGTCCATCTGATAATGGTCTCCAAGCACTACAAAAGTTGTTTCCTCCATGTCTCCGGTTTCTTCTAAGGCTTCTAAAATGTCTCCTAATCTATCGTCATGACGCTTTAAGGCTTCTGTTACTTTTTTGTGGTTTACCCCGTATATGTGTCTGTTTGTATCTACATCCGTATAATGTATGAGCATCATATCCGGGTTGTATTTTCTGATTGTATATAAGGCTGACTCATGTACAAAGTTATCCAATGCCGGCTGTCTTACACCATCCCTTAAATGTCCGAATTTTTTCAGAAGGGCAAACTCATAGGAAACTGTACCGTTTAGGGCAGACACAATAATCTGGTTCTGCCATGGGCGGTTTGCTAAAACTTCCGGTAAATTGTAATGAATTTTACTCTTGGCGGTGACGGGCCATAAAAGTGCTGCTACCCTATAGCCTTTTTTTATGGCTTCGTCATAAAGAGTGGTACCTTTTACATATTTACGCTGCCACATCCAGTCCGGCTTAGGTCTTTTAGGCTGAATCAGTGTGTTGTTTATGACTCCGTGATGAATTGGCTTTTTTCCGGTAATGATGGAAGTATGGGCCGGGTAAGTAATGGAGGGATATACGCTTTCCACATTTTCACAGACTGCTGATTTTTCATAAATCTTTTTGAAATTAGGCAGTGTTTTTAAAAAAGCTAAATCCCTTTGGCCTACTGCATCTAAGGAGACTATGATTAGCCGGTGATTCTCTGTAATTTTATTGGATTTATTTGAGTTACTTTTTTTATTCCGGTTATTATTGTTATTTGAGCTATTCTTTAAATCTATTTTTTTATTATTTGTTACTTTATTATTTTGATGCATTTATCTGACTCTCTTTAAATAAATTTCTGTTCACTCCATGACCGGTACGACTCTTATTCATCCTTCTTGGCGCTTTCCTTCAGAAACCGCATATGCTCTTTTATTTTTTTCTCATACCCATTTCCGCTGGGCTTATAGAATTCTTTTCCGCTTAATTCGTAAGGCAGATATTGTTGGTTTACATAATGATTCTCATAATTATGAGCGTATTTATATCCGATTCCGTGTCCCAATTTTTCTGCTCCTTTGTAATGTGCATCCTGTAAATGTGTTGGTATGGGCAGATTTCCCGTTGCTTTCACAGTGTCCATTGCATCAAAAACAGCGTTGCATGCTGAGTTGCTTTTTGGGGCACAGGCAACATAAGTAACTGCCTGAGATAAAATAATCTGTGCTTCCGGCATACCAACCCGTTCTACTGCCTGAGCAGCACTCACTGCTACGGTTAGCGCGTTAGGATCTGCATTTCCTACATCTTCTGCGGCGCAGATCATAATTCTTCTGGCAATAAAAGTAACGCTTTCGCCTGCGTAAAGCATTTTTGCCAGATAATACACCGCTGCATCCGGGTCTGAGCCACGCATACTTTTAATAAAGGCTGAAATAGTGTCGTAATGGTTATCTCCACCTTTATCATACCTCACTGTTCGCTTTTGTATACATTCTCCGGCCACTTCTAAAGTAATATGGATTTTCCCATCCTCACAACGTTCTGTTGTCATAATACCAAGTTCCACGGCATTTAGGGCATGTCTTGCATCTCCTCCGGCTATATCTGCAAGAAATTCCAGTGCATCTTCATCTATTACTGCATCATAGGCACCCATGCCTTTTTCGGTATCGTTCACTGCACGAAGAAGCAGTTCCTTAATGTCTTCTTTTGATAAAGGTTTTAGCTCAAATATAATAGAACGTGAAATAAGCGCTCCATTTACCTCAAAGTATGGGTTTTCAGTAGTGGCACCGATTAATACAATGGTTCCGTCTTCTACAAAAGGCAGAAGGTAGTCCTGCTGGCCTTTGTTAAAACGGTGAATTTCATCGATGAATAAAATGGTTTTCTTCCCATACATTCCAAGTGTTTCCTTGGCACCATTTACGATTTCTTCCATATCTTTTTTGCCTGCTACGGTGGCATTTATTTGTTTAAATTCTGCGCTGGTAGTGTTGGCAATGACTTTTGCCAAAGTAGTTTTTCCTGTTCCCGGCGGTCCGTAAAAGATAATGGAGCTTATTTTGTCTGCCTTTATGGCCCGGTATAGCAGCTTATCCTTGCCTATGATGTGCTTTTGCCCTACTACCTCATCTAAGGTTGTTGGCCGAAGCTTGGCTGCCAAGGGTGATTCCTTTTCCAGTTGGTTTTGTCGCATGTAATCAAATATATCCATTTTGTGGGTCCTTCTTTTTTTATATTTTACTGAAAAATATTATCCCTTAATCTTTTAAGAAAAGCAAGTTAAACCAATTTTTATTTTAAACATTTTCAGTCAAACAAAATCTCCTCCACTGTCACAAACTCATAGCCTTCGGCTGTAAGCTGGTCTATAATTTCAAGAGCAGCTATGACACTTGTGTCATAATAATCATGCATAAGAATAATACCATCATCCTGGGCTTTACTGACTACTCTTTGCGTCACTACAGCGGCATTATCGGTACACCAATCCAATGGGTCTATGGACCAGAGAACAGGAAACATGTTAAGCTCTGCCTCTAAATTTTTGTCCCATGCACCGTAAGGTGGTCGTACGTAAAGCACATCCTGTCCTGTAAGCTCTGTGATAACCTGATTTGTTTTCACAAGCTGTTCTTTAAATTCATCCCTGTTATACTCTGTTAGTTTAACATGGTTATAAGTATGATTTCCAATTAAGTGACCTTCCTCTTTCATCCGTTTAATAATATCAGGATGAAGCTTAGCATGCTCGCCTGTTACAAAAAAAGTGGCATGAATTCCTCTTTCTTTTAGACCGTCTAACAGTTTTTCTGTGTAGCTAGGGTGGGGGCCGTCATCGAAGGTTAGTGCTATTTTTCCTTTTTCCCTATTAATCATGTTATTTTCCGTTTCTGCAATTTCTTCTCCGATTAACATAACGCCATTTTTTTCAGATTTTTGGGTATTATCTGCACTTATTTTGTCTTTAGTTAACATAATTCCATGTTCTATATGTGATTGACTTTCATCAACTTCTAACACAGCACTGGTTGACATAATTTTCTCATTATCGTCAATTACCCAATAAAAAAGGAGCATGCCAAAAAGCAGCAAATCCAACGCCAACATTAAAACACAGCCTCTCTTCCTGCCCATTCCATACTCCTTGTAAAAACCTTATTTTATTGTATGCTTTTAATTGTTTTCCGATACTTTTTTCTCTTTAATCACCTTAAATATTCTGGCTGAAAATGGTGGCAAATCCAGACTCATAGCATCTTCCTTCAACTGATAATTTACATCGCTTGGCTTTGTTTTTCCACCATAGCATTCCCAATCGCTGTTAATTAATTCTTTTACTTTTCCTTCTGTTTCTACCCTGAAAGTAAAATCCTTCCAAAACTGGTCTGAAAAATTAAGTGCCACAATGACTCTTTCCCCAACACCTTTTCGCTCATAAACGTAGGTGGAGAATTCTTCTGCATGAACCTCTAACCATTGAAAGCAATCTGGATTGTATTCCCCATCATATAAAGCAGCTTCCTGACTATATAGTTTACATAAGTCCATGTAGTAATGATGGAAAGTATCATGCGCCGGATATTGTAAAAGATCCCAGTCCTGCTCTCTTGTTTCATCCCATTCTCTAAACTGACCAAATTCATTTCCCATGAAATTCAGTTTCTTGCCCGGATGGGTGTACATATAAGCATAAAATGCTTTTACCTGTGGAAATTTGTCTTCGTACTGTCCCCACATTTTCTGAATAATAGTAGCTTTTCCATGAACAACCTCATCATGAGAAAATGCCAGTAAAAACAATTCATTGTAAAAATACTGCATGGAAAAAGTCAGCTTATGATAATTAGCAGGACGGTGTACCGGCTCTAGTTTAAAATATTCCAAAGTGTCATTCATAAAGCCCATATCCCACTTATAATCAAAGCCAAGTCCACCATAAGAAACCGGAGCCGTTACTTTCATAAAATCGGTAGAGTCCTCCGCAATTAAAATTGCCTGTGGGTGAAGTTTGTGCAAACCCTCATTCATATTTTTAATAAATTCCACACTTTTTTCATTTACCCCTCTTCTTGGGTCACCCTGCCAGTAAATTGCCCGGCTGATGGCATCCATGCGGATTCCATCAAAATGGTATTCACTAAGCCAGTAATTGGCTGCTGATTGTAAGAAACTTCGTACTTCTCCTCGGGAATGAATGAAATTATAGCTTCCCCATTCACTTTCCCCTACGTCATTGTTGTCATATTCGTAAAGAGGGGTACCATCAAATTTGGGGAGTCCATAGCTATCTCTTGCAAAATGCACCGGAACAAAATCCATAATGACACCAATATCATTTTTGTGGCATTTATCTATAAGCTCTTTTAACCCCTTTGGTTCCCCGTATCTGGAGGTAGGAGCAAAAAAACCCGTATTCTGATACCCCCATGAACCATCAAATGGATGCTCACTTAAAGGTAAAAACTCTATATAATTAAAATGATTTTCTTTCACATAAGAAATAAGCCTGTCTGCAATTTCTTCATACCTATAGTGACCATTTTCATCTGCTGGATTGGTATGCCATGAAGCTAAGTGAACTTCATAAATGTTCATAGGTTTATTATAATTTTTAACCCGTTTTACAAGCCATTTTTCATCTGTAAACTCATATTCCTTTAAATCCACAATAACCGAAGCAAAGTTTGGTCTAAGCTCCATGGAAAATCCATAAGGATCACAATGCTCTGTAACGCTTCCATCCCCACCATAAATTCTGTATTTGTATAGCATTCCCTTTTTTGCATTTTCCACATAGCATTCATAAACCTGTGGCTGCCACTTCTGTGTCATCTCTATATTTTCCCAATTGCTGAATTCTCCAATCACACATACTCCTTTAGCATTTGGTGCATACACTCTGAATACCACACCATTTTCCTCTAAATGGGCTCCAAAGTACTCATAACAATCAAAGGCAGTGCCTCTGTAAAATTCATCCATATTCATAGAATGAACGACTCCTTTTTTTTATTTTTAATAGACAATAGTCTATTAACATGTTAATATGGATACAAGATAATTGCAACCGACAATGAAGAGGAATTTGACTAATACTCGCCAAATATCCCAATAAAGTCTATAAATTTTGGAAGGAGAAATTTTATGAATAAAAAAAAGACAGATCGCAGAGTAAAAAGAACGGAAACAGCCATATTTAAAGCCCTTTCCACTTTGGCTTCCCAAAAACCATTAACCGCAATTACGGTTACTGAACTTTGTCAAATGGCCGACATTCATAAAAGTACCTTCTACCTACACTATCATGATATTCATCATTGTGCCAGAGAATTTCAGGGCGGTCTGACTGACTCTATCTGCTCTATTATTTCAGAATATGAATATTGTGATTTGCTGGAGCGCTCCGGGGAAATCTGGGGAAAAATTATGGAAGCCTATCTGTCCAACGATGGAATGTATCTGCCTTTTATTAAATCAGGCAGCTTCGCTTCCCTTCTACAGGATATGGAAACCTCTATTATTGATACGATTGTAGGGCAGTTTCAAAATTCCAGCCCCAATGCAACAGATGAGGAAATTTTATTACACAGAGTAAATGTAACATTTTTAATAAATGGATATGTAGGTACACTACGTTCCTTTGATTTTAATATGTTAAAGGATATTTTCTATACAAAACTTCCTAATTCGTTGTTGTATGGTTTTTCTAAACAGGTATAGCATATGATTCAGAGTCCTCCTTAGAAACGTGAAATAAAACGTAAAAGTCCAGCCGCGCCACCCGGCAAAGTCGCACCTAGGGTGCTTTTCGCTACGTGGCAACTATCTTTGCTCATATACGGGTGCCTACCGTTTCCTACTGAATAAGTAATAAATAACTCCTATCAGAATGATAATCCCGGCAAAAGAAGCTGCCCAAATGAGAAATGCTTTTCTTTGCTGTTTTTTTGCCTGTTCCTTTTTTTCCTTCTGTAAGGTCAATTCTTCATCTGATTCTTCTAAATCTTTTTCTTCTAAATCTTTTTCTTCCTCTTTATCAGTGATGTCTGCATTTTCGCTTATCTCTGCATCATTTGCTGAGGTAGATGACTGCTTTTCGTCTTCCATTACCTGCTTTATTAATGTTTCCACACTCTCTATCTGTTCCGGAGTCATAGGAGTGGACTCTCCCTGATTTAGATTAGCTGAATCTGTACTGTCTTGTCCCTGATTTGTTTGCGATGGGTTATTTTCGTCATCCCCTGTCTGGTTGCCTTCAGCTTCATTTGCTTGTTCCGGATTATTCTCCTGGGAGTCATCAGAATTCTTTTTTGAATTGTCTTTTTTAGTACTATTTGACTCACCCTGCTTGGAACTTTCTGAACCCGGATCTTGTGTTGCATCCGGTGTTTCTGTTCCTTCAGAGGTTTCCGGAGTATTGCCATTGTCGGTTGCACCGTTATTATCTGTTGCACCAGTATTATCTGTTGTGCCGGCATTTTCCTGTCCCGGCACCGGTCCAAATTTTCCATTTAAATAATCCTGATAAGCCGCAGCTGCACCGCCTGCATCCGGTGAATAGCCGTTGGCGCTCAGCCAGGCTTTTGCTGCCTCAATTTCTTCCTCAGTATAAGCCCTAGTTGTAATTGTAGTTTGGAAGAAAAGTATAGCACTTAGCACAAATGGTATGATATACAAAATTCTTTTCATGATATTTTTCTTTTTCATAATGTCTCCCCGAATTAAAGTTTTCTTTCTATTATGGTTGTTCTGTTTAAGAATCAGAATAGTAACCCTCGAATATAATAGCATCTTGAGATTGACATTGCAAGTAAATGGGGGCTATTTGTGTCCATTTCTGCCCTTATTTATGGGCTATTCTGTTACGGGATTTTCATAACTTTTCAGGGAAGAAATTTTTAAGGGAATTTTTCAGGAAATTTTATCAGGGACCACTTGTAATCCAAATTTAAATATGTTACACTCTCCCATGCAGATGCAATTCACGCATCTACTTTCTAGGCCACAAGGCATCTCATTTCGGTACTTCAATTTCAGAAGAACAATCCGCAATGAAAAAAAAATTAAAAGCACACAGGAGGATAAGTGTATGAACAGTGGATTGAAAAAGTATTTTCCCATGATTCGAGAAAGACAAGAGGTATTAAAAAGAATTCAGAAAAACAAAAAGCTGGAAGCATTGTTTGAAAGTTGGAATGAAGA
>JAFSDJ010000080.1 GCA_017436305.1 Lachnospiraceae bacterium
TCTCAGCTGTAATGACATAACCTTTACTTTTCGGTAAAGTGCAAAGATTGAAAGTCCATACATGTCGGCTCCAGTGACGCAACTTTGTTCACTATAGAAAAATCGAAACTGATGTAAACGATAGGGCAGTTTATCAACGGATGTAAGCTGCTTTATCGTTTACACCAACTTCGATTGGTTTCTAATCAATTTTGTTGTGTATTCAAGCACTTCTTTAAATGACAAATCCGAAATTTTACCCATTTGATATTTAGCATATATCATTATTCCGCCCTTTAGTCACAGCTCCTGTTACATATTGATTCATACTCATGTACCTCCTGTAAAAATATCATAAACGCAGAAAAACTACTTATCACCTATCTAAAGTAGTAAAGCAAACCTGAAAGTTAAAATTATAATAAGAATCCCAATGCATCCCACACAGAATGTAATATTGCCGGAGTCCAAATAGAGCGATTTTTTCGAAATAACACTCCAAACAATACTCCTAACACAAATACATATATGCTTCCATATACAATATCGCCCGCTGCCCTCTCCAACTGAAACCATCTTGGATAATGTATAAATACAAACATTGCGGCAGATATTATGTTCGCATACTTTTCCTCTACAATCGTACTCCAAGCATTATAGAACCATCCTCGAAAAATACTTTCCTCAAAAATTCCCACCCCAACAACCGTCAATAAATAATCCAGCCGATTCATCTCAAAAGAAAACTGAAATCCGCCAACTGCCCAACAAACGAAATAATAAAATAATATAATTGGTATTGCTATTAATAAAGTTTTCCTATGGGGTCCTTTCGTAAGAATTTCTTTCAGATTCCAGTTAAGCTTTTTCCCAAAACAGTAAATCAATAAAAAAGCAAAACCACTCCACCATATTCCATAGACTACAAAATTAATACATGCTTCCAGATAAGGATTTAAGTATGAAAAATCAATATACGTTTTCCGCAAATACCACCCTGTCATAAACACTATGTAGCTTACTACAATTGCACAAAGCATGCTTTTCTTTTCCCATTTCATATCTACTTTTCTTCCTTATATTTTACAGTTTATCTTATAATAATTTTAAAACTTTATTGTTTCAGCCTTAACTATTAGTCCGCTTTCTTCACGAACTTCCCGAATCAAAGTATCTTCCAATGTTTCTTCCGGTTCTATTCCACCACCCGGCAACTTATAATAGTTGTATTTTTTACTATGCATCATGCAAATCACTGCACTCAAAATACAAATTTCAATCGAAACTTTTCCATAACAACCAATAAAATTATAAAGTCCAAATAGTACTGTAGGGATTATAACCGATAAAACTTATAAGCCCTTGTTTTGCAAAAGCCATACAATAGGGTATTTGCGATAAGATAGCAAATAGTAACAAACGTCCCATACACTTTATCACATCCCGATTTAACCCCTTTCTATCGTATACCATCCTATTGTAAAACCTTCCTTCACTTATTCTTAATTATCCCTTCGTCTTTAAATCTTCTGTTGCTTTCAATCTCACTGTAAGACTGAATTACTTACTTCTTTTATATGTTTTTTAACTCATAAGATGGGTGTTTGTAAAATTCATGTGCGCTTTCGGACTCACCAAAATCCTGATTGTTTCTTCTCTTATAATACCTTTTCATTTGCATGAGCATAATAAATGAGTTTTGGATTATAGCGCATAACAAGTTCCCAATCTGCTTTCAATCTGTTATTTTCTTCATAAGCGCCCAAATATTCAATAGGTTCTAAATCACCTACAATACATACACCATTATCCAACACCAATGATATACTATCCTCACTATGACTTATTGTTGATATAATTTCCCCCTCGATGCCTATGCCCTTTAGAAATCTCCTACTCTCTTTACAACTAATTACTGTTGCATCTTCTTCATTTATAGTTTCATAATTTAATCGCTTATCTCTGCTAAAAATTTCATCGGAATAATGAATGTGTGAATATTGTATATCAACCACAAGAAGCTTTACTCCTTGCTTCATTAATTCACTAACTAAACCTATATGGTCTGGATGATAATGTGTAGCTAAAACATATGAAATGTCACTTACCTTTATATTATACTTTTTTATTGCTCCATAAAACGCTGGCATCGTTCCTGCATAATCTGTATCGACAAGTAAATAACCACTTTCTCCGCGAACTAAAAAAGTATCAGTATTACCATATCTTAATTTACTTACCATAAATATCTCCACCACCAAATTCAATTTTCTCTCTAATCTAACACTAGCATACCAATAGACTTTTACCCGTCACCCGTTCACCAATTCTATTTATCTGGTAACACTTTTTAACCATTTTTTTGAACGATACCTAAAAAGACTAAGGGGCATTTTAAGTATCTCATCACTTAATAAAATAGCATAAACCAATTCTACAGGAGCCTTAAATACAAAGGCCGCCAAAAATCCCCATAAGATTGAAAATCCCCACATTGATCCCGCGTCTACACACATTCCAAACCGGGTATCTCCGCCGGAACGGAGTACTCCAACAATAATGGTGGTACTTAGTCCATGAAATACAATATGAACAGCTAAAAATATTAAAAACACACTCATATACTCTGCTGTCTGTCCGGAAAAACCAAGACCCGAAATAAGCATAGGACGAATAGCCACAACTAACACACTTCCTAAAAGAGAACAAATAGTGGTTAGCTTCATGAAACGTCTTGCATAAATAATTGCCATTTCTTCCCGTTTTTCCCCGATGACCTTTCCTATCATAATGGCAGTTGCGTTAGCCAAGCCTAACACGATAACCATTGCTAACTGTCTGGTTGTCTGTGCCACACTATATGCTGCCGTAGCACTGCTGCCTAAATGTCCTATAATGGCCGAGTTAGCCGACACAGCAAGTCCCCATAAGAGCTCATTCAAAATAACCGGACCGGAATACACAAAGAAATCCTTAAACAGAGTTTTATCCATGTGTAGCATATAACTAAGCTTAACCCTCACTTCCCTATTTCGGAATTTGGCATAAAATGCTACAATCACAAGTTCTAATATTCTGGCGCATAATGTACCAATGGCAGCACCTACAATACCAAGCTTTGGTGCTCCAAACAGACCAAAAATTAAAATGGCATTTATGATAATATTTAAAAGCAGGGAGCTTGCATAGACAACTGTGGAAATTACCACTCTCTCAATACTTTTAATAATATTTAAATAAGTAGCTGTAAAGGTTACGATAGGATAGCTAAAAGCCAGGATCTTTAAATACTGCACTCCATAACTAATCACTTCCGGATCGCTTGTAAAAATCCCCATAATCTGTTTTGGGATTGTAAACGATATAATCATAAATAGTATTCCGGCTGTCATGGCAGTGGTTAGTCCGATTCCTAAGATTTTCTCTATGGAAACAGTGTCCTTTTTGCCCCAATACTGGGCTGTTAAAACCGCTGCCCCCGACGCTATTCCAAACAGAAACAGATTCAAAATAAAAGGAACCTGTCCACCCAGTGAAGCACCTGAAAGCACTTTTTCTCCTACTCTTCCAAGCATAACAACATCCGCAGCAGTAACGCCTACATTAATAAGATTCTGCAGTGCCATAGGCAGAACCAGCGCTAAAACTTTGCTATAAAATTTTTCGCCTTTATACATATCCTGTTTTTTCTTCATACTGTATCTCCTAAATATATCCGTCCAAGTTAAACTTACTTTCAACTCTTGCATCACTCTATTACGCAGGCTGTTTGAATATTTTACCATAGGACAGGGAAAAGTCCAGCCTTCTTCTTGTTTTTTTTGTGGCTTTTTCGTAGAATAAATGTAAGATTTTACGAATTGCTTCCAAAACAGGTAAACCTTTCGTAAATTAACAGTTACTTCTTAAAAACTAAAAAAGTGAGGAATGAAAATGAAAGAAACACTTTATACTATACCACTAATGGATGCTTTTCATGCAGATGACGAATGTCCTTTATGTTTTATCGAAAGAAATGTGGAACAGGATCTTCTGGATTTTGTACTTGGCTCTGGTTCTTCTTATATGGAAAGTGATGTACGACAGGAGACTGACAAAGCCGGCTTTTGTAGAGAACATTTTAAGAAAATGTTTGACTACGGTAACACCCTTGGAAATGGTTGGATTTTAAAAACTCATTATATAGAAATGAATAAGGAGCTAAAAAAACAGATTAAAATGTTTGCTCCTTCTAAATCTTCCCTTTTTGGACGCAAAAAATCCTTTGATGAAGGAAATTCCATTAGTAACTGGATAAAAGATCGGGACAAGTCCTGTTATATTTGCAATCGTTTTGAAGATACTTACGAAAGATATTTAGATACATTCTTTTTTATGTACAAAAAAGATGATGATCTGAAAAATATTTTAAAAAAAAGCAAAGGGCTTTGTCTCCACCATTTCGGAGATATTATGGCAATGTCTGATAAGCAGTTAAATGATAAACAGAAAGAGGAATTTTATCCGATTTTGTTTGAAGTAATGGAAAAGGCTATGGAACGTGTTGGAGAAGATGTTGCATGGCTTGTAGAAAAGTTTGATTATCGTAACAAGGATGCCGATTGGAAAAATTCTAAGGATGCGGTGCAGCGAGGTATGCAGAAGCTTCGTGGTGGGTACCCGGCAGATCCGGTTTATAAAATGGGGAAATAGAAACAGGACGCCCCCGCCAGCTACATATAAACTCTTTAACAAACAGGACGCCCCACCAACTGCATATACTATCTTCACAACCTACAACACCCGTTGTCAAGGTTTGTTCAGACAGTATATGCAGTTGGTGGGGCTGTTTTGTTGGCTATGTGGGCCTTGTTGATGACGCCCAGTGGGCTGTTTGTTGGCTTTGTGGGCCTTGTTGATGACGCCCAGTGGGCTGTTTGTTGGCTATGTGGGCCTTGTTGATGACGCCCAGTGGGCTGTTTGTTGGCTTTGTGAGCCTTATTTAAGAACAGTTTATAGCTAAACTGTCTTGTTCGTTGGTTGGGCTTGTTAAAACTTTGTAAAGATAGCGGTTCCTTGTTGGAGGGTTCTTGCTATCTGCTCGTTTTCGTCCATACGGCAGTTAATATTATCAATGTCACCAACTAACATCTGGGTGCTTTCAGCTGCGCCATTTACTCCCTCTGCACCTTCTTCAATAGCTTCTGTAATGGTTCGGATGGAAGTAGCAATTTCATTCATTTCATTCTTAAGTGCATCAGTTTTTTCAGTAAATGCATTCATGGTTTCTTCAATATAGGTAGCTTTTTCCTTATATTGAACACCACTTTCAACAAAATTCTCAAATTCCGGTAAAATGGATTCATTCAGATATTCCACAACATTATTGGCATTGCCTGCAAGATTGTAAACTGCATTGGTTACCACAGCATTGATGTCTTGAATTCTGCTTGCTGTTTCACGGCTTAAGTCGGCCAGCTGGCGAATCTCATCTGCCACAACGGCAAAACCTTTTCCTGCTACACCTGCTCTTGCGGCCTCAATAGAAGCGTTTAATGCAAGAAGGTTTGTCTTGCTGGAAATAGAAAGGATTTCATCGGTAAGACCATTAACCTGGTCAACACTTTTACTGTCCTCAATAGCCTGATTCATTACCCCAAGGATATCCTGAACCTTAATTCTGGTTTCATCCATGTTAGTTTGGGCATCATTTTCCATTTTTTCTGCGCTTACTTTCATTTCCTTAGTGTAATCATTAATCTCATTGGACTTATCAGCAATTTCATCCACTTCATTTCGCACGGAATCAACATTTTTGTTAATAGCATTGGCTGAATTTCCCACTTCTTCCATAGTTGCTGACAATTCCTCTGTTACGGCCGAAAGATCTGCTGCATTGTCATTAGAAGTATGTACACTTTCCTGTACTACGTTTACTACCTTTTCAATCTTATTGGAATTTTCAATAATCAGTTTTAAAATCCCTTGAAGCTTATCCATAAAGGTATTAAAGCCATTTCCTAATTCTGCAATTTCCTTGATGGAAACAATTTTCACACGTTTAGTCAAATCGCCTTCATTTCTGTCAATATCAGCAATGATATTACGAATCTGCTTACTGGTGGCTGTGATTGGACGAATCAACAGGAATAGTACACATATTAAAGATGCAACTAATACAACTAAGCTGAGCACGATAGTAAAACCATTCCTTACAAGAGATGTTTGATACACCTGTGCTAACTGTTCTCTTGCTTCTCCTGCCCTCGAATTTGTATTTGCAATTAAAGTAGTGATTTCCTGTTGGATTGCAGAACTGTAATTTGCAATAGAACCATTGGCAAGTGCATATGCCTCTTCCTTCTGGTTATTGGCACTTAAAGCCATCATATTTGAAATTTCATATTTCATTCCCTCATAGTTAGCTACAATTTTTTCAAATCCTTCTTTGTCCGCTTCCATGAGATAGCTCTTTTCATATTCCGCCAAATATGTTTCTAATACTTGTTGCTCTGCCCGAATAGAAGCTACCATTTCAATCATAGTGTCCAAATCAGTTGCTATAATATGAGACAAACCTTTTCTATGAATAGCCTGAGTCTCATTCTGAATTTCACCTAATTTAGAAATACTGGTCATATATTCATCCGCAATGATACTTGCATTAGAATTTACTTGTCTAATATTCGAGATTGCCTGCATGTTGGAAATAATTGACACAATTCCCAGTACAAAGACAGGAATCAGAATAATAGTTTTAATACTGAGTCCTCTATTTTTCTTCATAATTCATTCCTCCTATTGTACGGTAGATGCCGTTATACCTTCAACAAGAATATCCATCATTTCTTGTGTGGTTTTGCCTTGCGGATTTCCAGCAAGAATATTTTCTGCAAAAGAAGTACATGCATTCCAATAAGAATTGCCGATTCTTTGTAATGTTCCGTATTGAGACTGTTCAATAACCGCCTTGATGGCCGGTACCTGATTCACTACATCGGAAGATGCCGCATTAATATTAGAAGGTCCCTGACTTCTCTTTTCAAAACGTAGAGTCTGGTTTTCTTCATTGGTAATCCATTCAGCCAGTTTATGTGCCCACTCAACATGCTCTGAATAAGCATTTACTCCCATCATCTTATAACCTGTAAAAGATGCCATCTGCACCTGTTGTCCTGCACAGGTATAGGTTGGAAGTTTACATGCTCCATAATCAGCTCCCCATGTTTCCTGAACGGCTACTGCGTTCCACACACCACTAATACCTGCTACAACATTTCCTGACTGAATCCCATCAACAAAAGACTCATATTCCTTGTAACAAAACGCCGGATTGGATGTCATATCTATTAAGGACTGTGCCACATCTGTTCCCTTGATCGCACCATCTGTTGAGTTCCAATTGCAATGATTTGTAACACCATCCTCGTTTAATCCTACTTCCAGACCTGTACCTCCAAAAAATGAATACAGATACCATCCGGAATCAAATTCCATATAAAACTGTTTGCCGGAATTCTGCGCTGCCGCCAGTATACCATCTAAAGTCTGCACATCCTGCTCTGTAAAATAATTCTTATCATAATATAAGAAATAGCCATTGTCAGCTGTATATGGATATGCATACAGCACATCATTATATGTAGCTGCCGCCACAGACTCTTCCAAGTTGGCACTCTTTACTGTTTCTGCATTTGCCACTGGTGAAAGTGCTCCCCCTGCTACCATGGAAAGCATCTGGTCATCTGCAAAAGAAAAGATATCTGCCCCATTATGTATGTCTCCTAATAACATATCCTTTGTATCCGCTTCTGATTGTGCATCCAAGGTTATCTCAAAGTTGGCTTGCCCTGCATACTCATTCTTAAAGCTGTCAATCATCTGCTGTAATACTTCAAAATTTTCCTCTTCTGCCCAGATTGTAAGCTCTACTTTTCCTGATTCCAGTTCTGTCGTTTCTGTACTGCCACTGTTTTCTTCCGTTTCCGCTACAGTTTCATCCTCTGTTGCACTTTCCGCTTCTATACTTTCTGTTGCCTCGCTTTCTTTCTCACCTTGTCCGGTTCCACATCCCATCAACATTGTAGATAAGATAACTCCTGACAATAACATACTCAATATTTTTTTCTTCATGTTATGTCACCCTCCATTCTTTTTATCTCTTATGAGTCCCTTTTTCTCATCTCATTGCTTTTTGTTTATTTTTTTACAACCTGTCCCTTAGACTTAAGCCCTTTTAAAATAAAAAGCTTTCTATATTTACTATACTTACTTTTTATTACTTTAATTTTAACCGTTTTCTTAATTCCCTTAAAAGCATTTTTATTCACTTTTGCAGAGGTAAGCTTCGTTGTATTAATCGTAATAGTCTTTAATTTCTTACAGTTATAAAATGCCTTAGAATCAATAGTCTGTACATTTTTCCCGATTACAATATGAGTAATCTTCTTATTATTCTTAAATGCATTGGCACTAATACCTGTTACCTTATATGTAATGCCATTTTTCTTTACTGTGGCAGGAATGGTAATCTTTCCCTTTGCAGTGGAATATGGCTTCTGGTATGCTACTGTTCCGGTCTTTTTCCCTTGCTTTAAAATTTTGTAATAAGCTTTAGATTTTTTGTCTTTAAAGGTTTTTGGTCCTTCGTTTTGTGTGCTGTCATTTCCGCCGCTTCCGGAGTTATCATCTTGTTTATTTACATTTCCTCCGTTTCCGGAATCATCATCTTCTTTATTTTCATTTCCTCCGTTTCCGGATTCATCATCATCTTTATTTTCATTTCCTCCGTTTCCGGATTCATCATCATCTTTATTTACATTTCCTCCGCTTCCGGAATCATCATCTTCTTTATTTTCATTTCCTCCGTTTCCGGAATCATCATCATCTTTATTCTCATTTCCTCCGCTTCCGGATTCATCATCATCTTTATTCTCATTTCCTCCGCTTCCGGATTCATCATCTTCTTTATTTTCATTTCCTCCGTTTCCGGATTCATCATCATCTTTATTTTCATTTCCTCCGTTTCCGGAATCATCATCTTTTTCCGGAACAAGGGAAACTGTCTTTTCCACAGAATTTTCCTTGTAAGTCAGCACCCCGTCTGTAATTCCTGTTAAAGTAATGCCCGAACCGGATAATACTGTAATGCTGGAATCTGCTGTTCCATTAATTGTATTTTTTACGATATTGTCACCTTCTACATAATACCAGTAACCATCATAATAATACATATCTCCAATTATAGAATGTACATACCAGTCTGTATACTTAGTAGATGTAGAAAATGTATTCTTCCATTCTTTTGTTTCCCAATTGTATTGCTCAAATCCTGTATGTGGACTATAAGGATCATTTCTATATTCCTGATCATTTCGAATCATAAAATAATGAGTTCTGTATGCTCCTGTTTTGTATGTTCTTGTATCATCCCACGTAGCATCCACGTGATAATACTCACCGTCAATTTTCACCAGACTCCATGCATGACCTTCATTGCTTACTTTATCTGCCTCAATACCAACTTCATGCAATAAAAGATTCATAGCCTTGGCATAGCCGTCGCAAACACTATATCCATAATAAAATGGTCCGACAGCTGTATGAACAAATCCGTTAGATTCATCCAGTTTATATGTAGTAATCCGGTCAATATAATCATGAATCCATACCAGTTTATCCATATCTGTCATTTTAGGATTTTGGGCAATTTGTTCCTGTACGTACTTAATATGATTTTTTACCGACGCATAATGGGCCTTGAAATCCGGAGATACATTGTAAATCCAAAATGTCTTCATATATTTGACCCCATCTTCTTCATATTGGTCACTTTGTTGAATGCCATTATAATAGCACTGATATGCCAGCCAGCATTCATTTTCCAACACATCTGTTACAACAGAATTATATTCCGAAAAGGTCAGCTTTAAATGGCTGATATCTCTCTTTGAAGCATCCCCGTTTTCATACATATCTATTACAATTTCGCGTAATTCCGCTTTTGCCGCTTCCTTATCTACAGTACTTGTTGCACATACATCCCTTGCCGGAGTTATACCTGCTAACAAAAAGGTCATTGCCAAAATAAGTAAAATCTTTTTTAAAATAATTCTCTTTTTCATCATTTCCCCCATTTTCTAACAATAGTTCTCCTTATCATCTTTTTCTAAATGAACCCTTAACATATCCAGATATTCGCAAGCCTCCCTATAATACTCCTCTGGTATAAAGGTTTCCCTTCTCATATAATCAGAAAGTAGTCCGTTTAGTGAAAAAAGAGTCATTTTTAATACTACTGAAGGTTCTACCTGCTCTTTAAATCTGGTTAAATCAGCTTTTTCGTACACCTGCTTTAATGCATCGGAGGCATAATCCATTTCCTCTTTTGTAGCTTCTACTGCTTCCTCATCTCGTTCCAAAAAAGCCTGATTCAAAAAATATTGCATATACGGATATTGCTTCATAACCCGCATTTTGGCAAGCTCCATTTGCTTTTGTAGTTCAAAAAAATCCGTTTCTTTCATTCCCACTGAGCGAAAAAGCTCCATGGCAATATATTTCGCACTATACTGGCATACGAAGCTGTATACCCCGATTTTGCTTTCAAAATAATGAAACAACAGTCCCTTTGAAATACCTGCTTCTTTTACAATTTCATCCGTACTTGCCTTTTTATACCCATTTAAGGCAAATATTTTCAGGGCACCATTAATCATCCTGTCCTGTTTTTCCCTTTTTAGATCAAAAAATTTATCCTTCACTTCTTACTCCTGATTTATTGTAAATCACTTACACTCCACACACTTTATAACTAAGATTATAACACTAGATAATACTCCTGTCTAACAATTCCGTATAAATCAATTGATTCTTTTTGGTAATAATATATTGTGGGTTGTTTTCTTCTCCTTTTTCATATAAAATAGAGAAAAAAGGGAGCTCGAAAGGAGATTTATCGCTATGAAAAAGCTTGGTAAACTTTTATTATTCGGCACAGCTGCTTTAGCTGCATGTGCAGGTGTTTATTATTTCTTAAACAAAAAGGATTCTGAAAACGTTCAGGAAGACTTCGATGCCTTCGATGATTTAGAGGACGATGATGATGACGCAGACCGCACTTATGTATCACTTAATTTAAGTCCTACAGAAAGTGCTGATGAGGAATCGGCAAAAGAGGCGGACACAAAACCGTCTACTAAAGTTCCGGATGAATTAACAGACCTTGACGATATCGAGGACGAAGCTTCTGGCGACACAACAGAAGCAGAAGCAGAAGAAGAATAAAGCCAAAAAGAGGCAGATGCATATTTAGATCGCATCTGCCCTTTCTTTGCTTTTATGCCCATGCTCTTTCTAAAATAGACAGGGCATCCTCTATTTCTTTTTCTGACAAGCCTGCATACCCAATTAGTATTTTTGCCTGATTCTTTTTGTTTTTTTCAGATAATGCTTCTTTTTCACATCTTGTCTCATAATTGCTCATTCCATACACCTTAACTTTTGCAAGTGCTGCTTTTTCCACCAATTGTTCCTCGGTAACCTTATTTTCCTTTGCTGATAAAACAATATGCAATCCGGCATTTTCCCCTGAAATTTGAAACCTGTGGGAAAAAGGTTTTAATGCCTCTAATAAACAATCATGCTTACTCCTGTAAATTTTTCTCATTTTATTTAAATATCTTTCATAGTGACCTGCTGCAATAAATTCATTCAAAATAGCCTGGTCAATTCTGGACACAGTGGATGACAGAAATCCTGCATTTTCTTCATAATTTTTAAGAAGGGGCTTAGGAAGAACCATAAAACTAACACGAATTGCCGGTGCAATGGATTTTGAAAAAGTTCCCATGTAAATTACTTTTTCTTTTTTATCTGATGCCTGTAAAGCCGGAATGGGCTTTCCCTTGTAGCGAAATTCACTATCATAATCATCTTCTATCAGATAGCGTTTTTCCTTCTCTGCTGCCCATTT
The DNA here is from genome assembly GCA_017436305.1 of Lachnospiraceae bacterium. Lineage (GTDB taxonomy): Bacteria > Bacillota > Clostridia > Lachnospirales > Lachnospiraceae > RGIG3040. Next base: position 11,933 of record JAFSDJ010000080.1, read on the forward strand.
TAACAATTCCATTCTTCTTCCAATTGGCATAACTACACCGGTTGGAAACTGATGAGACGGCATAATATAGGCTATGTTTGCCTGACTATTCTTTAAATGTTCTATGCTCATTCCATTCTTATCCATAGGCAGGGAAATTATATCATAGCCCGAGGTAACAAAAATACGTTTTGCCCTTTGATACGTAGCATTTTCCATTGCAACCTTTTGATTTTCACCCAATATTTTCCCTAAGAGTAACAGTAAATAGTCATTTCCCGCACCTACAATAATCTGCTCCGGTTCACATGAAACACCCCTGAAGCTATGAAGGTACCGACAAATGGTATTCCTAAATTGTATATCTCCCTTTGGATGACCCAACTCAAATATATCCCTCTGTTTTTCTGCCAATACATTTTTTGTTATCTTTTTCCACGTAGAAAAAGGAAAGGCCTTCATTTCAATTCCATTTGGAGTTAAATCATACAAATAGGAATTTTCCATTTTCACTTCCTCTTTTGTAATAGTTTTTTGATGCTCTAAATGGTACATTTCCTCAATAGGACACACAAAATATCCCTTGTAAGGTCTGGATTCTATATATCCTTCTGAAACCAGCTGTTCATAAGCAAGCTCTACGGTACTTCTGGCTATTTGCAAGTGTTCTGCCAAAGCACGAGTAGAGGGAAGCCGCTCCCCAGAACGAAACTTCCCTTCTATAATTTCATTTTTAATATATTGGTATATCTGCTCATACAAATATACACCATTTTGCGTATCCAGTGTTATGGCTAATTCATTCATTACTTTCCCTTTTTCGCCTGATTTGCCTTGATTTGTTTTACAAGCATTTCCTTCACATCTCTTGCTTTATCCTTCATCCTTGGAGTCGCTGTATGGGAAACAAGAATACCTGCAATAAGCTTGGATGAGATGTCAAATTGTTCAAACCGCATAGCTAGCACAGCAATAAGATAATCCACTGTTGTTTCATCCATACCACACATTGGGTATCCTTCTGTCTGTCTTGCTGTTAAAAAGCCTTCTAATGCGTTTCTTAAAAATTCATCTTCTTCCTTTGTAAGCTCTGCTTTTTTCTGCTCATAATCAGGCTCATCCTTTTTTAAGCTTTCTGCCGCTCCTCGTAACAGCCATGCAGTTTTCAAACAAATGTAAGCTTTTTCACTAGGTTTAGCTTTTTTTACAATGGCATTAGCCAATGTTAACTTGTATCTGGAAAGTGCCTCCTCGTAGGTATAAATTACGCCCTTTTCTTTTATGTGTTTGAAATTAGGAGAAATATTTTCTTTAATTAATCTTGCCTGAGGCGAAGTAATAAATTTAAAATATCTGCTAAGTGCTGCATATCCACAATGTGGACACAAAATAACATCATATTTTAACATATCTACATTTTCATATTTTGGACGTAAATCTAAATCAGTCTTTAAAAGCTTTGCTTTTCCGATACGAACTGTTTTGGACTTAAAATCTATATCACAAATTGGACAGGTAAAAGATTTTTCAAAAAGCATATCCTGTTCTATCTGCACAGGATCCTTTTCTACCTCTGCCTTCTTTTGTTCTTCTTCTTTTTTTTCTCCGTCATAGATATCATTTACATTATCCATGCCTTTTAATCCAAATACTTCTAATCCTGATAATAATCCTGCCATGCTATTAACTCCCTTTCTTTTTAGGTTTTACTTAGGCAGCTTAAATGAACTCTTCAATGAAACAATACGGTTAAATACCAGTGCTTCCGGTGTAGAATCTTTATAATCTACACAGAAAAATCCATTTCTTACAAACTGAAAACTGTCGTAAGCTCCAGCCCCGGCAATTGCTGGCTCAATATAACACTCTTTTAATACAGTTAAAGAGTTTGGATTTAAGTTAAGACTTCCATCCTCTTTATTGTAAACTCCCTTTTCCTCGTCTACAAGATTTTCATAAAGACGTACCTCTGCTTTTATTGCCTCATTAGCAGGTACCCAGTGAATAGTTCCTTTTACTTTTCTTTCAGAAAATCCGCTTCCTGCTTTAGTTGCAGGATCGTAAGTACAATGTACCACTGTTACATTTCCATTTTCATCTTTTTCAAAGCCGGTACAGGTTACAAAGTAAGCATGCATTAGACGTACTTCATTACCTGGGAAAAGACGGAAATACTTTTTAGGTGGTTCCTCCATAAAGTCTTCTCTTTCAATGTAAAGTTCTCTTGAAAATGGTACTTGATGGCTTCCAAGCTCCGGATTCTCCATGTTGTTAGCAGCCTCTAACATTTCAACCTGACCTTCCGGATAGTTATCAATCACTAACTTAATCGGATCAAGCACCGCCATCATACGAGGCTTCCTTAATTTTAAGTCTTCTCTTACACAATACTCAAGCATTGCATAATCTACAGATGAGTTTGATTTGGATACTCCACAAAGCTCTACAAACATGCGAAGCGCTTCCGGTGTAAATCCGCGTCTTCTAAGTGCCGCAATTGAAACAAGTCTTGGATCGTCCCAGCCGTCTACAACCTGATCTTCTACTAACTTTTTAATGTATCGCTTACCTGTTACTACATTGGTTAAATACATTTTTGCAAATTCAATCTGTCTTGGCGGGTTAGGATACTCTAACTCTCTTACTACCCAGTCATATAAAGGTCTATGGTCTTCAAATTCCAAAGTACAAATGGAATGGGTAATGCCCTCGATTGCATCTTCAATTGGATGTGCAAAGTCGTACATAGGATAAATACACCATTTATCCCCTGTATTGTGGTGTGTCATATGTGCCACACGGTAAATAATTGGATCTCTCATGTTAATATTAGGAGAGGTCATGTCTATTTTTGCACGCAGCACCTTTTCTCCATCTTTGTAAACACCATTTTTCATATTTTCAAACAATTCTAAATTTTCTTCGATGGAACGGTCGGAATATGGATCTTTCTTTCCCGGCTCTGTTAAGGTTCCGCGGTACTGCCTGATTTCATCTGCACTTAAATCTGATACGTAAGCTTTACCCTTTTTAATTAACTTAACAGCACCTTCGTACATCTGATCAAAATAATCAGAAGCAAAAAATAATCTGTCTTCCCAGTCAGCACCAAGCCATTTAATATCTTCTTTAATAGACTCTACAAACTCTGTTTTTTCTTTTGTTGGGTTAGTATCGTCAAAACGCATATTAAATTTACCATTATACTTCTTAGAAAGCCCGTAATTTAGTAAAATACTTTTCGCATGGCCAATATGCAAATAACCATTTGGTTCCGGTGGAAATCTGGTATGAACGGTATCATATACACCTTCTGCCAAATCCTTATCTATTTCCTGTTCAATAAAATTTCTGGACACTACTTCTTTTTCGTTGTTTTCCATGATGTCACCCTCTCTTATATGTTGTTTTTATGTAATTATTCAGCACCTGTAATTAACTTTTAATTTACGATAACGTATTTTTCTTCAAAATCCCTCTGTGGAAGAGGTCTGTCAAAATAGTAACCTTGAATCAGCTGTATTTTCATATCATTTACTACTTTAAACTGTTCTGCTGTTTCAATACCTTCCACACACACATTTACACCGATAGCCGCCGCTAATTCTGCCACCATTTTAATAAAGGATTGCGAATAACTGTCTTCTGCCAGACCTTGAACAAAATTCTGGTCTACTTTAATTACATCTAACGGAATCTCTCGAATATGATTCAGTGAAGAATATCCTGTTCCAAAATCATCCAGTGCAATCCGCACTCCTAAATCCCTGATTTTGTTCAGTATTTTTTTCATACGTTTCATATCGTTAATAGCGAGACTTTCTGTTACCTCCAAGGTAAGATTTACAGGATTAATACCCGTTTCTTCTATTGTTTTTTCTACTACTTCTACTATATCCGGCTGTAATAGCTGTACTACTGACAGGTTAACATTTACCTTAAATCTCCTCATACCTCTGTCATTCCAGTTTTTACATGCAATACAAGCTTCTCTTAATACATGATTGCCAATAGGATTAATCAATCCTAAATATTCTGCCAACGGAATAAACTCAGAAGGCGGTACAAAACCCATGGTAGAGGAATTCCAACGAATCAGTGCTTCTGCCCCTGTACAAACAGGTTTTCCTGAAAGCACATCAATAATTGGTTGATAATACACTACAAACTCCTGGTAATTATCTGCAGTAGCATCACGCATGTTTTTCTCCATATCAAGCCTTTTATGTGAAACCATGCTTAACTTATCTGAATATCTGAAGCACCGGTTCTTACCGGTCTTTTTGGCTTCATACATGGCAATATCTGCCTTTTTAATTAAATCCTGAACACGATTACCATCCTCCGGATAATTCACAATACCCATACTCATAGTACAGTAATAATCAGCATCCTTTAAAAACCAGGGCTTGCTAAAAATCGCCTGAATATCCTGTATAATCTCGTCAAATCTATGAAAGCTCTCTGGCGGGATAATAATAACAAATTCATCTCCACCCATACGGTAGCAGGAATTGTTGATACCCTGAATCCGTCGCAGACTATTTGAAATAGATTTTAAAAGCACATCTCCATATTGATGGCCAAGACCATCGTTAATATGTTTAAAATCATCTAAATCCAAGTAAAGCAGACCGCCGGTAATTTTCTCAGCAATAGCTTTGTCAAGCTGCATGGATAAATCTCTCTCACAGCACATACGATTATATAGCCCTGTTAAAAAGTCTGTATATGCCTGTTGTTCAATTTTATTCTGATAAATCTTCTTATCGGTTATGTCATATAGTGCACAAAGTGCAACACGTCTTCCATCTACCCATGTAATGTAAGTATAATACAAATCATACCATCTGTTTTTCTCGCTGTAATGAACTTCATAATAGCCTTCTTTTAAGCCAATTGGACGACCGTTTTGAATCATTTCGCCCAGCTTTCCATTTTTCATTTCCAGTTCAAATGTATTTTTCACCTGACGGTTAGCAAAGATTAACTTGCCGGTTTCCACATCCTGCACATAAATACAGCTACCTATATTATCTAAAATGGCCTGCAGGGATGCAAAGGAATTTTCTAAAGATTTTTTTTGAATCATTTTACTAAGCATACCCTGCATAATCTGGGTCATATCCTTAATAAAGTGTATTTCTTCTAACTGCCAGTTTCTTTTCTGTCTTCTTTCTTCCAGATAAACATACATGCCTGTTTTATCTTCCATAAAAAGTGGCATTGCTATATATGCCTTGCAGTTTATCCTTTTCATAAACTCTTTTGTTTCTTTTGACATCATCGTATCATTGGAAACAATCACAGTTTTATTAGTGTATAAAATCTTAGGTCTTTCCAATCCTTTTACTCTGTCATAAAAGGAAGTAACACCTTCGTTCAACCATTCACAAACAACGTCCATGTGTTTTTCATCTTTTGAAATTTTAACAAGTCCTGCAGAACTTATATCTAAATATCTGCCCATAAGAGTCAAAATCTTATTAGTCGAATCTTCAAAAGTTTTGTCTGATTCCAACAACTGAAGTGCTTCTGTATAATACTCTGCTCTTTTTAAACTCCTTTCCATTTCATCTTTAGAATACAGACTTCTTACATGTTCTGCCTTTACTGATTCAATGGAACTTTTAGCAAGGTAAATCTGTTCTGTATACATTTGAAATAATCCAATTGTTTCATACAATCGTTCTTCCGTAGTAATACGTCTGACACCCTTTAAGAGAGGATTTTCATAAAAATCTGTCTCTGCCGAAAAAACACAGCAAGCAAGCCAACAAAATATCAGCTTGCCTCCTAATTTATATCCAATTGCCGCAACCTTTAAGTTACCATAATTTGTATCTTCAATAATTTGCTCTTCTAATGTGCTTTCTCTTACCTTTTCAAGCAAACTAAAAAGTTGTTCGTCTAAAAGGGCATCCTGAAAATAAGCAATATCTTCTGACTCACCGGACCATTTTGTTATTCTGTCTCCAAATTCATCTACACAATAAGCAGAAATATTTCCCAAATAACAAATCTTATCCTGAATCTTTTGAAGCATATCTTTGTCAATCAAATTTCCATATTCCACATTTCCCACCTGCTAGAATTCTTTTTTATAATATGCCCACAAACCAAGGGCAATAAAGCTAAGACTGTAAATACTGCTAAGTATTATTATCTTCGGCATATCCAGTGTTGCATAATAAGGCAGTTCATTAAATCTTGGAGTTAAGAGCAAATATTCCTTAATCCAGTGACATGCTCCTATTTTTAATGGTTCTGCCGCCAAAAACATAATAATTCTTGGGATAACAAGTACTAATGCAAAGAAAGTAATAAATGCATATCTCTTTTTGGGAAAGAAAAATAGTAATCCATGTCCAATGGCAACACCCGAAATCCATAGTGGAACCGCTGTTAATGCGGCACGACAGAAATCTTGCACAACCCAAAGTTCAATACTGCCATCAGCTGCCATAAAAATATATGTAATACCAATAAAACAGGCAATAGCTGCTACCAAAAAAATGGCAGATATGCATAACTCGGAAATCAGTTTTCCAAAATAAAGCCTGGCTCTGGAAAGTCCAATTGTAACTTTATTTCGAATCCTTGGATTCGGACATTCTTTACCGAATATAATCTCTACAATAAAAATAGTACTGTAATAAGGAATAATAAAGCACCACTGTGCAAAGTATATCAGGTTGGAGCCAAAGGCTCCTTCCCTCATACCGTATATTGTTCGAAATGCCACCATAGCAATATTAGCAAGCAAGCTAAGTACTACAATCCCCGCTATATATGTGTAGGTTCCTTTTTTCTTTAAGGCAGTAGACACTTCGTTTAGAATATAATATCTCATGCCATTTACCTTATTCGTCTACACTATAGTTAGGCGCCTCTTTTGTAATATGAATATCATGTGGATGACTTTCTTTTAAGGATGCTGCGGAAATTTTTACAAATTTACCGTTTTCCTTTAAGTCTTCGATAGTTGCAGATCCGCAGTATCCCATTCCGGCTCTAAGACCACCCATTAACTGGAATACTGTATCTTCTACAGTTCCCTTATATGCCACACGTCCTTCTACACCTTCCGGTACAAGTTTTTTGGCATTGGACTGGAAGTAACGGTCTTTGCTTCCGTTCTCCATAGCTGCAATAGATCCCATTCCACGATAAACCTTGTATTTTCTTCCCTGGAATAATTCAAATGTTCCAGGCGATTCATCACAGCCTGCAAAAATGCTACCCATCATACAAACATTACCGCCTGCTGCAATGGCCTTTGTCATATCTCCTGAGTATTTAATACCACCATCTGCAATAATCGGAACACCATATTCTTTGGCTACTTCGTATGCGTTCATAATGGCTGTAATCTGTGGTACACCAATACCTGCTACAACACGGGTTGTACAAATTGATCCAGGTCCGATACCAATTTTAACCGCATCTGCTCCGGCCTCAATTAGGGCTTTTGTTCCTTCACCTGTTGCCACGTTACCTGCAATAATCTGAAGCTCTGGATATTTATCTTTAATCATTCTTACACATCTTAATACGTTTTCGGAATGTCCATGAGCAGAATCTAATACAATAACGTCTACCTTGGCTTCTACTAAAGCAGCAACTCTATCTAGCACATTTGCTGTAATACCTACAGCAGCACCACATAAAAGTCTTCCCTGGGAATCCTTTGCTGCTAAGGGATATTTAATTGTTTTTTCAATATCCTTAATGGTAATTAAGCCTTTTAAGTTGTAATCATCATCTACGATCGGAAGTTTTTCTTTTCTTGCTTTTGCAAGAATCTCTTTTGCTTCATCTAAAGTAATGCCTTCCTTTGCAGTGATTAATCCTTCTGAGGTCATGGACTCTTTAATTTTTTTGGAATAATCTGTTTCAAATTTAAGGTCTCTATTTGTAATAATACCTACTAACTTTCTTCCTTCTGTAATCGGAACACCTGAAATTCGAAACTTTGCCATTAAATCGTCTGCATCTTTTAATGTATGTTCAGGAGTTAGTGAAAATGGATCTGTGATAACACCATTTTCAGAACGTTTTACCTTATCAACTTCCTCAGCCTGGGCTTCAATGGACATATTCTTGTGAATAATACCAATGCCTCCCTGTCTCGCCATGGCAATTGCCATTCTATGCTCCGTAACAGTATCCATTCCTGCACTCATCATAGGAATATTCAGTTTAATGTTCTTTGTCAGGTAAGTAGATAAATCCACCTCATTTGCAATCACCTGTGAATAACTTGGTACTAACAGTACATCATCAAATGTGATTCCTTCTCCGATAATCTGACCCATCTCTCATTTCCTCCATTCATTTTTCATGCTGTATTTTCTTCTATTTCCAGATTTTACCGCCATTTTACATTTTGAAAAGTGTATCAAATTTCCCATTTTGTGTCAATCCGCAAATACTTTTCTTGGTGAAATATCGTGGATAGCTTTATACAGTTCATCTGTAAGATCAAGCTTTACTTTTGCCACTTCATTATCCCCTGCGTAAATAAGAATATACTGTTTGCTACCCTCTTCATTGGAAGCAAAATCATACGTTACATATTTCTTGTTATTATAAGAATCCAAACGATGAGAATTAGCCGGTGCTAACACCTCCATACGTTGTAAATCAAATTCCGCCATGCGTTTTCTTTTGGATTTGGCTAAAATGCGGTCTACAGACAGTTCCTTGTTTAAGTATAAATATTCATACTCCACACAGGAACCTAAATGTGCATAATATGCTGCAAGCCCCAAAATAATACCTATCAAAAAGAATGTAAGATAACCGGTTAAACCAAAAAAAAGACATACCGCTGCAACAACTGCTAAAACAATTTTAATAACCATTTTTGCCGGACTTGTCTTTCTTTTAATTAACAGTTCAATGTAAGAATCGCTCATTTTGTCTTCAGGAAATACTTCCTACTCCTTTCTTTGTACGATGTAAATATAATAGTACATTTCAGGCTATTTTTCAACCCAAACCACATGGTTTTCTAAGAACGATTTATGAACTTTCCTTTATATGCATAAAAGTTTTATAAATTTTCTTTTTGTCAGTTGACATACTTTTATGAAAAAGATTATTATGTTTCATAAAAAAGTACAGATTAGGAGATTATTCAAATGCTTCAGGCAGAAAAAGAACAATGGAACAGGTTAAAAGATAAGCCTTTTAAGGAAAAATTCAGCTATTTCTGGTATTATTATAAATTCCATACTTTAGGTATACTATTTGCCATTTTTTGTATTGTTATGTTTGTGATTGCTTACAAGGAAAACAGCAAGGAGCCTTCTATTTATGTGGCACTGATTAATTCTAATTATATGACCTCTGTAGAAACTCCTTTAATGGATGATTTTGTAAAAAGCCGCAATATTGATACAAATACAAATCCAGCCAAATTTGATATTTCCATGACAATGACAAATGGCTTGGCAGATGACGGCTCTGTTGCCAATTCCCAAAAGCTGATGGCACTGTTTAATGGACATGATGTGGACGTTATTGTGGCAGATAAATGGGTTATTGAGGAATATGCTTCTTTATCAGCATTTTGTGATTTGAAAGAACTGTTGCCGGAAGAATTATATGCCCAAATAGAGGATAAGCTGTTTTATTATACAAGCGAAGACGGAACCACTACTGCTATTGGTTTTTATGGCCACAGCATTTCAAAGCTTATGGTTAATGGCGGATATTCTCCGGAAAATCCCCCAATTGTTACCATTGCTTCTACAACAGAGCGGACTGACATTTCCGTAGATTTTATTCGTTATTTGTTAGAAAACTAGAAAAGGGTTTTATTTTAGGAAAGGTTAATTCTATTTTACCTTTCCTAAATTTTTTCCTTTATCCCCCTCATATAATATGGATTTCTTGGTTATTTTTAATTCCTCACTTAGAAATACTATAAAATGAACATAATTACTAGTTGAAGGGGAAATTTTTATGGCACACATAGGTGAAATCTTAGCCGAGTTGCGTAAAGACAAGCATTTATTGCAAAAGGATTTGGCTGACTACTTAAATATTTCCGTAGGAACTGTTTCCAATTATGAAACAGGTGCCCATGAACCTGATTTTAAAACACTCTGCACTCTGGCAGATTTCTTTCAGGTTTCAACCGATTATTTGCTTGGCAGAACAGATTTACCCTATGATGTCAGGAAATTAAGTGTGCCTCTTCGGGATGGCATTACAGTTAGTGATATAACTCATACCCTGTTAAATATGAGTCCGGAGAATTTAGATGCCGTATTGGAATATATGGAGCTTTTAACTTACAAAAACAGGATGATTGCCGAAAAGAATCATTACGGAAGTAATTTAAGAGCTGGTAAAAATAAAAACAGGCTATAACACAGCCTGTTTTTTTACTGATTAACTTTCCAGTATTTCTTTTAAAATCCGATTTACCATTGCCGGGTCTGCTTTTCCTTGCATTGCTTTCATAGTCTGGCCCACCAAAAATCCCATTGCCTTCTGCTTACCATTATGGTAATCCTCTACGGATTGTTGGTTTGCTTCCACTATATATTCGATGGTTTTTCTTAAGGCTCCTTGGTCATTTACTGTTTTTAAGCCTTTTTCCTCCACGTAAGCTTCCGGATCAATGTCTTTATCAAACACCACTTCAAACACTTCTTTTGCCACTGTTGAGTTAATGGCTTTGTTCTCTACAAGCAAAATAAGCTTTGCCAGATTTTCCGGTGAAAATACAATGTCCTCCGGCTCCATTTCATGCTCTTTTAACAGACGCATTGTTTCCACCATAAGCCAGTTTGAAACCTTCTTCGGCTGGTTGCAGATTGCAACTGTTGCTTCAAAAATATCTGCTAAATGTTTGGAGTTTGTAATAATGTCAATATCGTAATCCGGTATGTCATACTCTTCTTTGTAGCGAAGCATTTTTTCGGTACGAAATTCCGGCTGGTTTGCCTTAATCTCCTCTAACCATTCATCACTAATCCGAACCGGTACTAAATCAGGGTCAGGGAAATATCGGTAATCCTGAGCATCCTCTTTACTTCTCATAGCATAAGAGGTTTCTTTTGTATCGTCCCATCTTCTTGTTTCCTGAATCACTTTTTTTCCTTCATTAAGTAAATCAATCTGGCGGTTTTTTTCTCCCTCAATAGCTCTGGCAATAGCTTTAAAGGAATTTAAGTTTTTCATTTCTGTTCTTGTGCCAAATTCTTTTGCTCCAACTTCTCTTACAGAAAGGTTTACGTCTGCTCTCATAGAGCCTTCCTGAAGCTTACAGTCTGAAGCACCCAGATATTGGATAATCAGTCTTAATTTTTCCAGATAGGCGATAACTTCCTCTGCACTTCTCATATCCGGCTCTGATACAATTTCAATCAGTGGCACACCGGAACGGTTATAATCTACTAATGAGCAATTTTCCCATTCATCATGAATAAGCTTTCCGGCATCTTCTTCCATATGAATTTCATGGATTCCTACCACTTTTTTGCCAGTCTCTGTTTCAATTTCCACGCCGCCGTTTCTGCAGATTGGCAGATAAAGCTGGGAAATCTGGTAGTTTTGTGGGTTATCCGGGTAAAAATAATTTTTTCTGTCAAATTTACAATACCTGGTAATGGAACAATTAGTGGCAAGACCTACTGCAATGGCATATTCCACTACTTGCTTATTTAAAACAGGAAGGCTTCCCGGCATTCCAGTACAAACCGGACACGTGTGAGTATTGGGAGCACCACCAAATTCGGTAGAGCATCCACAAAAGATTTTTGTTTTGGTTGCTAACTCCACATGAACTTCCAAACCAATGACTGTTTCATATTGCTTTGCCATGTTATTTGCCCTCCTTCTTTTCAAATTTTCCTCTTGCCTGTTCGTAAGTGAAGGCTGTCTGAATGAGCTTCTTCTCTTCAAAGGTATTCCCGATAAGCTGAAGTCCTATAGGAAGTCCTGCCTTATCCAAACCGCACGGAACGCTAATTCCCGGCAGGCCTGCTAAGTTTACGGAAATGGTGTAAATGTCTCCTAAATACATCTTTATAGGTTCTGCCAGGCTGCTGCCAAGCTTTGGTGCAGTTGTAGGTGCAACCGGTCCTAAAATCACATCATATTTGGCAAAGGCTTCATCAAAAGCTTTTTTTATTAGTGCCTTTACTTTTAATGCCTTCAAATAATAAGCATCATAATAACCGGAGCTTAACACAAAGGAGCCCAACATAATTCTTCTTTTTACTTCTTCTCCAAAGCCCTCTGAACGGGTCTTTTTGTACATGTGATGAAGACCTTCATAATCTTCTGTACGATATCCGTATTTTACCCCGTCAAAACGTTCTAAGTTAGAGCTTGCTTCCGCTGCTGCGATTGTGTAATAAGTGGGAATTGCATACTCTACAAGACTTAAATCAAACTCTTCTACAATAGCCCCTTTTTCCTTTAAAAGGTTAGCCGCTGCTAACACCGCTTCCTTTACATCAGGGTCAAGCCCTTCTTTAAAATAATCTTTTGGAATACCGATTTTCATGCCGGTTACATCATTTACAAGAGCCTTTGTAAAATCCGTATCTTTTCTTTCCACGCTGGTAGAATCTTTTACATCATAGGAAGAAATCACTTCCAAAATAGTGGCACAATCTGTTACATCTTTTGCAAGCGGTCCAATCTGATCCAAGGAGGAACCATACGCAATCAGACCGTAACGTGAAACCGTTCCATAAGTAGGCTTCATTCCTACCACACCGCAAAAGGAAGCAGGCTGACGGATAGAGCCACCTGTATCAGAACCAAGGGAAAAGAAACACTCATCCGCTGCCACTGCTGCCGCCGAACCACCGGAAGAACCTCCCGGCACATGCTCCTCATTCCATGGATTTTTCGTCACGCCAAAAGCAGAGGTTTCCGTAGTGGAGCCCATGGCAAATTCATCCATATTGGTCTTACCAATAATCACTGCTCCTGCCTCCTCTAACTTAATCACAGCCTCAGCCGAATAAGTAGGGATAAAATTTCCAAGAATTTTGGAAGAACAGGTAGTAAGCATATCCTTAGTACACATATTATCCTTAATTGCCACCGGCACTCCTGCAAGGGGTCCTGTTAATGTGCCTGCATCAATGGCTTTCTGGACTTCTTCTGCTCTCTTTCTGGCTCCTTCTTTGTCTATTGTTACATAACAGTGTAACTTCTCTTCTTTTTCTTCTATTTGCTTTATTACTGCTTCTACTGCATCTAAAACACTAACTTCTTTCTCTTTTATTTTCGCTGCCAACTCTACAGCAGTCAGATCTAAAATGTCCATGTCGTCTCCTTTCAAGAACACCGGTTACTGTTCACGCCCTGACCAGTAACCATTGGTTTTTACATGCTAATCAACTATCATTCCACTGTCCGGGGCACCATGAACATGCCATCTTTTTCTCCCGGTGCGTTTTTCAGTATCTGCTCTCTGTTATCCCCGTTTGTAACAACGTCCTGACGGAACACATTTTGAACGGGAAAAACATGACTCATAGGCTCTACCCCTTCTGTATCCAGTTCATTTAATTTATCAATGTAATCTAGCATACTGCCCATGTCCTTTTTTGCCTGCTCAATTTGCTCAGAAGACAAATCAAGCTTTGCTAAAATGCCTACATATTCGATTGTTTCATCTGAAATTATATTTGCCATTTCTTACCTCTTTCTAACTTTCCAGCTTTTATGCCGGTTTCCCTTCTTCTAAATGGTTGCTACTTAGTCTCGTACCTTAATATGCACCTCTCTAAGCTGCTGCTCAGTTACATAGTTTGGTGCACCACACATGAGGTCCTCTGCATTACCATTCATTGGGTATGCAATTACCTCGCGAATGTTTTCTTCGTTACGAAGAAGCATCAGCATACGGTCAACACCGGGAGCCATACCTGCATGTGGTGGTGCTCCATACTGGAATGCATTGTATAAGGCACCGAATTTGGATTTTAATACTTCTTCATCATATCCTGCAATTTCAAATGCCTTTACCATAATCTGCATATCATGGTTACGAACAGCACCGGAAGACAATTCCACACCGTTACATACAATGTCGTACTGATAAGCTAAAATATCCAATGGGTCTTTTGTATTTAATGCTTCTAAACCGCCCTGTGGCATGGAAAATGGATTGTGTGTAAATCCAATCTGTTTTGTATCCGGGTCCTTTTCAAACATTGGAAAATCGTTTACGTAACAGAAGCGATATGCGTTCTTTTCAAGTAAATCCAGCTTTTCTCCAAGCTCTGTACGAATCATTCCTGCATAGTAAGCAGCACGTTCCTCCTTATCTGCCATAAAGAAGATAGTATCGCCACTTTCTAAAGAAGCTAACGTTCTAAATTCTTCTTTCATTTCCTCCGGAATAAATTTATCGATAGGTCCTTTGTAAGAACCATCTTCCATAACTTCTAAATAACCAAGTCCACCCATGCCGATTCCGGTTGCAAATTTTAACAGCTTTTCATGAAATCCTTTTGACATTTCTGCATGAACCCTGATTGCTCTTACTGTTTTTCCAAGGAATGGCTTAAACGTACATCTTTGAAAAAATTCTGTTACATCTATAATACGAAGTGGGTTTCTAAGATCCGGTTTATCTGTTCCAAACTCTAACATGGCCTGTTTGTAGCTGTAAATCGGATATGGCGCCTTTGTTACCAAAAAACCTTTAGGTGCGAATTTTTCAAAAGTAGCTGTCAACACTTCTTCTCCTACTGCAAAAACCTCTTCCTGAGTAGCAAAGCTCATTTCAAAATCTAACTGGTAAAACTCTCCCGGTGAGCGGTCTGCCCTTGCATCCTCATCCCGAAAGCATGGTGCAATCTGGAAATATTTATCAAATCCGGAAACCATTAACAACTGTTTGTACTGCTGTGGTGCCTGAGGAAGTGCATAAAATTTTCCTTTAAACTTTCTGGATGGAACAATGTAATCTCTCGCTCCTTCCGGTGAGGATGCACATAAAATAGGAGTCTGGATTTCCAAAAATCCCATTTCTGTCATTTTTTCCCGCAGAAAAGCAATGACCTTGGAACGGAAAATAATGTTATCTTTTACTTTTTGGTTTCTTAAATCTAAATAGCGGTATTTTAACCGAACGTCTTCCCTTACTTCACGACTGGTTATGATTTCGAAAGGAAGATTTTTATATACTTCACCTAAAACGGTTACTTCCTTTGCTTCTAATTCAATGGTACCTGTTGGAATTTTCGGGTTGTAAGTTTCTTCATCTCTTTTTTCAATTTTTCCCAAAATCGTAACTGCCTGTTCCTTTTTGATACCCTTTAATAACCCGGTATCACGAATTACTACCTGCAATACAGCATACATATCTCTTAAATCCACAAAGGATACACCGCCGTGGTCACGGATATTTTCTACCCATCCTGCTACACGGATTCCCTTGTCAATGTCTGCCTCACTAATTTGGTTCAATGTTACGTCTCTGTAAATGTTGCTCATAATGTTGCCTCCTCTAGCTATTTGATAACCAAAAAATAACCCCGGAATACATTTCTGTATTCCGGGGCGAATAATCTTCTATCCGCGGTACCACCCGCATTGAAAAGTCAAAACTTCTAGAACTTTCCCACTTTAACTGTCTAACGCACAGCCACGTACTGGCCTACTTGACAAACCTGCTCTGTTCAGCCAGTCTGCTCCGGAGTGTTCCCTTTGCTACGCCTGACGTAAAAAGCTCTCAGTCGGTGACTTTTATTTCCTGTCGTCTTCTTTAGCAAGAGTCTCCTTCTTTGCATTTATTATATTTAATTATGTTGCGTTGGATGAAATTTAAAGAACACAACTTTCTTGTGCTGAATTCTAGCACATTCCTTTTTTCATTTCAAGTAAGTTTGATAAATTTTGAAAATTTTTTTTAAACAGCTTTTAGCCATTTAGAAACCTGAACGGAATCTTTGCTAAATTCCGGGTCAAATTCCGTTTTCCATACATCCTCACCTAACAGAATAGGAGAAATCAGTAATAAATTAACCTTTGGTAAGATTGCTTTTACCTCATAAACAGCCTAAGCAGGTCTGGGGCTGACTTTTGCTACATTTATTGAGTATTTTATTTACTCTGCAACCCAAAATTGTTAATATAATTCACTCATCATAACTGTTACCATTTTTATCATTTTTTTATAAATTTCCTATTGCAAAAACATATATTATTGTGCTACTATTATGAAAAGCATTTATATTCTAATTTTCAACAAAACAACCATATCAAGTTTGCAACTTTCGCAAATCAAAGAACATCAATGCTTTCAATTTCCCAGAAAAACAGGTAAATAGAGGCAGTGAGGTTTTTTGAAAGATATTTTTTCTATAAAAATCTCCTGCCAAAAGGAGGTTTTATATGAAAAAACACACACTAAAAAACAGTGCAAAGAAAACGCACAAAAAGAAAAGAGTGTCCTCTACAATCCGGAATTACAAGGACACTATCTTTCGGATGATATTTAAAAATAAAAGGGAATTATAATGTCTATTGATGAAGCGGTCAAAAAAGCGGTGGATGATTGTATCAAAGAAAACATCTTAAGGGATTTCTTACTGAAAAACAAGGCGGAGATGATTCAGATGAGTATATTTGAGTATGATGAAGAAAAGCATAAAAAATTTTTAAGGCAGGAGGGCTTTGAGGATGGCCTGACCCAGGGCCTGGAACAGGGCCTGGCACAAGGTCAGGAATTAAATTTAATTTCCCTGATTTGCAAAAAACTCAAAAAAGATAAAAGCATAGAACAGATTGCGGAGGAACTGGAAGAAGAAATCTCAGTCATAGAGCCAATCTGCAAAGTTGCTTCTGATTTCGCTCCGGAGTATGATGTGCATGAGATATATCAGGCGTTGCAGATGCGTAGATAATAACCTTGATCGTTTCCAAAATTATTATTACCGCCCTCTTTTCTTGTAAACTAATATAGCCACCATATCAGACTAACCTGCCTGATAGGGTGGCTATAATTATTTAATTTTAATCTTTACCTTTGCCTTCTCTTTCCTCCCCTCCACTCTATCCGGCTACATTTACTTAAATCTCCCCGGGAGGCCCACCCTGGGCCTACACTCTACCTGAAACCTCCAATCATCTTTACCAGATAATAAAATTCCATCTTGTACTCATCATCTAAATCCAGTTCAGACAGACCGTCCAGCACATCCTCCAAGTTGCTGTCTCCCACATACTTACTATCCTTCAGTATCATGCCAAACTGGGCAACTCTTGCTGCAAATTGGAAATCCTCAGAAGGTTTGCTGGTGTAGCTGTCTCCTTCTACCGGATATTCGCTTTCTTTACTCTTTGTTCCATCGGGCTCTTTATAGCGGATTTTAACAGTACAATAATCCCCATCCTTTTTACCACCGGAAGAATTATTCTTTGTTACATAGCCATCCTGATATTTAAGCTTAATAGAATCATCGCCACCATCCTCCAATACAGAAGTTGGAATAATCTCATAAAGAGCAATTACACTGTGACCTGCGCCAATTTCTCCTGCGTCCTTGGTATCATCTGCAAAGTCAAAATCATCCATAACTCTGTTTTCATATCCAATCAGGCGGTAACTTTCTACTACTTCCGGATTGAACTCCACCTGGAATTTCACATCTTTTGCTACGGTCATTAAAGTAGCTCCCATTTCTTTTACAAGTACTTTTTTTGCTTCTCTGTTTGAATCAATGTAGCTGTAATTGCCATTTCCCTTATCTGCTAAAACTTCCATCTTGTTATCTTTTAAATTGCCGGTTCCAAAGCCAAGTACGGATAAAAAGACTCCGCTTTCCTTCTTTTCTGTAATTAATGCTTCTAACTCTTCTTCACTGGAAGGTCCCACATTCAAATCCCCATCAGTAGCTAAAATAACCCTGTTGTTTCCTCCCTTGATAAAGTTAGCCTCTGCTAACTCGTAAGCAGTCTGGATTCCATCGCCGCCATTGGTTGCTCCCCCGGCGTAAAGTTCATTAATCGCACTTAAAATTTCCTCTGTGTCACTTCCCTTTGCCCCTTCAAGCACCACCTGAACATCTGATGCATAGGTCACAATAGACACTCTGTCCTTACTTGTTAAATTATCTGTAAGCATGGAAAATGCTTTCTGCAAAAGAGGAAGCTTATCTTCATCACTCATGGATCCTGATACATCTAATAAAAATACTAAATTAGAAGCCGGTGCTTTAGAGAAATCAATATCCTTTGTACTGATACCTACCATCAAAAGCTCTGCTTCATCATTCCATGGACACTGGCTGACTTCTGTGGTAACTGCAAATGGTGTGTTTCCTTTTGGTTTCTTTAAATCATATGTAAAGTAATTTAGCATTTCTTCAATTCTTACTGCATCTGACGGAATGTCTTCTACGTCATATCCACTTTCAATCATTCTTCTTATGTTCGTATAAGAAGCAGTATCCACATCTGCTGAAAAAGTAGACAATGGGGTTTCCTTTACTGCATAAAATGGATTTTCTGACACCTCACTATATTCCTCATTATTAGAAGGCGCCAACTCGTCGTCATAACGCGGAACGTAGGCCTCCGACTTTGCTTCACTGCTATTATAAGCCTGGTCTGTTGCTGCTGTCCCATCCGCAGCTTCTGTATAACCATCGCCCACCATATCCATGGCACTGCTTTCTTCTTCCATAGCCTCTTCTGTTACCCAGTCAGAACCATCATTGGTTTCCTCTGTTTCCACATCTTCTGTGTATTGTATCTTTCCTTCTGTAGTATCTTCTGCAGTTTCTTCTGTAATCTTTTTCGTATCAGAATCATCGTTCTGACGTCCACAACCTGTTACCATAGATGCGCAAATGGCCACCGTTAATAAAATGCTCACTATTTTCTTTCTCATAATAAAAATCCTCCCAACCTTATATAAATTGCTGTTTTTTCACCGCTTAATTTATATACGTTGGAAGGATTTTCTTTTTATGGTAAATTTTTAAATTTTTTTATTTTTTTGTTTTCAATGATTAGATGGGGAAGCCCTTTCACAGCTTGTTACATAGCCAAATTGTACAATTTGACAATTCATAATATTGAATAGGGCTTCCGACACCCTAATATTTTAATAAAAAATATTCATGATTTGAGCTGTCATAAGGAGGCTTATTATCATAAAAAGTAATCTGATAGATTTCCCCTTCTTTTAAGGAGTCTTCGAATAATGGGTCTGTTTTTAACTGAATAGTTGTACCTTCTTCTATAAATTCTGTTCCTTTTAAAAGAGTTACCTCATAAATAATAATAAGTTCTCCCTCTACTGCTTCTTCAAACCTGCAATCTACTTTCACAGACACATTCTCATGGATAGTTAGCCCCTGCTTACTAAGCTCCTCTATTTTACTTTGAACTGCTTTTTCTTTTTCACTTTCCATTTCCCCGGTGGCCTCTGACGCGCTTTCCTCTGCCATGACGTTGTCTGAGAAATCACTGGCAGTAAATTCCTCCTCCGCCAACTCTTCAGACATATTATTTGTTACTCCTGCACAATCACTTTCTTCATACTCTGCTTCTTCATAATTTGTTTCCCCATATCCCTCTGCACTTTCGTATGTGATTTCTGCACTGTCAGATTCCTCTGCGGTTTTACTTTCTAAATAATCTGCCGTATATTCTGCTGTTTCCGTCATATTTGTCCCCAGTAAAAGATTATTTTTAGAGAGGGCAAATATCACAACGCATAAACAGGCGGCTGCCCCTACAGTACCATAGACCGGATACCACTTTTTATTTTTGTTTTTCTTTGATAAATGATTCTGTTTGTTGTTTCCATATCCTTCTGCCTGTGCCATCCGTTCTGTACCCACAAATGCTACTCCGCTTTTCTCCGGTAAGGATGCTTCAATTCTATCCCACAAATCAGGAGTCTGGCTATTTATTAAGTTGTCTAATTCAGTTTTTATGCTTTTATTCATAATAACCACACCTCCTTAATTTTTTAATGGCACTTTGATACTTCCATGTTACTGTTCCAATAGGCATCTCTAAAATTTTACTGATCTCTTTAAATGTAAGTTCTCCGGCAACTTTCATATGAATAATCTGCTGTTCTGTCTCCTTTAAGGTAGAAAGAGCTTCTTTAAAGGATAACCGGGAAACAACTTGTTCCTCTGCCGTATGTTGCCCTTTTTCCCTGGAAAGAGCCTGTGACGCTTTTCCGTAGCCTCTTTCTTCTTCATAGGAATCTTCCGTGGCAAAATCCGTTAAATCCTCTCTTTTATGTTTTCTTATAAAATCTATAGTCATATTTCTTACAATCTGAATAAGCCATGCTTTATGACCTTTCCCAGGTTCGTAAGCATCGGCTAACCCCCACAGCTTCAAAAAGAAATCACTGACAATATCCTCAGCATTTTCCTTATTTTTTATCATTTGAAACACATAGGAATATAAATATGGCATATATGCCTCGTACACGTCCTTCAAAGCATTTTTATCCCCTTGCTTCATCAGACTCATACATTCCCAAAACTGTCTATCCGTCACAAAATCTCCTTCCCGACAATCCCCTTTTCACTTTTGTATCTCTCTAAACCTCTTCTGCAATGGCCACACTCATGGGCTTCTCTTTCCACAACTCCCTTAGTATTCCATGTACCAACCCTTACAGCTTATATAAAATACGGATCATCTCATTCATTTTTATGGTACTTTTACAAGTTTCTTCCTCATTTTACTACAAAACCTTAATTTATGAAACTCCCAAACCCTTCTGGGAACATTTGCACTGTCCATACAAAAACAGCATCATGCCCTTTGGCACAATGCTGCTTTTATCAATCTTACTGTTTTATAAACTTTTAATTCTGTCAATTGCCTCAACCGTATTCTCATAGGATCCAAATGCTGTCAATCTAAAATAAGTTTCCCCACTTGGACCAAATCCTGAACCCGGAGTTCCTACCACATTTGCATTTTCTAAAAGATAATCAAAGAACTCCCAGCTTGTCATATTATTTGGGGCCTTTAACCAGATATATGGCGCATTGACACCACCGGAAACTGTATATCCGGCTCCCTTTAAGCCTTCGTAAATATATTTTGCATTGTTCATATAATAAGCAACCTGCTCCTTTAACTGAGCCTGTCCTTCCGGTGAATAAACCGCTTCTCCGGCACGCTGGATAATATATGGAGCACCATTGTATTTTGTGCCGTGTCTTCTTGCCCAAAGTGAATGAAGTGAAATATCTCCTGCCTTTAAGTCCTTTGGAACAACCGTATAGCCTAAACGTACTCCGGTAAAGCCTGCATTTTTAGAAAAGGAATGAAGCTCTATTGCACAGGTTCTTGCACCCTCACATTCATAAATACTGTGTGGTACATCTTCTTCTGAAATATATGCTTCATAAGCCGCATCATAAATAATCACTGCACCATGCATGTTAGCATAGTCTACCCATTCCTGAAGCTGAGCTTTGGTAATAGTAGAACCGGTAGGGTTATTAGGAAAGCATAGATAAATAATGTCCGGCACTTCCTTTGGAAGCTCAGGCGCAAAATTGTTTTCTGCAGTACAAGGCATATAAATTACATCACTCCAGGTCTCCGTCTGGGAATTATAAGTACCGGCTCTTCCTGCCATAACGTTAGTATCCACATAAACAGGATATACAGGGTCGCACACTGCAATTTTATTATCCACACTGAAAATTTCCTGAATATTACCGGAATCGCATTTTGCACCGTCTGATACAAAAATTTCATCCGGACTAATATGACAGCCACGTTTTTTATAATCATGTTCTGCTATGGCATTTCTTAAAAACTCATACCCTAAATCCGGTGCATAGCCACGGAAAGTTTCTGCTTTTCCCATTTCATCCACTGCACCGTGTAATGTATCAATAATCTTTGGTGCCAAAGGTTTCGTTACATCCCCAATACCAAGACGTATAATTTTTTTATCCGGATTAGCAGCCGCATAGGCATTTACTTTTTTTCCAATAGTAGAAAACAAATAACTTCCCGGTAATTTTAAATAGTTGTCATTAATTTTAAACATGAGGTTTCTCCTTCCGTCTTTTTCGTATTATTTGTTGTCTCTCCCCTTATCCACAACCTTTATTCTTCAATTTCACCTTCAAAAACTATAGCTGCTGGTCCTGTCATGAATATCACATTTTTTTCTCTGTCCCATTCAATCAACAATTCACCGCCAAGTACCTTTACGGTTACTTTATTTTCTGTCAGTCCGTTTAAAACACAGGCAACTACGGTAGCACAGCATCCTGTTCCACAAGCTAAGGTTTCTCCTGTTCCTCTTTCCCATACACGCATCTGTACTGTATTTTTGTCTAGTACTTTTACAAATTCTGTATTAGTGCGGTTTGGAAAGCAGGTATGATTTTCAAAATAAGGACCGATTTCCTCAATTTTTAAATTTTCCACATCATCCATAAAAACTACCGCATGAGGGTTTCCCATAGACACGCAGGTCATATGGTACTCTTTCCCACAAACGTTAATTGGTTCATCTACTACCTTATCTTTATCCGATAAAACCGGAATCTTTTCCGGTATAAGCTCCGGACTTCCCATATTAACCTTAACACTTTTTGCCTTTCCATCCTCCACAAAAAGTTCGATGTACTTAACAGCTCCGGCACTTACAATGGAAATAGAAGTTTTATCCGTAAGTCCCTTGTCATACACAAACTTTGCCACACATCGGATACCATTTCCGCACATTTCTGCTCTGGTACCGTCTGCATTATACATTTCCATTTCAAAGTCAGCCACGTCAGAAGGATTAATAAAAATAACCCCATCTCCGCCTACACCAAAATGACGGTCACTGGCCTTTCTTACAAAAGTCGGTTTATCCTTTACCTGCTCGGTAAAACCATTCACATATAAATAATCATTTCCACACCCATGCATTTTTGTAAATTTCATAAAAACATCCTCCATTTTGTATTAACTTTTCATAACTGCCAGTATCATCTGGGCAGTCTCTACCATATTCCTACTGCTATCCATGCTACACTTTTGAATATACCGGTGGGCTTCTTCTTCTGTCATATTGTTACGGCTCATAAGCAAACATTTTGCCTCGTTAATCAGGGCAACTTCCTCAGGTTTTCTTTCCTTTGGCTTTGCTTTGCTTTTCTTTCGCTTATAAGCAATGGAATTAGTCATCATCTCAATGGTATTCAACAAATCATGTACCTTTAAGGGCATACCTAAACACATAATATTGCTGCCTGTACATTCCATAAGTAACGGTTTGGACGCCAGAAGAAGCATTTCAAAGCCCCCAGGAAGATAATCCCTTAGCTCTGCATAAAGCATATCCGGCAAGCGATAGCCGCTTATTACAATTCCATCGTTTAAATTATCAATCTGACTTAAAACCTGTGCGCCCGAAGAACACACAGTAGCCACATCAAAACCATTTCGCACCAGCAAATTTTTAATACTCTTTGCATCTTCAATTTTGGGAAGGGCTACTATAATTCTGGTCACAAATACACCTCCTGCCAATCACCCGTATGCCTATCCCCTTTTAGACTTTGTAAAGGTATTTTTCAACTTCCCAGTTTGTAATCTGGGTTTTGTATTCATCCCATTCTTTTTGTTTTGCTTCAATATATTTTTGTGAAACATAGCTTCCTAATACACCTTGAACGAAAGTATCCTTTTTTAATTCACTAACAGCTTCCTGTAAAGTACTTGGAAGCAGTTCAATAGAAAGTTTCTGCATTTCTTCTTTTGTTAATGCATTAATATTACAATCAATACATTCCGGTGGCATAATTTTGTTTTTAATACCATCAAGTCCTGCTTTTAAGCATACTGCCAGTGCCAGATATGGATTAGCAGAAGAATCAGGGCTTCTAAGCTCAATTCTTGTTTCTTCTCCTCTTACAACAGGAATTCGAATCAACTGGCTTCTATTTGTATCGCTCCATGCAATGTAAACCGGTGCCTCATATCCCGGAACCAGACGCTTGTAAGAATTTACAAGTGGATTGGTAATGGCACTCATACCCTTCATATGTTTCATAAGTCCACCAATAAAATAATATGCTTCTTTGCTTAATCCAAATTTTCCATTTTCGTCTGCAAAAATATTTTTTCCATTTTTTGATAAAGACATATTAATATGCATACCGGAACCATTCTGCCCGTATTTTGGTTTTGGCATAAAAGTTGCATGAAGTCCGTGTCTTCTTGCAATGGTTTTTACTGCCAGCTTAAAGGTCATAATATTATCTGCTGTAGCTAAAGCTTCATCATGCTTAAAATCAATTTCATGCTGAGCCGGTGCTGCTTCATGATGGGATGCTTCAATGACAAATCCCATCTGTTCTAATGTAAGAACCATATCTCTTCTTGCATTTTCTCCTAAATCAATAGGACTTAAATCAAAATAGCCTGCTTTTTCATGTGTGAGTGTGGTAGGAAGTCCGTTTTCATCTGTATGAAACAGAAAAAATTCGCACTCCGGTTCCACATCAAATTTATAGCCTGACTCCTCTGCTTCCTGAATGGCTTTTTTCAAAATATATCTTGGATCCCCTTCAAAAGGCTTACCATCCGGTCGGTAAATATCACAAATCAGACGGGCAACCTTCCCCTGCTGTGGTCTCCATGGAAATATCTCTAATGTATTAAAATCCGGATATAAATACATATCAGATTCTTCAATTCCTACAAATCCTTCAATGGCAGAAGCATCAAACATGCATTTATTATCCAATGCCTTTTCTAACTGGCTGGAGGTAACTGCCACATTTTTCAAGTTTCCAAAAATATCCGTAAACTGTAGACGAATAAATTCTACATCCTGCTCCTCTACTAATTTTAAAATATCCTCTTTGCTATAGTTTTTCATCCGTTTCTTCCTTTCTGTCCGGCTATTCTTCCTTTTTTATATCCTTATGGTTATTGGTTGCGCCCTTTACAGTAACAATTGGTTTCAGCCTGCTCATTCGCCATGCGAATAGTATCTCTCTATCTTACTATTGTGTAAGACTAAAAAAGATTCCGAATAAAAATGGGCACTCCTCCCCTAAAGAAGAACGCCCTTGTTCTTTGTACATCATATCAGCTAAATAGCTTTGTTGTCAATAAAAGCAAAAAATTATTTTAGAAAAGACAGTAAGAAAAACACCGTGCCATGGGCACGGTGTTTTTGCTGGAAGAAGCAGAAGGAACTTCTTATTTTTTCTTAACTGTTACAGTGATTTTTGCTGTTTTCTTGCCAGCTTTTACTGTAATTGTTGCTTTACCTGCTTTTTTAGCTTTGATTACACCCTTGCTTGTTACAGTAGCAACTTTTTTGTTAGAAGATTTGAATGTTACTTTATCCTGTGCTGTAATTGGGGATTTTGTAACAACAACCTGGAATTTTTTACCCTTTTTAAGAGTTACTTTTTTCTTATTTACTGTGATTTTCTTTAATGCAACTGCTTTCTTCTGAGTTGTAACTTTTACTGTTGCTTTTGCACCATATTTTGTTTTTACAGTAATGGTTGCTTTACCAGCAGTTTTAGTAGCAGTAATTTTTCCTTTATTAGTAACTTTAACGATTTTTTTGTTTGAGCTTGTCCAAGAAACTACTTTATCACCTTTTTGAAGTCCGCTTGCTACAACTGCTGTTGTAGATTTGCCAGTCTGTAATTTGATAGATTTTACATTTAATTTTACAGTAGCTTTTACTTTAGCGATTTCCTCTGTCTTTGTAGCACCACAATCTTTACATGTGTAAGTTTTAACACCTGCTTTTGCTACAGTAGCTTCTGTTGTAACTTTACCTTCATCCCATGTGTGTTTTCCAGTAGCCTTAATTACTTCTGTTTTAAGAACTTCTTTACAATCTTTACAGATTGTTTCTTTCTTACCATCTTTTCCACATGTTGCATCAGTTGTCTTAACTTCTGTTTCGCCATGTGCTGCTTTGATTGTTTCTGTTTCAAGAACATGTCCACAATCTTTACATACAGTTTCTTTTTTACCGTCTTTTGTACATGTTGCATCAGTTATCTTAACTTCTGTCTCGCCATGTTTTGTTTCGAAAATAGCATTTACAGAAACAGTTTCATTTCCGCTAACAGATGCATTGCTTAAATCCCATCCCTGGAATTTTTCACAACCATTATCTGATACAGTTGGAAGTTCTACTAATTCATTTTCAGAAACAGATGTTGCTACATATAACTTGTTATCACTTACTGTGAAATCTCCTTCAACTGTTTTTACTTCTTTACCGTTATTCATAAATTTGATAGTTGCTGCATCTGCGTTCATAACTGGAACATTTGCAACAACAACTACTGCTGCAAGAGCCATTGCAAGACTTCTCTTTGCATTTTTCATAGTTTTGTTAAACATTTTTCTCTCTCCTTTTACTTATAACCATAGATACATGACCAGAACATTCTCTTATTACAAACTTCCTCCTGCTTCCAACATTTTTAGGTCTCCCTATAAATACATTGGATAAATATGTAAACAAAAATGCTCTATGCGTCCACAAACCATAATACTACCTCATAAGTTATTAATCAAGTGAAATTTTGCTATTTCAACATATTTTTTGTCTTCTATAAATTCTTATTTTCAGATTGTTAATTATTTTTACTTTTTCTATAAATTATTTATACATTCAAATCATTTTTACTCTGCGCACATAACTATTTATATTACATTGGATACTTTCCTAATATAGCAAATTACCTGATACATCTGCTCCATAAAAATCGAAAACAATCTGCATATTTTCTATGGCTTCCTCATACTTTATAGAAATACCACTACTTTAGGAGCAAAAATATGCATCAGAAAACTAAAATTGTTGTGCTTCATATGAAAGAATTAATTTACACTGGAATTTTTGTTCTTTTGGGAATTCTTTTTATTATACTGCTTGTTTTAATGTTTATTCCAAAGGACAAGGAAAATACTACCACTACGGAAACTGCTTCTGCCACTTATGTGCCTGGAGTGTATACCACCTCTCTGGTTTTGAATAATAATACAGTGGATATTCAGGTGGTGGTAGACGAAAACAACATAAATTCCATACAGCTTGTAAATTTAGACGAAGCAGTCACTACTATGTACCCTCTCATTGAGCCGGCCTTTGAAGAAATCGTTGACCAGATTTATGCCGGGGAAAGTTTTGAGAATATTACATACGCTGATGACAATAAGTATACCTCATCTATTTTACTGGAGGCTATTGGAGATTCTTTAGAAAAAGCTACGATAAAAAATGAAGCACCTGTTACGGAAGAAGAATAGTATTTAAAAATAAGGCTATGACACAAACTCCACTGCCTGAAAGAACAGTCGAATCCGTGCCATAGCCTTATTTATTATTGTTCACGACCTGACCAGTAACTATAATTCTTCCAGTTCTCTCTTCCAAATGGCAGCCGAAGCATCAGAGGGCATACGTAAATCCCCTCTTGGAGAAACAGCTACACTTCCTACCTTTGGTCCATCCGGCAGACAGGAACGTTTAAATTGCTGGGTAAAAAACCGGTGATAGAAGGTTTTTAACCATTTTAAAATAATTTCTTCCGTATAAACACTTTCAAATGCAGTTACTGCAATCCGGTACACCTTGGATGGGGAATATCCTAAACGGAGCATATAGTAAAGGAAAAAGTCATGAAGCTCATATGGTCCTACTAAATCTTCTGTTTTTTGGGAGATTTTTCCATCCTCCGGTGGTAACAATTCAGGACTTACCGGAGTATCTAACACATCATATAGGACTTTCATCAAAGTTTCATTGCCACAACTATCCGCATAGTATCTTACAAGGTGACGTACCAATGTTTTTGGCACTCCTGCATTGACTCCATACATTGACATATGGTCGCCATTGTAGGTTGCCCAGCCAAGTGCCAGTTCTGACATATCACCTGTTCCAATTACAAGACCGCCTGTTTTGTTGGCAATATCCATAAGTACCTGAGTTCTTTCTCTTGCTTGACCATTTTCATAAGTAACATCATGGTTATCAGGATCCTGATGAATGTCTTTAAAATGAATGGAAACAGCCTCTTTAATGTCTACTTCCATTAATGTTGTACCTAAAGTCTCTGCTAATTTGCAGGCATTGTCGTAGGTTCTGTCTGTTGTTCCAAAGCATGGCATAGTAACAGAATAAATATTTTTTCTGTCAATACCTAATATATCAAAAGCCCTTACTGTTACTAATAAAGCCAGGGTAGAGTCTAATCCTCCTGAAATACCAAGTACTGCACTTTTACAATTTGTGTGCTCATAACGCTTTACCAGACCAAAAGACTGAATAGCAAATATTTGCTCACAACGCTTTTCCCTCTTTTCCTTATTCACCGGTACAAATGGATTCTGTAAAAAGCTTCTGGTAAGATTTGTTTTTTCCCGGACAATAGAAAAAGGAATTGTCAGATATCCTGCATTTTCAGCTTCCAAAGCACCGGAATTTTCGTAAGAATTCATACGTCTTCTTTCCATTTTAAGTCTGTGAATATCTAAATCCGCATATACGATATTGGCTAAAAATGAGTTTTCCTGAGCTAACATCGTACCGTTTTCTGCTATCATATTGTGTCCGCTAAATACTAAATCCTGAGTTGATTCTCCTTCTCCTGCACTGGAGAAAATATAGGCCGCTACCAGTCTTGCACTGGTTGATTTAATAAGCATTTCCCTATATTCATCTTTTCCAACATTTTCATTGGAAGCAGACAGATTTACAATCACATTGGCACCTGCTAAAGCATGTTTTATGTTTGGTGGATTTGGTACCCACATATCCTCACAAATTTCGGCAGCTATCTTCAATCCCTCTAAAGCATCTGTTTCAAAAAGAATATGACTTCCAAACGGAATTTCATTTTCTAAAAAGGTTACCGGGATGGCCGTTTCATTTCCCTTTGCAAAATGTCTTCCTTCGTAAAATTCTGCATAATTTGGGATGTGAGTTTTGGGAATAAATGCTAATAATTCGCCACAATTTATAACTGCCGCCACATTGTAGAGATTATTACCAACTTCAAGAGGCATTCCTACAAAAACAAGCGCATCATATCCGTCTGTAAAATCTACGATTTCTTCCAGCGCACTTTTGGCGCTTTCCAACAGTGTCTCCTGCAAAAACAAATCTCCACATGTATAGCCTGTAATACAAAGCTCCGGAAATACAATAATTTTTGCACCGTTTCCTTCTGCTTCTTCAATGCATTTGCAAATTTCTTCTTTATTATAATCTGTATCTGCCACTTTGATTTTGGGTGATACTGATGCCACCTTTATAAATCCATGCTGCATAATATTCCTTTCCCTTTCCTGCTATTAATTCAACTAGTTTTCCTGTTATTAATTCAACTGATTTCCCTGCTATTCCTTCAGCAAATTTTTCAACTATTTAGCAAGTCGTAGCAGTTCCTTAAGTTCGTCCACGGAATAACTATAACTTTTATTACAGAAATGACAGTTTACTTCTATTTCTTTTTCTTCCTCTATCATTTCCTTAATATCCTTTTCTCCAATACAGATAATTGCTTTGGCAACTCTCTCCTTACTGCAATTGCAGTAAAATTCTGTTGGAATCGTATCTAAAATTTCCATGGAAAGTCCATCTAATAAAATTTCCAGAATTTCTTCCGGTGTTTTTCCTTCTTCTAACATGGAAGTTACAGAAGTGATTTTAGACAGATTTTCCTCTAATTTATCAATGACTGATTCTTCTGCAAAAGGCATCAGCTGCACGATAAAGCCTCCTGCCTGTTTTACTGTATTATCCTTATCCATTAAGACGCCCAGTCCTACACTAGATGGAACCTGCTCACTTGTAGCAAAATAGTAAGTTAAATCTTCAGCAATTTCTCCTGTCTGCAATACAGTTTGTCCTACATATGGCTCTTTTAATCCTAAATCCTTAATAACATTTAATATACCAATGCCTACAGCACCGCCTACGTCCAGTTTTCCTTTTTCATTTGGCGGAAGCATCACAGAAGGATTTATGGCATAGCCCTTTACGTTTGCCTTGGAATCTGCTGTTACAGTAAGGCCTTCCAGTGGACCGCTTCCCTGAATTTGCAGAGTCAGCACATCTGCATCACCTTTTAACATGCTGCCCATCATACTACCGGCAGTTAATAACCTGCCAAGTGCTGCCGTTGCTACCGGACTTGTATTGTGTGCCCCTCTTGCTGTCTCTACAATATTTTTTGTAGTGCAGGCAAATGCCCTGATTTGCGCATTTTTAGCGGTTGCTCTTACAATATAATCTTTCATTGTCATTCATTACCCTTTCATTTTCCTTTTTCTCTTGCCATCATGTAAATCCGTTCACTCATCCCGTGAACTTCTCCATGAGTATCGCCGTCATATGCAGCAATAAACTCCATTCCGGCCTGCTCTATGGCCTGTTTCATTTGTTCTAAGGTATAACCTCTTTGGAAATGAGTTTCCGTAAACCTACGGTATAGTTCTTCTTCTTTTACAAATATGGTTAAATCATATTCGTTGATTTGCTCATCTTCGTCATAATAATTTTCCCATATGAAACTGCATTCTTCCCTATTTTCTGCAATTACCGTATCACCAATGACTTCTTTATACTTATAAACCGTATTAAAATCAAATAAAAAAATTCCCTTTGGGTCTAAATAATTATTTACCAGCTTAAAGGTATTGACTACATCCTCAAACTCAGTGAGATAATTAACAGAATCGCATACACTTACAACTGCCCGGACAGTACCATAAAGTTCAAACTCCCTCATATCCTGAAGCAGATATAAAATTGACTCTTTATGACTTTTCCTCTGCTTTTCCATGGCAATCTGAAGCATATCCATGGAATTGTCAATGCCAATCATGTCATAGCCTGCTTTTTCAAGTAATTCCGTAAAAGTACCTGTTCCGCACCCCATATCCAGTAATAATCCTTCTTCAATGCCCTCTTTTTTTAAAAGAGACACAGTAAACTCACACCACTCCTCATAGGGTGTCTCATCCATAAAGGTGTCATATACAGTGGCAAAATCTGAATAAGCTTCCATATTTCTAAACCTGCCTTTTAATTGTTATATTTTTTTAGAAATACTTGTAAAAATGCAAATAATGCATCCATTTCCTCATCTGTTCCAATGGAAATACGCAAATAATTGGAAATTCTGTCTTTTTTGAAGTAGCGCACATAAATATTTTCTCTTTTTAGTGCTTCAAACAGCTCCTGGGCCGGACAAGTTTTATGTGTTGCAAAAATAAAGTTGCTGTATGAATCCGGAAAGGAAAACCCCAGCTCTTTTAACTGCTTTTTGCTCCGCTCTCTAGTAGCAATAATTTTATTGACTGTTTCTTTAAAATAAATATCATCCTTCACATTTTCCACGCCAAGCACAATAGATGTCTGGTTCATAGTATATGAATTAATAGAATATTTTACATCATTTAAATAGGAAATCAGTTTTTCATTTCCCATTGCAAATCCAATCCGCATACCTGCCATGGAACGGGATTTTGAAAAAGTCTGCACAACTAATAAATTGTCATACTTCTCAATTAGTGGCAAACAACTCTTACCACCAAAATCAATATAGGCTTCATCCACTATCACGATCACATCCTGATTTGCCTTTACAATATCTTCAATAAACGAAATATCCTGAAGCACTCCCGTAGGCGCATTTGGATTTGGGAAAATAATTCCTCCATTTTCCTGTAGATAATCTTCTTTTACGAGGGAAAAATTCTCATCTAAAGGTTGTACCTTATAGGGAATCTTGTATAAATCTGCCCAAACGTCATAAAAAGAATAAGTAATATCCGGAAATAAAATAGGTTTATCTGAGTTAAAAAAAGTCAAAAAAGCATTAGCCAGAACATCATCAGAACCTACACCAACAAATACATTTTCCTTTTTTAATCCATAATACTCTGCCAACACTTCCGTCAGATTGCTTATTGTTGGATCCGGGTACAATCTTAAAGAGTCTATTTGGAATTCCTGCAATGCCTTTTCTACTGCTTTAGAAGGCGGATAAGGATTTTCATTTGTATTTAATTTAATCATTTTGGAACATTTTGGCTGTTCTCCCGGTGTATAAGGAATTACCTTTCGTACTTTATCTTCCCATTTTGCTACTTTTGTATCACACATAAATATTCATCCTCTTTTCTGCTTTCTATGCTATAATTTTCTCCTATCCATATTCCAAGGGGATTGTTTGCAAAGAATTTATCTAAATTATCTATTGTATTCTTTCCAATAATAATTCGTGTGGGCATTTTATCCTTATGAAGTTCAAAATACTCTACCCACTGTTCATTAAATGCCGGAGTACTTATGGTAGTGGGTATTACATAAGTACCGTTACTATAGAGATTGTAAATTCCTTCTGTACTTAAAAGAAGTAACCTTTCTTCTTCTCCATCTTTTATCACTTCATAAAAGTCTGCTGCCCGTCTTAAATCTTCCTCGTAAACATAAATTCCTTTTAGAGGCCCAAACGTAACCTGTTCCCTTGCCTCTAATATATTAGCCGGCGGATATTCGCTTACTCTTACATAGTAGCCCTTACAGAAAATCAGACTGAGAATAAAAACACTGACTACTAAATAGGAAATAACTTCTCCGTGCTTTATGTTCACCGCTTTTTGGTACTGATAAATAAAAAGCACCAACCCAAGAATCCCTAACACTAAATAAGAACTGCTGGAAACCGGTCCTACATTGCTGGCTAACAGAATGCCTGCAAATGCAACTAAAGTTCCAATTAGCAAATAATCTCTCATTTTCTTAGAATCCCTGAATCCCTTATCCAAGGCACGATTCTTTCCAAGGAAAAATGCCATAATAAACAAAACCAGATATCGCACCTGTAATCGAAATGGACCCCAGGAAATTCCAACAACATTGGCAAATATTACAATAAAGGATGAAAAAAGCATAAATGCCAATAGGAAAAGATAATAATAATGCTCTTTTTCAACAACTCTCTTTTTTGCAATTAGTTTACATAACACCAGAACCGTGCAAGTAGGAACAAGCAAAACTGCTGCCTGCACAGCTGCTTCAAGCCATCTTTTAAAGAACAGCCCCCATTTTGTTGCCATATCGAATTGATGGGAACCATCGGAAAATACATAAGGTATACTTTCTATCAGCTCTTTTGGGCTCATATAGCTGAAAATATATCCTAAAAACAGAACCGCACACATTCCGCATCCAAATGTAAACACCACCATTTTTTTCCATGACTTATCATGATATTTCCAAATAATCCACAATGCAAACGGATATAAAACTGCCATAGACGGATAACCAAGCACTGTCATAGCCAGACTGATTCCTGCTAAAAACAGTGCCTGACTTTCCATCTTCTTTTTATTTAATAAAAACAGCATTGCTGTCATGCCCCATATAAGCTGCATGGAAAAATCAAGATTCATAAGCCATTTAGGCAAAAAATTAAAATATAAAACAGCTCCTAAAGCACTCCATTCTCTGCTGATTTTAGAGGATAATTCCTTATATACCCAAATAGAAAACGCTAAGTGAATCACCGTAGAAACAATTCTTAAATATAGAACAATTCCTGTATTTCCTCCTGTTATTTTCACAAATACCCATATAAATAAATATGGCAGAATTGACGAGGTCTGATGTATTTCCCACATATCTAAAAATAGTTTATCTCCCTGCATCAACCGGTAAGGCATGGAAACTGCATAGCCTTCATCCACATCAACCCCTATGAAAATCTTGGTAATTGCAGCAAATGCAGATAAAATTACCAATAATATAATGATTGCTTTTGTATAATGTTTCTGCTTCTGTTCACTTTGCATACATTCCATCCTCTTCTCTACTGCTATCGGACAATCTGTGGGTATTATAGCACACTTCTCTTAATTTTCCTATTTCTATTATTCAAAATAAAAATCTATTTGCTTTTCTACCTGTTTTTTAATGATTCTGTCTTCCACACGAAGAAATATATCTTCTCCTTCATGACTAAAAACATACATGGAATTTACTTTAATCCGGTAAAAATTTTCTGTAATCTGTTGCAATAATTCCTCAGGAATTTTAATTTGTAAATTTTCTTCTTTTTTCATAATCACAAGTGTACCAAGCTTTTTAAATTTTCCTTCCTGCCTTCCCAATAAAACTACTTTATACTTATAAACTGCCCCCATATACCATAACAAAAATATAAGTGCTGTTATAAGTAGCGTTCCAATAGAAACTGCCACATAAAATACTCCTTTTGAAGGGGTGTTTTTCTTGTAACTTCTTGGTACAATAGGTTCCTTTTCATCCTGTAGAATGGGGATATCTACCTGATAGGTTTCCTTGTGTATTATTTGATTTTCCATACTTTCTTCTTGCTGAAGCATATTTTCACTGATACTTCCTTTTGTCTGAGTATCTTTCTGTCCCTGATTTTTCTTTTGCTTTCTTTTTTTTGATTTATTTACCGTTTCATTATTATCTATGGCATTAATAACGTTATCCGCCAATTTGCCTGTGGTATTTTCTAACGGGTCCCCTTGGATAGATTCAGCATCCTTAACCTCTTTCCTTTTGGAGTCGGTCATTGTAACCTGTGTAGAGTAATCTTCTGTCTCAAGCTGATTTTTTGCATTATTTTCTTCATTTTTCACGCTTGTTTTATCTTTTTCTATCCCCTTATCTTCCAGACTCTCTTTATTTTCTTCTTCATCAATAATTTCTATTTCATTTTGTGTACATTTCACCGGGCACATAATTGTAGAAGTATTAAAAAGTTTATCTCTTACCTGAATATTCAATATGGTAGTTTCGGTAACTGTTATTTCATTTTTATCGGTCCAACTTGTTCCACCATCAAAAGAATATGCCATCTCGTCCATTCCGCATCCGTCTGCATTGTCCATAGCAGTTATCCTTACAGTGGCCCCTTTTTCTCCATTATCTGCAGAGATTATTTGAATTTCTGAAATTTCAGGTGCTGTTTTATCAATTCCATTTATAGAAATATGCTTTGTTTGTGTGTTATGTAAACTATCACGAATTTTGACTACCTTTTCTCCATTATCTGTAAAAGAAATGGTGTTTTCACTTGTCCATGTGGCTCCTCCATCATAGGAAAAAGCCTCACTATCTAAGCCACAGCCATCATCCAATGCCTGAATTTCCAAAGTTACCTGTTTCTTTGACCATACCTTCTCTCCTATTGTAATCCCATTTTCATAAAAAGTATAAATCTCTCCTGCGGGTGCCTGTTTATCAAAATTGTTAATCATAATATTTTTTTCTGTGATATTTCCAAGGGCATCCCTTACTTTTATTCGATAAGCACCATTCTGGCTGACTATATATTTGTCACTCTTAGTCCATGTTACATCATCAAAACAGTATGGTGTTTGCGCTAAGCCCACTCCTTCATCGCCGGCTGATACACAAATGGTAACATTGGTAGCCGTCCATTCCTTTCCATTCACTATTACTTTTTCATTTACCTCTTTATCAACTATCACCATCGGCTTATTGTTATCAATGAAGTCTACTAATGTGCCATTAGTTATTCCTTTATTTTCAAGCTGATCCTGTGTTTGGGCATAATAGGTATCATTTTTCTTTACCACAATATTAGCAGTTACGTTTGTTTTATTCTGACTATTTGCACTAATCCAGTCCGTAATATTTTCCTTGGAATTTTTAAAACGAACTGTTTTTAATTTATGTGGTCTTGACTGGTTATCTGTTATACTTGCCGTTAACAAAGCCTCCGTTCCATAAGTTTTTCCATTTACAACATTTACCGCTGTTGTCCCGGATGGAACAGCGCGCAGTGTGATTTTTGGAGCAGTGTCATCTACTCCTTCCTTTGATATTTCCTTGGGTAGCTTTTGGTATTGCACAATCCAATAAAATTTACCATCCGTTTCTATGCCATCTCCGAAATTTTTGGACGGACCTGCTATGGCATAATTACATCGCTTATACTCCTCTTCTGTTACAATAACAGAACCTGTATTCTTTCCATCCATTCCGTATAAAATATTACCTGAACGGCCAAACCAATGTGTCCAGTTTGCACTATTGGAATTATGTCCGTTACAGGAATATCCGCCTTTTGATACATTGGTTTCAGAACTATCAATTTCCGGCACTTCCACCTGACTTGTAATGCCTACATACTGCCAGCTTGTATTGGGACAGCTTTCGGAAGGCTCTGTAGTTTCAT
Source organism: Lachnospiraceae bacterium (assembly GCA_017436305.1). Lineage (GTDB taxonomy): Bacteria > Bacillota > Clostridia > Lachnospirales > Lachnospiraceae > RGIG3040. The sequence continues at coordinate 48,139 of JAFSDJ010000080.1, forward strand.
AAGTAACTAAAATATTTCCACTTTTTAAACCATATCCATTAGCTTTAACTCCTTCTGCTTCATAAGAAACGCTAACAGTTCCCCCCTGTTCACATCCTGATTTGTTCGTTACTGCAAACACAGTTTCCTCAATGGTTAATAAAAATACAAAACCAGCTAACACAGCTCCTAATATTCTTTTTTTTGCACATTTTATATTTTTCATGTATTTCCCTTCTTCCTTTTTGCGTATTAGGGCCAAAAAGCCCGTTTAACAGCGAAAAGTCCCCTTATTTTGTTTTTTGCCTTGGTTATTACCTCCTTTAGGTTTCAGTCTTCTTAAAAAGCCTGAAGTAAAATTTGTATATGGGAAAAATCATTTGAAAAAATATGATAAAATCTATCACACTCTGGAAGGGAATTGTATTGTAGCATCTTACTTTTTTTCTGTCTATCATGTTAAAAAATAATTTTTATTTTTGTGAAAAACTTCTATTATTCTTCACATGACATCTTTGTCACTCTCTGCTTTTTCAGAATTTGTCTTGTCCCTATACCTGTCAAATTCTTTTAAAGGTATAGGAAAAGCCATATCTGTCATAAAATATGACAATAGGATTTCTTGGGGAAATATTATGATAAAAGAACGATTCCTGCAAACTATTGATAAATTTGTTAAATCAGGCTTATTCTGGTGCGCCCTGTTATTTTTTGCATTTGCAATTGGAAAATATGCTTCCGATAATGTTTCAGTAAGTAATAGTGTAGACGGCAGAGAACTTCCCATTTACTGCGTGGAAACAGAAGAAAAAAAGGTTGCTTTAAGCTTTGATGCAGCCTGGGGAAACGAGGATACTACAGCTATTTTAGACATTTTAAAAAAACATGATATTCATGTCACATTCTTTATGACAGGAGGGTGGGTTGACTCCTATCCGGATGATGTAAAAGCTATTTTGGCAGCAGGCCATGACCTTGGAAATCATAGTGAAAATCATAAAAATATGTCACAATTGTCTAACGAACAATGTCAAGATGAATTAATGCAAGTACATAACAAAGTGAAAGAACTTACAGGATATGAAATGTTTTTATTCCGTCCACCTTATGGCGACTATGACAACCATGTCATAACCAATGCTAAGGCTTGTGGGTACTATACAATTCAGTGGGACGTTGATAGTCTGGACTGGAAAGATTATGGGGTAGACTCCATCATAAAGACTGTCACCACCCATAAAAATCTTGGTAACGGCAGCATCATTCTCTGCCACAATGGTGCCAAATACACTGCCCAGGCACTAGATGCCATGATTACAAACTTAAAAGAACAAGGCTATGAAATTGTTCCTATATCAGAACTGATTTATAAGCAAGATTATCACATGAACCACGAAGGAAGACAAATAAAGAACAACTCATAAACTATAAGTAAGGCCTCTAAAAAAATGTGCGGCAGAACAAAAATTTCCTATATAACAAAACAGAGAGTTCTCTTTGGAGAACTCTCATGCTAAATAAGGTGTACTTCTAAAATAAATTTTTCAATAACAGAAACCTTTTAGGTATAATATGTAAACTTGGCCTGAGTTTTTAACTTCTTGGCTTTTTTGAAATTAAACTTCTTGTTTTTAATGTATTTCTTTTCAAAAACAAAATTTACTACTTTGTAAGAACCTGAATTAATTACAATACTCTTTTTCTTATCTTGGAAAAATGTCTTGCTGGCTATCACTTTGTCCGAAGAAGAACTTACTGTAATTTTCATATTTTTCAGACCATAAATCGTTTTACCTGTATTGTTGTAAACATATGCGGAATAATAAAGCTTTCCTGTCTTTTTAACATAAAACACTTTCTTTGGCAGAACGTGTATAGTAGAACCGGTAAATGAATATTTGCTTGGCTTTGAACCTTTATATGTACCATACTTATTAGGTGTTGCAGCCTGTGCGTCTGCACCTGCTACTCCCCACAATGTACAAATCAAGGCTAATGCTAAAAAAAGCGAAACAAATCTTTTTACATTATTTTTTGATTTATTCATAACATTTCCTCACAATCTTTTTTCTATCATTATATAAGCTCCCTTTTTATTTGTAAAGGAATTCTATTGAAAAAAATGGATAATCCTAGTAGAATATATGGTAATAAATGTAACTATTCAGATTAGGTCGAAGCCCTTGCCACTTGGACCACAAGAACATGATTTATAGATGCAAAACTCCCATTGTAAAGTAATTTCAAATGGATTTTGACATCGTAATTATGAAGGTACTGAATAATTACAAACAAACTATATATTTATGAGGGGAGAATTTCATGAAAAAGTATCGTCGAATTATTTTGATACTATTTGCATTTTTCGTACTTTGTTTTCCTCCTTTTTCAGTCTTTGCTACTACAGATAACGTGGCTTACGTTCAGGCAGCTAAACAGCCCGTATTAAATTACTCCAGCAAAGCCCTGCTAAAAGGGGATACATTCAAACTAAAGCTGAAATATGTAAAAACCTCAGTATCATTTTCCAGCCAAAACAAGAAAGTAGCTACTGTCAGCCCGTCGGGCCTTGTAAAGGCCAAATCAGCCGGTACCGCTATTATTACTGCCACCTGCAAGGGCAAAATCTATCGTTGCAAAGTTACAGTTAGTGATACGGTAGACTTAATTGTATTTGCCGGGCAAAGCAACATGACAGGCCGTGGAAGTGCCAAAGCTGCACCAAAGCTGATTGATGGTGCCGGTTATGAAAGCAAAACTGTTACGGATAATGGTAAGCTTTATACTTTAAAAGAACCTTTTGGTCTGAATCAGGACAGAGGTAGCTTAGATGACAGTGGTCTTCGCACCGGCTCTTTAGTAACATCGTTTGTAAATGCTTATTACACCAAAACCAAAACCCCTGTTGTAGCAGTCAGTGCCACAATTGCCGGTTCCGGCTGTGTAAGCTGGAGCGAAATTCATTACAAAGAAGTTGCTGCCCGCGTAAAACAGGCAGAAAAAGCCCTAAAAAAGAGGGGCATTAAAATAGACAACTGCTACATGGTCTATATGCAGGGTGAAAATGATGGATTTGCCAAAACAAGTCAGAAATTTTACAAAAAGAAACTGATTACTATGTTTAACAGAGTAAAGAAATCCTGCAATGTAGAAAAGTGTCTGCTAATTCGCATTGGAAAGTATACAAAAGATCCTGACCTTTATGATGATATTGTAAAAGCTCAGACAGATGTATGCAAAACAAACAAAAACTTTGTACTTGTTTCCACAAAAGCTGCTGCTTTAAAGAAAAGCTATTATCAGGCAGACGGCATCCACCTTACCCAGCGTGGATTAAACATTTTAGGAAAAGAAGCCGGCTTAAATGCCGCTTCCTATAAACTTACCGGAACAGAACCTTCTCTGAAGGATGCCAAATACGGTAATACATATAAACCCCAAAACTAATTTTTACTAAATTATCTAAAGGAGGTAATAACCTTGAATTTAAGAAAAGCACTATGGATTGGAGTTCTTGCCCTATTATTGGCACTTTCTCCTGCATCTGACATGATGCCTGCCACAGTTTCCACTGTTCAGGCTGCTCCAACTAAATTGAACTACCCAAAAAAGAACTTATTAGTTGGCGAAACTTTTACTCTGAAATTAAAAACCGGAAAAGCTGCATCCTTTAAATCCAGTAACAAAAGCGTTGCTACCGTTTCCAAAAAGGGTAAAGTCATAGCAAAAAGCCCGGGAGATGTTAAAATCACAGTTACTACCAAAGCAGGTAAAAAATATTCCTGCAAAGTATCTGTAAGAAATCAAGTTGATTTCATTATTTTTGCAGGTCAGAGCAACATGACAAATGTAGGAAAAGCCTCAGAAGCACCTGCTGTAAAAGATGGCGCCGCTTACGAAGTACTTCTTACTAAAAAGAAATTAAGCCCATTAAGAGAGCCCTTCGGAGTTCAGCAAAAGGGCAAGGTAACAAAATCCAGTGGCGGCACATTAGCTTCTGCTTTTGCCAACGCATACTACAATGAAACCGGTATTCCAATCGTTGCTACCTCAACAGCAAGAGGTGGTACAAGTATCGGAGAATGGAGTAGCAACTATTACAAAAATGTAGTAAAATCCACCCAAAAGGCAGAGAAAATACTAAAAAAACAAGGCATCAAAATCCGTCACCGCTACGTGGTATTTTTCCAGGGTGAAAATGATGCAACCTACAATATTTCAACAGCGGCTTATCAACAACATCTGGAATTAATGCTAACAAATCTCAAAAGCAAAACAGATATTGAAAAATGTCTCCTTATCCGTATAGGAGAAGATTTAAATGATCCTACTTCCTATGATAGAATAGCTGCAGCCCAGACGATTACCTGTATGGAAAATCCAAACTTTGTTTTGATTTCCACAATCGCATCCGGTTTAGATAGAAAATATTATCAGGCCGATGGCGTTCATTTCACACAGGCAGGATTAAATAAAATCGGAAAACAAGCCGGTACTATGGCAGGTAAATATGCCAATACAGGGGTGGAGCCATCTATGAAAGACCCTCGGTACAACAATACATATACATCAAATAGTAACTAGCTGATAACAACCAGTAACATTACATTAAATAAAGAAGCAGAACATTTACGAAATATTCCATAAATGTTCTGCTTTATTTATTTGCTACTGTTCACACATAACCGGTGACAAATTAGTTTTTGATTGCTAATTCGCTGTGGCAAACATAGGGGGACCTTCATCCCTAATCCGCTTACCAAACAAGAGTACCTTCATCCCTAATCCACTATGCCAAACAGAGAGTACCTTCATATCTGATTCCGCCAAGATTACTCAGAAAATAAATACATACCGTTTCCTTCATATATAGCATAATATTCATCCTCATATACTTTAACTCCGTCCTCCATTACAGTAAAATCACCATTTAACATACCTGCCTCTTCTGTTCTTGCTAAAAGTAAAAATGTTTTTCCTTGGTGATAACCCGGCTTGTAATAAGCTTTATTACTAAGCCACTCATATGGAGCTGCCACTCCGTTTTCACCACCTAAATTACCAACTTCAATTGTGCCATTGCTTAAATACTCTGTTACACTGGAATTCCAAAAAGTTGCATAACCAAATGTGTAGCCATTCTCTTCTAAAAATGCCATATAGCCATATCTTTTTTCGCAATCATTATATTTCACATCCTGCCACAACTCTCCATAGAGGGAACTAAGTGTCACCACCACCGCCGCTAGAAGTAAAACCGGTCTGACTAAACAGTTTGAAGGCTTATATACCTGAAAAAAAACAGCTATAAGCAAAACTCCCACCACATAAATAGGAAGCCAATAACGATACTGCATCAACACATCCGTAAAAATCAGCATGTACCAATTAATGAAAAAGGCTGCCAGAAAATAATATAATAACAATCGTTGTTTTATATTTAAAAGACTTTTTCGCTTTCTAAATAAATAAACTATTACACTAATAAAAAATAAGAAAAATGCACATTTTAGCGCATTCACAATCCCTCTTCCACTGACAACCTCCACAGGATAGTATCCAAAAAATTCTACCATCAGCTTAAAGGAATTTAAAAATCTGTCTGCTACCTCTGCCAACTCCACGAACACTACATCTGAGGTAGTATCAAAGGAATAATTTTTTGCCAGATAGAACTTATTAACCAGAAATCCAACCGCTGCCATAAATGAAGATGTAAACATAGGTAACATTGGAAGTACCAGACTTTTTCCTTTACTTTTGCAATCTTCCCATTTTGCCGGAATCTTCTCAAATGATACCGTTACCATAGCAATTAAAAACGGTAAATATAGGCTGGCAAGATACCTTAGTCCACTTAAACCAAGGAAAAAACTAAGCAATATCAGGATTGCAAGACTCACTTTTCCCTTTTTTCCTTCTTTTTTGCTTGCATACATACCTAAAATAAAGTATGTGCAAATTACCTGACTTGTATAAAAACAGCCAATAAACATCATATCTAAATACTCATTGGATAACGGTGTAAACAAAAATGCCATTCCTAGTAAAAGATATGTTTTCTTAATATCGTAACATTTTCCCACATATTTATATGCCAAAATCAGCAGCACATAAAAAATAAAGATGGATAAGGTTTTTACAACCTTATAATTTGAAAAAATCTTAAAAAGCGGAGTCATAATCAACTGAGAATAAACAATACGGATTTCCGTGGAATAATACCAATTCTTTGTAATAAGTTTATTTTCATCTGCCAGGAGCTTAGACAAAATAACCTCTGCAGTAGTATCTGAATGCATCAAATTATCATGTTTAAATATGCAAAACAAACATAACCCACTAATTATAATCACATTTACAAACAAAAAAATAAATTTTGTTATATTTTCTCTACTTTGAAAGTATTTCTTCAAATTTTCCATAGTATTACAATCCTCTTCCATTTTCGATAAATCTATCATACCTAGCCGGTATTTATTTGTCAAATAATTACTTCCTTGCCAATAAAGTGAAAGTATACTAAAATAATTTATATTTGTATACACTACCAATGGAGGAGTTATGTCTAATATGCAAATAAATAAGAAACAACAATTTTTTCATAAAGAAGAAAGTAATGAAGTAAAGGAAATACTTGAATTTTTCCTTATTTTCTTAATAACCACCGGAATTTGCGGTGCACTGTTCTGTCATTTTTTCGGCCGTCTTGTTAATATGCCCCAAAAGTTTACAGATATTATTATTGAGACCCTTGCTACAACCGGGACAAATAAATCAGGGGAACTTCAATTATTCTGGTGCCTTCTTATTTTAGGCAGCTCTTTTCTTTCCCTATTTTTAATATTACTACGCAGAACTTCTTTCCTGCCTGAGTTTTTATTAAAATGGCAACCTGCTTGGCAGAAATTTTCAAAAAAATATATTCCGCCATATTTATTTTTACTCATTTTACCTAGTTTTATCCGTTTCCTACTATATAAAACCTGGAATCCGGGACTTTTGATTGCGGTTGTTATTTTATGTCTGTCTTACATTTTTGTACAGGAAAATTATAAAGAAGTAATGCTGACATTCATCTTATTGTATTATACTATTGTAAGCATTTTTACCATAATAAGCCACTTTAGTGTGAATGGAAATATATCAACAAATACCATTTACTTAATAACACTAGTTCTTACTCTATTAATTATAACTATCTGTTTGTTAGGAAAAAAGAAAGAATGGATAACAACCGGAATTTATTTATATCAGTTTATTTTACCATTTTTACTTATGGTATTTTTTGTTGATACTTATCTATATAAAGAAAGTCTTATTCGTATTTCCTATGCTCCATTTTACTATGTCTTTTTCATAGTATTATGGTTGATATGTGAAATATCATCTGTTCTTTTATTTAAAAATAAAAATAAATTAATTGCAATAACTACTCCAATGCTTATTTTTATTTACAATTCCTTTTCTGCTGCTCCCATGTACGCACAGCCGGATCAACATCATCACGGAGAGCAAATGATTCCCTGGCAACAGGTTTTCGGACTAGGTCAGGAATTGTATACTGAATATACTCCTGTTTCCGGTTTGTTCCCTATGGTGTCCGGTACTATCCAGAATGTATTTCTAAATGGCACTGTTTCCGACTACTCTCCTGCCATTTCCATAACTATGGTTATTTTTTCAGCCATTACTATGATTCTTTTAGCCAAACACGTAGGTAACACATGGGCTATGGTATTTTCTGTTGTTTTTGCCCTGCCAAGCTATAACAGGCAATATATGGTACTCCCAGTACTCCTTTTCCTTACTTTACCTGATCTAATTAAGAAAAAAGGACTTTGGCTTACAAGTTATGTATTTTGCTGTTTTTTAGCCGGACTTTATTATCCTTTGTTTGGTGGAGCACTTTTAGTAGGGTTGATACCTTTGGGACTTTGGCAACTGATTACTTACATCCAGTCCGGTATGTTTAAAGCAGATATTAAAAATCCAATGTTTTATTTTAGATGGCTTGTTTGTCTTACACCTATTATTTTAACATTACCTTTACTTTTTAGAATGTTAAGTCACACCTTAACATATTCCTCCCAGACCATATTGGCAGATGGAATTGCTTTGTCCAATCAATCTGCACCTGAGAATTTCTTATTCTATATAGCTAACACCGAATTAAGAAACAATTGCTATTTATTTATTCGATTCTTTCTTCCTATTATAGGAGTATGGTTGCTTTTATATTTACTCATAAAGTATATTTTATTAACTAAACACACTTTTACAGGATTTTCTTATGTAGCCAGACCTTCCTTGTTATTTGGGTTAGTTTCGGGAGCTGTTACTTTAATAATTTCTTATTCTTATACATTAGTAAGAGCTGACTATAATATGGTTCTATCCAGAACTGCACCCATCCTGATTTCTATAATAGGAATATTTTTACCTGTACTGCTAATTTCCTACGGAAGTGAACTTTCTAAACCTTTTGTGATGCTCATACTTGCAATTTCTTTTTCTTTACCTATGATGCTCTATACCAAGGTTGAAGATATGAAATTTCCAAATATGTGGGTTTATCCAAATGGCCAATCTGATATTATTTTAGATGATGGTGCAAAATTGTTTACTTATTATACTGTGCCGGAAGGTTTCTATAAGGCAGAAGATTTAGATTTATCAGAAAAAAATGCGGCTATTTTAGGAAATGGATTTATGGTAGGTGACCAAATCAGCTATATTAATGCTTATGAAACAGTCATCCGGAAATGCTCCACAGTAAAAGAAGATACTACCTATTTAGGCTTTGATGGGCAGGGATTTTACTATTTTAATGATGTAAAGGCCTGTGCCACCGGTTTTATCCCGGCAGCAAAAGGCTACGAAGCACAGCAGGCAATTATAGAAGTGGCAGAAAAAAATCTTCCTGTTATTTTCTTATTGAACGCTGAAAGCAATTATTATATTTACTACTGGATGCTTGAAAACGGATATCAATACTGTGCTGAGGATAATGCCTTTTATCCTCCCGATTTGTATGATATGATATTCGGCCAAGAACCTGCAGATGACTATCTGGATTATTACTTGGGCGAGTATGGACATGACCTTGGACTGATTGCAAATTCCCTTGGAAACTCCTACTCTACATTAAAACCGTTATTTACAGATGAAATTAACATCCATTCCGATTTAATAGCATATGATATGTTTACTTCTTACACCTACAAAGGGATTTTTTCCGGAAAAGAATATGATTTTCTTTACCTGAAAATTACACCAGCCAAAGAAAACAATAACAATGGTTTTTTTTCTAGCGAACAAATGATTATTTCCTTTGAGGCAGCAGATATTTCCAACGAAACAGCCCAAAATCGGTTACAGTCTGTTACCTGCACCTTAAAAGATGGAAATCTGTTGATTCCTATGGGTATGAATCCAAACTGGCTTTTAAATAATATTACTTCTATAAAGATTATGACACTTTCCTCATCTGATGAAAATGCTACTCCTGTTAGTTTCTATATAGAAGAAGCTAAATTATTAAAAATCAGACAATAGCAGAATTTTTCATATACTTTTTTTAATTAATTTGTTATAATTTTATTATCTTTTTTAAGGAAGGACATGATTATGAGCAAGAAAAAAGTTGTAGTATCTTTAGGACATAAGGCACTTGGCCATACTACTTTGGAACAGTTAGATGCCGTTAAACATACGGCAACAGCACTGGCCGACCTTGTGGAGGCTGATTACCAGCTGACAATTACCCATTCTAACGGACCACAGGTAAGCATGATTCATAAAGCTATGACCGAGCTTCGCCGTATTTATATTGATTATACTCCAACACCTATGTGTGTATGTTCAGCTATGAGTCAGGGTTATGTGGGATATGATATTCAGAACGCTCTTAGAGCAGAGCTTCTTAGCAGAGGTATTTCCAAATCTGTCAGCACACTTCTTACGCAGGTTACGGTAGATCCTTATGATGAAGCATTTTATGACCCCAAAAAAGTAATTGGTCGCTATATGAGCAAGGAGGATGCTGAGCTTGAGGTCAAAAAAGGAAATTACGTGGTGGAGGAACCCGGAAAAGGCTATCGCAGGGCTATTGCAGCACCAAAACCAATTGATATTGTGGAAATTGACGCAATTAAGGCATTGTCCGATGCAGACCAGGTAGTAATTGCCTGCGGCGGTGGTGGAATCCCTGTTATTGAGCAAAAACACGCACTAAAAGGTGCTTCTGCCGTAATTGAAAAGGACTCTATTGCAGGAAAGCTTGCTGCTGATTTAGGGGCAGATGAGCTGATTATTTTAACAAGTGTGGAACAGGTCTATAAAAACTATGGTAAGGGAAACATGGAACCCATTAGTTCTATGACTGTTTCCCAAGCAAAAGAATACATAAAGGATGGTCACTTTGGTGAAGGCAATATGCTTCCCAAAATCGAAGCTGCCATTACTTATTTAGAAGCAGTACCAACAGGTATTGTTCGTATTTCTTCCATAAATAAAGCAATTGATGCTGCAAAAGGCAAAACCGGTACTGTGATTACTGCTTAAAGTCACTAGATAAAGCATAGAGATAATTTAACCCCTCTCCTTTTCTCTACTTACAAAAGGAGGGGGGTTCTATTATTCTACACTACCAATTCCTGCCATGATGGCACCTATTACAATAAAGAAATCTGAAAGATTAAACACTACCTTAGAAAGCTTCGGAAAACGTTTTAAACGGAAGCCAAAATAGTCTACTACATATTTTCTCTTTAGTCTGTCATAAGTATTGCTAAAAGCTCCTCCTAACAACAGTGATAGACCGGTTTTTAAAAAAGTATTTCCTTTCTTAAAAAAGGTCAGTATAAATACGATCAGACAGAAAACAGATAAAACCAGAGAAACTGCTGCTACTATCTTTTTTCTCTTTTCACCAAGATTTAAAAAGGCACCTTCATTGTGATATTTAGTCAGATAAAGCTTACCACCTAAAATTTCTTTGTATTCTTTTTCTCTGCCCCAGGCTTCTACTACATTTTTTAAAAACCATTCACATAGAAAAATACATCCGATTAGTATAACGTAAATCAAATTGTTCTCCTTTCCGTTTATACTTTGCTTATTTCTCTAAAGATAAAGTTTTCCCGGCAAAATGTCAACCTTTTTTCTGCCTTTTATATATCTTTCATAATTCTTTGTAACCGTTCAAAGGTGTCCGGTAACACTTCTTTCCTTTCCCTAGGACTTTGCCAGCGCCTCAAACACTCCTGATAAACTCAATTTTCCATATCCCCAGCCCGGATCCGGGTATTCTAAACTTGTGTCTCTTACCGCCCCTCTTAAAAAATAATTTCTAGTGGTTTTCGTATTAATAATTGTGTCATTTTCTTCCACTACAGCCCACTGGTAAAAATCTGCCATAGCTCCCGCCATAATGGCTGCAGATAAACTGGAGCCGGAGTCAGTGCCTAATGCTGTAGAAATATTCACCCCCGGAGAAGCCAAATCCGGCTTTATAATCCCCCGTCTTCCAAATCCTCTTCCACTTTGATAATAAAGGCTTCCATTTCTACTGTCATAAGTGGAAACAGTTATGGGATTTACCGGATATCCCGGTGCAGTAATGGTAGTATTAGGGTCAGATTTCAAAAAATAAGTGTCACTTCGTAAAAACTTTTCAATGGGAAGCCACATATTAAATCTGCTATCGCCATTTTCTCCCCTGGCATAGACTCTTACTGTCCAAATACCGGATATAGGCTTGATAAACCTCATGGAGATTAATTCTTCTCCTGAGCTTTGTTCTACTAAAACATACTCTACCTGCACCCTGCTTTCACTGTATATAAAAGAAAATTCAAAAGCCTGATTAGGCGTATAAACCGCTTCTCCTGTTTCTTCTCCGCTTGGACTTCGTATAGATACTGTAAACAAATTAGGAATATCTCCCCAAAGCTCTAGCATAAAGCCTTCCTCATTTTCTCCTACACGTATTTCCACATCCTGATAATTTTGCCCGTTTGTAATAGGAATAATTCCCTCGTAATGGCTGGCAGCATTCCCTTCATTACCACCGCAAACTACTACCCCTCTGCTTCTTCTGGTTGCCAGTCTGCTTAAGTAAGCGGATAATGTGGATGTTCCCATGTGGTCACCTAAATTGGTCCCTATCCCAATGCAAATAATAACCGGTCTTTGAAATATTTTTGCAAAATTATCCAAATATTTTAGTCCGCACAAAATATCATTTTCCTGAAAACATACTGCCTCATCAGGAATTTGATAATATTCTTTTAAATATGGCTTTGCTTCCTTACATTTTACTACTACAATCTGCGCATCCGGTGCTGCTCCCCTAAATCCGGTGCCCCCATTTAAAATGCTTCCTGCCGCCACACTTGCCATTTTTGTTCCATGTCCGATAAAATCATTAGAAGGCACAATATCTCTTGGATTTTGGCTTTGAAGCGCCTGATTTATCATTTCGTTGGTATATTCACTGCCATATTCAAATCCTTCCGGCGGAGTACCACTTTGTATTGTCTGATCCCAAATAGCTAAAATCCGGCTACTTCCATCACTTCTTCTAAATTCTTCCAAATCATATCGGATGCCTGTATCGATAAAACCAATAACAACACCTCTGCCTGTAAGATTTAAAGGCGCACCATTTGTCTGGATAATACCGGTTTCAATGAGAGGTTGTGGATCAAATACCCTGGATGTGTTTCTAAAAATATCCGCATTCTCTTCTGATATCTGCATGGGCGTTATGGTTCCGGCATCCATAAGACCATAGCATTTTGGGATGGAATTGTACCGTAACACTCTAATACTAGGTCTTTCTATATACTTTCTGTTAATATAGGATATTTGCAAATCCTGTTCTAAGGTAATCTGACAATATTCCTCCTCAGGTGCTCTAATCATCCCTTCCGGGATAATAAAATCAGTAATTACATCCGCATAATCGTTTGATAAAATCTTTTCCTGACAGGTCATAGCTTTTCATTCCTATCGTGTCTCCCTTTAGTATATGTATTGGATTTCATATTTGGAACAAATCGGGTATACAAAAACGTCTCTGCATTACACAGAGACGTTTTTAATAAATTTACTTCTTAATCTTAACTTTTGAAGACTGACCTTTACCTTTTAATAATTTCTTATAAGCTGCCAGTTTCTTCTTAGGTACCTTAATGGTTGCCTTTTTGTAAATATTCTTAAATGCAAGGCTTCCTACTTTTTTAAGAACAGTAGACTTAATTGTAATTGTCTTTAACTTCTTGCAGTTGTAGAAAGCTTTCTTGCCAATTGTAGTTACCTTTTTACCAATGGTGATCTTGGTTAGCTTCTTACAATTATAGAACGCATAAGAGCCAATTGTTACTACCTTGCTTCCTCCTGTAACAGTAGTCAATGCTGTACAGTTGTAAAATGCCTTACTTCCTATCTTTGTAACAGAAGATGGAATGTATACCTTCTTAATCTTCTTATTATTTTTAAATGCACTTGAAGATATTTCGGTTACTTTGTATTTTACACCAGCGATTGTTACTGTAGATGGAATCTTTACATAAGTACCTGCTGTAGAAGCCGGTTTTTTGTAGGTAACTTCTCCTTCCTTGCTGTCTTTCTTTGTAACTGTTACCTGTGCTCCCGTACCGCTGTCTACATAGGAACTTCCTTCTTTAATCTCCTGCCATTTAACACTAAATCTTGCCGTTGAAGTAGTTTTGGTATTGTCTGATTTCACTGCTGTTGCTGTAATGTTAACACTCTTGCTTGAATTTTCTGCATTAATACATTTTACAAGACCATTACCGTCTACTGTAAGTAATGCAGGGGTGTCAGATACAAATGTTACCTTATTATTGGTATATTTTGCAAGTCCTGCTGCTGTAGTTACTTCACCAGTCTGATTTAAGTAGTTGGTAACCTTAGTGGTCAACTGTACTACCTGCCCCGGATTTACGGTGCTTGAGTTTTTCGGTATTGAAATCTGTACGGATTTCAGGTCTGAATTTACTATATAAGTAAATTTCTTTGCATATTTCTCTGCATCTTTTGAACCTGCCGGATGGGATGCCGGATATACTGTAATATTTGCAGTACCTACTCCTGCCGGAATCAGATAAAAATACTTCCTGTCCTTAGAATTTTTATACCGTTCTGCCACTGTTGTAGTAATAACCCCTGTAGTCTTACCGGTAGTATCACTGCTGCTTTTCCCCGGATACATTACACTTGGATTATCTGAAACTACAGTCACGTTGTAATCTTTAATATTCTCACTGTCCATTTCAGGGTCATCATACTGGAAATCATAATATAACTGTGGTTTTACGATTGTGCTGGTGGCCTGATAATTAACTTTAGAACCGCCTTTTAATTCGTTGCTTATTGTTTTTGTTTTACTATCATACGTCTGGTAAAGATCTGCATTGTAATAAGCTTTTAGCACTTCTACCGAATATGTAGTAGTAAAGTTGGATTCAATTGTTTCTTTGTACTTGTCATCTAACGGGAACTGTACCTGACAGCAAACATAAAATGGATATTTTCCTTCTTTTACACCTGTTACCTTAAAAACGTCAACTGTCTTCTTTCCACTTCCGGTATTATCTATTGGCACCTCTTTTATATGTCCAACTTTTTGGAAATTCTCTACTGCTACTCCATCTAATCCGGTATAAGTTCCTCCAACCAGGTTTGTCTCATTTTCATAACTATTAATATAATACCCTTCAATATCACCACTAACAGCTAAATAAATACTATTCTTTTCTGCTTCCGGAATTAATTTTTGCTTATCACCGGCAACAATATGCAAAAATGGTTCCAGTGGCGTTGTCATATTTTTATCTTCGTTTACCATATGCACATAATATGGAAAATCTACCGTTTCATTAAGTGCTATTTTAATTGTTTCCTTTGCAGGTTTTACAATAAAACTTATATTTTTGTTTGTATATACCTCTCTATTATAAGCTGTTCCACAAAATACCTTTGGTTCAACTACTGTACTACTATACAAGGAAACAGTTGTTAATCCTGAACATCCCGCAAATGCTATTGCATTAACATATTTCACACTGTCTCCAAGTGCTACTTCTCCCAATAATTCACAGCCTTTACATACACTGGCGGATACTTGCACAACAGCTGTATTTGTAATATCAAACTTTGTAATACATGAATTTTCAAAAGCATTTGTTCCAATCTCAGTAAGTTTTTTTGCATTTGAAAAATCTACGTTAATTTTTTTAGTGTCAAGCATCCGGTCTGTTGCATCATCATAAGCAGCACAGGATTTAAAAGCACTACTATTAATCTTTATAAGATTTGGACCAAACTTAATAGTTCCAAGACTCGAACAGCTTTCAAACGCAGTTCTTCCGATTTCTGTAAGGGAATCTAAATTGGTACCTGTAAGTACTAAGTTATTGCACAGTCTAAATGCATTGTCATTAATTTTTTGTACATTTCCAATATTGATTGTTGTAAGAGAAACATCTTCTAAAAAGCATTCTCTTGGAATATCAGTCATGGAAGGGGACATTTTTGCAACTTGTAGCATTACATTCTTTGCAAAAGCGCGATTTCCAACGGTCTTTAATTTACTGCATGACGAAAGATCCAAATAATTAAATGACGCCTCTTCAAATGCACTTAATCCTATTTCTTCCAAATTTTGTGGTAATACCATAGGTTTAGCTTCCGTGCTTTCAATCATACACCCCATAAAACATTTTGTCCCTATCTTTTTGATAGAAATGTTATTTTGAAGTTGGATGGTTTCCAATCCAAAACAGGCAGCAAAACATTGTTCCCCAAGTGCTGACAAATTAGTGTTTACTAAAAAGTCTAAACTTGAGATATTCATACAGCCAAAAAAAGTGGCCTTTGATAGCTCTGTGGTCCAGTTACTTGGAATTACCGCAGATGAAATACCTGTACAAGAAAATACACCTTCTCCAAGACCTACTTTCTCAGGTGATCCATTATATACATAAGCCGGAATATATGCAACTCCTTCTGTAAGGTTTCCCGGGGTTCCTAATGTGGTAAAAGCTGTAACTGTGTCAAATGCACCGGAATTAATAAATAAATGACTAAGATTTTCCGGTAATATTAATGTCTTTAATGGCACGGAACCATGTACATCCTTAATTTTATTTTTTACACCAGGTCCACCCCTTTCATTGTCTGCATTGGCAAAAGCCCATCCACCAATTTCTGAAAGTGCAGAACATCCGGATAAATCCAAGGTTTCTATTTGACAGGCAAAAAAGGCTCTGTCT
Source organism: Lachnospiraceae bacterium (assembly GCA_017436305.1). Taxonomy (GTDB): domain Bacteria; phylum Bacillota; class Clostridia; order Lachnospirales; family Lachnospiraceae; genus RGIG3040. The sequence goes on from JAFSDJ010000080.1 coordinate 64,422, forward strand.
TCAATTTCAGTTAAGGTGTTGCTTACGATTTTATTCGCTTCTCCACCCATAATCAATTGCTCTAAACCGGTATTACAGAAAATTCGTTCCGGTATCGTAGGTAAATTAGCCGGTAATTCTACTCTTTCAAGGTTTATACACTCTTCAAATATCTGCTCCTCTAATATAGGTGCTTTACCATTTGGATTATTGACTATTTTAATCTGTGTTAATGATTCACATCCCTTGAATGCTTTTTGCTCTATTTTCGTTACAGATGCCGGTAGTACATTTTCCGTAGCTTCAGAAGATGTTGCAATTTTAGTAAGTGATATATTACGAGAAAAAGCAACTCCTCCGATTTCAAATTGTTCACCATATGCTGAATAATCCGGCAAAATAACAGTATGTAAAGATGGGCAAGCTGCAATACCGTATGCACCAATTGTACGTTTCTTACCGCTAACCGCAGTGCTGGCATCCGTTTTCCATTCAAATTTCTCTAAGCTCATGGTCGCTAATACTTCTAATTCTTCGTTACTAGTTTTTTTCGTATCTACGAAAAAAGCCTCCTCCGCAACGGTTTCCACCGTTGCCGGTAACACTACAGTTTTTAGTCCGGTACATGTTTTGAAAGCACCTTTTCCTATCGTTATAAGATTAGCGCATCCCAATAAGAAATCTGTATTAGCCAAACTCTTAGCTGAATAAAATGCTTCTTCTTTAATTGACACCAATTTGCTTCCCTGACCAATTGTAAAATCCGAAAGCACTTCGCAACCAGAAAATGTTTTTGCCGGAATCATAGTCCATGAAGCCGGAATTTTAGCACTTGTTATAGCTCCACAATTTTGGAATAAACTTGTGGATGTGTCATCCACTGCCACATATTCCGGAATAATAACTTTTCCCGTGGTACTTCCGCTTTTAGTTCCTAATGTTGTTAAATCACTAACACCACTGAATACACCACTACTCCAAAACAGTGTATTATTTCCGGTATTTGTTACAGTATCAGGAAGCACTACAGAAACAAGTTTTGAGCCTTCAAACGCACTTGCTCCAAATGTTCCCAACGCACCACAATTAGAAAAATCAATGGTTGTAATCTTAGTACCTGAAAATGCCTTTTGTCCAACCTTTTCTAACTTAGAACCGCTATTGATTGTAACAATCATTCCGTTTGCACCTGAATTTAAAAATGCTGAGTCCGGAATATTGGCAATACTTGCTCCGATTGTTACTGATTGAAGACCCGTACAGTTTGCAAAGATAGAGGTTGCATGCTGAATAGAGTTCTTATCTACAGTATCCGGTATAATAATCGTAGTCAATGCAACACACTTTTCAAAAGCATTGGTTCCTACTGTCTTTAAATTTGATGGTAATGTATTTACATTGTTTCCGGACGTAATCATTGCAAGATTTGCACAGTTATAAAATGCCTGATTGCCGATTGTAGTAATGGAATCCGGTAACGTTACACTTGTCATCTGTGAAGCTATAAATTCCTCTGCCGGAACTTCTGTTACGTTAGTACACTTGCCAAAATTAAATGAAGTTGCCTTTACTGCCAAACCTGCACCTTTTAAGCTTCTAACGCTGGATGCAGCTGTATAGTCGGATAAATCAATTTCTCCTGTATAACTCTGAACCTGTCCCACAGTCATAGTTGCATATTTATTTTCATCACTCAGAATACACTTAGCATATCCTTTTAGCAACGCAGTATCGGTAATCACGGTACTTGCCAGATCTGTTTCACTAACACCTGCATAAATACCTTCCTCGCCACCACCGCTAATCACATCATCAGTACTCTTCTCAGGTGTAGCTTCAATGTCTGACACTTCAGACTCTTCTGTCTCAGCATCCTCTGTTTCAGTACCTTCTGTTTCGGTTCCTTCTGTTTCAGTTCCCTCTGTTTCGGTTCCTTCTGTTTCAGTTCCTTCTGTTTCGGTTCCTTCTGTTTCGGTTCCCTCTGTTTCAGTTCCTTCTGTTTCGGTTCCCTCTACATTTTGGCCACTATCATCATCCAATGGCTGATTATTATTATCTGACACACTGGATTCTGTACTTTGCACTGTCTCAGCCTCTGCACCTAATCCTTCTGCTGAAACATTTGCCACACTGACATTCAGACTTCCTATTTGAAAGTCAAAACACCCACTGGTAAACACTAAAGAACATGCCAGAAACAAGCTTAACGAACGTTTCCATAATTTCTTTTTTATCATGTTTATCCCCTTTCTTAATAAATAACTTTTTCATTTTATGTACTACACATTTAGCTCATAAAAATAAGCACAATGCTACAGTTAGATTCATTATATTACAATTCTTTCCACTTTGTAAAGTAGTCAAACTGCCTTATTATCCCCCTATTCACTGTATAAATACTACAAAAAAGAACGTCTTCCACGAAACCATAGAAAACGTTCTCTATAATTTATCTAACTTTGCCTATAAAACACTTCTTGGCAACAGAATTTTACCCTCTGATCTCAATAACCGGTCCACCGGTTCCGTTAATATAGTCACCGGTAATGGTTACATGTCCGATATTCTGATCTTTAGGGATCTCATACATAATGTCTAACATAAATTCTTCGATAATGGCACGAAGCGCTCTGGCACCTGTATCCTTTTCCATTGCCTTTTTGGCAATTGCCTCTAGCGCAGAATCATCAAATTCCAGCTTTACCTCATCTAAATCAAGAAGCTTCTGATACTGTTTTAAAATAGCATTCTTTGGCTCTTTTAAAATCTTGATTAACATTTCCTCTGTTAAGGCATCTAATGTAAATACAATCGGAAGACGTCCGATAAACTCCGGAATCATTCCAAATTTCTTTAAATCTTCCAATTCTACATTTTTATGGATATTTTTTTCTTTGTCAAATTTATCCTTTAAGTCTGCATTGTAACCGATAGAAGTCTGTTTATTAAGTCTTTGTTTAATGATTTCCTCAAGATCCGGGAATGCGCCGCCACAAATAAATAAAATATTTCTTGTATTAATAGTAGTAAGTGGTACCATGGCATTTTTACTGTTAGCACCTACCGGCACCTCTACGTCTGCGCCCTCTAACAGTTTTAACATTCCCTGCTGTACGGATTCGCCGGATACATCTCTGGAATTGGTGTTTTTCTTTTTGGCAATCTTATCAATTTCGTCAATAAAGATAATGCCTCTTTCTGCCTTTTCCACATCATTATCAGCTGCTGCTAAAAGCTTTGACACAACACTTTCAATATCATCACCAATGTAACCTGCCTCTGTTAAAGATGTAGCATCTGTAATTGCAAGAGGTACATCTAAAAGCTTTGCTAAAGTTTTTACCAGATATGTTTTACCGCATCCTGTAGGCCCAATCATAAGCATATTGGACTTTTCAATTTCGATTTCATCCATAGTATCTGTTGCCACACGCTTATAATGATTGTAAACTGCTACGGAAATAACCTTTTTGGCATAATCCTGTCCCACAATATACTCGTCTAACTGAGCTTTAATCTTGTGAGGTGGCGGGATGTTCTTAATATCTAAAACCGGCTCATCTTTTTTCTTATCTTTTTTCTTTTTCTTTTTTAATTTTTGTTTATTTGGAATGCCACCTTCGCCCTGTAAATCTGTAATATTAACAAAGCTGATATTTGGGAACTGTTTCTGCATCTGCTCCATATCAAAGTCACCAAACTGTCCCATCATAGAAGGATTTAACATTCCCTGATAATCAAACTGGCTTACTGCATCCATGGTTTTGTGCATACAGTCATTACATACACAAATATTGTTTGGAAGCTTAAACTGCTTACCCGTTTTACTTTCAGGACGTCGGCATACAAAGCATACGTCCTCATATTCTTTGTCTTCTTCGTCCTCTTCTTCATTATCATCTGATTCTGAATGTGTGGAAGTTTCCTTCTGTTTTTTTTCTTTTAATGAGCAATCTTTCTCATCTTCATCAAACTCCTCTTCTTCAAAATCGTCTTCGTTAATTTCATCTTCTTCAAAATCTTCTTCACCCTGATAACCATCTTCATCAAATTCATTATCAAAGTCTTCTTCGAAGTCATCTTCGGAAATTTCTAACTCTTCCTCTTCTTCCATTTCCTTCTTTTTTGCGCTGTTATGAAGAGGCGCGGAATCTTCTTTTTCTTCTTCGAAATCATCTTCTTTGGCAGATTCTAATTCTTCATCGAAAAAGATTTCATCTGTTTCATCATAATAGTTTGACATAGTATTCTCCTTTTAATTTAAGCTTAGGAGTCCACACGACCTCCTAACGTTACCGTTACGGTCTTCTCCTGATATCCGGTAGGACTTCCCTGCATCACTTTTATTTCCACTGTGCTTCCCTTTTCATAACACTCTAAAAGGGAGGTCAGTTCTTCCATGGTGCTAATATCTTCACTATCAAAGGATACGATAATATCCCCTTTTACTAAGCCTGCATTAGCTGCCGCTGTATTTTCAAGTACTTGTGTTACATAAACACCTTCCGGCATTCCGTAAGCCTGCTGTACATCTTCTGTTACAGTAATACCTACAATGCCTAAATAACCCTTTTGTGTTTCATCAACCTTTGTTCTTGTAGTTTTGGTCATAAGCTCTTCAATAATTGGTTTCGCAGTAGAAATAGGAATGGCATAACCCATACCTTCTATGGCTGTTCCACCGATTTTGCTGGAGTTAATACCAACTACTTCTCCTTTGGCATTTAACAATGCCCCACCGGAATTACCCGGATTAATTGCTGCATCTGTCTGAATTAAGAAAGCTGTGCTTTCTTCCATGGTATATTCTCTATCAGTAGCACTAATAACACCGGTTGTAACAGATTGTCCATAACCAAGCGCATTTCCTATTGCAATGGCAGGCTCGCCTACCTTCAATTCATCAGAATCTCCTAATGTTGCAACCTTAATATTTCCCTTGGTCTCCTCTGAAATATCTTCCAAAGAAATAGCAATCACTGCTAAATCCACATCTGCATTGGTACCTTTCACAACCGCTTCTGCCGTAGTATCATCAATAAACTGAACGGATAAGGATGTTGCATCTTCGACTACATGATTGTTGGTTGCAATTAAAAGCTCTGTATCATTTTGTCCTACAATAATACCGGAGCCACTTCCTTCTGACTCAGATTCCGGATAAAATCCATCAAATCCGCCAAATCCGCCAAATCCAAAATAATCTTCCTCTACTTTGTACATACCGGTAATGGATACAACAGCAGGCATTGTATTTTCTACCACTTTACTTACATCACTTACAACTGTTGCAGTTGCCTCTGTATCTGCTTTTGCAGAAGTATTCACAGTTTCCGGTACAGAAGTTACGGTAGTATTTGCAATAGTACTGTCCCCATTAGCTGTAACAGCCGCACTGCTTTCTTCCTTAACGGTTATTTCAGGTCCAAGATAATGAAGCATAATTACCATAACACATCCGGCACAAACACCGAATATAACACCGGAAAATGCCATCTTCATAACCTTCCCAAAGAGACCTTTTTTCTTTTTTCCTGAACTTTTCTTTGGTTCCGGAATGTTTTGCTGCATAGATGCTCCTGTCATATTCTGTTGGTTGTTTGTTGTATAGGAGCTGTAATAATTAGGATATTGATTGTTGTTATTGTTATTGTCGTACATAATAAAAACCTCTCTCCGCTGTAAAATTACTTTTTAATACTTTCCTATCAGGTTAGAAAAAAGTATAAGCAGAAATTGTGTTCTTTTTGTGATAAAAAAATGTGTAAAAAATGAAGTTTTTATAATCTATACTTTACTCTACTGTAACACTCTTTGCAAGGTTTCTTGGCTTATCCACATCACATCCCTTTCCAACTGCAACATAATAACCAAAAAGCTGCAATGGAATAATGGCAAGTGAATTGGTAAAATAATCATTTGTTTTTGGAATATAAATAACGTAATCAGCAGCTTTTTCAATCTGGTCATTACCTTCGTTGGTAACAGCAAGTAAAAAAGCACCTCTTGCTTTTACTTCTATCATATTACTAATTGTTTTTGCATAAAGGGAAGGCTGAGTAGCAACTGCTGCCACCAAAGTTCCTTCTTCGATCAGTGAAATTGTTCCATGTTTTAATTCACCTGCTGCATAAGCTTCTGAATGAATATAGGAAATTTCTTTTAATTTTAAGCTTCCTTCTAAGGAAATAGAATAATCGATTCCTCTTCCAATAAAGAAAATGTCCTTTGCTGCCACATAACGGTTTGCAAAACGCTGGATTTTTTCTTTATTTCCAAGAAGCAGTTCTATCTGATCCGGAATTTTCTTTAAATCCTCTATCATTAACTTAAATTCATCACCTGCAATGGTGTTCTTTACTTTTGCAAATTTCATTGCAAGTAAGTATAAAGCAATAAGCTGTGCACTATATGCTTTTGTAGTTGCTACTGCAATTTCCGGGCCTGCCCATGTATACATAACATTGTCTGCTTCTCTTGCAATGGAACTTCCCACTACATTTACGATACCAAGTACCGGAAATCCTCTCTTTTGGGATTCCCTAAGAGCTGCCAGTGTATCTGCTGTTTCTCCGGACTGACTGATTACAACCACCATAGCTCCCTCTTCCAAAATAGGATTACGGTAACGGAATTCTGATGCTAAATCAACCTCTACCGGTATTCTGGCAAGGCCTTCCATCACATATTTTCCGGTTACTCCGGCATGGTAAGCGGAGCCACAGGCAACAATATGAATCTTCTTAATAGCCCCAATCTGCTCATCGCTCATACCAAGCTCTTCGATTACAATATCGTTATCTCTTAATCTTGGCATTAAAGTATCTGTTACAGTTTTTGGCTGTTCATACATTTCCTTTAACATAAAATGCTCATAGCCGGCTTTTTCTGCTGCATTGGCATCCCATTCAATATATACAGGCTCTTTTGTAATTTCTTCTTCATCAACAGTGTAAAAATGCATATGATCCTGACGAAGTCTTACAATTTCCTGATTTTCCACATAATAAACTTTTCTTGTATATTTTAAAACAGCCGGTACGTCTGAAGCAATAAAACAGCCATTTTCATTCTGACCAACAATCAACGGACTGTCTTTTCTAACTGCAAAAAGCTGATCCGGATGGTCTGCAAAAATAATACCCAGACCATAAGACCCTTCTACCCTGTGTAGCACTTTTGTAATGGCCTCTAATGGGTTACCCTTGTAATAGTAGTCTAACAACTGCGCCACTACTTCTGTGTCTGTTTCTGAAATAAATTCATATCCCTTACTTTCTAACTTATGACGAAGCTTCATATAATTTTCAATAATTCCATTGTGAACAACTGCAATGGTACCCTCTTTATTGAAATGAGGATGAGCATTAGTCATGTTTGGAACCCCATGGGTAGCCCATCTGGTGTGGCCTACTCCAATGTTTCCGGGCATTGTTTCTCCACCGTGAGTTAATTCTTCTAAAACTTTCAATCTGCCCGGTGCCTTTGTAATATTTATTTTTTCTCCGTCATAAATTGCCATTCCGGTAGAGTCATATCCTCTATACTCCAATTTGGATAATCCATCTAAAATAATTGGTGCTGCGTTTTCTTTTCCAATATATCCTACGATTCCGCACATATTCTACACTCCTTCTTTATCCTTATTTTTTCCGTAGCCTTTTGTAGCATCAATTCTGGAAGCCTCCCGTTTCATCTGGTATTGCCTCCAATAATCCGGACTCATGGTAAAACAGTCTACCACTTTTCGGGGTAGTTTTTTATAATTTCTGCCAAATTTATATCCTAACAGTTTAAAAGCACAATTAACATAAAATTTAGGTAATTGTCTTTTCTTTTTTTCTTTACAAAAATAAGCTGTAGTAGCCTTTACAAGTTTCATTCCTTCTGATTCAGACGGAATGTTTGCAAATACCTCCGGATGGTCTGCCTGAGATACACCCAAATCAAAATTCCTCTTAAACTGCTGCCTATTTGTATAATCATGAGAATGATACACCCTTGCCTTTGCAGCATATGTGATGGAATATCCGGCATTTACCGCCTTTGCAGCGAAAATCATATCCTCATTAAAAATAGTATGCTTTACAAAACCGCCTAATTCCTGAAATATATTCCGCTTATAAGCTGCACATACATTGGAACAAAAGTAAGTTTTTACTCCTAATGTTTCTATATCCTTTTTGTTTTTTTCCAACTCTTTATCCGGATAATTGAAGGAGCGCACAAAGCTTTCTATGTCTCCGGCATCTTTTCTTGGAAGCTGTCTGGCATAGGAAATCGCTACCCGCTCTTTCTTTAGAGGCTCTAACAGTCTTTCAATTAAATATTCATCTGCCGGTATTGCATCCTGAGTCATCATAACGAAAACATCTGCATCTGAATGTTTCACTCCTCTGTTTCTTGTATTGCCGTGGTCAAACTCTCTTTTGGAATGATGATAAGTTTCCACATTTTTATACTTCTCTTTAAATTTTGTTCCATAAATCAGCTGGTCAAAATACCGTTCCTCTGTGTTCATCAGTATAATCTTCTCTATAGGAACCGTTTGTTTTGAAAGCATTTCTATTAGTTTAAAAAAACTTTTGTCCGGCTTATAAGTAGGTATTATAACGTCAACTCTGTTCATATTTTTCCTTTTTGCACAAATGGACGGCGCCGCAAAAACGGCTCCGTCCTTATTTTCTTTCTTTTTACTTTCCTGTATCCTGGCTAATTCTCTGGCTATATTCCTTTACACTGGAAGATGGCTCATAATTTTCTGTACCAAACAGGAATTTGTGAAGTTCCTTAACATTTGTTTCTAAGTCTGTAGGAATAACACAGCTTGCCTTTCCTACGGTTCCGGTTGTACGGTACTGTTCAAATGGGAAACCGTCACTTGCTACAATTTTATATTCACTAACATCTCCCAAGAGACCTAAAATTTCAGATAACTCTAAAGAAGTAGCAACCTGATTGAAGGTTTTATTGGCAATATTGTTTAATGTAGCAATATCTGCCTCTTTTGCTTTATCCGCAATTGCCTGAATCACTTCACGCTGTCTTTCCGCACGTTTAAAGTCATCACCTGCTGTGTAACGAATTCTACAGTAGGAAGTAGCCTGCATACCATCTAATGTCTGTAAACCGGTACTTGTTACTTTTGTATAGCTTCTATCAAGTGCTTCTGATGTACCAATCTGATAGTTATTTAAGTGAGTAATTTCTGCATCATCAACTTCGATTTCTACTCCGCCTAATTCATCGATTGTATCAACTAAACCTGCAAATCCAACGGTTACATAATCAGTAATCTGTAAATCCATATTCATATTTAACATGCTGATTGCCTGCTTTGGACCGCCTTTTGCGTAAGCACCATTGGCTTTTCCATAGCTGTCATTTCCAAGATTTAAGTAAGTATCACGGAAAATAGAAACAAGTTTTATTTCCTTTGTATTTTCATTAATACATGCAAGCATGATTGTATCGGTTCTCGTTCCTTTTCCTAAAGCACCATTTCTGGCATCTACACCAAATAGTGCAACTACTCTGTAGCCCTGTGTGTTGACACTGGTTGTGGTACTATTTACAACTTCTTCGTTAATAACAATATCTTCTTCCTTAATCTCAGTACCTTCCATCTTGTCTGTTTTGGTCACCATATATAACGCCAGACCCATTACACAAAGCACTAATATCTCTGCTACAATTAAAAGCATGCGATTGCGTTTTTTACGTGCTTTTTCTTTTTTTGTCATTCGTTTCTTACCTTTGGTATTTGTTTGTTTTGTTGCCATAACTAACTCCTTATTTTCATCTGTTTAATATGCATTTTTATTGATAAAGCCTTTAAATACTGTTAAGAACAATATTTTGAAATCAAGGCTCATTGTCCAGTTTTCAATATAGTACAAATCACATTCTATGCGCTTTCTGATAGAAGTATCACCCCTATAGCCATTAATCTGGGCCCATCCGGTCATTCCCGGTCTTACCTGATGCTTAATCATATAACGTGGTACTTCTTCTTTAAATTTTTCCACAAAGAAAGGCCTTTCCGGTCTTGGTCCCACAAGGCTCATGTTTCCTATAATCACATTGAAAAGCTGAGGCATCTCATCAATACTGGTTTTTCTTAAAATTCTTCCAACCTTTGTAACTCTCGGATCGTCCTTGGTTGTCCACTGTTTTTTCTCAGCCTTTGGCTTTTGTACTTCCATTGTACGGAATTTGTACATGTTAAAAGGCTTGTTATGAAGTCCTACTCGTTCCTGCTTAAAAATAACCGGTCCGGGACTTGTGGCTTTAATCAAAATAGCACTAACAAGCATAATAGGCGAAAATAGCATAAGCGCGGCTACGCCACCGAAAATATCCACAATCCTTTTTGCAAAAGCATTTAATGTATTTGTAAGAGGAACATGGCGGATATTAATAACCGGAAGACCATTTAAATCCTCGGTATAAGGCTTACTTGGAATGACACTGTTATAATCCGGAATAAACTTAGTGTGTACACCGGATTTTTCACATAAGTTTACAATTTCTTCTAATCTGTCGTAATTTTCCAAAGCCAATGTAATGGCAATTTCATCTAACTTATTTTCCGGCAAAATTACTAAAAGATTATCAATTCTGCCAAGAACCTTCACACCTTTATAAGTGGTTCCTCTTGGAATTCTGTCATCCAAAATTCCTCTTACCACATACCCCCACTGAGGATTGGCTACAATACGATTAATATATTCCTCTGCTGCCCTGGAATATCCCACAAGAAGAATATATTTTACATTATAGCCTTTCTTTCGTAAAAACCGGAGCATTTTCCTTACAAATACTCTTGTAGCTATTTGCAAAGTATTACTTAACAAATAGAAAATAAAAATCATAGAACGTGAAAAGTCCGGTTGATTAATCATATATAAGATGCCTAAAAACAAAATCAGTCCTACCGTATTTGATTTCACTACGGCAAAAGCATCTTTTTTTAAGTTGGTAATACGCTTTGCTTTATAAAGGTTAAAAACGAAATTTAAAATCAGATAGCCCGGCACAATGATAAACAATGCACTAAAATAAGTGCGCATATCCAGTACACCCGCACCCTCTTTTACAAGCTTGAAACTACTTTTAAATTGAATAAACCAGGCAAGCAAATATGCTAAGATAATAACAACAGCATCAAATGCTACATGAAGCCTGTTAAAATACTTTTGATTATCTTTAATCAAAACTCTCACCTATTTCTTAGTACTGTCCGTTATTTTACATGATTTTTCAAAAAAGGGCAACCTTTTTGCCTTCACTAATTAATTCCTTAAGTATTTTTTAAGAAAACAAGTAGATTTTTCCACAGTTCAAGCTGAATTTTACAATAATTTTTTAAATGCTGTTTTTTGAAAGGAATTTTAGCATCTTTTCTCACTTTCCTAAAATAACCGGTAATACCCTTGTAAATTCCTGTAATATAAATTGTTCCAAGAGATTTTCTGGCAAAAAATATCCATTTTATCAGTACCCCTGCTACTAACAAAGGTAAATTTAGTAAAAGCTGTAAAAAGGGCATATTTTTTAAAATCACATACATGTTATTCCTACTGGATAAGGTAACCTTAAACTCATTGTATTTAGAACCTGAAAATCCGCTGCCGGCATGATACACAACAGCCTTTGGGCAAAAGCCATTCTTATATCCATATATTTTTGCCCTGTAACCAATATCTACATCTTCCAGATAAGCAAAATGGTTTTCATCAAAATATCCAATTTCCTCAAATATTTCTTTTCGGTAAATTGCCGCGCCTGCACAGGCCGTAAATACATCCGTTGGCTCTGTATAGTTACTTTCCGGTTTTCCCTTTCCTCTGGCAAATGCCCAACCAAGAGCGCAGTAAAAGTCACCTGCATCATCAATTTTATTTTTTTCCTGCATGGAAAGCATTTTTGCACCAATGCTGAAATAATTTTTCTTTTCTTCTATGGCACGCTCTAAATTCTTCACAAAATCCTTTTCCACCCGGACATCATTATTTAATAAAAGTACAAAAGGTGTTTTTGACTCCTGAATCCCTTTATTAACTGCCTTACAAAAACCAGTATTTTCTTCAAATTGAAAAATGGATACTTCCGGAAATTGCTCTCTTATGAAAAAACAACTTCCATCCTTTGAACCATTATCTACTACAATTATGTCAAAATTGTGTTCCTGGGCTTTTAAGGAACTTAAACAGTCCTGCAAATATTTCATTCCATTATAATTAGGTATTACTACCGTTGTTTTATGCATGTTAAATCCTCATTTAATTTCCTTTTATAATCATTGACTATCATTTACAATATCTTGAAAATTCGGTACGTACAAAAAAATATCTCCCTGTTCTCTGGCAATCTGCTGTTTTTCTTCAAAGTTCAGCTTCTTTCCCTGTTTCTCCATGGTTTTAAATAACATCCGATACTTTTCGTTCCAGCAAACTGCACCCTCCGGCATGGCATCTACTTCCAGTATAAGCTTTGTTCGATGCATATAACCCCCGAAAGAGGCTTTTAAACCTGTAAAAAGATTAATCTGTCCTTCTTCAGTTATCCATTTAGGTCCATCTGTTACCAGATTCTTTTTTATTACCCTGCCACAAATTGCTGCCACTTCCGGCCTTGCTTTAAAAATTCCCTGCTTATAGGTAATTTGATAAAACCCTAAATGCATAGTGTGGTCAACCACTGCCTTTTCTTCATCCATTCCCATATAGGTTTTCAAAAAATCCGAAACAGCTCTTTTACCGGCTTCATAAGCATAACGTTTACTTTCCGGATTGGATGATGTAGAGCTTTCGTGACATCGCCAATGATATAAAACTTTTGGAATATGGGCAATTTTTTCTTTTCCATTTTTTTCCTTTAATACTTCCCCGGCAGCCCGTAGTACCAGGTCAAAATCCTGAGCACCGTCATATTCCTTGCGAAATTTAAGCTTTTTCATAAGTTCCGCCTTCATTACAAGAAAATGACAGATGTAATTATTGGTGAGCAGATAATCCAAATTAAAATCGGGTTTCATATTTGGTTCAAAAAATCTTGTTAATTCCCCATCTCCTTTATCCTCATCAGAATAAAGAAATTCGTAATCCTTCTCTTCCAGCTTTTGTCTTACATGAAATAAAGCATCATAAGCAAGTGTATCATCATGGTCTAAAAGTCCAATGTAGTCTCCTTTTGCTACCTTTAAGGCTTCGTTTGTGTTCTCTGAGATTCCTCTGTTTTCCTTTAACCGGATATATTTGATCTGGGGAAAATTTGTATATTCATTTACAACGTCTTTCACCTGACTGGTCTTGCTTGCATCTGCAATAATTAACTCTACTCTTGCATAATCCTTTTGGACAATTACCGATTCTATCATCTCTTTTAAATATTTTTCATTGGTTTCATAAGCTGGCACTAAAATACTAAACAGATAATCCTTTTTAAAGACCGGCTTTTTGGGTATTTCCCCTGAAGCCGTATTTTTCAAGTCATGGCCTGCTGCATACATAAGCAACACCTTCTCATCCCAGTAATATGGGTCTCCCTGATAGACTTTCACCTTTTTTTGCATTTCTTCCAAGTGATTCTTATCCAGTCTTTCAGCGATTTCGTAACAGGTGTTCTTTATTCCATTTCTTTTTATATAAGATATTGTTTTGGAAAGATTACTCATTATTCTGCTCCTTTCCATTGCTTTTTGCCGGCATATCATATATTGTTACTTTTTTTGTTTTCTTTTCTGTATTCGTATTTGTTTTTGTATTCTTCTGTTTCCGGATTTTTCTCTCCAGCCAAACAACAAACAGGAAGAAAACAAGCACATAGCCTGTTAAATATACCGGATAATAATACATAAACAGTCTGGATGGTGCCGTTAAAAAGATTAGTGGTATTTTTGCCATGTGGCTTAAAAGCAACAGGGAAAATCCCCATTTTCTCATCCACAAAAGTACTAAAAGTATTATTATTTCCAATACAATGGCAGGCAAGACATGATAAACGGCAGAATAGCCTGAAAGCTTTGTGCTATAATCATCACTGTGTCTTAACTCTAAAATGGAAATTACCTTTGTACGCACTTCATTAGAAATGGCACCCGAAACAGGCAGTTCTTTAAACTTCCCATAATTAGGAACTTCTTCTTTTACAAAAAGCTCAGTTGTATTTTCCAACAAATCTTCCGACTGAATAAACGTTTCCAGTCTCTCCTTAAAAAAGACTTCCGGATTTTCAAACACTAGCTGCCAATATATCTTTTTAAACATGGCATACTGCTCATCCGTATAATTTCTTACAAATTCACTATCAGACCAATATAAGCTGATTCCTGTTTTTCCATTGACACTGGCCTGTGCTGCTTTATTTACATCCAAAACTTTATCCATGAAATATAATCTGCAAACCTGTTTTTCTATTTCAGATATGCTCTCATCCTCCAATGCCGCCAAAGCTTTCTCCTCTGTCTCAGGATAGTAAGAGCTTAACGCTGCTTTTTCATAAACCTCCCCAATAAGAGGCACAACCGGAAGCAAAATACTTGTAAGCTCATATTCATGAGAATTTTCATAAAAAAGCATTTCCCCTGCCTTTTGAGGCACCATAAGGAGAAGAGAACCAACAATGGTATAAATAATAAATTTAGATTTAACTTCCTTGCCAGTGGATTTCCAAAACAGTACTACGAAGCAAACCGGTAAAGCAACCAGATAATAAATAGCTTCCGTTCTCCAGTTAATGACTATTGCTGATAACATAGCAAGTGCTATTATTTTCCCATTTCCAATCTTACTATTTCCTGAAATATTTACATTAGTAACATTTGTTATGGAAGAATTTCTGCCAGGGAAAGTCTCCAGGGAAGTAAATACAAGCTCCGATAAAAGTAAAAGCTCCAAATACGCGTACACACTCATGCGCATAGGGTACAAATTAGAATCTAAAACAGGCAAAAACAAAAAAGGGATATACATTAAATAAATTATTTTGGACTGTCTGTTTGTAAAAAATAAATTTCTGATTCTATAAAGAAGCCAGCCTACAATAAGGGATATACAAAAATTCTGAAGTATGATTACTCCTGTGGGAATCGGAATCAGCATAAGAGCCAACACATAAAAAACACTGGTTAAATAATGCTGCCAAAAAACAGGAAATGTATTTCTTGCCTCAAACAAGATGCCAAACTCATCCATGCGCCAGATTCCCGGCCAAACAAGAACAAGCAACAGGCACATAATACAAAAATAGATGCAGGAAAATTTTACAAAGCCTCTGTCAGCCATTTTTACAAAATAAAAAAGAAACTGCCAGAATACAAATAAAAACAATAAAAAAACAGCCTTACTTCCCCAGGCAAATATGGTTTTTATAATGGCTGTACCATCTGTAAAATCCCATAATGAGTAGGTGAAAATAAGCCTGTCCGTAAAAAAGCTTACAAGAAAGTGGACACAGGCGCAAAACACGGCATACTTATTTAGTTTATTCCATATTTTCTTTCCCATATCCACTCCTTAAACGGAGTTACTGTTCACGACACCGGTAACTCCTGGTTTATGCACGCTAATTCCCTGTCTATTTATATGTTTTTAAAAAAACATCTAATTCTTCCGGGGTACCAAGTACATGAACTCTATCATAATCTACGATAGAAATTCTTACTTCGCCACCTTTTTCAATCAGATAATTGTAAAGAGGTGCTACATATTTTTCCCCTTTTTCAAGTTTATCATTCTGGCTGTAGTACTCGTTATATAATTCCTCATACAAACCACATGTTTTAAAATAATAAGCTCCAAGTGTACAATTGTCAGAAATTCTCTCTTTTTCTCTGACTTCTACGGCCTTTTTCTCATCATCCAGCTTTACAAAGCTCCAATGGTCTCCTTCTGCGTGGAAGCATGGAATAAATCCATCTCCTTCAATCTGGCTTTCGTTCATTTCACCGGCTTCTACATAAGTATCGATATTGTAAATTAAAAGGCTGGACTCTTTCTCCCAGTAGGCAGCCCCTAACATGGCTGTAGTAGCCTGTCCGTCTGTGAGATAATCAATTTCCACTACTTTTACCTGTTCAATTCCTATTTTTTTGCAGGTAGATATAATAAATTCAGACGCATTATCTTCCTTTCTTACTATGAAAATATACACATTTTCTTCACTTTCAAATCCTGCAAGACTTTCCATTGACCATTCAAATAATGTTTTTCCATGAGCCTCAATCATATATTTGGGCACATTATAACCTGCTTTACGAAATCTGGAACCAAGTCCGGCCATGGTAATTACTATTGTCATCTTTTTTCATTTCCTCCCATAAACAATAAAGTGTTTCCTGCTTCTACGCAACATCACATCAAATGTCCGGCTACTGTGTAAATAGTAACAAAACAGCAACCAGCTATAGAGTTACTTCTCCATCATGATCCATAAGAGACACTCCATAAACCCCTTCCACTTTAGAAACAGCCTGCAGCATCGCTCCTTCATCTTTGGATTTGCACTCAATAATCATATCAAATCCATCATTTGACAAATTTCTGGATTTTACTTTTACTACTTTACTAAAACTTTTTACAATCTGCAATACTTCTTTCTCTTTTTCCGGCTTCTTTGCATTGATAATTAATATGCCAAAGGCCCGCCCCATTGGTGTAAGCTCCAGTAAAAACAAGCCTAATGTAAGAATGATGGAAGTAATAATCGCAACCTTAAACATACCTGCTCCGCAAATAATCCCAACACTAATTGCCCAAAACAAAAACATCAAATCCGTAGGGTCCTTAATAGCAGTACGGAAACGTACAATAGAAAGAGCACCTACCATACCAAGAGAGATCACCACATTGGACTGCATTGCTAAAATAATACTTGCAGTAATCACCGCAATCAATGCCAACGATATATTAAAGCTTTTGGAATAAAAATTTCTTCTGGCTGCCACATAGTATACAATAAAAATATAAATAGCAAGAATACAGGTTACTAGCAGCGTCACTAAAATAGAGGCTGTTGTAACATTGCTTCCATTCATCCCTTCTAAAAATGACTTTTTGAAAATATCTGAAAATGTATTCACGATTTTCCTCCAATCACTGTGTAAAAAACTTTCTGCACAAATAGTATTTGGAAAAGGTAGTCTGTCTAAGCTTCCCTATCTCCAACCGTTCTTTTAAAAAAACCGGTAAAAATTCATCGTACTTTACTTCTATAAGAACATTCCCTTTAGGCAAAATTGGGCATTTTTGCATATCTGTTTTAAAAAAGTGAGAAAAATCTCTGGATGCCTGAATATTCTTATCTATGGTAATACGCACATTTCCCTGCTTGTACACATAAGGAACTCTGTCATAAGCCACAATAACCTTGGGCTTGCCATTCCTTTTTGTCATCCAGACTACAAATTCCTGCAAAAGCGGTGAATATGTGCTAAAATCCTCCTGCTTCACGGAAAGGTATTTTCCCTGAATAAAAAGTTCACACTGCTCTTTCGTAAGAGGCGTAGAAACCTTTCTTGTCATGCCATGAACCTTTATTTTCTTTTCTAATGTGATTTTTGTATCTGAACAATTATAAATGCGGATACGGTATTTCATTCG
Source organism: Lachnospiraceae bacterium (assembly GCA_017436305.1). Taxonomy (GTDB): domain Bacteria; phylum Bacillota; class Clostridia; order Lachnospirales; family Lachnospiraceae; genus RGIG3040. Next base: position 82,004 of record JAFSDJ010000080.1, read on the forward strand.
TTTATCCACACCCGCTTCATTCATTTTGTAACAAGTGTTATTATAATCATCAAAATATAAACTGCGAATATGATAATACCCCTTTTCCCCTACATGAGTATCCTTTTTTATGAACCCTTTTAACCTGCCTTCAATGACAGCTACATCTATAAGACTACACAAATATTTCAACTCATGACGATATTTGGGGCTGTTACTAAGTCCTGCTTTCCTTATTAAAAGATTATTTATCCAATTATTTCCTACACCTGCATTTACTTTATCCATATTACCACTTTCTTACATTTTGGGCAACTGTGGTTACTATTCACAGGATAGCCCTACATTTCACACAGCTTACACAATATGTCCATTGGGGCACGCTCCCCCTTCGCAAGGCAAAAACCAGCACTTGCATCATTCTATCACGTGGCCGTGCAGTTAGCATCCGGCTTCCCGTCCTACTGTAACAGCCCATTTATATATTCATCCACGTATGCAAGTCTTTCCAGTGTAAACTGCTTCATACCTGAAAAATCCTCTTCATATCTGCCTGCGGGCCAGCGCTCTTTTTCTCTTTCGTAGGCACCCGAACCTTTTACTGTCTTTTCAAGCAACTCAATCTGTTTTGTTATGGTCACATCTGAAAAAGAATTACTTCGCCACTCATTCCACATATCTTTAAGTAATGAAGCTGAATTATCCACATTAAGTTCAATCATTCTCTGCCCCGGCTGCCAGCGAATCAGTTCTTTCACTACACTATAATCTGCCTTGCAGTAATATTCATTATCTGTATACACATCTCCAAAGGATATATTCAAATCCCATGGAATAAAATATCCCTGAGCCTGTCCATTTCGATTTTTCACTGCATAATAATAGTTTTTAGCATAATTATCAAAACCGCCAATAGCCTGGTAAAATAACCAGTTTTGTAACACATTTTCCTGATTTACCAACGAAGTAATGTTCTGCTTAAATTCTTCATCAGAGCCTTCTATACAGGCTGCCAGCTCATATAATGACTGCCATTCCTGCTCATTTTGTAAAATTAAATCACCTTTTAAGTAAAATCCACCCCGGTAATCCGGCATATTTTCATCAAATAGTGCACCTTTAAAATCTTCTGCATGCCAGTCTGATGTATATTTCTTTTTATAAATTCTCTCTACGACCTGTGCTCCTGATTCTATCTGTGAAGAAACAGCGTCCATTCCAAGCTGTTTTCTGTCAATAGGAAACATAAGACCATAAAGCCCCTGATAAGCTCCATTAATAAAAACTTCTACATATTCCACATGAGTTCCAAAGGTTTGCTTATAAGAATTTTCCTCTGCACCAACCTGCTCCCATAAATCACAGGCCAGTTTATCCTTTATTTTAGAACCGTCTGCATAAAGACTGTTTAAAATCCAGTCATTATCCTTTCTCATTCCAAGAAAACTTTCATTTGTCTTTTCAAAGCTTCCATCTTTTTTGTTTACGTCATACAAATTTAAACGCAGACTCTTTTTTTCATAGTTTAAACTTGTATTACCACGAAGTCTGCTGGTAGTATAGCAGGTTGTTACAAAGTCTCCTGCCTCTCTTATGGTTCCCTGTGGGTCTTTTGCTTCACTGGCTGCTTCATTGTCATATACTTTTAAAAGAAACAACGGCTGTCCATCTGCGGTAATGTAGTCACTGGAAGTAAAATCCATTACCGAAACACCCGTTATTTTTAAGTTATAGTAGCAGTAACCGTCTTTTTCTATCATACAAAATGGAATAGACTTGTTTTGTTCCATAAGGGTAAGCTTATCCAGTTTTGTAAAATCATCTAAAAAAACAGCTTCTGCCCCTTCTGTATCCGTTCCTAAGGTTCCTGTTTCAAAGTCTCTTTCTTCCATGCTAAGTGGCAGAAAAAAAGTACGGCTCCCGGCGTCATAAGGCAATGTCTCACCGGAAAAGGTCAGCTTCGCCTGACCTTCCTTTTCCTTAAGATGCTCTAACAGCTTATTTAATTTTTCTTCTGTAAGAACCTGCATTTCCATAGCAGGTTTCGTCTGTTCAAAAATTCCCCATGCTACAAAAAACAAAAGTGCTATCAGGCTTACTGCCCCAACCCATTTTTTCATGAACCTAACCTATCCTAATCTGCTGTTTTTGCAGATTTCGTCCAACTCATCAATACTATATTTCAAAAATTCATCAGGACGTACGGTTCTGTCATCTACATAAAACCCCTTATGTCCCGGCCATGGTTTTCCGTAAATAATCTCATCATAAGGAATATGCCATTTATCCAGCCATTCTAATAAAACCTTGGCTGTATTGGCATTGATTAGCCCAATATTTCCATCATAGCTGTTCATATTTCTTGATGTAAATAATGTAATGGTAGCTCCACCGGCTTTATATTCTTTAAGCTTTTCTACCATTTCCGGAAATGGTACTAAATCAATATAATTTTCCTCTTTTTTCTTAATGGGACACAGAGTTCCATCTATGTCAAAACAAAACTTTACTCCTTGGTACATTGCTCCACCTCGTCTAAAATATTCATTGCATTTAAAATAAATCCAAATACCTTTCCCGGCTGGTCCATATGATATGGCAGCATAGAAAGGAACAGGCTTGCTTCATACAAACGTACTAATGTGTAATCAAATCCATTCTTTTGCAAAAATCCCTTAAATACTTCTACATAAGGCTCTTTATCTGTATCAATGCTAAGAGAAATATTCATATCCCGGTCCATGGAAATATCGTACAAGCCACTGTTAAAAAAGTCATAACAGCCACAAATGGAATGGGATAATTTTGCCAGATCATAATAAATATCTGTATATAATTCTTCTTCCTTTACTGCACCCTTTGGATCAATAAGCTTTAATATGTTGGATTCCTTACTGTAAAGAATATTGGAAAAACATAAATCCCCATGGCCGATTACCAAACAGTTGTTATCTTTTTCCGGACGTTTCATTTTATTGTAAAGAGATAAGTATTTCTCAACAATTTCTTCTAAACTTTTATATTTGGTTCCCATGGAAATCAACTGGTTAAACTTCTCATATTGGTCATATTTTTTCAGTTCTTCCATACGGTCTTTTAACTTCTTCACATAAAGGTCATCTGCAACATTTTTTACTTCCTCTTTGGTTGCAGAACGTTTTCCACGAATCTGTATAAAATAAAACAGCTTTTCTAATATATCTGAAAGCTCCTCTGTGGAAACTGCCCCATGCACAAACCGGATAGCAATGTCAGTCATATGATAACGCTCCATTGTATAAGAAGCAAAATCCTTACCCTCTTTATAATCAAAAGGCATTACAAACCACATTTTCATATTATCCGGAAGCAAATAATAGAAGTTATATTCAGATTTAATTTTCTGTATTTTATTGGATTTTTTCGTTACTGTATACTCATCGCCCAATAATGCATTAAAAAATCTTGCATCAAAACCACTTGTAATAAAGGTAAGAAAATTGCTTCTTTTGGATATGTCCATAAAAGCATCTGTTATTATATGCTCACCTTCAAAATTTCTGGCTACCAGATCCTCAAAATGCCCAAAGTATTCTTCCCCACTATTTAAAATGGCCATAGCAGCCCTTTCCTGACAAAGAGCTGTATAGGATTCATTGGCATATTGAGCCTTTGTAAGCAGTACGGAAAATTCCTTTGTATCTTTTAACGCATAATTAGAATATAGATGCACCAAATTTACAGTACCCTCCATATTTTTGTATGCCTTATAAATCTCATCCTTATCCTCTATTTTCGAATAAAAAATAACCTGAGCCACTGCTTTATTTTTCAAAATTTCAGCCTTCATACGGTTCTTTAAGGTAATTCTTTTAAAAATCGTATCGCCGTAGGAATTATGTCCTGTAATTGTACCTACTTCCTTATTCGGTTTTATACTGTCATCATAAATGACTAAAAGTTTTTTCATGGCTTTTTACCCTTTCTGCCAACCCAATAAATCAAATGGCCCATGATGGAAAACACAAGAAATACTCCTGCACCTATTAACGTATACGTTCTGACAATCTGGCTTTCTCCAGCTCCAAAAATACTGCGGATATACTCCGAAAAGCTGCCTGCCCCAAAAGAAATGGACATAAAGGCTGCCAATGCTTTCAATGTAAGAATCTCAAATATCCATCCGGCAAAGGAAGCCAGCGAAATAAGCGCATAGCGTCCGTTTACTAAATTGCTTGTAAACTTGTACCAGTCATTGACAACATCCAGCACTTTCAAGGCCACCATGGATCTGCCTGAATTTTTCTCCATAATAATATGTTTGTTTAAATACCTGTAAGTTGGCGGGATTGCCAGATAAACACAGCCAATTACTAAAATAATCCCTAAAAATACCCAGGTAATCATGGAAACCTTTCCAAAAAAAACAATATCCAGCGGAAGTAGCACAAGAACTAATGCTACCGTATCAAAAAAACGATCAATTACTACGCTTAAAATACCAACCTGCCATATTTTTGTTTCTCTTCCTATTTCAAAGATCCGGTATATTTCACCTATCTTAAAAGGAATCACTAAATTTACAAAGGTTGTCTTACAGTACAATAGGAGAAATCTGTTAAACCCTATTTTGTGCTCCATAAGTACCAAATATAGTCTTAGCATTTTAGCAGCATGTACCGCCAAAAAGCAGACCACAATTGCCAGAACAAACCACCACATGGTTTTTCTCCTCTCTTATGCCTCCAGTTTTGTAACTTCTTCACTGGTGTAACTATCTCTGATTACTTCTCTATATTCCTCTTTGATTACTTCTTTGTTAAACAAATAAGCAAATGCCATCTTTAATACGGTAATAGCCTGATTCATCATTTTTACGTTGGAAACCTGGTCTTCCTCTCTCCAGGAAACCGGATAGAACACAATGTTGTGCTTGTAATAATGAGAAGCTAAAATCATTACATAGTTAAACATCAAATTGTCAGGAAACTTCTCAAAAAAGCAATCCTTTAGCATACTGGTACTATACATATTTAGGCCGGAACCTAAATCGAAAATTCTCTGCCTTGTAACAAATGCGAAGATAAAATCATACACAATATTTCCAAAGGTACGAAACTTAGAATAGCCCTGAAGTTTAGAACCTCTCATAAATCTGGCACCAAGTACACAGTCATAACGGGTATAAATTTCTTTTTGGAGCATGGGAATAAAATCATGAATATTTCCCTGGTCGTCTCCATGAAGCATACATACATAGTCATAGCCATGGTCTATAGCATAGTGAAATGCCATTTTCTGGGAACCTCCAAGGCCGTAATTTTCCGTATTTCTCATAAGCTTAATTGGCTTACCCGGATTTTCCTCTATATACTTAAGAACTACTTCTTCTGTATTGTCTGTACTTCTATTATTTACTACAAGCACCTTTTGAAAATAAGACAGCACGTTTCGATCTAATTGATTTAATACCCGAACAATCTGCTTTTCACAATTGTATGCAGGAATAAAAAGTAACATTTTACTGCTCATTTGTTTCTCCTTTTTTCTCTAAAAATATCTTTCTAGTTATGAAATTATAAACCATTACTACGCCGGTTGCTACAATTTTTCCACCAATTTCTGCCAATTCCGTAGAAATCAGTCCATTTAACCATGTCCAGTTCTTGTAAATACCGTCTACACATCCTAAGATAATCACTTCATTTAATCCAAGGCCTATGACACTTAATATAACAAAAATAACAAACTCAGCCTTCCTGTCCATCTGGTCTTTTCGGGCAAATACGAATTTCATGCTAAGAAGATAATTTACCACTACAGAAATTACAAATCCCCAAAAAGTTGCCACTGTATAGTGGGTATTTACCACATAATTTAAGAAAGAAAATACTAAAAAATCAATCCCAAAGCAAATAACGCCTACAATGCCAAACTTAACAATTTGTTCTAATAATTTTTTCATAATCCAATTTATCCTATATTATTATTTTGAAAACATGGAAACCAGGTCAAGCAGTGCCTTTTTAAGAGCCTTTAATTTCTTTTCAGAATCTTTTAGGCTTGTACCCTTTACACCCATATAGAACTTAATTTTAGGTTCTGTTCCCGAAGGTCTTACGCAGCACCATGCATTATTCTCTAACTCATAATATAAAACATTAGACTTAGGAATTGAAATATTTTCCACTCTGCCACTTGGATAATGCATACATTTGCTTGTAGCAAAGTCCTTGACTGCTGTTATTTTAAAATCACCAATAGCTGCCATTCTACCATTTCTCATAAGCTCCATCATTCTTCTGATTTCTTCCTGACCGGAAACTCCTTTTAAAGTAATAGTGTGCAGTCCTTCTTTAAAATATCCATATTTTTCATAAAGGTTTATCATCTGATCCCAAAGGGTAATACCCTGCTTTTTGCAAAATGCCGCTACTTCGCAAAGACACATAACTGCCACAACTGCATCCTTATCCCTTGCATGGGTTCCTGCAAGACAGCCGTAACTCTCTTCCAAGCCGAATACATAATTGTTAGAGCCTGTTTCTTCAAACCATTTAATCTGCTCTCCAATGTATTTAAAGCCTGTTAATACTTCCTTTAATTCTACATTGTAATCTGCTGCCAGTACATCTGCCATATTGGTTGTTACAACAGTTTTTACAAGAGCAGGATTATCCGGCATTGTATTTGTTTTGGTTTTTTCACTAAGAATGTATTCTGCAATGAGCATACCTGACATATTTCCGGTAAATGGAATATATTCTCCTGATTCTTTATCTAGAGCATAAATTCCAAGACGGTCTGCATCCGGATCAGTTGCTAAAATAATGTCAGCACTAACTTTTTTTGCAAGCTCTAGTGCCAGCGTAAAGGCCTTTGGATCCTCCGGATTTGGATAGCTTACAGTAGAAAAATTGCTGTCCGGAAGCTCCTGTTCTTTTACAACGTACACCTTTTGAAAGCCCAGCTCTGAAAGAATACGACGTACCGGTATATTGCCGGTGCCGTGAAGAGGAGTGTATACAATTTTAATCTCCTCCGCCATTTCCTTAATCACATCCGGATGGATAATCTGCTTTTTAAGCTCTGCCATATAAGCATCGTCAATTTCTTCTCCAATGGAAATAAGAAGGCCCTTTTCGATTGCTTCCTCCTTCTCCATTGTCTTTGCTGCATAGTAGCTTTCTACTGCTTTTACCTCATTTATTATCTCTTTATCTCTAGGTGCAGTAATCTGTCCACCGTCTGCCCAATATACTTTATATCCATTATATTCAGGGGGATTGTGACTTGCAGTAACAACAATACCTGCAGTACAACCTAAATGGCGAACTGCAAAGGACAATTCCGGTGTAGGTCTTAAGGCATCAAATAAATATGCTTTAATACCGTTTGCACAAAGACAAAGTGCTGCTTCAAGAGCAAATTCCGGTGAAAATTTTCTGGAATCATATGCAATGGCAACGCCCATATCTTCTGTTTTCTGCTTTTTAATGTAATTAGCAAGTCCCTGCGTAGCCTTTCTTACGGTATAAAAATTCATACGGTTTGTACCTGCTCCGATTACACCACGAAGACCACCTGTTCCAAATTCCAATTCTTTATAAAATCTGTCTTCAATTTCCTTTTCATCTTTTTCAATGCTCAATAATTCTTTTTTGGTTTCTTCATCAAAAAAATTTGATTTTAACCAAAATCCGTACGCATCTTTGTAATTCATAATTTTCTCCTATCTGATTATGGTATGGTTTCTGTTCACTCCGTTTTAGCAACTCTTGTGTTTTTTCCAATTCACTGTAAAATCTGAATGATCCAGTGAAAAATTCTTGTTGTAATAAGGATCTCCTTCGGTTAACTCTACCTTCCAGCGTTCCTTAAATTTATCTGCCTCTTCCTGATAGCGAAGGGCATTTGCATCCTTTTTGTTGTCCGATCCTCTGGATTTGGACTCATAGTGATACAGCTCTGCAAAAGGTGTGAAAATATTTAAAAGTCCAAGTTTTCTCACTCTCAAACAGAAATCCACATCATTTAAGGCAACTGCAAACTCTTCGTCCAGTCCCTTTAACTGGTTGTAAAGGGATTTTTTAATCATCATGCAGGCACCTGTAACCGCTGTTACATTTTGTGCATAACACAGCTTACCCATGTAACCAACATTGGCCTCCGGAACCTTATAATGTGTATGTCCTGCTGTACGATGTGCTCCAAGTCCCACTACAATTCCCGCATGCTGTATAGTTTTATCTGCGTAATAAAGCTTGGCACCTACAACACCTACATCTTTACGCTGGCCATACATAAGCATTTCTTCAATCCAGCCTTCTGTAATTACCTCTGTATCATTGTTTAATAATATCACATATTCCCCATTTGCAAAAGATACACCAAAATTATTTATTTTAGAGTAGTTAAAGGCTCCTTCATAGGTTACTACTTTTACTTTTGGATGTTTGGAAATTTCTTTGTAATACTCTTTAATCTGACTTGTTTCACTATTGTTTTCCACAATAATAATCTCATAATTTTCATAAGTGGATTTATTAATAATGGACTCAACGCATCTGCTTAAATCCTCAATGTGATCTTTATTGGCAATCACGATTGATACTAACGGTCTGGCTACCAAATCATACTTGATACGGAAAATGGTTTCAAAGGCTCTGGTGCTTTCAATTTGAAAATTGTCACAGCCATTTGCCTTTAAATGTTCTGCGATAGCGCCTTTTGCCGCATTAATGGCATAAGTTTTTGCACCAATACCGGAAGCCACGCTTCCTTTATGAGAACGCCAGTAATACAAGATCTTTGGCACATGTACGATTTTCTCCGCATTAGCCGTCAGACGTAAAATCATATCGTGATCCTGACTTCCGTCAAACTGACTCCTAAACAGCTCTGTTCCTTCTAAAAGCTCTCTTTTAAATACACTAAAATGGCAAATATAATTATTAGCTCTCAAATTATCCGGTGCAAAATCCGGCTTAAAGTGCAGGGTAATCATATTATTAATGCTGTTTCCTTTAAAAGTAGCCTCATCACAGTAAATATAATCTGCATTCTGCTCACAGATCACTTTCATATACTCATACAATACGCTTGGATGAAGTAAATCATCATGATCGAAAAGTCCGATGTATTCCCCCGTTGCCATGGCATAGCAGGCATTGGTATTGCCGGAAATTCCTTCATTCTTCTCAAGGTGCTTGTATACAATGCGTTTATCCTTCTCGTAATAGCTTTTGCAGATTTCCCCTACAAAATCATGCTCCTTATCAGAACCGTCTGCCAGACAAAGCTCCCAGTTTTTATAGGTCTGGGCTACAACGCTGTCAATCATTTCTCGTAAAAATTTTTCCGGAGTATTGTATAAAGGCACTAAAATGCTGATTTTTATATTTTTATCAAACTTTGTTTCTTCTTCCTGCTTTCTTTGGGCAGGAGTTGGAAAGCTGTTTGTGCCATGGATTTTGATTGCCCGTTTTTCTCTGTATTTATTTACAATTTTTCTGGCAATTCCCTTTGGATTTCCATGACATAAAATCCGGTTTTTCTGACGGATAAAGAAATGGATTACCACGCGAAAAGGCTTACTCATTGCCCAGAAAGGCGAGTCCTTAATGCGGCTTAACTTCATCTGAAGGTCTTCGCATTCCCGCTTTTTGTCTGCCAGTTCATAGGCCAGCTTTTCGCTTTTTACTTTTTCTCTTTCGTAAAGCTCCTTATAATATTCTTCTAAATCCTTTTGGTTTTCTAGTTCTTGTTTCATTGTTCTCTTTCCATCTCGTTAAAAATTTATAGGTACTGTTCATGATTTTCTCAGCAACATAAACTATCTTCTACTTTTTTCGTCCAAATTCTCTAAGAGGTTTTGTAAGCTTCCAACTGGTGGAATTTTCATAATTAGCAATTTGTTCTTCTCTGTTTGCAATAACAGCCTTCATGTCAGAAACAGCTCTTGTGGTTTCCTCTACAAAAGACTCCGGCAGTTCTATAATCTGTAAACTAATATACAGCCTTTTTGCTTCCGGTTTCAAGTTTTTTGTAATAAGATAAGGCTTTTCCTTATATACATGCAAAATAGGATTGATGGCAGTTCCGTTTGTTTCGTATAAAACCTCTGTAGATTCTGTTTCATCCTCCTGCAAAAGACCAATACGAATCATAGTCTGTGGTTGCGAAAAGGCAAGTTTTATTCCATGAATGTGCAAATCCTCCCGGAAATCCAAAACTAAAGAAAAGATTCCTTTTTCGTCCTGACTAAGCACCCGTTTATGAGAATTTTCTTCTAAAAAACCCTGCCCGGTATCATATTGTATCCGGATGAAATTTTCTCCGGCCTTATGAAGCTGTTCCATCAAAGCAGCCATAGGCACAACCGGCTTCCCTTCTTTTAAATAAACATCCCGAAGGAGCTTACAATCTCCCTGGGCGTATTTTTGAAATTGAATCTCCATTTGTTCAAACAATTTCTTTTCTTCAGGGGTAATTCCCATTTCTTTGTAAAAATCAAACTGATTGTGAAAGCACGGGGATTTTCTTCGACCTTTTTGCTCTAAATAAAGAAACAGTACCCGATATATTAAATATTTCACCGGAACCTTAAAATCAAAGGTCCATTCATAATCAATCAGGGTAATTTCATCTCCAAGTATAATATTCTGGCACACCATGTCAATATCGGTTATGGATAAGGACATCATGTTGCATAGCCGATTGTCATCCACTAAGCCAAATACTTTCCTAAATTCCTCTGTTATCTGAAAAGGAACCTGATTTCCTAACCCTTCTATAGTTCTACAAAAATCCAGAAGCACTTCCTTACATGCTTCAAATTGTCCACCTTTAAGAAGTTCATCCAGATAGTTTTCCAAAGTCTGACCTTTTACGTAGGCAAAGCTTACCTGCTCTTTTCCGTTTAGCTGATTCTTTTCTATGATTCTATTTACGGAAATCTTCTTTTGCAAAAACGTTGCGTTTGCTAACTGCTTTGTAAGCTTTTTCTCCCAGATGTCCAGTTTTTTAATGTGTTCATTGGCTTCTGTTTCATAAGCTGCCTTTTTTACGACTTTTTCGCCATTCTTATTTTGAGAAATACTGGTGTAAATTTTTTTGTCCTTATCTCTTTCCACCGAATAACGACAATACAAAATATCCGTATTTTCTTTGGCAATCTCTAACAAATATCCATTGGCAAGCTCCGGATACATACCTGCTTTGACCACTTCTTCTGTTGCCTGCATTTCGTCAAAAAATCCAAATCGGGCATGGTTAAAATTGTAATAATTTTCATCACATTCTCCGGATTTTGGTAAATATCCGTCTGTGTATACTGCCGACGGAAAATGAATGTTTGGATACGGGTAATAAACTTTTATGGAATAAGCTTCTGAACATTGCCTAATGGCTTCCTCTGCCTGTACTTTTAGCATAGAAAGACTTAGCCCTTTGGATTTTTCAAATCCCTTAGGCAAAAATGCCTGTAGCACACTACCATCTTCTTCCGTTTCCCCTGCCAGTTTGTGAAGGCTGAAAGGATTTTCTGCCGCCAGATACAAACGTCCTTTATCTGTAAGCATAGTAAGAAGCTTGCCAATATAGAAGCTCCCTTTTTCTTTTTCTTCATAAGGAAGTACATAAATCCAGTCGTATGTGCCATTTTGTTTTAGTCCTTCTTTTAAATTATCCACATACAGTACTTTGTCTCCTTCTTTAACCGGAAGAAACTCTATTAAGTTGGCTCGCTTTATTTTTTCATATTCCATAGACCGCTCCGCACTGTTGTTATGTTAACCATTTTCCACAGTAATCTTAGTATTCATATCAAAAAATCCTACTGTATTTTTATCAGAAATAACACTAACACTTACTAAATCATACAATCTGTGATATACCTTAAAATCATCTCCCACATAGCCGGTACAGCCAAGAGAAATCAAATAATCTCCCCCCTGTAAATCCATTTGCTGTTCGTAGGTAACAATTCTTGTTTCGCCCTTTTTCACAAGACCTGTTTCTACTCTTTCAAACATAGTATTGGTACCGGTAATGTCTGTACCGTGGGCATTTTTTATAGTAAAGGTAAAAATCGGATTGTTAATATCTTCATGGAAATACAGCTTTGCCTTTACTTTAAATTTGGTGCCTTTTTCAATTAAATTATTCATGGCACCATATTGATCAATAATAGCAAAGTCTACAATTTCCGCCTGTTTTTCTCCATAATCAGAAACGGATTCATTTACAATAAAATTCTTTCTCCAGCTGTCTTTACCACCATTTCCATCAATAACCTGACTTTTCTCGCTGATATCTTCCAAGGTTTCCACATCAAGCTGGTTTACTAACAGCTTTTTATACATGTTAATCATGTCTTTTGGGTTGCCTTCTGCTAACTTTACCCCTTTGTTTAAAAGAATAACTCTGTCACAGTACTTGGCAATACTGCTTAAATCGTGACTTACAAACAGAATGGTCTTTCCCATCTTTTTAAATTCTTCAAATTTGTGGAAGCATTTTGTTTGGAAAAACACATCTCCTACAGACAATGCTTCGTCTACAATGAGAATTTCAGGATTAATGTTAATAGATACCGCAAAAGCAAGACGTACAAACATACCGGAGCTGTAAGTCTTTACAGGCTGGTATACAAAGTCTCCAATATCGGCAAATTCTAAAATGTCATCAATTTTAGACTGGATTTCCTCTTCGGAAAAGCCGCTCATAGTTCCCTGCAAGTAAATATTTTCCATACCGGTATATTCCATATTAAAACCGGCGCCTAATTCAAGCAGTGCGGAAATTCGCCCGTTAACCTCCAACGTACCGGAGGTTTTTGTTAAAACTCCGGTTATAATCTTTAAGATGGTAGATTTTCCGGAACCGTTTGTTCCAATAATACCTACTGATTCGCCCTGTGCCACTTCAAAGGAAACGTTTTTAAGGGCATAGTGCTCTTTATAATTTTTCTTTCTTGTAAGACCTAAAGATTCTTTTAAACGGTCTGATGGTTTATTGTAAAGCTTATATATTTTACTTAAATCTTCCACCCGGATTGCTGCCGGGGTTTCTTTGTTATTTGAATTCATTTTTGCCTCCTGATGTCTCACAGAAACCAGTTCATCTGTTGCTATTTTTCACCTTTGACCCGTAACCATGGTTATGGATTTATTCATATTTCTACAATACATCTGCAAAGTGGGGTTTCAACCGCTTAAATACAAAGGTTCCAAAAGCGAATAATAAAATAGTCACTCCCCAAAAATATGCAAACTGTCCCGGTTGCTGCCAGAACCAGATTTTATCAAATAAGGACTGTCGGTATCCGTTTACGATGTAAAATACCGGATTTAATTTAAACAGCCACTCAAAGCCTGTCCCTTCCGCTCTTGTAAAGGACCACATAATAGGAGTTGCCCACATGCCTACCTGTAATGCAATATTTACAATCTGGCTAAGGTCTCTAAAGAAGATGACTACCGAACAAAACGTATAGCTTAGAGCAAGTACTAAAATAAACATGCATAAGCTATAATATATAATCTGGAATGTGAAAGGTGTAATCCGGTAACCATACACTAAATAAATAACTAACAGTACTCCCATAAAGAAAACATGGATAAAGCTTGCCGCAATGATTTTAATTAATGGCAAAATACTGATTTTAAAAACTACCTTCTTTACCAGATAGTTGTATTCCAACAGTGCATTGGTTGAATTATTAATTGCTTCCGAAAAGAAAAACCAAGGTACCAGGCCGCTTGTTAAATATACTACAAAAGGAACCTCCACACCTGATTTGAACATTTCGCCTTTTGCGGAAAATCCTTTTTCAAACACAAGCCAGTACACCAAAATGGTAATAACAGGTTGCACAAAAGCCCAGATAATTCCCAGGTAGGAACCTGCATATCTGGTCTTAAAATCATTTTTGGAAAGTTTCCATATAAGTCGTCTGTTCTGCCATAATTCTACCGGCAGTGAAAACATTTTCTTTAGAAAAAGAGCCATTTTATTTCCTTCTCCTCTATTTTTAAACATACTATTTTGTATTATAGCATATTTCTTTGTAAATATCAAAAACGAAGCAAAGGACACACTTCTTACCGGATTTCAACCTGAAATTGATAGGTTCCGGCTTTCAAGTTTTCCTCTTCCCGTCTATCTTCCCCCGGCAAGGTGACGGTAGCTTTTGCATTTGGCGGAATGGTAATCTTATAGGAAAGTGTATTTCCCGAAACGTTCCATTCCACTTGTATTTTTCCATAAATGGAATCGTAATAGCCCTTACAGCTTGTTATGGCAATATCCTCTCTGATAGGAATTTGGGGGTTTATAAGGATTGTGCCTTGTGATGCATCTACAGAAATTCCCAAAAGGAATTCGTATAAAAATTCGCCTACACTTCCGTTGTTAAAATGATTGAAAGAATTCATTCCGTCTTTGTGGAAACCACTTTCTTGGGTATAAGAGTCCCATCTTTCCCAGATTGTGGTGGCACCTAAGTTTACACCGTATATCCAGGAGGGATTTTCTTCGTTTAGCAAAAGTTCATAGGCAAGATCTATATAGCCCTCATTTGCCAGTACCGGTAGAAGCTTTGGAGTTCCTAAAAATCCGGTAGTCAGTTTATTGCCATTTTTCTCAATATTAGACACAAGATTAATTACAGTATTCTCTCTAACCTGTCCATCTATTAATTCATTGGATATTGCTAACAGACAGGCAGTCTGGGTATTTTCAGTTAATTGTTTTTCAATAACATATGTTTTATTAAAATATGTTTTAATTTTCTTGTGCAGTTTTTCGTATTTTCTTTGATCTGCTTTTTTCCCCATTGCTTCTGCCATTTCTGCCATCATCTTAGTATCCTGCGCATAATAAGCAGTAGAAACAAATTCCTTGTCTGTTTCTTCAAATGCCAGCCAGTCACCAAATGCAGTAAGAGGACCTACTCTGCCACTTCCCGGTTGTAAGTTACTGATGCGTTCCAAATAATCCATATACTTGCACATGGAATCATACATTTCTTCTATATAGGTAATATCTCCATATTGTTTGTATAAATTATATGGAATGGAAATTCCTGCATCCGCCCATCCTGCATTACCACTTCCGGTTACAATAGAATAAGGGACTGTATCCGGATAGGAGCCGTCTTCTCTCTGGCTGTCTTTTAAGTCTGTTAAAATAGCCTTATAGAAATTTCTTAAATCCTGATTAAACATTGAAGTTTTCTGGAATACTTGTAAATCTCCCGCCCATCCAAGACGCTCATCTCTTTGAGGGCAGTCAGTTGCCACTAGAAGGAAATTGTTTCTCTGGCTCCATTTTATGTTTTCTATGAGACGATTGAGTTTTTCATTATCCGTTGTAATAGTTCCACATTCCGGGGAAGTATTTCCAATAACACATGCTTTTATATTTAATATTTCCACATCTTCTGTAGCAGTTATGGAAAAATATCGGAATCCAAAATAAGAAAAAACTGTTTGATATTCCTGTATTTCATCCTTTCCGGCAATGATTTTTACAGTTGAGGCAGCAGACCTGTAATTGGCCTGATACAAGCTGCCCTTTGGACCATCGTTCCCCCTCTGTTCTTCTCCGCTGTCATTTAACATTTCTCCAAAATGAAGAGTTATTTCGCAGCCTTCTTTGGCGCCATATTGCAAATAAGGAACTGCGGTCATATTTTGTCCAAAGTCAAGTATGATAGTTTGACCTTTTTTTATTATAAATGCATCCTTTTTTTCTATTCCTGCACCGGATACTGTCCCGTTTTCGCGTATATCTGCCTCCGTTACCGATCCGTTTTCTGTCCCCTCCGTCCAGACTACCGGCACTTCTTTCACATATCCGAAAGTACTATTATCACTAACTGCGCCTTCATATGCCATAACACTTTCCGGCTTCCTGCTATATTCTTCTAACTCTTTCACAGAATATCCATAAAACGCCTGAAATTCCCCCGAAAATCCCAACACTTCGCCAGTAGGCAAATATACCGGCTTATGTACATCACTGTCTCTTTCCAAGAAAACCGACTCCTGCGCAGTTGTTACTTTTCCTGCATCATACACTTCCCCATTATAAATATCCGCTGACACTACTGCAGTATCCTTGCGATACTCCCAGCTTTCATCGGTGCCTATCACTTCTTTTGTTCCATCTTCATACAAAATATGCAATTCTCCAATAAATGCCGGCAAATGATACCCATAAGTGCCCTGGGATACTCTGCCGCACCACCAGCCGGTTCCCAACATAAATGCCATGGCATTTTCATCATTTTTCACAAGATATTCCGTTATATCATAAGTATTATAAAAAAGCCGGTCCTCATAATCAGTCCAGCCTGGTTTTAATTCATCGTATTCTCTTTTTCCTGTTTCTTTATTCAAATTGCCGATCCGCTGTCCGTTTACATATCCGTCGTAGATTCCAAGAGCGCCGGCATAAAGAACTGCCTCTTTTATTTCCTTATCCCGGGTCTTAAAAGTCTTTCTTACAATAGCCTGACCATCATCATAAACATTTTCTTCCGGATTCATGGAAATAAAACTGCTATTTGCAAAGGCATTTCCGTCAAAAAAAGCAGTAGAAAAGCTTTCTTCCCCCGAACAAACTGTATTCCCAAAAGAATCCGTTACCGTCACCGTCCATAAATACAAGGATTGTTCTTCTAAAGGCTTGCCATCGTATAATATGGCGGAAGTATCCTGCTTTTTTACCTTTCCGCTTTGCCACACAAGGTATTTTTCACCGGTAAGCTTGTCCTTTTTATACACCTGAAGGTCGTAGTCTTTCTGGGTAAATTCCGGGGTATCCGTGGAAAACTTCCATGAAAATACCGGTTTTTCATTATCAATTCCTACAGGAGCTTTCACTGCGTCCACTTCCATCTGAACAATTTCAAAGGAGCCTTCCTGTTGCATTTGCAAATTTGATGTTTCTTTCTTTCCACAGCCTGTCAGAGAAGAAAGCATATAACATCCCAACAAACCAAGAATATATTTCTTTTTCACTAATATAGTATATTTTCCAACTTTGTTTTTCATCATTTGCTTCTCCTAACCTCTTTCAGGCTTTCACATTCATCAGTGCAAAATAATCCGGTTGGGCGCCGTATTATAACTAATAATCTCTACACCCATACTTTTCATCAATTCTATATAATGAGGTGTAGTATAATCACTTTCCTCTCCGGTTTCCATGTTTCTATTTTCCATCAGCCAGTCCGGAGCATCAAACAAAGCTACCTTTGGGGATACAAGGCTATAAAACTCATCCGGCAGACTGCCGTTTCCATGATGAGACATCTGCACATAGTCTGCGTCTAACTTATCTCCATATTCTGTCATAATTTCATTTGCTACTAACGCTCCCACATCTGCCAGATACAAAATACTTTCTTCCTTAGCAGACAGTCTAAATACCATGGAACCGTCATTTAAAATGTTATCACTTTCAGCAACTACCAGTTCATCGCAGGTATGAAGCACTTCCATTTTCAAGCCCAGAATATTTCTTTCATCTCCTGCCTTAAGCCAGGTTACATTATCATGACCTTCAAAGCCTTCCAATAAATAGCTGTAAGTGTCTACCCGCACACCCTGCTCTTTTACTGCTTCATAGTCCATTTCTCCAATTAAAATCTCACCAATGGAAATTTCCGACTTATCCCATCCCGCTGCCAAAACAGAAGCCAACACGCCGCAGTGGTCATCATGAGGGTGTGTAATAATCCAATAATCTACCCTGCCACCTCTTTTCTTAATTTCCTCTACTAAAGAAACGGACTGCCAAGCTCTGCCGCCGTCAATCACTGCAAGACCGCCTCTGCCATCTTCAATTATATAACTTAAACACTGTAGCCCTTCCACATCAGCAAACTGAGTAATCGTGTAGCTTTCTGCCGGCTGGTCTTCTAACTTGTAAACCGTGTAATTTTCCGTCTGTCCAATTACATAAAGAGGAAATTTTTCCATATTTTCATGTAGCTTGTGATGAGATGCAAATACTACATAAGAATAGCCCCCTTCTTTCATCTTCTTTACAATCCTTTTCATTTTTACCTGATTGTAATTAGACATTAAAACCTGACTTGCAACACGTTTTTCTTCCTTGTAATTACCAAAATCTTTGCGTACAAACAACAACTCAATATTGGCATTGTACATACGGATATCCTCCGCAATTGGCTCCGCCACAATAGCCTTTGGGCCTTCATAATTTAGCCGGTTGGGAGTAATCTTTGCATCCTGTGGCAGATGCTCATAATCTCTTAAAATAATCTCGCTGACTAAAATGGCCTCTTCGCTTATTTTATAAACATTTTCAGCCGGCTTATATTCAATGCTTGTATACACTGTATTTCCACAAACAATAATGAGAAGCAGACAAAAAATCCACAATCCCTTCTTTTTGTTGGACAAATATACACAAACCGCCCCAATACACAATGGGGACAACAGCATCCAGAAAAAACGTTCAAACACGTCCATCATATTCTCTTTAGACACAATTTCCAAAAACAAAGGATTAAAAACAACAGCCATTAAAATAGCACAGTACCAAAGATAAACCTTTGTTTCAACAGTTTTCTTCTTTTTTAAAAAGAAAAAAAGAAAGGCACTTAAAAACAATAGCCCAAAAGCCCCTGTTCCCCAATATGTGCTTACTTCTTCTTTTATTGTTTCTAACCAAACCATAGCTGTTTCCTTTCATTCTCATGATTTGCCATGATAATTACTTTGTAAATGGATTTCTGCACTTTCAATTCATACTCTTACGATCCCGTCCGCAAGAGCTTTGCCCCGTTCTAAATCCCTATAAAAACAAAGCCATCAAAATAATTTCCGGCAGAAGACTTACTGCTGCCATAATACAATTTTTCCATCTCTTTTTCACAATTAAGTTGGCAAGTGCTGCCACAGCAACTACTATGAAATTCAGATAAAGTCCTGTTTCCCCCATAAATGCACTGGCTATCAGTCCCAAAGCCACCAGCCCCCAATAAGGCAATGCTTTTTTTATGTTTTCTTCATCCCAGGCACGGTTTACATAATACCAAACAAAAGGCAGTCCTACAGTAACAAACAACGCTTTTCCCTGCCAGATACGGGTAATTAAAAAGTTTTCCGGACTGAATACATAATAATTGCCAAACATGTGAAGAAAAGCAAAAAACAAAAGGAATTTTCCCAAATCCTCTTTCTTTTCCAAAAATTTTTCCCCTAACATGCAATAAATCCCGTAGGCTAATGGCATATAGAAAAGAGGATACAAATTGTGACAAATAATTAAAGTGTGAAGCCCCTTACATAAAAGCGAAAGGGATGCCTGATAAACCGGTAATGCAGCCATAATATAACGAGTTTCTATAGGCATTTGCATTGCCCCGTCATAGGCACTGTACTTTAATACATAGTCATTGGCAATACACATGGATGAAAGTCCTGTATAAAAGGCGTCATCCTTATCCGGGGTAGCCATAACTAATATTATTACAACCTGAGTAACCACTAAAACAGCTCCCATAATAAAGAAAGGGTCTTTGTACCACCGGTAACTGCTTTCTGTCACTTTATTTTCAACTATCATCTTCTGCTTTTTAAAAAAGAAAACTCCCACTACCGCCATTGTCACACTGATTCCTGCATAAATCCAGGTTAAAAGCCGGAAGCTGCCATCTGTCAACACAAAAACCATAGCCACCACCTGATAAACCGCATAATTTAAAACCAGTCCGCAGCTTATGGCTGAAACTAATAAAAATCTTCTATTTTTCGCTAATACTTTTGTAAATATTCCTCCTGTCAGCAAAGGAATTATACACATCCAGAAAAACGCCAGACCATATTGCAATAGCGTATTCATTTTCATTCACCTGCCTGCTTATAAAAAAGGTAATAATTTTCCGTCATTCCTACTTTTTCAAAATTTCTACTTAAAAAAGTTCCCTCTACATCTACATTACTAAGCTTTTCAACCTTTTTTCCCCGTTCCTTCCAATGGCCCGTTCCCCTGTACATAACTACATAATCACAAGTAACATCTCCGGTAGCATTTAACGTATCTGCTAAAACCTCTACCTGCTGCCATTTATTATCCAAAGCTCCATCCACCGTCTCATACATTGTATAAAATTCATAAAGCGTTCTCAAAGAATCACTGTAGGAGCTGTTTAAACCATTTCCCACCTGGCTATCCCACATATCCTTTCCGTAAATAGGATAAAAATCACCGCTATACACTCTGGCATCTGCCATCCATTCTTTCGGACCCCAAATATAAGCCTTTTTAATCCCTCTTTCTTCCATATCAGATAGAATTATATTATAGGTTTCCTCATATTCAGCCGGTACACCGGATTTTTCTGCAAACACCTGATTTTCTCCCATAAATACAGGGGTTCCTGCCAAAAAAAGCATAAGAACCAAAATTCCCGCTGCCCCAATGAAATGCCATTTATCCTGCTCTTTCCTTACTTTTTCCATTACAAGCGTCATAGCAAGACAAATAAACAAGGAAATCTGACAAAGCCACCTGATGGGATAATATGTTTGTAACGTAGGAAAAGCTTTTATGAAAAAAAACACCGTTACAGGACAAAGTAAAAAGGCATAGGATGCTATCCCATATCCTGCCCAAAAGCCTTTTTCTCTACCAAGCAGGAAAAAAACTACTATCAGAGCAATTAAAAACAGACCCCAATATTTGTCTTCCAAAGTCATGAAATAATATCCAAGCTCCATGCTTTCCTTTATTTCTGTCATGCTTTTATCCTACCCTTCCTGATTTTCTGAAACAAAAGCCAGATACTGCCTGTTATTATGCCAATGAGAGTCATGGCACCGGGCAACCCCAAACCGTAATCTACTCCCATAGTAAGAAGCCCGCAGACAAACACCAAGATATATTCGGCTATATATTTTATAAATGCTACTGTTTTTTTAACCTGTTTGGCAAAAGCTGTTATCAATAAATAAAAACAATAGGGTAACAAAACACCGGTTAATATGGCTCTTCCTTCATAAGCATAGTGAAGCATCTGATAAGATTCATTCATATAGGCCTTATCTCCACAAAACAGCACAATAGCATAGACCCACATAAATACAATTCGTTCTACTTTAGAATCCTGAAAGATAAAAGACGCAACCTGATAAAATACCATAAAGCTTATAAAAAGCACCCATAGCGGAATAATTTTAAATAGCACTACACTCTGTCCTACTCCAAACCACTCTATCAGACAGGCATAAAAGGCCGGCAGATTTATAAGACTGTCCCTTAAGCTTTTCCCTACTGCCAAAGGCTGCCCTGTAAGAGGGTTATAACCATGAAGGGAATTCGTATCTAATATGGTCGTAACAGTTTCCGGCACCAGATACCAGCTTTCTAACTTGGGTGCGTATATAAAAAACACGCTTCCCACCACACAAAACGCCAGTAAAATCCAAAGAAATTCCTTATCAACGAAAAGAGTAAATTTTATCTGCCGCTGTTTTTTTAACACTCTGGTAAAAAAAATCACCGTCCCTGCACATACAATGACTACCAATGAAAATAAAAATCCTTTGGAGAGCATCTGAAAATCCCATGCTTTTTTTACTGCCACTATGCTAAGAGCTTCAAAAACTCCCAAACTTAAAAGTACACCGCTTATATAAGTACCGCTGAATGTTTTCTTATAAAAAACATTCCCCACAAGAAAAGGAGCCATAAACAATACCACTATGCAAATTACAATTTTCACTAATTCCATAAAAATCTCCATCCTGCTACTATCACGCAACACAAATTGTAACAAGTTTTCCTTTATTTCAATTTGTAAATATAGAGCGGTCCTTCTACAACAGGCTCTTTATAATTGTCTCTTACAAAGCTTCCAAAAGGCTCTGTTTCCAGCCATGCACGGTAATCCATGGTATATTCACAATCTACAAAAATGACAGTAGGAATCCTTTCCGGATGCTTTTCATAATAAGTTAACAGCTGCTTACCAAATGCCGGTGTACTGATAGTATTTCCGGTGCCAATAGTTGCTTCTGTTTCCCCGTATAAAAACATATCTGCTCCTACGTATAAAAACACATCATCCTCTGTTACATGTGTATGAAGGGAGGCTGTTTTCCACTCATATTGTCTATAATCAGTATCCCCCAAACGGATACCACTTACTACTCCATGCCACGCCTCATAGGTAGGCTCAAATACATTTAACCTCTGGGTAGCCGTATAACGTACAAGAAAAATCCGACTTATAAATACCATGAGTATGAAGCTTATAGCTAAAAGACTCATGGCAGTTTTTCCTGTTATGTTACTTTCCGCCAAATTACTTTCTTCCATATTGGTTTGATTGACAAAAAATACTCGTCCAATCATATAAAGTGCCACTAATGCACACAAAAATACAAAGGACATAGAATAATTAGCAGTCAAATTAGAGGAAAGAAGTACAATCACAACCAGACAAACATTTGCCGGCAACACCGTATAAAACAGCACCTTATCTTTCTCTGTCTTTTCATAAGAAACAAAGAAATAAATTCCGATTACAATAACCTGCAAAATAACCGGGAAAAAAATTAGGAAATTCACATCATTTATGGTGTGAAACTGCACAATTCCATAAATCGCCTGCACAAGTAAAAGCAATGCCGGAAACAGCATACTGTCTTTCTTTTTCCATTTTCTCCATGCCACTCTGCCAATGTGACAGATTATTATAGCCGGAAGGGTTATTTTTAGCATATCCCATAAATACTGTATATGGCTTAAAATATGTTCAGACATATCCTGATGGTGGGATTCATCCATAAAAACATAGGAAACTGATTCTATTAAACCTGAAATAGAAATACCGCTTAGTACATAGACAATAAACAAAATACCACAGACTGCACAGGTGCCTAAAAAAACCCCAAGATTTTTCACCAATGCTTTTTTGTATGAATCATACTGCTTCTGCTTTGTTATATACACAAGAACTGCCATAAACGGAATCACTAAAACAATTGCCGCCGGGTAGGACAGTATGGTAACACAAAGTCCCAATGCAGCAAATATCAGATAAATAAAACTATTTTTCTTATGACCCTTCACATAATACTGCAAAAATGACATTGTGGTCAAAGCAAAGCCCAGACAACACAACAAAGCATATTCCGGTGACTGAATATGCTTCGGTGTAAAATTAAAAAACAGTACAGCCAGAAAAAATGCTCCATTTTTCCCCATAAAATGTCTGCATGTTCTATATACATAAAAAGCTAAAAGGCCCTGAATACAAACACCGACAATTCTTAAAAACACAAGCATACCAATGATAGAACCGTTTACTTTCTGAAACAGCCAGACAAAAGGCGCATATAAAACCGCCGATGTCTGATGCAGTTCCCACATATCCAGAAACAGCCTGTCCCCCTTTATCAGGCGGCAGGCCATCGTTACTGTATAAGATTCATCAATATCTGCACTTATATAAACTGTTTTTAAAACTCCAATAATAGATAAGGCAAGGGCAGCTATCCATAATAGCGCCCATCCAAACCGATTAATTTTTTTGCTCATTTAAGCCACTCCACTTAGTATCCTTTTCGGAAATAATCAAATCGTCCTTTGTCATTCCTTCCGGCATTGGCCATTCTACTCCGATAGTCTCGTCGCACCATAAAAGACCGCCTTCATCGTTTGGATGATAGAAATCTGTACACTTATAAGCAAATTCTGCATAATCAGACAGTACAATAAATCCATGGGCAAAATTCTTTGGAATAAAGAACTGCTTTTTGTTTTCTGCTGATAAATGTACTCCATACCACTGCCCATAAGTTTTGGAACCTTCTCTTAAGTCTACTGCTACGTCAAATACTTCACCACTGACAACTCTTACTAACTTGTCCTGTGGGAAGTTAATCTGATAATGAAGTCCTCTAAGTACACCTTTTTTGGATGCAGACTGGTTATCCTGAACAAACTCCACATCAATGCCTGCCTCTTTAAAATCGTTGTAATTATAGGTTTCCATAAAATAGCCTCTTTCATCACCAAATACAGTTGGTGTAATAACTTTAAGGCCTTCAATATGGCAAGTTTCTACTGTAATTTTTCCCATGGTTTTCTTCCTTTCTATTTGTTCCATTTTCTCATATATTTATTATTTACATCTTTATTTGTAACTTTTAAATTTTCAGTCTAAAATCCTACATAGCTGATATTTAAATCAACCCGTCCTTCAATTCCATCTACAGAACCGGAAGATGTATACTGCCACATATCGTAGCTTCTGTCGTAAGTTGGTGTTCCCCTGTACTGGGCAAGCCAGATATAGTAGTTTTCCAACTGACTTACATCTACGTTATTGTTAAACCAGCTTTTGCTTGCATAGACACCTGCGTTAAAACCGGAATTTTCTATAGTTTCACAAAATGCCTTACATACTTCTGTACGTGTTTCCTTGGAAAGCTCGTCCGCCCTTCCTTTACCTCCGGCACCTTCCGTGTCAATAAAGATTGGGAAGGCAATCTCATAGCCTTTGCAAAGTGTTAACACCAT
Source organism: Lachnospiraceae bacterium (assembly GCA_017436305.1). Classification (GTDB taxonomy): domain Bacteria; phylum Bacillota; class Clostridia; order Lachnospirales; family Lachnospiraceae; genus RGIG3040. The sequence goes on from JAFSDJ010000080.1 coordinate 106,532, forward strand.
ACTGGCCTCTTCTACTGCTTCAACCCGGTTAGTTGCCTGGGTAAAGAAGTAAATTCCCACTTTAATGCCGGCTTTTGTAGCACCTTCTATATTCTTTTTAAAGTACGGATCTTCTACTAATGCTCCTGTGGATGAACCACGGTATCCACAACGGATAATGGCAAAATCCACGCCTGCTTCCTTTACCTTTTTCCAGTCAATTTCCTTGTTCCATTTAGAAACATCGATACCAAAGCCGGTATTTTCTTCTTTCAAATGCTCCACCTTTTCTGTGTTGTCTGCATCCTTTAGAGCTTCTACAACTGCGGTATCTTCTACTGTTGCATCGATTTCATCTTCAGATTTTATCATGTAGGAAATATCTTCTATAAGCCTGTATTCAATTTGTTCTTTTACATGAATGGAAACAGTCTCCGGCACTGAATAATCCTCAATTTCCTCTAAGGAAACCTTGTAGTCTCCCGCCTTCATATCTCCAACGTAAATGAGACCGTCCTTATCTAAATCCTTATAGTAAACGCTTTCTTTTACTTTATCTCCATCCATAGTTTCAAGTAAAATCCGAAATCCCTGACCCGAAACACGTTCATTGTTTCCATTAATTACGGTCACTCTTAAGTCCTGCTCCACGCTGTTTACAAGCAATGATAATTCTTTGCTTTTCTTTTCCAGATCAGACTCTTCCTCAGTTACTGTTTTGTCAAAAAAATCCGCATCTGCTAAAAAGGCATATGGATCTTTCTTAGGATTCAAATCATATTTTTCGTAAATATCGTCTGTGGCCAAGTTAGCATCTGCTAATTCATCCCCTTGGCTAAGAGATGTTTCTGAATTTGCCTCTGCTAACTGTCTGTGGGATGTGGACTGGTTTTGATTTATTTGTACGTTAGTGGAAGTGGTGCTTCCTTTTGTAAGATAATCTGCTATAAATACAGATGCTACCACGCAGATTACAATGGCAACTGCCGCTGCAATTACCTGCTTTTTTAACCTAGAGTCCATTTGCAACCTCTACTAAATATTTTCCATAATCGGTTTTCATTAAAGGCTCTGCTAATTTTAAAAGCTGCTCTTTGTCAATGAATCCTCTCTTATAAGCAATTTCTTCAATACAGGAAATATAAAGTCCCTGTCTCTTCTGGAATGCAGCCACAAAGTCTGCTGCATCTAACAAGGAATCATGGTTACCTGTGTCTAACCAGGCAAAGCCTCTTCCTAATGTTTCCACCTGAAGAGTTCCTCTTTGTAAGTACTCATTGTTAATACTTGTGATTTCGATTTCTCCTCTGGCAGAAGGCTTTACGTTTTTAGCAATTTCTACTACGTCATTGTCATAGAAATACAAGCCCGGTACTGCATAATTGCTCTTTGGATTTTCCGGTTTTTCTTCAATGGAAAGAGCCTTTCCGTTTTCATCAAACTCTACTACACCGTACTCTCTCGGATCTCTTACATAGTAACCAAAAATCGTAGCTCCTTTTTCCTGGGATGCCACTCTTTTTAAAACCTTTGAAAAGCTTTGTCCGTAGAAAATATTGTCTCCCAGTATAAGGGCAACGCTGTCATTTCCAATGAAATCTGCACCGATAATAAATGCATCCGCAAGTCCTCTTGGTGTTTCCTGAACTGCATAGGAAAACTCCATGCCAAGCTGTTCTCCTGTACCAAATAACTCTTCAAATACCGGCAAATCTCTTGGGGTGGAAATAATCAGTACTTCTCTAATCCCTGCCAGCATTAAAATAGATAACGGGTAATAAATCATCGGTTTGTCATAAACCGGCATAATCTGTTTTGAAATCGCTTTTGTAAGAGGATATAATCTTGTTCCTGATCCTCCGGCTAATATAATTCCTTTCATATAACCGCTCCTTTTCTCTTTACCTTATTAGACTGCTCACTGTATCACAAGTCTTTTTTTCCGGATACATTTAGCAGAACCTGCTCCTCATTTTTCCAGGTCACAATACGACTAAGGGGGAAGGCTGTTTTCAACCTTCCCTCCGCATATTTTTATTTATACATTTCATTGTAGTATTTCTGATAGTCACCGCTTGTAACATTTTTCATCCATTCTTCATGTTCAAAGAACCATTTAATGGTAAGCTTAATGCCATCCTTAAACATGGTTTCCGGCTCCCAGCCAATTTCTGCTTTGATCTTGTCCGGTGCAATAGCATATCTTCTGTCATGGCCTTTTCTGTCTGTTACATAGGTAATTAAATCTTTGGATACTAATTCTTTTCTAGGATCTCCTTCCGGAAGCATCTCCTGAAGTGTTTCTAAAATAATATTGATAATTTCAATATTCTGTTTTTCATTATGTCCGCCTACGTTGTAGGTTTCAAACAATCTTCCTTTTTCCTGTACCATATCGATGGCTTTTGCATGATCTTCCACATAAAGCCAGTCACGAACATTTTTACCATCTCCGTAAACAGGAAGCTTTTTACCCTGAAGTGCATTGTTGATAATAAGCGGAATAAGCTTTTCGGGGAACTGATATGGTCCGTAATTGTTACTGCAGTTTGTAATGTTTGCAGGGAACTTATAAGTGTCCATGTAAGCTTTCACAAGCATGTCAGAGCTTGCTTTACTTGCGGAATATGGGCTATGTGGGTCGTAAGGAGTTGTTTCGTAGAAATATTCTCCTTCCTCCTCTAAAGAGCCGTAAACTTCATCTGTGGAAACATGTAAGAATTTCTTTCCTTCTTTGAAAGTTCCGTCCGGAAGCTCCCATGCATCCTTTGCGCAGTTTAACATAACTAAAGTTCCTAAAACATTTGTCTGAACAAATACCTCAGGATTTTTAATACTTCTGTCTACGTGACTTTCTGCTGCAAAATGAACAACTCTGTCAATGTCATTTTCTGCAAAGAGCTTTGCAATTGTTTCTTTATCGCAAATATTTGCTTTTACGAATGTGTAATTGTCTCTGTTTTCTACTTCCTTTAAGTTCTCTAAGTTGCCGGCATATGTCAGCGCATCTACGTTGATGATACGAATGTCATCTCCGTATTTTTTGAACATGTAGTGAATGTAATTCGAACCGATGAAACCAGCACCACCTGTTACCAAGTAAGTTCTCATTTGTTTATCCTCCCTGTTTTTAGAATATGAAACATATTTAGATTGTAATAAATAGTTTTCCCGAATATTTTTATTAGAATATGCAAAATTGCATTTTCTATTTTGTCCACTGCTTTTCTGTTTGCCATAATATTTTCAATAAAAATGGACATTCTGCGGTTATTTTACCACGAATTTACTGCTTTCGCAACTTTGATTGTAGCTTTTTCCAGCAGAAGATGAGATTTTTTTGTTATATGCAGTCAACTCTTGAATATTTCTCTTAATTTCTGTAGACATTTGCAAGAATTTGTCAACGAAATCCGGTTGACCTTATTTCCAAAAAATGACACAATATTTGTAGTAAATGCTTAGGAGGAACTTATATGCTGTATATTCATTTATGCAATGACTGCAACCGTTTTCATATTTTGAACGGACACAAATCAAAATGTCCTATCTGCGATGCCACAATGCAGGAAATGAAGCTCGACTTCATGCATTATGTACAGATGAACGAAAAGGAAAGAGAAGCCTATAAAAAAGAATCCCGTTCTCCACGGGCTGCCCATCAATAGCACGAGGTGTATTAAGAAAGGTGCAGACCGGCAGTTGCCAGTGTGCACCTTATTCCTGCTTATTTAGAGCCTACGCCAATCTGGTAGTACTCAATTTCTAATTTTCTCATCATCTTTTTATCGTACTGGTTTCTTCCGTCGAAGATTACCGGATTCTTTAAAAGATTCTTAATTTCTTCCATGTCAGGCTGTCTAAACTCTTTCCACTCTGTAATGAGAATTAATGCTTCCGCATCCTTTAAAGCCTCATATTTGCTGTCTACATAGCGAACCTTATCATTGCCCTTTAAGTAACATTCCCTGGCTTCATTCATAGCCTTTGGATCATAAGCCGTTACAGTAGCTCCTCGTCTTGTCAACTCATTTATAATGGTAATGGCTGCAGACTCTCTCATATCGTCCGTATCCGGCTTAAAGGAAAGTCCCCAGGCAGCAAAATTCATACCTGTTAAATCTTCCCCGAAACGCTCCACAACTTTTCTTGGAATTACCATTTTCTGGCGTTTATTTACTGCCTCTACAGCCTCTAACATCTGTGGCTCGTAGCCAAACTGATGGCTGGTACGCACTAGTGCCTGTACATCTTTCGGGAAACAGCTTCCGCCATATCCGCAACCTGCGTAAATAAAGGAATAACCGATTCTCTGGTCACTGCCGATTCCACGTCTTACTTTATTTACGTCAGCTCCTACCTTTTCACAGATGTTGCTGATTTCATTCATAAAGCTGATTTTAGTAGCAAGCATGGCATTAGCTGTGTATTTAGTCATTTCTGCACTGGCAATGTCCATAATAATAAAGTTTTCTGTATTTCTTACATAAGGAGTGTACAGCTGACGCATAACTTCTACTGCCTCTTCATTGTCTGCACCGATTACAACACGGTCCGGGCGCATGCAGTCGCCTACTGCGGTTCCTTCTTTTAAAAATTCCGGGTTGGAAATTACGTCAAAGGATAGGTCGCTGTTTCTTAAATCTAACTCTGCCTGAATAGCTTCCCGTACTTTGGCGGCTGTTCCTACCGGAACAGTGGATTTATCTACCACATACATGTGATGTTTCATACCTTTTCCGATGCTTTTTGCCACTTCTAATACATAATGTAAATCAGCACTTCCGTCCTCGCCCATTGGAGTTCCTACGGCAATAAAGCAGACGGTTGCTTTTTCCAATGCTTCATTGATATCTGTGGTAAATCGTAAATGTCCGATTTTATAATTATTTAGAACAAGATTTTCCAGTCCCGGCTCATAGATAGGGATTATGCCCTGTTTTAATCTTTCAATTTTATCCTTGTCTACATCCACACACCAAACATCGTTTCCCAAATCTGAAAAACAAGTTCCTGTTACCAAACCTACATAACCGGTTCCCACTACTGCAATTTTCATTTTTTAGTCTCCTTATTTTTGATTAATAATTTTTACGTTTTTCTTTTATAAGACGATTTTTTTACAAATGATATTAGATTCAGTAACCAATTATACTGTACGCAGTTTCTTTCTCTGAGCTGCTTCACTTTCTGACATATATTTCTCACCGTTTCCCAAGGCCTGGTAAACATCATTGATTCGTTTGTTTAACATATCCATGGCATGAACTTCCAAGCTTGCCTTCTGGTCACTGCCCCACATATCATGAGACAGGGTAACATGTCTTTCAATGACACAAGCACCAAGTGCCACTGCTGCAATAGTAGGCTCTAAGTTGGCTTCATGTCCGCTATAGCCTACAAGACAATCAAAACGATTTCTCAAGGTTTCTATCATACGAAGATTTAAATCTTTAACAGGTGCCGGATATGCACTGTTTGTATGAAGTAAGATGTAATCTCCGTTTCCGTATTTTTCCAATACTTCTACTGCATGGTCTACTTCTTCCATAGTAGTCATTCCGGTAGATAAAATAACCGGTTTGCCGGACTTTGCTGCCTCTGCAATCATATCGTCCCTGCCGTTTGAAGCACTTGCCACTTTAATATAAGGAATGTCATATTGCAGTAAAAATTCAAGGCTTGGCATGTCCCAGGGAGAAGCACTCCAAGTCATTCCCTTATCCCTACAGTATGCATCAATAATGTCATATTGCTCTTTTTCAAACTCTACACGATATTTGTATTCCAAGTATGTCATAGTACCCCATGGGGTTTCTCTTGGTACGGATTTCTGTGCTTCCGGTACTGCCAATTCCGGGGTTCTTTTCTGAAATTTCACATTGTCCCAGCCGGTTGCGTTGGCTGCATCCATTAATTTTTTAGCGATTTCAATATCTCCGTTATGATTAATACCGATTTCAGCTATCATGTATGGCTTGCTGTTTTCAGTAATAATTGCATTGCCGATTTTGATTTGTTTGTTTGCCATGATTATCTCCTTTATATAAATCAAAATTATGCCTTTTTATGCTTTCATGTTGGCATATTCTTAAAAAGATGTCAATACCTCTTACAAGTTTAGCACAACTTTTCTAAATCTGCCACTTTTAATCTTACAAAACTTTTACAAATTTGTGATTTTCAAGCTAAATATTTTCTATAATTTCTTTCGTACTTCCTTTAGAATTCCCACTCCTCTACAGGACTATATTTATATTGTGGTAGCAATAATATTTCAGATTCAAGATGCAAAACACAGTTAGAATAATCCCCATCATTCCAATTTCTAAGCAGCCAGTAAATCTGATGTAAATTTGCAAGTTCTTCTATATATTTTTCCATATTTTTCTTAGCTTTTATTTTTAAAGCTTCTTTTTTTAGTACCCTTATATCTTTTGAATAATCTTTTTTATCATCCAGAAAAAACTCCGTTCGTTTTAATTTATCACTTATTCTATTTAAAAATAGTACACTCTGCTCGCTGTATATTCCGTAAATTTTTTGATAGCTTTTATCCAACTCTTTATACTGCTTTGTCAAACTCTTTGTCTCATTCATAAGTATAGAATGAGCATAATTATTCCTCAATTTTCTAAACTCATTACAAAGCTTTTTAAATTCCTCCACCTTTTGAAAATCTGCTAATTTATTTATTCTTTTTACTCTGCCGTAATGCTCTACACTTATTTTCTCACTGTAATCTATATCCTTATGTAAGACCTGTTTCCACAACCGGTCCTGCTTATATAAACTGCTAACCATTCGTTCAATAACTTGTTCATAAATAAAGGCTTTGGCAACTAAGGCACTTAAATCTTTTTCATTCTTTTGTAATTCATCTGATAATTTTATAATATTCTTTATCCCCTCAAGCCCTTCATACATGCTGACTTCCGTCATTTTCAGTAGTAACTGAACCTCTTTTGATAATTCTAACAACTGCATTTTCCCTATACCTGTTCTTACTTATTTTCTTTTAAATTTTTTATTTCATTTTATCACAATACTCTGCAAAAACCAACACTTGAATCATACTATTACGCAGCCTGACAGCAAGTATCCGGTTGCGTATGAATAATAATATTTTATCATTTTTTAGTAAAAAACTATTGCTGAATCATATATTTCTGTGCTACTATAAACAAAAGCATTTATATTCTAACTTTCAACAAATCAAACATATCCATTTGCGACTTTCGCAAATCAAAGAACATCAATGCTTTTATTTTCCCAGAAAACAGGTAAATAGAGGCAGTGAGGTCTTTTGAAAGATATTTTTTACGATAAAAACCTCCTGCCAAAAGGAGGTATTACATGAGAAAACACACACTAAAAAACAGTGCAAAGAAAACGCACAAAAAGAAAAAAATGTCCTCTACAATCCGTAATTACAAGGACACTATCTTTCGGATGATATTTAAAAATAAAAGGGAATTGCTGATACTATACAATGCAGTAAATGGCACCCATTACACTAATCCGGATGATTTAGAAATCACTACTTTGGAAAATGCCATTTATATGAATGTAAAAAACGATATTTCCTGCGTATTGGATATGCGGATGAACTTATACGAACACCAGTCTACGTTCAATCCAAATATGCCTTTGCGAGACTTATTTTACATAGCAAGACTTTATGAGGAACTGGTAACAGACGAAAATATTTACTCTTCCAGGCGGATTATGCTTCCTACACCAAAGTTTATTATCTTTTATAATGGGGTGGATGAACAGCCGGAACGAAAAGTCATGAAGCTTTCTGATTCCTTTGAAATAAAGGGCGAGGTTAATTTAGAGCTTACTGCAGTCCAGTTAAACATCAATCCCGGCTACAATGAGGAGTTAAAAAAGGGTTGCCCAACTTTATATCAGTACGTCTGTTATGTAGAAAAGGTAAGAAAAAACAATGAAACCATGTCTATTGATGAAGCTGTCAAAAAAGCAGTGGATGATTGTATCAAAGAAAACATTTTAAGGGATTTCTTACTGAAAAACAAGGCGGAGATGATTCAGATGAGTATATTTGAGTATGATGAAGAAAAGCATAAAAAATTCTTAAGGCAGGAGGGCTTTGAGGATGGCCTGACACAGGGCATGGAGCGTGGCCTGGCACAAGGTATGGAGCGTGGCTTAA
>JAFSDJ010000081.1 GCA_017436305.1 Lachnospiraceae bacterium
CGAAACCGTTAAGGCAGAGCTTTCCTGCAATGGTGTGGTATTCAAGGCTCATGGAAAAAGTGTTGTAAATAATGGCTGGAAAATTTTTGAGGATTCCTTTAAGGCATTTTATAAGGGGAAAGTGGAAAAAGAGGATACCGACGAGGATGTGAAGCTGCCGGAGTTATATGAGGGAATGGTAGTGGAAGGAGTGCAGACGAAAGTAACGGAGCATTACACACAGCCACCGAAGCACTTTACAGAAGATTCGCTTTTGTCTGCAATGGAGCGAGCCGGAGCAGAGGATATGGGAGATGATGTGGAACGTAAGGGACTTGGCACACCTGCCACCAGAGCTGACATTATCGAGAAATTGGTGAAGGACGGATTTGTGAAGCGTGAGAAAAAGCAGATGATACCAACTGAGGACGGTATGAAGCTGATTACGGTTCTTCCTGATGTGGTAAAAAGCCCGAAGCTGACTGCTGATTGGGAAAATGCACTCAGCCTTGTAGCAAGGGGCGAATACTCCATGCAGGCATTTATGGAAGGTATTGAGGACATGGTGCGTGATATGGTGCAGAAATATCATGCAGTCAGCGATGAGCAGAAGACCATGTTTGCACCGGGAGAAAGTGAAGCGTTGGGAAAATGCCCGAAGTGCGGTGCGGATGTGGTAAAAGGCAAATTTGGTTCGTACTGCAAGGGAAAATGCGGTATGAATGTTGGCAGAGCAATGGGTGTGGCACTTACAGATGCACAGGTAAAAAGTCTTTTGGAGGGCAAGAAAATCCTTGTGAAAGGTTTGAAATCCAAGACAGGAAAGAACTATGATGCCTATCTGATTCCGGAGGGAATAGAGGACTTTGCCTATACGAAGGATGGAAAAGAAATCAAGGGTATGCAGTACAAATTTAAGATGGAATTTCCGCAGAGGAAGAAGTAAATATCGGTAGAGAAATAGATGTGAAGGTGGTATAATTTTCTTGTGTGTATAGATAACATCAATGCATGGAATTTTTGAAGTTGAGGAGGCATAAAATGCATACTTTTTTGAAAGAATGTGGAAAATATGAGCCTAAAGCTCCAAATATTGTGTATCATTATTGTTCTGTTGATACTATGCTTAAAATATTGCAGAATTATTGTATATGGCTATCAGATGCAGAAAAAACTAATGATAAAAGCGAATTAAAGTATTTCGCTGAACAAATGGAAAAAATGCTTTTGAATATAGTTGAATCATACCAAGGAAAAGTTAATAATGAATTGTTGACTCTAGTAAAAAAAGTTTTAAAAAAAGCGATAGAAAGTGTTTATTTAGGTTCGGCATATACCGTTCAAAATACCAAGAATTATTTTTGCTGTTTTTCTGAAAGCTCCGATTTGTTAAGCCAGTGGAGGGCATATGGAAATGATGGACAAGGGGTTGCAATAGGATTTAATACGGAATTGTTATCAAAAATTGATGATATGTACAGTTATGACTTTGTAAAAATTATTTATAATCGAAAATCTGTCTTAAAGAATATTCAGGAATATATGGAAGAAAACTTAAAATATATATTTGAGAATATAACAGAGAAAGAACTAAATCCAGTAGATATTATGTTTAATTTTGCACCAATTTTGACTCCTATTTTACAAGAGAGATATGCATTTAAACATCCCAAATTTAGTGAAGAAAGAGAATGGCGTCTATTTCGGAAACAAGTAGGGAATTTTGATGAAGATACAGGGGAAAGTGAGCCATTTTTCAAGGGAGCATTTCATGCTGATGATGAGATAGCAGGTTCGTTTTCGTGTAGTGATTTAAAATTTAGAAGTCTACAGAATAATATTTGTTCATATTTTGAGTTGGGATTTGAAAAATGTAAAGAAGATATTATAAAAAAGATAATCTTAGGACCCAAATGTCAGATTGAGGAAAGAGATCTGAAAATGTTATTAAGAAAATATATGTATATTAAAGATGTAGAATCAAATAAGATTAAGATACAGAAATCAGAAATTCCGTATGTATAATGCCACAGTTTAGATTATAAATTCAGGTTAACGAATATTTTTACATCGCCAATTACCACTTTCATATCAACACAATTTAATAACAGACAGCGTTAGAGCGTATAGAAGAAAAATCTATATGCTCTTTTTTTATGCAAAAATAAAAAAAGGAGGACATCTACATGAGCGAAGCAGTAGAAAATGAAACAGAAAACACAGCAGTAAAAGAAAAGCAGGAGGAAACAAAGGCGGAGAAGTTTGTCCGACTTGGCGAGTACCGTATGAATAAGGCGATTGATGCGATTGGCAGATTGGAGAATCTGGCAAATAAATCATCTTATGAGTACACAGCAGAGCAGGTGGAAGCTATGTTCTTGGTGCTGGAGTCTAAGGTAGCAGAAGTGAAGCAAAAATTCACACCTGCAAAAGGGAATGCAGCATTTTCTTTTGGAAATATGACAGAAACGGAGGAAAAGTAGGAATGGTAAATGCAGTTATTTTAAGTACCGGGGATAAGATTTTAAACATAATGAAGGATATGGAAATCAGTATTCCGGAGCTTTCGGGAATGTCCGGAGTTCGTGAGAGTGTCATTATGGATATTCTTGCAGGCGTAAAGGAAGGGGATATTACTACCCTTTGTAAAATTGCAGACGGGTTAGGCGTATGTGTGCATGAGCTTTGCCCGGATGAAGAAAATTATGCAGTTCCTGTGGAAAAGGACACACTTGCGAAGCTGATTGTGATTAGCGAGATTAACGGTGTGGACTTGAATGAACTGATTGACAGTATCTTAAACAGGGGCATTGTTGAAAACGGATTTTATGACTAAATAAGGCGGTGGGCATTCCACCGTCAGTTTGGAGGATGGTTGATGTTTACAAAATATCAG
>JAFSDJ010000082.1 GCA_017436305.1 Lachnospiraceae bacterium
ATCAGAAAGCTTCATGACTTTTCGTTCCGGTTGCTTCTCTACTCCATTATAAAAGATAATAAACTTTGGTGTGGGAAGCATAATCCGCCTGGAAGAGTAAATATTTTCGTCTGTTACCAGTTCCTCATAAAGTCTTGCTATGTAAAATAAGTCCCTAAGTGGCATATTTGGATTGAACGTAGACTGGTGTTCGTATAAGTTCATCCGCATATCCAATACACAGGAAATATCATTTTTTACATTCATATAAATGGCATTTTCCAAAGTAGTGATGTCTAAATCGTCCGAATTGGTGTAATGGGTGCCATTTACTGCATTGTATAGTATCAGCAATTCCCTTTTATCTTTAAATATCATCCGAAAGATAGTGTCCTTGTAATTACGGATTGTAGAGGACACTTTTTTCTTTTTGTGCGTTTTCTTTGCACTGTTTTTTAGTGTGTGTTTTCTCATGTAAAACCTCCTTTTGGCAGGAGATTTTTAACATTAAAAAGTATCTTTCAAAATATCTTTCAAAACCTCACTGCCTCTATTTACCTGTATTTCTGGGAAAATGAAAGCATTGATGTTCTTTGATTTGCGAAAGTTGCAAACTTGATATGGTTGATTTATTTGGGAATTAGAATATAAATGCTTTTGTTTATAGTAGCACGGAAATGTATGATTCGGCAATAGTTTTTTTATAAAATATTGATAAATTTTTACAAAAGCCTGAAAAAACCCACATTCTCACATTGACATTTGCAAATCTGTCTCAATCTTTGTTTCAAGTGTACTATAGGGTACAACTTTATCTACCAGTCTGGCTTTTTCACCATTTGTTATCAGATATGCTTTCTTTCTTGGCAAGCAAAGAATATCTTCTGGTGTCTTGAAGGCTCTGTAACCAATGAAATGTGCCGTATCCAGGTCCTGCGTGCCCAGATAAAGCAAATGGTCACAGTTATTGATAATGGTTGTGGCTTCTGCTTTAGGATAGAGGCTTTCTAATTGTGACAGACTCTGTAGAATCAAACTGACAGAAATGTCTCCTTACCTGCGGGATTTAGACAGACCCAGAGCATTTGCAGGCACAATTGACAATGCAGTTTTATTCCATTATTTACTCCATCGCATAGCAATCAGCCGGGGGAAAAACAGGGGGAATTACATTCAATTTGATACAATCCACAACATTGTTGCCCCATATCTGCCAAAGAGTATGAAAAACTACAGCAGCATGTTGAAAAGAAAAGTACTATCTATAATGTGTTATTATAAGGAAATTGATTATGTTTTAAGTGGCGGCTATATGAAAGATTTTCACTATACATTAGAATATGGTAAACAGGAAATATCTTTTAGAAAAATTGGAATATTTGTAATAGAAAAACCTACAGAACAGAATGTGATTGCAAAAGTTTTCGTATAAAACGTCTGCTAAATCAGGTTCAACTTCTAAGCACGTCAATGTATTTTGGATAAAATACTCTTTTTCGGCTATTTTCTTTTGTAGCTGCATATATTGTATCCAAATGATTCCCATGATACAGTTTTCCAAATATTCACTGTCGGGTTTCGGAGCATTTATGTATAAAACCTTGTATTGGTTTAAAAGCTCCATCCATTTATCATAAACAGAATCTGACATCAAACATATTATAAGTCTGTTATTGCGAAACGTCAGGTTCCATTCAATGCCCTCACAACCTCTTGTTTTCATCTCTTCTAAAAGAAGGCTATTGATATGATTCAAACATCTTTCCACTAACACCGGGCACCAGCCGTATTGTTCAAGAAATCTCTTCATTTCACCGGTTTTTAACAATGGAGATGTGACAGATTGGAGGTTTGTTTTTAAATCATAATTTCTTTCATTAAAAGTAATTTTTCCCAAATTCTATAATAGAGGATTTCCAGCTTTTCATATTTATATTCTTCATTGCCTTTGAAAAACTTTATTTTCAGGGATTTTTTCACAGTATCATTGTTAAAATATACCTGCAAAACCCTAAATACCATGTAGGTCAGAATCAGTACTTCTATTATGGCTAAGATGGTCATTAACAAATATCTTTCCCATGTAAAACTAATTACTGACAATAATAGAATATAAAATGTATAAATAGACAAATCTATCAGATTAAAGCCTGCCGGTTCAACCAACTTTAAATGTACCAGATTCTCCCAAAGAACCATATTGTTCTTATCCGATAATACAGCCAGTACAGAAATTATAAGAAATGCGGAAGCAAACTGCTCTATCAAAACAGACAGACTGTCTTCCGGCGATAAAATGGAAAAAGGTATTTCTTTTAAAGTAAAAAAGAGTATAGCAAACATAATACTACATAGAATTAAAATGGCGCAGACATAAATTTTATTTCTATTTTTATTCATAATCTTATTCATAATTTTCCTCGATTAATGGGGGTGTTAATTCCCCGCATCTTATTTCGTTTTTCCCCACTTATATTTATTGGATAAATATAGCATAAATATCTTTATGCGTGAAGTAAAATATAAAAACAGTCTCGTAGCAAGTGCTTTTTATACGCAAAAAGGTGCTTTTTATACGCAAATTATTCGAAAAATCGGGAAATATGATAGGATACACAAGTATTGATTTAATTGTTGTTTATTGGCGATAAAAATGTAAAAATTCAATAAAGGAGGGAGTGGCATGGTAAATCGATTAAATAAAATATTTGTTGACACTGTGCGCAACACGGGAGAAAATAATAAAGACAGATATCTATTAATCTGCCCATATGCCACAAATCATCTGGAGGTAGCTATGGAAGCTTTAGAAATACCGGATGGCAACATTATTGTTTCCATTCATATGTATCCACCCTATACATTCTGTCAGGATGAGGGTGCAATTACAACATGGAACATGGAAGATGAGGAATGTGCCGGATATGCTGAGGAAGTGCGCAGATATTTTGCGGACATGGAACGCTTATTTGTAAAAAAGGAATTCCGGTTGTATGGTGGGATAATGGAAGTAATTATGGGATCATGGATAGAGAAAAGTATGAATGGACATTTCCGCAGATTAAGGATTTGTTGATAAAAATAGTTTCATAAAAATAGTATCAATATGCAGACACGGAGGAGAAATGGATTATTTTAATCTGAAATTTCATAATACAACAATAAAAAATGAAATATTTGCAGGAATAGCCATGTTTATGGCTATGTCTTATATTTTAGTGGTTTGTCCCACGGTGCTTTCAGAAATTGGAATGAACTACAATGGAGTGTTTCTTGCTACTGTATGTGTGTCAGGAGTCACTACAATTGTTTCAGCATTTTATACAAAATTGCCCATTGCACTTGCTCCGGGGTTGGGCATTACCAGTATATTTTTGTCCTTGGCAACAGGTGAACAACCGCTGCATTGGACTATTTTACTGCTTGCTACATATGTTGCGGGAATCGTTATCTGTGGATTTGTTGGATTCGGACTCTATGATAAAATCATGGAAATTATGGATGAAGATTTCAGAAGAATGATTATGTCCGGAATCGGACTTGCACTTCTTTTGTATGGGATTAGTACCACAGGGTTATTAGTCAAAAAAAATGGCTTCTATACAATTGGAAAAATTGAAGTTATTCCGCTACTAATCTGTGCTATAAGCATTTCTGTAATTTATATGGCGAAAATGTTGAGAAAGAAAGGCTTTGTATTATTCGGATTAGTGGTGGCCTATTGCCTGGGTATTTGTGCCAATTATTATGAGGCTTATCAGACTGCGGGCATTTCGGTAGTGGCATACCTAAAAGAAGTATTTAGTTTTTCCTATGATGTCAGGGAGATTAGTCAGGTTATGCTTTCATTTCCTGATGTTATAGAGTTATTTTCTGATAAACAGCAGATTGTACTATTTATGAATGCAGTATTTGTATTTACCATGGGGCATTTTTTCAATGCAATTGGTACCAATACATCTTCTTTTGATGCCATTAGCAGTGACATAGATGCAAGAATAAAGGATACGGTCAGTTTGAAAAGAATAATCACTGTAGACGGGGTAGGAAATATCGTCAGTGGATTAATGGGGACTGCATCTGTAACTACTTATGCGGAGTCTTTGGTAGGTATTGTATGTGGTGGAAAAACCGGAATTACGGCTTTAACCACAGGATGCCTGTTTTTACTGTGCTTTTTCTTTGCGCCTTTATTTACATCAATGGCTTCTTATGTTGCAGCCCCGGCACTGATTTATGTAGGTCTGACACTTACATTGCGATTTAGAGAATTTGACAGAAACAGAAAGCTACCGTTCCTTTTTGGATTGTGTATTATTACATATGTTGGTATCAGCTTTAATATAGGAAATGCGGTATTGTACGGTTTAATTATATATACAATTATTAAGGCTGCTGTTACAAAGCAGAAACCTATTAAACATTGGTGGATTATGCTGATTTTTGCAATTGTTCATATTTTGTTGAATCTGGTGTAAAGGGGGATTGGATATGGAGTTGTTACTTCTGGTTATTTTCATTGCACTGGGTACAGTATCCTTTGTATTAGCTGTCAATAACATAATACAGGAGGATAAAAATTATGTAGGAAACTGGTATTTTTTATTTCTCGGTTTGTTCAGTTTTCTATGGAATTTGGGAATGGGTGTCTTTACCTTGCAGACCACCACGGAGTCGGCAATATTCTGGAGAGCCTTTTATCTCATTGGAATATTGGGATTTATTGCAATGGCAGGTCTGCTTGTAGGTATCTGGCTGGATACTCCCTCTTGGTTTAACAGGATAGTAAATGGATATATTGTTTTTGGGGCGTTATTAATATATCCGCTTATAAGCACTTCAAAGGCATGTGAATTTGTATTAACAGAATATGGAATATCATATATAGCAGTAGATTATCTGGGACGAAATATTTACAATGTATATCTGGTGGGATATATTTTGTTGGTTTGTGCTGAAATTATGTATTGTCTGCTCAGACATTCAAGAAAAAGAGAAAAGGTTATGGCAAAAACCTGTCTGCTGATTTTAATATTTGTATGTACCGGTCTTATGATGGATACGTTTATTATGGGATCCCAGCGGCCAGCATTCCCGGCAACTGCTATACTGCAGTCCCCTGCTGTAATTTTTGCATATGCTATTTCAAGAAAAACAAAGATTAACAACATAAGTATTCAGAACTTATCGGACTATATTTATGCAAGTGTAAATGTACCTGTACTTATTGTAGGTGAGGAACGATACCTGAAAATCTGTAATGCAACAGCAATTCATTTTTTTGATATGCCGGATGAACTTTTGAAACAGAAAAAAATAGATGACTTGTTTGAAATGCCGGAAAACTCATTAGAGAATAGTGGAAAAATATCAGAAAGCATGGAATGCATGTGTACATTAAATCATAAGATATGCAAGCTGCAGATAAGTCATATAAAAGACAGCTATAATGAATTTCTCAGTGATATTATCGTTGTAAATGACATGTCGGAAACTTATGAGATTATTGATGAGTTAAATTTGGCTAAAGATGAGGCTGAAAGAGCCAATGAGGCAAAGAGTGCGTTTTTAGCTAATATGAGTCATGAGATAAGAACTCCCATGAATTCTATTATCGGAATGAGCGAGCTTTTGCTCCGTGAGGATTTGGATAGTGAAATGGCATCCAAGATTAGGCTTATTTACGAGTCAGGAAAAGGCCTTCTTAGTATAATTAATGATATATTGGATTTGTCAAAAATTGAAGCAGGTAAGTATGAATTTATTGACAGTGAGTATGAACTTGGGGCTGTAATTTTAGATGTATATGAAATGTTTCATGTAAAATTGCAGAGAAGTAATGTTCGGTTAGAGATAGAGATTGATAAAAATGTTCCAAGTGTTTTATTTGGTGATTCTATTCGTGTAAAACAGATTTTAATCAATATTTTAGGTAATGCTGTAAAATTCACCAATAAAGGATATATCAAATTATTTGTTTCCAGTGAAAACTATGAAGAAAAAAAAGAGAAAATTATTTTTAAAGTAGAGGACACGGGAATCGGTATAAAAAAAGAAGATATCAAAAAACTTTTTGGTGCATTTAATCAAGTAGATACAAAAAAGAATCGTGCTGTACAGGGAACCGGTCTTGGACTGGCAATTGCAAAAAATCTGTGTGAATTCATGAACGGCTCTATTGATGTGGAAAGTGTTTATGGTCAGGGAACAACCTTTATAATTACGATTATTCAACCGGTTGTTGACAATACTCCATTAAATATATCCGATGTAAAGAAATCTCATGTTGATGAAAAGGAAAAAATATACAGGCCGAAAGCTATAGAAAACATGATTGGCAGGAAGATATTAGTTGTAGATGATAATGCTACCAATTTACTGATTGCTAAAAACCTGTTAGATCCATATAAACTAATTGTTGATACTGCTTCCAGTGGAAAAGAGGCACTTACAAAAGCAGGAGACAATCAATATGACTTAATTTTTATGGATCATATGATGCCTGAAATGGACGGAGTGGAAACAACGCGAATTCTTCGGGAAATGGATGCCGCATATTGTAAAGAGGTGCCTGTTGTAGCATTAACAGCCAATGCTGTATATGGCGCACGAAAAGAACTGTTGGAATCCGGTTTCTGTGATTATGTAGCAAAACCCATAGACGTAAAACAATTGGAAGAGGTTCTCAAAAAATATTTAGATATTAAATCAAAAGACAACACTAAATCAGAAAAGGCATGTGTATCCATCGAAATAGAGGGAATTGATGCCGCATATTCAATGAAACGGTTCCGCATGAATGAAGATACATATCTTGGTATTTTAAAGACCTACCATATGGATTTACCGGCTTCCTTAAAACGCGTTATATCTGCAAAATTAAAGGGAGATGTGGAAAATTTTGTAATAGATGCACATGGTATTAAATCCACAAGTGCAAGTATAGGGGCTATGGAGCTGTCGGAGCTTGCAAAACAAATGGAGTATGCGGGAAAAGAAGAAAATCTGGAATTTATTGATGAACATATGACACAATTTGTTGATTGTTGTGAGAAAACCATAAGATCACTGGATGAATTTTTTTCTACAGACGAAAAAGAAACAAAAGAAATGGAGCTTAGTGTACTGGATGAAGAATGGTTACACAGCATAAGTATGGCATGTGAGGACATGGATTCATCAAGAGCTTCTGAGTTATTGGATGTGATTCAGGGAAAGCGGTTTTTAGAGGAAGAAGAAAGAATTGTGAAGCAAATCCGGGAATATGTAGAACAATACGATTATGATGAAGTAGTTTCTTTATTACAAGGAAGAATATAGGATGAGGAAGGCGTATGAAGAGTATATTAGTTGTAGATGATTCAGCTTCAAATTTAAAGTTTGTTGAGAGCGTATTAAAAGATAAGTATAAACTGATTTTGGTAAAGTCCGGGGAGAAAGCATTGGCATATTTAGAAAAGAAACAGGTGGATCTGGTTTTGTCAGATATAATGATGCCACAGATGAACGGATTTGAACTTTATGAGAAAATAAAAGTTTTAGAGTTAAATCAGAATGTACCATTGGTTTTTTTGACTGCGGATATAGATGTGGAAAATGAAATTAAGGGTCTTGCAATGGGGGCAGTTGATTTTATACGAAAGCCTTTTGTACCTGAAGTCATGTTGAATCGAATAAACCGTATTCTACAATTAGAGGAATTGAATAAAAATCTGGAAGATAAGGTAAAGGAAAAAGCTGTTCAGATTGAAAAGCTTTCCTTTGAAATTATTTCCACAATTGCAAGTGTGATTGAGGCAAAGGACAGTTATACAAAAGGGCATTCTGTCCGTGTGGCAGAATACAGTGCTCTACTTGCTAAGGAACTGGGCTGGAAGGAGAGTGATGTACAAAATCTGAAATATATCGCTCTTTTGCACGACATAGGAAAAGTTGGTATTCCGGATAATGTATTAAATAAGCCGGAAAAACTAACAGACAGGGAGTTTAATATTATTAAATCTCATACTACCATAGGTGGAGATATTTTAAAGGAAATTGAAACCATTGATGATGTGGATTCCGGAGCAAAATATCATCATGAAAGATATGATGGAAAGGGGTATCCATCCGGTCTTGTGGGAGACCATATTCCGGCAGTTGCACGAATAATCTGTATTGCAGATTCCTATGATGCCATGAACAGTAAACGCGTCTATAGGGATAGGCTACCGACAGATGTGATTCGAAACGAGTTAGTAAATGGACGCGGAACACAGTTTGATCCGGATTATTTAGATGTGTTTGTCAGTTTATTTGATGAGGGAAAACTTAAGCTGGAGTTTAGCGACACAGATAGAGAAAAAACAATCTCTGGAGAAAGTTCTGCCCTTATCAGTCAAATTATGAAGAGCATGGATGAGGAAGCAAAAAAAGCAGAAGCCTGTGATTATCTGACGGGACTTTTGAGCAGAAAAGAAGGAGAAAATAAAATCATTCAGGCAATGAAAAAAAAGGATGGTTGTCTGGCTTTTGTGGATTTAGATAATCTTAAACGAACCAATGATACAATGGGACATCTGGCGGGAGATTATGCTTTGAAAACTGTGGCAGATGTACTTTCTGAATATGGAAAGGATGCTATTGTTGCTCGATTGGGCGGAGATGAATTTGTTTATTACATGATTGGTGTTGATAGGGAAGAAGCAGCAAAAACCATAGAACAGATTATGAAATCTTTTGCAAAGAAAAAGGAGAATAATACATATTTGTCAGTATCTTCCCTTTCTATCGGTTTATCTATGACCACATCGGCTGATATTTATTCCGATATAATAAAAAAAGCAGACAGGGCATTATATTATGTAAAACAAAGTGGAAAATGTGGTTATTATTTTTATGATAACCACGTTGATGAGGCAAAACAAGAGAAACAGGTTGATTTGAAACGATTAGTTTCCAGCCTGAAGGAACAAGGTGCTTACAGCGGTTCGTTAAGTGTAGAATACAGAGAATTTGCAAAATTATACGATTATATTCAGCATTTAGGAGAGCGTTATGAATACAATGTCCATCTTATTTTAATTAGATTGGAGCCTGCAAATCAGAATAAGTTGTATATTGATGAAAAAGAGCATGCCATGACCTGTATGGAAAAGACAATTCAGGCTTCTCTACGGTCTGTGGATATTAGCACAAGATTTAGCGGGGAGCAATTTGTAGTTATCCTTACGGATGCACAAAATGAATATGTTGAGGTTATAACGAAACGTATATCGGAAAACTTTCATAAAATTTATGACCGTAAATTAATAAATGTGCATTTTGATATAGCTGCTTTGCTAGAGTAAACTGACGGATAGTGTGTTATTGAAAAATGAAAATTAGTCAACAGTAGGTTTTTGGGGGAGAAACAAAGGAAAGACAGAGTGTAAAGACTCTGTCTTTTTTTGTACAAAAAAACATCAGATAGATGTATTAATATGCCTCATTTCTGTCAAAAATAAAAAGAAAAAGAAAAGGAGTTAATAGGAAGTTGAAGGATAAAATTTTTAGTGTTTTACAGCGTGTTGGTCGAAGCTTTATGCTTCCCATTGCTATACTTCCGGTTGCCGGTCTGTTAATGGGAATTGGAAGTTCCTTTACAAATACAACTACCATAGAAACCTATGGACTTACCGGCATTTTGGGAGAAGGTACAATTCTTTATGCTCTGTTAATTATTATGAGTAAGGTAGGAAGTACAATTTTTGATAATCTGCCGTTGATTTTTGCTGTGGGAGTGGCAATTGGTATGGCCAAGAGGGAAAAAGAGGTTTCCGCTTTATCTGCGGTGATTGCTTACTTCGTTATGAATACAGCAATTAATGCAATGCTTGTAATTAGTGGTCAGATTTTAGAAAATGGTGAAATTGCACAGACAGTATTAGAAGGTACCATTGCATCTTCTTGTGGAATACTGACATTGCAGATGGGTGTTTTTGGAGGCGTTATTGTAGGTCTGGGTGTGGCTGCACTCCATAACAGATTTTATAAAATACAGCTTCCAAGTGCCTTATCATTTTTTGGAGGAACCAGATTTGTTCCGATTATTTCCACAATTGTGTACATGTTTGTGGGAATCCTCATGTACTTTATCTGGCCGTTTGCCCAGAGTGGAATTTATGCATTAGGTGGTCTTGTATCAGGTTCCGGTTATGTAGGAACTTTAATTTTTGGTCTCATAAAAAGAGCTCTGATACCATTCGGTCTCCATCATGTATTTTATATGCCTTTCTGGCAGACTGGAGTTGGTGGAACCATGGAGGTAGCCGGTCAGATTGTTCAGGGTGGACAGAACATTTTCTTTGCGCAGCTGGCAGATTCTGCAAATGTGGCTCATTTTAGTGCAGATGCTACCAGATTTTTCTCAGGAGAGTTTATTTTTATGATTTTTGGTCTCCCGGGAGCGGCACTTGCCATGTATCGTTGTGCAAAACCGGAAAAGAAAAAGGCAGCAGGAGGTCTGCTTTTATCGGCAGCACTTGCAAGTATGGCAACCGGTATTACGGAACCCATAGAGTTTTCTTTCCTGTTTGTAGCGCCTATGCTCTTTGTGGTGCAGGTAATTCTGGCTGGAACTGCTTATATGATTGCACATATGTTAAATATTGCTGTGGGGCTGACGTTTTCCGGTGGATTAATAGACTTGTTCCTGTTCGGCATTTTACAAGGAAATGAAAAAACAAGCTGGATGCTCATTGTTCCGGTTGGTATTATTTACTTTTTCCTTTATTACTTTATATTTAAGTTTTTAATTTTAAAATCTGACTTAAAAACACCGGGACGTGAGGATGATAATACAGAAACAAAGCTTTATACAAAAGCAGATGTAAATGCCCGAAAGGAAGGATTGAAGAAAGCAGCATCGGAGGATGAAGTATCAGGGGAAGCAGATTCAATTAGTGAGGCTATTACCAGAGGGTTAGGTGGTAAGCAAAATATTGAAGATGTGGATTGTTGTGCAACAAGACTTCGGTGTACGGTAGGGGATATTTCTTTAGTAAATGATGAGGTGCTGAGAGCAACAGGAGCCTCCGGTGTAGTTCGTAAGGGAAAAGGTGTGCAGGTTATTTACGGACCAAACGTAACGGTCATTAAGTCCGATCTGGAAGATTATCTTGCATCTGCAACGGATACTATCGTTATAAAATCTATTGTAATATCCAGTCCTATGAAGGGCAAAGCTGCCAATCTTTCTACAGCACCGGATGAGGCATTTGCTCAGGGAATGATGGGTGACGGTGCTGTAGTAACGCCGGAAGATTCTTATGTATACGCGCCGGAGGATGGGGAAGTGTCTTTTGTGTTTGACACAAAGCATGCCATTGGATTTTTGACAGATTCCGGAGTAAGCCTGCTAATTCACGTAGGAATTGACACAGTGAACCTAAATGGAAATGGATTTAAAGCACTGGTAGAATCCGGTCAAAAGGTAAAGAAGGGACAGCCTATGTTGAAGCTGGATCTGGATTATCTGAAAAAGCATGCACCTTCCATTGTATCCCCAATTGTATGTACAGAATTGGAGGAGAACCAGAAAGTGCGCCTTATAAAAGAGGGAAATATTAGTGCAGGAGAAGCACTTTTTGTAGTGGATATTTATGAATGAGAAAGGAAAAATGCTTATGAAAACATTTAACCATGAAATTAAAGACGAAGTGGGGATTCATGCAAGACCGGCAGGACTTCTTGTAAAGGAAGCAAAGAAATATAACAGTAAAATTACCTTAAACGTAAATGGAAAAAGCGCAGAAGCAACAAAATTAATGGCCATTATGACTCTTGGAGTAAAGCAGGGACAGGTAGTGGAAATTACAATAGAAGGCGAAGATGAAGATACCGCATACGAAGGTATGAAAGTATTTTTTGAACAAAATCTGTAAGGAGGGATGACCTGTGCAGAGTTTTTTTGGAAAATCTATATACAAAGGAATGGTTATGGGACCTGTAATGGTGTTTAAGAAAAATGATGACCGGGTAAAACGCAAAAAAATTGAAAATGCAGAAATGGAAATAACGCGTGTTACAAAGGCTATAGACCTTGCAAAAAAACAGCTTCAGAAATTGTATGACAAAGCAATTGTTCAGGTTGGGGAAGCAAGTGCCGCCATTTTTGAGATTCATCAGATGATGTTAGAGGATGAGGATTATTTAGAAGCAATTCACAATACTATTCGTACCGAGCTTGTAAATGCAGAATATGCAGTAGCTATGACAGGTGACAATTTTTCAGAAATATTCAGTGCCATGGATAATGATTATATGAAGGCCCGGGCAGTTGACGTAAAGGATATATCCCAACGGGTAGTGCAAAATTTATGCGGTCAGGAAGAAGTTGATTTAAGCTCCAAGGGGCCTTGTATTATTGTGGCAGATGATTTAAGTCCCAGTGAAACGATACAAATGGATAAAGAAAAAATACTTGCCTTTGTTACGGTACGTGGTTCCGCCAATTCCCATACGGCAATTCTTGCACGTATGATGAATATTCCTGCGCTGATTGGTGTACCTTTAGAGCTTTCGAAAATTGAAAATGGTATGATTGCAGTGGTGGACGGATTTAAAGGTCAGGTAATCTTTGAGCCGGATGAGGATACATGCCGGGAAGCAAGACAAAAAATACAAAAAGAACAGGAAAAACTAAGACTTTTGCATGAACTAAAGGGCAAAGAAAATGTAACATTAGATGGACGCAAAATCAATATTTATGCAAATATCGGAAGTGTCAGTGACATTGGATATGTATTAGAAAATGATGCGGGAGGAATCGGACTGTTTCGAAGTGAGTTTTTGTATCTTGGAAGAACAGACTTTCCAACCGAAGAAGAGCAGTATCAGTCTTATAAGCAGGCTGCCCGGATGATGGCGGGAAAAAAAGTAATTATCCGTACACTGGATATTGGTGCCGATAAGCAGGTGGACTATTTTCAGCTGGGAAAAGAGGACAATCCTGCTCTTGGCTACCGGGCAATCCGCATTTGTTTAAAGCAACCGGATATTTTTAAAACACAGCTTAGAGCACTGCTTCGTGCTGCCGTTTTTGGAAATATTTCTATTATGTACCCTATGATTACTTCTGTAGAAGAAGTAAAGCAAATTCAGGCAATTGTAGAGGAAGTAAAAGCAGAGCTTGAAAAACAAGAAATACAGTATAAGATACCAAAGCAGGGAATTATGATTGAAACACCGGCAGCCGTAATGATTAGTGATGAACTGGCGCAGTTGGTAGATTTCTTCAGTATAGGAACCAATGACCTTACACAATATACTCTTGCCATTGACAGGCAGAATGAAAAGCTGGATGATTTTTATAATCCCCATCATAAGGCAATTTTACGAATGATAAAAATGGTTGTTGAAAATGCCCATAAATATGGGAAATGGGTTGGTATATGCGGGGAACTGGGTGCAGATACTGCCCTTACGGAGCAATTTGTCCGCATGGGTATTGATGAGCTGTCTGTTGCACCATCCATGGTTTTAAACCTTAGAAAAATCATTCGTGAAATGACAGTGTAAGGATGTCATGAATTTACCAATAAAACTAATTCCTAATCAGAAAAAATAGTCATAGTATACAAAAAATATATGAATACTTCCACAAATCCGTGAATTGACATAAGTGTCAATGGAGAATAAAATTGTAAGTGTGAAAAAACTAGTTATAGCGGAGGTGGAGTATGAAAAAACTGAGAAATATGAAAGTAAAAAAACGATTAATAATTAGTTTTGTTGGTACTGTTGTGGTGGCAAGTATTGCCGGTTTACTGGGTATGATATTAATGTTGGTAATGGATGCCAGATACAGTACAGCTTTGGAAAACAATGGTTTTATCCAGGGTGATATCGGAGAATATAACGCATATTTAAACAAGGGCGGTGCCTTTGTCCGGGATATTATTATGCTGTCGGACGAGCAGAAGATTGCAGAAGCAAAGACGTCACTGGAAGAGTGTGATGAGAAAGTGGATTATTACTTAGAACACTTTACAAAAAGACTGGAAAACCAGGAAGAACAGGCTTTACTGGATATTATTAATGAGAAATATCCGGAATATTTGAACTATAGGGATCAGGCAATAGAATTAGGTTTGCAAAATAAAAATGATGAGGCTTTAGATATATTCTACAATCAGGCGGTTCCTCTTTTGGTGGATGTAATGCAGGCAGCCGACGATTTACTTGCAATGAATGTAGAGATGGGAGATAACGTATCAAATTCCCTGTCAGCCACCAGCCGGATTATGGTAATTGTTATGATAATCGTTATCGTAGCAGCTATCGTTATTTCCATGACTTTTGCAACTTATACAGCTCATGATTTAGAAAAACCAATTGCACAGGTAGAAAGAGCAGCCAGAAAGCTTGCAAATGGTGAACTGGACTTTACTGTTTCCGTAGATTCACAGGATGAATTTGGAGAAATGGCGAAACATTTAAACGAAGCAGTTGCAAACTTACACTCATATGTTGAGACCATTAAATACGGTTTAAAAGAAATTGGGGAAGGTAACTTTACAGTACGTCCAGATATAGAATTTCATGGTGATTTCATAGCATTAAAGGAAGCTATCGAACATATTATTGTTACTTTAAGCAATACTTTAAGACAGATTAATGAAGGTTCTGATCAGGTTGCATTAGGAGCAGAACAGTTAGCTGAAAATGCCCAGACCCTTGCAGAAGGTGCCACTAATCAGGCAAGTGCAGTGGAAGAAATCACTGCTACTGTAGAAAATGTGGCTGAAGCAGCAGGTGAAAGTGCCAGAAAAGCAGATGATGCTTATAAGAATGCAGAAGAGTTTGCCAAGGTTGCAGAAGAAAGTAGCCGTGAAATGGAATTGCTTACAAGTGCTATGGAAAGAATTTCTGAAACATCCAAAGAGATTGAAAGTATTATTGGTGAGATTGAGGATATTGCATCACAGACAAATCTACTTTCTTTAAATGCTTCAATTGAAGCTGCCAGAGCAGGAGAAGCAGGCAGAGGATTTGCGGTTGTTGCTGATCAGATTGGAAAACTGGCAGCAGACAGTGCCCAGTCTGCGGTTAATACAAAGAGTCTTATTGTAAAAGCATTAGAAGAAGTTGTAAAAGGAAACGAAATTACTGTAAAAACAGCAGCTGATTTACAGCAGGTAATTGGCGGTATTAAAACATTGGCAACTGCTTCTAAGGAAACAAGTGAAGCTTCAGCTGAGCAGGCAGAGACGATGATTCAGGTACATCAGGCAATTGAACAAATTGCAGAGGTTGTACAGAACAACTCTGCATCAGCAGAAGAAACTTCGGCTACCAGTGAAGAATTGTATGCTCAGTCTGAAAACTTAAAGGCTTTAATTGAGCAGTTTAGATTGGCTGAGTAAAAGAGTAGATGAATCCCTCACCGTCAATGAGATGGTGGGGGTTTGTTACATTTAAATGGATTAGGGCTTCCTGCGCCCTAATTTTAAAGGAGACAAAATTTGAACGAATATCGAGTTACAATTAAAGATATTGCAGAGCAGTTAGGTGTCAGTACGGCAACGGTTTCAAATGTGATTCACGGGAAAACAAAGAAAATTTCTGATAGAACTGTAGCAAAGGTACAGGAAAAACTGGAGGAAACCGGTTATCTGCCAAATATGGCAGCAGTGTTACTGGCTCAGAATACGTCACAAATTGTCTGCATTGTTTTATCCAATGATGTCAGATATGAGAACAAAATGATAGAAGACCCTTTCGTAAGCGGAATGATTAATTATCTGACAAAAGAGTTAGCAAAGAACAACTATTTTGTCATGTTAAAGGAAGAGAGAGACATTCCTCAGATTGCCCGCTACGCTTCCATGTGGAATATGGCAGGACTTGTGTTAATTGGCTTCTGTGCAGCAGATTATGAGAAACTAAGAAACAATATGCACATACCATTTGTTGTGGTAGATTCCTATCAAAAAAGTGTACATAAATATTCTGATGTGGGAATTGATAATATACAGGGGGGCTTTTTAGCCGGTTCCTATTTAGTGAAAATGGGACATGAAAAAATTATGTTTTTATCAGATAATGACGAAGATTGTGATCATGACCGTTATGTTGGATTAACAAACGCGTTAAAAAAAGCTAACATTCCAGTCAACTGGAAAGATTTTAAAATGCTAAGTCCCTATAAAGAGGAACGTATGAAAATCTATGAAAAGCTGTATTTTGAACTGGATGAATATACAGCAGCCTTTGGGGCTTCTGATATGTATGCCATTGAATTTATGTGTTTTCTTCAAGGAAAAGGTGTTAATATTCCGAAAGATTTTTCCATTATGGGATTTGATGATATACCGCTTGCTGCCATGGTTCAACCCCCACTTACTACCGTAGCACAGGATTTAGAGCTCCGTTCCAAGGTTGCGGTGGAATTACTATTGGAATTAATTCATAAAAAAGGCCAGGGCAGGATGGAACTATTACCGGTAACACTGGTGGAAAGAGGAAGTGTTGCAGCTGTTCATATGGTTACTGTTTCTTGTGAATAGTAATACTTTATATAAATACTGCTAATTTATTAAACGTGTGGTACAATGAATATGGACTTTTAATATAGAAGAAAAGAATAAAAGAATAAAACAATTAAGAAAGTTGGTATTTGCATGGAACAGGTTGGAAACGTAAAAATTAGTAATTCAAAAGAGTTAGAATTTGCCATTTTTTGTATCGAAAATGTTGCAATACATTTAGGAGTTCCGGCAGAGCAAATATATGAAGCATTAACTTCTAAGAGCAATCTGTTAAATCAGTATATTATTCCTGAATATGAAATCCTGCATACACAAAGCAAGGAATATATTGTGGCAGATATTATTGATGCAATGAAAGATATGGGGGTTGAGATATGATTTTGTACCATGGTTCTTATGTGGAAGTGAGTAAACCGGATTTACTACATTCCAGACCAAACGTAGATTTTGGCAAGGGTTTTTATACAACTCCAATTTTAGAACAGGCCGTTAAATGGTGCAGCAGATTTAAACGTCGTGGCAATGAAGGAATTTTATCTAAGTATATATTGAATGAAGAGGCCTTTAAAAATTGTAAAGTTTTAAAATTTGAATCCTACAGTGAGGTGTGGTTGGATTATATTTTATCATGTCGTAGCGGAAAAGATGAAACAGATTATGATATTGTAATAGGTGGTGTTGCCAATGACAAGGTATTTAATACAGTAGAATTGTATTTTGAACAATTAATTGATAAAACAGAAGCAATTAAGCGTTTGCAATATGAGAAACCAAATTTACAAATATGTTTTCGTAATCAGAAGGTTATAGAACGGTATTTATCCTTTGAGGGGAGTGAGAAACTATGAATGCAAATCCTATCCTACTACAAAAAAAATATAGCAGGGTTATTGAACTGTTTGCTAAAAAAGCAGGATTTACACTAAATGAAGCATTAGATTTTTTTTATCATTCTTTACTATATCAGTTAATGCGAGATGGTGTTTCTGATATGCATTGTATGAGTGATGAATATTTAGCCGACGACCTTTGGATGGAATATTCGCAAAAGAACAAATAGAATAAATATAAAAAACTTCAGATCCAGCATGTATCAGAAAAGATTTGGAGTTTTTTTATTAAAAACTATTGCTTGTAACGTTGCGTAATACTGTAAAATCAGGCATAAATAAATGAAACAAGCAATGGAAGGGAGCAAATCATGCTTACAATTAACCAACTAACGAAACACTACAAAGGCAGCAACAAAGGTGTCACAAATATCAGTTTAAAAATTGAGCCCGGTGATATTTATGCCTTCATCGGACATAATGGTGCCGGAAAAACAACTACCTTAAAATGCATTGCGGGAATTCATGGGTTTGATGCAGGTGAAATTCTCATTGATGGAATTTCTATCCGTGAAAATCCCATTGCTGCTAAAGAAAAGTTTGCCTATATCCCGGACAATCCGGATTTATACGAATACCTGACAGGAATTCAATATTTGAATTTCATTGCAGATGTATTTGGGGTTTCTGTCGGCCACAGAGAAAAACGAATTGAAAAGTATGCCGGATTATTTGAGATTACTCCGTCCCTTGGGGACTTAATATCATCCTATTCCCATGGTATGAAGCAGAAACTGGCAATTATTTCTGCCCTGGTACATGAGCCAAAGCTTTTGCTTTTGGATGAGCCTTTTGTGGGACTTGACCCAAAAGCCGCCGTAATTTTAAAAGACATTATGAGAGAAACCTGTAAAAACGGTGGTGCTATTTTCTTCTCAACCCACGTACTGGATGTAGCAGAAAAGCTGTGTAATAAAGTAGCTATTGTTAAGGATGGTACATTGGTTACCTCAGGTAACATGGAAGAAATTGTTAAAGAAGGCCGGTCACTGGAGTCTATTTTCATGGAGGTAGTGGATAATGTTTAGGCAAATTAAAAATCTATCTAAGCTCCAGCTTTGCAATTTATATGGCATGAATACCTTTCGCTTTACCAAAGATAAGCAGGTAAAGCGAAAAACAAAAATACTAATGGTGATCTGGATTATTATAATTTTTATGTTGATATCTTATGTGTCAGGACTAACCTATGGATATATCATAATGGGATTAGAGGAAATGAGCCTTGCTTACCTGATTGGCATATCCAGTATGATTATGCTTTTTCTAGGAATTTTCAAAGCGGGTAGTGTCATTTTTAATAAAAACGGCTATGATATTTTATGTTCTCTTCCGGTGTCACAGACAGCAATTGTAGTTAGCAGATTTGTGCGAATGTATGTGGAAAATCTGCTATTAGCACTTATCGTTATGATACCGGGAATGATAGTGTATGCCTGCCTTATGAAACCGGATGTTATATTTTATTTAGCGGGAATTATAGTACTTATTTTTCTGCCATTTGCACCTGTTACAATAGCAACTTTTATTGGCGCCATTATAACCGCTATTTCCTCCAGAATGAAGCATAAAAGTCTGGTGGAGGCAGGGCTGTCAATTCTACTTGTATTAGCAGTTTTGATTCCAACTTCCAGGGTTTCCGGATTAGAAGGTCAGATTACACCGGAAATGATAAAGGAGCTTTCAGGGCAGGCTCTTTCTATACTAAAAAAAATATATCCTCCGGCAATATGGATGACTAATGCTATGAGAACCGGAGAGTTGCTTCCTTGCCTTGGCTGTATTTTTGGATTCTTAGTGCTGTTTGCTATTATGATTTGGGTAGTCTCTGCTAACTTTCATTTTATTTGTCAGAGTCTTTATGGTTCTGTTGCAAAACATGATTATCAGATAGAAAATATGAAAAAAGATTCTGTTTTAATTGCCATGTATAAAAGAGAGCTTAAACGCTATTTATCCTCCAGTGTTTATGTGGCAAATACCATTATGGGGCCAATTATGGCAGTGATTTTTTCAGGAACGCTCCTATTTATGGGAACAGATTCCATAGAGCAGGTGCTTCCGGTTTCTATTCATATAGAAAACCTTATTCCGTTTTTAGTGGCAGGCATTTTTTGTATTATGACTACTACCTCTACATCTATTTCCATGGAAGGAAAAGAGTGGTGGATTGTAAAAAGCTTACCTGTTACAACGAAAAATATTTTAGATGGGAAAATTCTTTTAAATCTGAGCTTAATACTGCCATTTTATCTTGTGGCAGAGGTACTATTAATAGTGGCCTTAAAACCGGCTGTGTTGCAGATGGTATGGCTTTTAGTGATTCCTCCGGTTATTATTTTGTTTGCCTGCGTGTTTGGAATTACTATGAATCTCAAGTTTCCTCTATTCAATTGGGAAAGCGAGGTAACCGTTGTAAAGCAGAGTTTTTCTGCAATGATTGGAGGGCTGGGGGGATTTTTCATGGCAATTGTCTGCGCAGTGCCTGTAGCTTTGGTGCCGGAAGAATATTTGGGCTTAACCATGGTTGCAGTATGTATTTTAGTTTTAGTAATAACTGTATTATTATATAGAAAAAATAATGGTGTAAATTTACAGGAAATCTAATAAGTTAGCAATGGATAACGGAGGATGAAAATAACATGCATTACAACTGCTTAATTGTAGATGATGAAACAGATTTGTCAAAAATGACTTGTGAATATTTTCAAATGTTCGATATAAGCTGTGCCTATGTGGAAAATGCTGCGTTGTGTATGGAGTTTTTGAAGGAAAATCAAGTGGATATTCTGCTTTTGGATATTAATTTGTCACAGGACAGCGGCTTTGATTTGTGTAAAAAAATCAGACAGGAATACAATCTTCCCATTTTGTTTATCAGTGCAAGACAAAGCGATGATGATGTGTTAATTGCTTTAAATATTGGAGGAGATGACTACATAAAGAAGCCATATACGTTAAGTGTGCTCTTAGCAAAGGTAAAGGTGATTTTAAAGCGGATGGAGCAGCAAACTTCCCAAAAGGAAACAGTAAATGTTTCAGTAGGCGGAATGAAGTTAATAGAGGAGAAGCTAAGCGTAGTCCTAAAAGGGAAGGAAACAGCTCTGAAAGCAAAAGAATTTGCACTTTTAAAATGCTTATTTGAACATAGAAATTCCATTGTAACCAAGGAAACTCTATTTGAAAGAGTATGGGGAGATTCCTTTTTCAGCGACGGAACCTTAAATGTACATATAAGAAAGCTTCGGGAGAAATTAGAGGAAAATCCCAACGAGCCTAAAATGATAAAAACCATATGGGGAACCGGTTACATACTGGAATTAGAGGATGAGCAATGAAAATAAGGTACTTTTTATTAGTATATACAGCATTTATGCTGGCGATTTTTTTCTACATGTATACTTCCTTTGCAAATAAGCCAACGGAAAAACGGGACATGGTCTTTTACAATGAACAGTGTATACTTGTATCGAAACAGATTAGCCAGGGAAGGAAAATAGAGGAAATAGAAAAAGAGTACGGCTGTGAGATTTTACTTTGTAAAGACTCAGAGTATGAAATGAAATTGCAGGATGCGCTACAAAAAGAAGCACTTTTGTTAGATTATTTTGAAAAAAATCAGTTAGCCGGAAAAATTGTCTGGAATGAGCAAGAACAGCATTATCAGACGATGGAGAAAAGGTTAGTGAAACAAACAGTTAACGTTTGGGGTCTGGTAGTCTTTGCAGGCTATTTATTAATTGGGCTTATTTACCTTATGTTCATCAAACCCTTTCACAATTTGCAGAAATTTTCCGCTCAGGTAGCAAAGGGTAATTTGGATTTTCCATTGCCTGTGAAAAAAAACAATTATTTTGGAGCTTTTACAGAAAGCTTTGATATTATGAGAGAGGAATTAAAGGGGGCAAGAGAAAGGGAATATCAGGCTAACCAAAGTAAAAAAGAGCTGATGGCGGAGCTATCCCATGACATTAAAACTCCAATTGCCACCATACAGGCAACCTGTGAAGTAATTCAAATAAAAGAAAAAAACCCGGATACTTTGGAAAAAGTAGCTGTCATTGATGGAAAGGCAAAAACGATTCAAAAGCTGATAGATAACCTGTTTCATGCTACCTTAGAGGAATTGGCAGTGTTAAAAGTAGAGCCGGTGGAGGAAAGTGCGCTCCTTGTAGAAGAGATGTTTTCCAAGCTTCAATATTATGGGGAAATGCATATAACCGGAAAAGTGCCGGGATGTCTTGTTTATATGGATAAATTAAGGTTAGAACAGGTTATTGATAACTGCTTAAATAACGCATGGAAGTATGCCGGCACACCTGTTCATGTTACGTTTATTGCCAGAGAGGATGGACTTTTAATTAAAATAAAAGACCAGGGTCCGGGAGTGTCAAAAGAAGAGCTTCCTCTTATAATAGAAAAGTTTTACAGAGGCAGTAACTCCAAAGGAAGAGAAGGCTCCGGACTTGGGCTTTATCTGGCAAAAACCTTTATGGTACAGATGAAAGGCGACATGGAATACTATAATGAAAATGGTTTTGTGGTAGAACTGTTTTTGCGCAAAGTGTAAAATGTAAAATGATAGGGTGCAGTGAGCCCTTTATAAAAACTACCACAATTAAGAATTAATTAAGAAACAGACAGGAATCAGGTTAAGACTTTTGAAAAATTTATTGGTAATATAAGGGATGTAAGGAGAAATCCAACATCCCTTATTCATTTCCATGTGAAGCATGTAAGGGAAAAACATAGAAACCATTTTAGGAGGAAGAAACAGTGGGAGATATTTTAACAGCAAAGGATTTATGCAAAACCTTTTCCAATGAAAGCGTACAGCAGCATGTATTAAAAAATTTAAACTTATCCATTAAAGAAGGAGATTTCACCGTTATTATGGGAAATTCCGGTTCCGGCAAAAGTACTCTTCTCTATGCTTTATCGGGTATGGACAGACCAACCCTTGGAAGCATTTCCTACCACGGAGAGGAAATTTCCAAATACAGCAATGATAAGCTGGCGATTTTCAGAAGAAAACACTGTGGATTTGTTTTTCAGCAAAATTACTTAAATGATTCCATGAGCGTTTTAGATAACATTATGATTTGCGGATTATTGGCAACAAAGGACAGAAAGGCACTTGCCCAGAAAGCCAAAGAACTGTTATTACAGGTAGGAATTTCCAAACAGACCTTCCGTAAATTTCCAAACCAGTTATCCGGAGGAGAAAAACAGAGAGTGGCAGTTGTTAGAGGTATTATTAATGAGCCGGAAATCCTTTTTGCAGATGAACCAACAGGAGCCTTGAACTCCCAAAATACAGAAAACGTGTTAAATGTTTTTACCGAGCTTAATAAAAAGGGACAAAGTATTGTCATGGTAACCCATGATATGAAATCGGCAAGACGCGCTAACCGTATTTTATATTTACAGGACGGAGTTATTACCGGAGAATTAAACTTAGGAGCCTATAAAACAGGAGACAAAGAAAGGCATGAAAAGCTTCGCCATTTCTTAGAGGAAATGGGGTGGTAATATGAAGGCATTATTTTTTATTGCAATACAAAATCTAAAAAAGAAAAAAGGTGACGGACTGGTATTAGCTTTTCTTATTTTGCTGGCGTCGTTGCTTTTATACACAAGCCTTTCCGTATTTATGGAAATGAATATGGTTTTGGACCATGCCTATGATAATGCTCATACCGCAGATTTGCTTTTTATGACCAGTGTGGAGAAAGAAAAAGTAGCACAGATTATGAAGGAACAAAGTGAAGTAGTGGAATATGAGGCTTCTGACTGTCTTTACATTATGGAAGTAAAATATCGTAAAGAAGGAGAAAAAGAGGATAATCAGAGCCAGTTTTTCTTCGGTAAAATAGAGGAAGAAAGAAAAATTGGAAAGTTAGCAGGCTGTGAGGATTTGAAGATTGACTATAATTCCATTTTACTACCTTATTATTTAAAAGCAGCCCAAAACTTTCAGGTGGGAGATATCTGCTACATTACTATTGACGAGACAGAATATGAATTTAGTGTTGCAGGTTTTGTGGAGGATCCACTGTTTGCCACCCCGTTAAATATTAACGTATATGGTGCATATATAAGTACGGACTTTTATGAGGATTTGTTAAAAGAAAATTCTAAAGCCAATGCTTCAAAGTATGTACAGCATAAGGTCCGTTTAAAAGAAGGGGAAGACAGTTTTGCTCTTGATAATAAATTATCCCCCATTTTTACGAAGGAGATTCCACAGCTTTCAGAGGTTTTGAATCTGGGAGTAAACTGGAAAACCATGAAAGGCGGCGTAGCCATGATGTCTCAGATTAGTATGAGCATTCTGCTTGTTTTTTCTTTGATTTTAATACTGATTGTGTTAATTGTAATCCGGTTCAGCGTTCATAATTATATTGAAATGAATTTAAAAAATGTGGGAATTTTACAGGCAGCAGGCTACACTTCAAGGCAGTTAAACCTAACTGTTATGGTGGAAATGGTCATTATCTCCATATTTTCAGTAATGGCCGGAATTCTCTTAGGTGTTGCCGGAAGCAGCATAATTGGGCAGTTTCAAGGGAATATGCTTGGAATTAGCTGGAAGCAGACATTCCATCCACTGGCAGCAGCCGTTACGGCAATGGTAATTTTTCTTGTAGTGCTTTTAGTAGCAGGTTTAAGCGGTATGCTTTATAGAAGAATTTCCGTATTAGACTCCTTAAGAGGCGGCATCCACACTCACAATTTTAAGAAAAATTACTTTGAATTTCACAAATCAAAATTGCCGGTTTCTTTTATTCTGGCAGGAAAAAATGTGATGCATGAAAAAGGAAAAAATCTTTCTATTTTCATAATTGTCATGATGTTGTCTTTTGCAGCATGTGTAGGTTTCGGACTTTATGAGAACTTTGCCAAAGATTCAAATAATCTGCTAAAAATGGTAGGTAGTGAAGCTGGCGATGTGTGTATTACCGGCGAAAATCTGGAAGACTTGGGAAAAGATATGGAAAGCTGGGAGCAGGTAGAAAAAGTGCTGTATTATACAAGTGTTTCCATAAAACTGGAAAGTGGAGAAGAAAGTACAAGTGTGTCCTGTGACGTCTGGGAAGATCCGGAGGCTGTGCAAAATGAAATGGTAATTGAAGGCCGTGTGCCAAAGTATGATAATGAAATCACACTGACTACCAGCATTGCAAAGCTTTTAAATGTGGAAGTAGGAGATATCGTTTACGTAACCGGACAGGGAGAACGGAAAGACTATATCGTATGTGGTATCGACCAGAAAATCAATAACATGGGACTAAAAGCCCTGTTAAAAAGAAGCGGACTTAAACGTTTAAATGGAGAAAGCACAATTGGTGCATTGTATGTTTATGGAAAAGAAAAGGTAACCTTTGAAGAAATCTCAAAAAAAGTTTTAAATAAATATCCTACGGTAAGCACCATGGATAGCGGAAAAGTCATTGCAAGTACTATGGGAAGCGTAAAACTGGCAATGGTAGCAATCTGCATGATTTTTGTCACCATTACAATATTTGTAGTGGCAATGGTAGAAGTACTATTAGTAAAAACAAAACTTATTAGAGAAAGAAAAAACATGGGACTAAACAAAGCTTTCGGCTTTACTACAAAACAATTAATTTCCCAAACTATCCTAATGAACCTCCCGGTTATAACAATAGCCGCTATTGCAGGTGTTTTCCTAAGCTGTTACCTGATGGAACCCTTAATCGTTAATTGCCTGGCCTTCTGCGGTATAGAGAAATACGATTTTACCAACAACCCAATATGGCTGGCAATAACTGTAGTATTAGTAGTTACAGTAGCACTTTTAACATCCTTCCTCTCCGCATTAAAAATAAGAAAAATCCAACCCATAAAAATGCTAACAGAGGAATAATCACCACCTTTCGATGTGATTAAAAAAGCCCGCCCCAAAACCATTGGACTGAAAAGAAGTACATCGAAAAAAGAAAACATACGCTGGCCAACACCCAAGTCAAAAGAGAGCCGTTGTATTTGCATATGTGGAACTTGCAAATACAACGGCTCTCTTTTGACGCATATACGCCACAAATTAACTTTTTCCTACACTTCTTTCCAACCAAACAAAGTCTTTTTAAAATGCGACTTAATCTCCTTCACCCTTTCATTGTTGGGGAACTTGTTTAAATGATTCATACCGGTACTGATTTTCTTATCCACACCCAGTCCATAGCAGTACATTTCTCCAAGACCAATGGCGGAAAGCTCCTGCGCCGGATAAACAGAAAATTCTTTTAAAGCAGCTTCATAATTAACCGGAGTACCAAGTCCCTTTAAATAACAGTGTCCCAACATGGATGAACACCATTCATTTTCTTCACGTACCTTTATAAATAAAGAAAAGGCCTTGTCATAATCAGGTGCCACATCATCTTTGCCATGGAAATATATTTCACCTAAAAGATTGGTGCAGCCGGTCCAATGGGAATCGGCAGCAATACCCTTTTCATAGTATTCAATTGCTTTATGTACGTCTCTTTTTACCTTTGTGCCATTGCTGTAAATCATGCCTAAATAATAATAAGCATCACTGCCGCCATGGCGAAGGGAATCTTCATAAAGCTGCAATGCCTGTTCAAAATTTTTATCTTCTATGCTATGGGCATATTCACATTCATAGTAAGGATTATGAAGCTCAGCCCCACGTTTAATTAACTCTTGTACTCGTTTTTCATCCGGTTTTACCCCGTAATCGCCGGAAGATAAAATATCAATTAAGTTTCCGATCCCCATAGTTAATCCCTGGGCAATACATTGCTCAAATAAGTTAGCAGCCTCTAACTGAAATTTATGGATTAAATCAGGAGTCACCTTATCGTCCGGAATTCCTAACATTTCAATACAATCACCATAGTAGTAAGCGTTGCCTACCATATACTGACAGAAAACCTGACCGTTATTGGCAAGTTCCACTACTGCATCCCATATTTCCTGCAAGGAGTTATAAGGGGCATGTACAAAGGAACCGCAGGCGGGCTTAAAGCCGGCCAGACGCTGAGTGCCAAACATACCAACAGCACTTCCAAGCTCGATACTTTTATTGAAATATTCTTCTCCCTTGTCAAAATTTTCTTCAAATCCAAAAAGGGGACTTACAAAACATTCGCCCAGATAACATCTGCCTAAAAAGAAACAGGCATCTCCATCCCCTTCTTTAGCAGCCTCTTCTAACATTGCCTTTGCCTTGGCACCGTCTCCTTCATAGGGATTTACCCAAAGCTGGTTGATAGCGTATTCTACACGCTTGTCAAATTGTTTACCCATAGTTTTCTCCTTCATAATTTTAAAATTAGCTTAAGTTATTTTAGCATAGAATCAGGGAAATAGGGTGAAAAAATGTAATGATTTTTTGCAAAAATCAGTATTTGTCAAAATACAGGAAGAAAATGCACAATAAAAATTTGTATTCTTTTATGAGATAAGGTATACTTTAGAGGTTTATTGAATAGTAAATGCGGTTTTGACAGAAAAAAGGAGATAAGTAATTATGATGATGAAAAAATTGAAGAAGTTTCTTTGTGTGACTGGGTTAGCAGTATGTATGGCATTATCAATGACTGCATGTAGTACTGCAGGAGAGGATGATGGGGCTGTAAGTCTGGAGTCATTGGAAGAGTTAGAAGAGGAAGCGGAAGAAAAAGCTGAAGGATCTGAGGAAGAAGTAGCAACAGAAGACGAGGATTTTTCAGAAGATGGTCTTAGTACTGAAATGACAGATACAATTCGCTGGTTTAATGCAACCTATGCAATTTTAACCGAGCTAAACGGCTTTGATACGGAATATTTTGGTGGTATGGCAACCAATGATATGAATGCCATGATTTCCCAGGCATCCTTAGAAGAATCATGGGGTGTAACTGATAGAGCTACCGCAGATGAAACAATGGAATGGCTTTTAACAGAGGGTCACAGAACCGGATTTAAAGACAATATGGCAGACCTTGCGGATGCAGGAATTGACAGCGTAGAAGCAGATGGCAGAGCCGATTTTATTTATAATACCTATGAAGTGGGTGAGTCAGAAGCGCAGTTTTTAGCAGACATGTATGGTTATTATGAAGAATATGGTGAAAGTGCCATTGATGCATGGGATTACTGCCGTGCTATGTCTTTGGCAGCATTTTACTATCATGCAGGCTACTATACAGAAACAGAGGCACTGAATAAATCCATGGAAATTGCTGAAATGATTCAGCCATTATACACATCATGGGATGAAGCAATGAACAGTTACCTTCTTGGATATGAGTATTGGGCAGAAGAAAGCAGTGATGAAAGACGAGAAATTTATGAGGATTTAAAACAGGAAGATGACAGCCTTTATAATATTGACTGGAATTTAGCCTTTGAGAAAACATGGGAATAGACATTTCATAAAACAGAAACTAAAAACCTCCAGGTCTGATTTGGACATAACTTGAAATCGGATCTGGAGGCTTTAATATTAAGAAATTTTTTATCAGTTATCAGGCAAAAGTATGCAAATCTTATCAAGAATATTCTGCGCTTTGTCAGATTCGGTGCAAAACAGTTTCACCGCAATCTCCACAGAAACCTTAGTAATGGAGTTGTTCTCCTTAAAAAATGTTGTGTCCTGCGGTCTTACATATCCATTTATATACCTGCAAACGGCAGAGTTTAACCTGTTAAAATGCTCTATCAGACTATGATAATCCCTGAAAATGTCCAAAATACACTGACCATGAGCTTCATCTTCAAATTCGCAGGTAGAAATAATCTGCATACAAAGCCGTAGCTCTCCGGTCACATCAGAAGCTTCCATAAGCACATCCGGTCGCTTTTCATAGCATTTTAAAAAACAGCTTTTAGCCCCGGTATAGTCCCGTTTTTCGAAAAAGGCTGCTAACTGTTCCTTTAACTTTCTTGTTTCATACTTTTCACCAACCATGCCCACCTTGCACTCATAAACAGACAGCTTATGATGGAAAATCCAGACAGTCTGCAAAAACTCCGAGAGAAAGCCGAAAAGCCGCCTGTGATAGTCATTATAGCCGGTAAAATCCGTCCGTTTTTGCACCTCGAATAAAATATCAAAAAGCCACTGACAATAACGGTTATAAATTTCTTTCGATGTAATAAAAATATTTCCAAAATAAGTATGGGGCCCATGCACCAGTTCATGAAAAGTTTTAAAATATTCAGGATACTTTTCTCTTAACACATTTTCTGTAGTAATCAAATCCTTTTCATGATGATTAATACCAAATCCTTTATAATAGGAACCCGGTAAAGTCAACAGCTTTGTCGTGATTATGTCATATTTTTCAAACAGCTTATTAAGCTCATTTTCTGTAAAAACAACCCCATTTTCATTAATCAGATACCGTCTGTAATGACAGATTCCCACATAGTCTGTCTCTGTAAAATTTTTCCAAATCCAATACATTCCCGTCAGTTCACAAAAATACGGATTTAACTGAGAAATAGAATCTCCCGTATCATCCCCTAAAAAACCCAGGTTTTCCCCATTTATCCGCCCTACATGAAGCGGTACATACATGGAATCCACGGGAGGTGTAAATCCCTTATGGGTTATTGTAAATATTTTTATACTCATAGCCAAACCAAGGTCACCGTTCACACGTTACCGGTAACTTCCCTTTCTTTTATATAAAGCCCTTTTAAAACATGCAGAATCGTTAAAGTGAACAATCTAATTTTGAAAGTAACATAAATAACTCAAAGAAAGTGTATCAAAAAAACGTAGAAATGACAAATTTTTTTCCATTTTGTAAGCAAAATGTGCTATAATAAATCAGATAAAGTGACCTGCTGAAACAGTATATTTCAATATTATACTACCATGCAGTCTAACCGTAGGTGCGGATTAATAAACGGGATGAGTGATTCTGTTTTAAATTAGTTAAATAGATAGAAATTGTATATAACGGGGGAGTTATATGAGCAAACAAAAGGAAAGAAAATTAAAGCGACTGAAAAGACAGCGAATTTGGCCCTATGTTTTTGGTATTGTGCTGGTAATTGTTGTTTTTTCATTATTGTTATTGCTGATTAATGGCTTTTTATTAGTCAATCTTATATACGACAAAATGCAACAGGGATACGAAAATACCAAAATGGTTGCCAAGGTTATGGAAACTGACTGGCAGCCGGAAAAGGAAGATAGTCTGCAGGAAATTTGTGATATTCTGTTAAAAGGCATGTCCGGGGTAGAAAACGTATGTATTGCAGACAGTAACAATGAAATTGTAAGCCAATACGGTAAAGAAGTTCCCAGACTTGATTATTACATACCGGTTTTTAGCAGTTCCAAGGCTAAATACATACCAACTAAAGATGATGACGACTTTTTCTACTTAACCCAGACGGGAATTAATTTTAATTTAGATAATATTGATAAGAACGTTATTAAAGAAGGTGGTCTCACAAGTGAGAATATGTGGGAAACAGAGGACGTTACCACAGTAAGTGTCTGGTATCAGATGCCATTTTCCAATGAAGGCTACAGCGTATGCGTAAAAAGTAAATTGCCTATAAGAGGTGCAGAGATTTTCTTTTTGGCAATTGTACTTGAGGTTATTATTATACTTGCTTTCGTACTTATTATTTACTACCTGATTTCCATATTCAGTCTTGTATACGAAAGAGGAAAGCTTGCCAAAATATTGTCTACTGACGTAGTAACCGGTGGTTTCAACTTGCAGTACTTTAATAAAAACGGAAACCGATTATTGAAAAAGAGTTGGAAGAATAAATACAATTATGCAGTTGTAACGATTCAAATGGATAAATATACTAACTTCTGTTCCTGCTACGGTATGAGAGAAGGGGAAGAACTGTTAGAAGGTTTTGTAGAGGTTTTACAGAAAAATTTATCAAAAAAGGAAATTCTTGCCCATGGGGAAAAAGCTGAGTTTGCATTACTTTTAACTTACAAAACAGAAGAAGAGCTTACAAATCGTTTAAAAGACATGATTTCTAAGATGAAGACTGTAAAAGCAGATCAGAAAAAGTATTTCAGCATTGGTATTTGTCAGGCGCTTGGTGCAAAGAATGGAATCGAAGCTATGTATAACTGTGCCGTAGTAGCCAGAAATAAAGTTACAGAAGCCAGCGAAAACCCCATTGTCTGGTTTAATGATGAAATGAGGAAGGATCAACTTTGGCTCCATAAGGTAGAAAATGACATGGAAAAAGCCTTGGAAAACAAAGAGTTTCAAGTATACCTTCAGCCAAAATACAGTACTAGGGAGGAAGTGCTGTCCGGAGCAGAGGCATTGGTGCGCTGGATTCATCCCAAAGAAGGATTTGTGGCACCTTTTAGATTTATTCCGATTTTTGAAAGTAATGGATTTGTTGTTCAACTGGATGATTATATGCTGACTGAGGTTGCAAGACAGCAGGCACAATGGATTGAAGAGGGCAGAAAAATAGTCCCAATCTCTGTTAATGTTTCCAGAGCTAACTTTGTAAGAGAAGACCTGGCAGAACATATTTGTCAGATTGTAGACCGGTTTAAAGTACCCCATGATGTAATCGAGCTGGAATTAACGGAAAGTGCATTCTTTGATGACAAGGAAGTATTGTTAAATACAATTAAAAAGCTGAAATCCTATGGTTTTGTTATTTCTATGGACGATTTTGGTGCGGGCTATTCTTCCTTAAATTCCTTAAAAGAGCTACCTCTTGATGTTGTAAAGCTGGATGCGGGATTCTTCCGGGATGAGGACGAAGACGGACGGGGCAAACTAATTGTAGAAGATACTATTTCTTTGGCAAAGAAATTAGAAATGAGAATTGTAGCAGAAGGAATTGAAACAAGAGAACAGGTTGACTTTTTAGCTCACATGAATTGCGACCTGATTCAGGGCTACTATTTTGCAAAGCCAATGCCGGTTGCTGAGTTTGAAAAAAAAGCATTTGGATAAAATAATTTATGAAATTAAAAGGAGATTTTAAATTATGAAAAAAGTCAATGGAAAGTACATTTTATCTGTTTTGGCAATTCTCTTTGCCATTAGCGCCATTCTTGGTTTTGGCATAGCATATTTATGCGGAGCAACAGCCCTTGTTTTTGCAGGCAAATGGTTCACGGGATTTATATTTATCGGTTTATTATTCTTTTATTTCACAACAGGTACAGCTATTATAGACCGTATTGTTGAAAAAACAATGGAAAAAAATTCAGAACTTGCTAATTTTCATGACTATGCTACATTTTATTCCTCCGGTGCCATAATCCGTATCGAAAAAAGTACCGGAAGAATTGCATATGTTTCCAATATGAATCCTTTCCAGTTCCAGCAAATCTCAGCTAAGGACATTACAGACATTAAAAGTGATTACATAAAAGGCC
The DNA here is from genome assembly GCA_017436305.1 of Lachnospiraceae bacterium. Taxonomy (GTDB): domain Bacteria; phylum Bacillota; class Clostridia; order Lachnospirales; family Lachnospiraceae; genus RGIG3040. The sequence goes on from JAFSDJ010000082.1 coordinate 31,755, forward strand.
CATTAGGCGGCACGAGCTATGTATATTTTGAGTTTGGTTATTTAGATAAAAAAGTAAGAATTCCTACCTTTACTTCCAATAATGCATACAGCTTAAACTCCAGTGAAGTATTAGAAGGCATTTCAAAAGCCGACAAGTATGCAGAAATTTTACAAAATGCCCAGGTAAGTGCAAGTTAATTTACAGACAGGTAAAAGAATATGGAACTTATTATAGAACAAATACAATTTATTCTCCTAATCATCATATTCGTTGGAGTTTTGGTAATATTAATATTAAAATTTGGTATTGGTCTGTATTTAAAATATGGCAATGCTGACACGGATAAATGCCCTAAATGCAAAGGCACCATGATTATTGCAAAGTCCAGACTATATGTACTGCCGATCCGCTTTGATGAAACCCACAAGCAGATGCCGGAGTATTATTTTGAAAATGCTGTACCAATAGAAAACGAAGAACAAATCCCAACCGGAAATCATTCCTGCTACATTCATACCTTACAGTGCCAAAGCTGTGCATTCAAAAATGTAAATGTGGTAGATTTTCTGAAAGTAAGAGATAAGGAGATTATAAAGGATGCACAGGAGTATCCTTATGAAGTATTTCAGGATTTTTTAGAAAAAATATAAAGCCCCGGCAATCAGTGATGTTGCCGATTATTACAGAGTATCTTCCCAGCCTATGACATTCGTTATCAAGGCATGGGAAGATATTTTTATGATATAGGAAATTTCACTGAAATTTCCTATATCATAAAACTGGCATGCTTAAAAAATCAAGAACTGGATATTTCAACAAGACCAATTATGGTATAGATTGTATGTAATGCAAAAGAACTTAGGAGAATCTCAGATGAAAAAAATTGCATTAATCAACGATTTATCCGGCTTTGGAAAATGTTCTCTCACAGCGGCCATTCCGGTCATCTCTGTAATGGGAATTCAGGCATGTCCCCTTCCAACAGCAGTATTGTCAGCCCAGACCGGTTTTGAAAGCTATTATTGTGATGATTTTACCGACAGAATGGATTATTTCACAAAAGAGTGGAAAAAAATGGGAGAAACCTTTGACGGAATTTATTCCGGCTACCTGGCAGGTCCAAAGCAGATAGAAAAAGTATTGTATTTTTTAGAGCAGTTTAGAAATGAAAACAATCTATACTTGGCAGACCCGGTAATGGGAGATAATGGAAGAAGAATCTGCATCTTTACAGAAGAGCTTCTTGAGGGCATGAAAGAGCTTACCGGACGGGCAGATGTGGTTACCCCTAATTTGACAGAGCTTTGTCTTTTGGCAGACGTGGATTATAGCCGTATTATTTCTCATAGTCATAAGAAAGATTATAAAAGGCGTATTCAGGAAATCTGCCAAAAGGTTCTTTCCAAGGCAGAAGGAGAGCAGACTGTTCTAGTAACAGGAATTGTCAGAACTGAAGGAAATTCAGAGTACATAGGCAATTTAGCTGTTTCTCAGACAGAAACGGCTTACGTGGAAACACTATACACCGGAATGGGTTTCTCAGGAACCGGAGATTTATTTGCTTCTGTTATATGTAGCTCCTTAGTAAATGGGCTGTCCACAAAGCAGGCAATGGAAAAAGCAACTTATTTTTTGCAGGATGCAATTGAAGAGGCCTCTGCAGAAAAGATTCCAAGAAATCATGGAGTACATTTTGAAAAATATTTATCACGACTACTTTAGGAGGGCAAAACAATGAGTGCAAAATTAGCAACCAAAAATGAAAAGAAATCACTAACAAAAACACAGGAAGAAACAACTTCCAAAACAAAATATATGGCAATTACAGGTTTTATGGCAGCCTTAATTACCATTATGACAGCATATGTATGCCATATTCCTGTTGGAATGAATGGAGGTTATGTTCATTTTGGAGATTCTTTAATCTATCTGGCAGCAGTACTTCTTCCAACACCCTATGCTTTAGCGGCAGCAGCAATCGGTGGAGGACTGGCAGATTTACTGACCGCACCCATGTGGGCACCGGCTACCATTATTATAAAAATGCTTATCACCATACCATTTACTAACAAATTAAAGAAAATCATTACACCAAGAAACGTAATAGCAGCCGTCTTAGCTTACTTTATTTCAGGAATCAGCTATTTCCTTGCAGAATATGTTTTGTTTGGAACATGGTCTGTATTTTTAGTATCCATGAGTGAAAGCCTGATACAATCAGGCGGTAGTGCTATTTTCTTTATTGTATTCGGTCTTGCACTGGATAAGGCCCATGTGAAAACGAGGTTTTTTAGCTAAAACATTTATTATGGAAACATGGGCTTCCTACACCCTAATCATATTATAATAAGAAAAAGAAAAGAGAGAATTTTACCATGGCAGATATTTTATACACATACAAAAATCAAGTATACGCAAACATTACCAACATGTGCGACTGTAATTGTCAGTTTTGCGTTCGTTCCCTAAAAGACAGCGTAGGTGAAGCAGACAGCTTATGGCTTCATGGAGATCCCACACTGGAAGAAATCAAAAAAGCAATGGATGAATTTGATTTTACAGGATATGAGGAGTTAGTTTATTGTGGCTACGGAGAGCCAACCTGTGCACTGGAAAATCTCATTGCCAGCGCAGCTTATGCAAGAGAAAAATATAACGTAAAGGTACGGGTAAACACAAACGGTCTGGCAAATTTATATCACAAACGAAATGTGGTACCGGAGCTTGCCAAAGTAGTAGACAGCGTATCCATTAGCTTAAATGCTCCAACCCCGGAAAAATATCAGGAAGTAACAAGACCGCAGTTTGAAAATGCATTTTCTGCAATGCTGGAATTTGCAGAGCTTTCTAAAGAAGCCTTCGAACATACACAACTTTCCATTGTAGATGTGCTTCCACAAGAGGAAATTGAGCAATGTCAGAAAATTGCTGACGACAGAGGTATTTATTTGAAAATAAGAAAGTTTTCAGAGTAACACAGGCAAATAAAAGCAATCTTAAGGTTATCTTAAGGTTGCTTTTAATTTGCCTTTAGAAGCGTATTGTAAGATTTCATTGTGAAATGAGAGCAAAAGAAAAAATAAGCAGTAAAAAAGCAGGAGGTCAGACAATATGCTAAAGTGCCAAAATCTGAAAAAATCATATAAAGAAAAATGCGTGGTAAATAATTTGTGCTTTCAGGTAAATAAAGGCGAGGTATTTGCATTGCTTGGAGCCAATGGAGCAGGAAAAACAACCACCATAAAAATGATACTTGGACTTGTAAAAAAGGATGAAGGGGAGATTACTTTAGAAGAAGGTATGAAAATCGGATATTCCCCGGACACTCCATTTTTTCCACCCTTTCTAACAGGTAGGGAAGCACTTAATTATTATGGAAAGCTTCAAAAAATACCTAAAAAGGAATTAAGTCCAATTATAACAGAACTGCTTGAAACAGTAGGACTGGACGATGATAAAACAAAAATTAAAAATTATTCCAAGGGAATGTTACAAAGACTGGCTTTTGCCCAGGCACTTCTTGGAGAGCCGGATTTTCTTATTTTAGACGAACCTACGGCAGGGTTAGATGCCCTTGGCAGAATAGAAATGATGGAGTTGATTGGACGGCTGAAACGGTCAGGGAAAACTATACTACTTAATTCCCATATTTTAAATGACATCGAAAGAGTCTGCGACAGGGGAATTATTATGAAAAAAGGAAAAACTCTTGGAACCTGGTCGAAAGAGCAGGATTATGGTGGAAAGAGCCTGGAAGAAATTTTTGTAGAACTCGTAGGCGCAAACTAGTAAAGAATCATGTAAACAGTAGAAAGAAAAAGCAATTAAACTTGTAAATTTCGGAGGAGAAAAATGATTATAGCAGCTCATGCAATAAAAGAAAAAATAAGAAGAAAAGAATTATATATTGTAGCGATGATAGGAGTTTTAGTACTGATTTTGTTTAGTGCAGACGGCTCTACCATAAGCATCGCAGGAAAACCTATTACAGATTATGACAATCTGGCCCCCATATTTTTAATTATGGTAAATGCCATTTGCGGAGCATTGGCAATTTTTTTAAGCCTGAAAACGATTCCAAATGAATACGAAAGAAAAACAAGTCATCTTGTGTGGATAAGAGGAATCAGCCAGACAAGATATCATAGCGAGTTAGCAATTGCTAACGGAATTAGCTGTATGCTGGCAGAGGGAATTATGTTTATTGGGATGATTCTTTTTACTTTGATGAAACACCGACAAGACCAGCTATGGAAACTGATTCCGGCATATTTTATTATGGCACTTGGCATTTGGATTGTAAGTCTTCTAACCAGTCTGTTAAGTATTATTTTTCCAGGCATGGTGGCAGGATTAATTGCGGCTATTGTTTATCTGGCAGGAATTTTTCACAGTGTGTTAGAGTTGTTTGGAAATATGGTTTCCGGTTTGGTAGGAAAGCTATTGGATATTGTCTTATGGATTGTTCCAAATCTTCATGAAATTCAGGCACAGGCCGGAAATATTTTTACCGGAAGCAGTATTTCCATTCATGTAATTGTAAAAGGACTTTTTATTATATGGCTGTTAGGTTTGGGCTTTATGATTTTTAAGAAGAAGGAGGCGTAAACGGTGGGAAATATGAAAAAAATTGCCTATGGAGCAGTAGGTGTAATTCTTCTTTTTACTACGATTTTTACGGGAAGAACAGGACTTGGTGAAGAAAATATAGAGATATATAAAAAAGCTTTGGAATTGCAATCCAAAATGGAAGGAACGGGATTTGAAAATTTCAGGTTAGAGGATTATACGGTGGCATTTTATGATGGAAAAAACGATTATGTAATCGTAAACAGTGACACAGAAATTACCACCCAAAAGCGTGAGCCTGTTATGGATACACTGGTGGCTACAGCATGGGAGACCGATGGAGAATATCAAGTGCTGTGTCCCACAGTAGAAAAGCTTCAGGGGCTTGTCAACATGTTAATGCCTGCAGCTCAGGTTCAGACAACACCGGAAGATACAGATAGTGCAAATACCGACAATGCATACACACAAGAAAGCCACGTAGCGACAATCTGGCACGAGGCATTTCACTGCTATCAGCTGACAAATTATGAGCAGGGCATAGAAAAACTTATAGGGGCAGAAGATAGAGAAACTGCTAATGTGGCAGACACCAATCTGATAGTTACAGAAGTGGACGGCAATGAACAGGTTGTAAACCTATACAAAAAGGAAATTGCACTGCTGGAAAAAGCAATTAATGAGGATGACCTTGACGTGGTAAAAGAGATTATTTTAGAATATAAACAACTGGATGAGGAGAGAAAAGAATTTTTAAGCTCTGAATGTCAGTTAGCAGAGGCTTACTATACGGTTATGGAGGGCACAGCTTATTATGTTGAAGAGTTAGCATACGCTAACTTGCAGCAGCCCGAAAAACAGGATGACCGGACAAACAAAAATGTGGTTTGGGACATAAATCAGACATCAGCCAATGACATAAAGTTAGAACCATATACAGAAGGCACAAATAAGTATTATAATATCGGAAGGGCACAGTGCTTGATTTTAGACAAGTTAAGTCCTGACTGGAAGGCAGATTATGATTTTTCAAGGGAGTTAATTGAGCTGATATATGAAGAAGCCGGGATTTTACAGTAAAACAAAGAATAATCGGAAATCCCGCAAGTCTGACAGAATAAAAAATAGAAGGTGCAGAGAGAGTCAAATGGAATATAAAATACTTGCAGCAGACGATGAAACTGAATTACTGGATGCTTTGGAGCTATATATGTTAAGAGAAAATCTTTCCTTAATAAAGGCAGCAAATGGCGTGGAGGCATTAAATTTATTTCATAAGGAGAAGCCTCATATGGTGTTGTTAGATGTGATGATGCCGGGCATGGACGGATTTTCAGTGCTTAGGAAAATCCGGGAGGAAAGCAAGGTGCCTGCCATTATGCTTACTGCCAGAGGAGAAGATTACGATAAGATTTTAGGTTTAGAGCTTGGAGCAGATGATTATATTACAAAACCCTACAACCCTATGGTAGTAGTGGCAAGAATTAAGGCACAGCTTCGGCGCAATTATGATTATCAGGAAAACAGCAGTAAAGACAATATTATGACATGTCATAACATCAGCTTAAATTCCAAGGAAGGAACGGTTACAAAAAACGGGGAACTTATTGAACTGACAAGAACGGAATTTAAAATCTTAGAGCTGCTTATAAAGACGCCGGGACGGATTTATACAAAACAGCAAATATTTGATTATGTCTGGGGCGATGACCCAGTAGCTTATGACAATACAGTTATGGTACATATTAGTAATTTAAGGGCGAAAATCGAAGAGCAACCTAAAGCCCCCAGATTGTTAAAAACAATAAAAGGGCTGGGCTATAAGTTGGAAAAAGAAAAGATTTAGGGATTTTTATGAGGAAGAAAAAGTTAAAAACAGGTATTTTTCATAAATTAGTTTTAAGCTATGTAATATTTGCAGTGCTTACATTTTTGGTGATTTTACTCTGCTTTCTTCTGGCAGCTACCAAAATGGGCAATGGAAACGCAGATAATTTGTCTGTTTATGACATTGTGGATGATGAGGGAAATATTGTAAATGAACAGCCGATTAAAGAACTGGGAGCGTGGATAGAGGTTTTAGATGAAGAATATAATGTAACAGAGGTTTATGGTACAAAACGTACAGAGCAGATGCAATACACTCCGGGAGATATTTTTTCTATTACAAGTAGTGAGGAAGATACAGCCAGAGACTATGTGGGATTTATCAAATATGTAGAAAAAACAAAAAAATATTATTTGATTATGTATAACAAATCCTCTGTTCAGTATAACGTTACCTTTTTAATAAATATGACAGGAGAAAATAGTACATCGCCGGTAACTATTATGATGTATGCCCTCTTTTTTGGGTTATCCATTGCTAACGTACTGCTTCTTAGCCTGTATCTGCGTCATAAAATTAAAAAGCCTTTAGATGCGCTAATGGCCGGAATGGAAAAGGTAAAAGCCGGGGAAAGCAATGTAACTCTCAATATGAAAACAGAAGCCGAATTTGAGCAGATTATGGAGGCTTTTAATGTGATGAGCAACCAGTTGGAGAAGGAAAAGGCAGAAAATGCCATGCTTATTAAAAAGAAAAATCAGCTTCTTTTAGAGTTGTCCCACGATATTAAGACTCCCATTGCCACCATAAAAAGTTATTCCAATGCGTTAGAAGCAGGACTTGTGCCGGAGGAGAAAAAACAGAGCTATTACCAAACGATAGATAAAAAAGTAGACCGGATTCTGAACCTGTCCGAGGACATGTTTTTAATGTTAAAAATGGATTATGAGGACTACAAAATCCAGACAGAAAAAACTGATATATGCGAGCTTCTAAGAAAAATTTGTGCGGAATATTATGACGAGATTGAAGGAGCCGGATTTGAATTTTCTGTTCGGATTCCGGAAGAAGCTTACTATTATCCCATTGATGTACGCCTGTTTGCAAGAGTTATTGGAAATCTTCTTACCAATGCCCAAAAATATAACCGCACAGGCAGACAAATACAGGTTTTATTTGATGAAAATAATGCTACAATTAAAATTATGGATGATGGTAAAGAAATTAAACAGGAGGAAAACCACTCTATTTTTGATGCATTTTCCAGAGGAGATAAAGCCCGTTCCTCTGATGGTGGCACCGGGCTGGGACTTGCTATTGCAAAGACTATTGTAGAAAAGCATGCTGGTGAAATCGGTTATTGCCGGGAAGAAGATTGGAATTTGTTTTATATTAAATTATCAGTTGAAAAAAATAAGAAAAACAGTATGTAAAAATACTAATTTACATGCTGTTTTTTCCCCATTTCTTACAAAAATATTAAATTCTCTTGACATAATTACCGCAAAACAGCACAATAAACACAGAGTTACTGATAAGTATGAACAGTAACAAAACAGATATATAAAATCGGGAGGGTATATGTGCCAAAAAACTAAGAGACTATCTTATCTAAAATCAGTAAAGCTATTGGCTTTATTTGGTGTTTTACTAGGACTTTTTTCTATCGGCATGGAAGTTCATGCAGAGTATCAGAAATTTCCGGAAAGCAAAGCACCAATTTCTACCATGTCCGTATACAAAAATATGGACACCACTTTCTTAAAAACTTATCCATTTGGAACTACAACAGGCCAAAGTGCCACCATTGAACTGGAAACGGCACAAGATATGATAAAAGCTACGGATATCCGCTTAAAAGCTGGCAGATATGTACGTACAGAAGGTTTTTACAGCGTAGGTGATGGAGGTGCAGGTACTTACGTTTTATCAACTACCCCGGCAACGGGTGGTATTTTGTTGGAAAACGGACTTTATGCCAATTTAATTGCAGATAAAAAAGTCATTGATGGTAAAACCTGGGCCATTGTCAGTGTAAAACAGCTTGGTGCAAAAGGCGATGGACAGGAAGGCGAGCAGGATATTGTTAATAGTGCTATTTCGCTTGGTTCTGAATTTGCTAATAATAACAATAGCATTTTCCGTAGTATTGTGTATTTACCAAAAGGAGAATACAGATGTACCAACCAGGTTCAGATTAATGTATCTAATGTGAATTTTGTAGGTGACGGTGAAGACTCTGTTTTTTTCACAGACAACGATTATAGAAAAGATATTGGCTATTATGAGTTTTTCTTTACAGTATGGGGCGCTACCGATTTATATATGGCGGATTTTAAGGTAGAGGCAAGGGAAGTAGACCATTATAAATACATGAGACAGATGGTATTTGTTGATTGTAGCAACGTTTATACTTACCGGGTGGATTTAAATATTCCACAGGAAACATTTTCAAAAGATTATTATGTGGATAAGCAGTATTCCAGCCTTACTTACTATTCCGGCAACAGAAATATGACGTTGGATGATTGCAAGCTGGAATTAATGAGTTCTACATTCCGAGGGGCTAATCTGGGTGTATTAGACTTCTACGGAAGAGGAGAAGAAAACATTACCATTATGAACTGTGAATTCCACTCTGATGCCAGAGATGAGCAGATAGGTATTTTCTCTGCACGTCCTACATATGAGAATTACGCAGGTTCATTTGTAAGAAATATTTACTTTATAAATAACACAATGTATTCTTACCAGCCTTTAGATCAGAATGCAGCAGGTGGATGGCGTACCATGTGCTTTACAGTAGCATATGACGAATCCAAAGAAATTGAAAATGTAATAATTTCAGGAAATCACTTTATAGCAGATTTAGACTCTAAGTTTATGACCTTTGGAGGTGGTCTGCAAAGCTGTGAAGTGTCCCATAATATGATAGAAGCCCGTTGTACCGCCAATAATGGAGCATTTCTTTTTGACTCAAGTAATGGTCACAATGAAAGAATACAAATTCAGGATAATGAATTCTACATTACTTACAGAGATAATGAGGGTACAGGTAAATTTGCAATTTTAAGCGGTCATGGAACTGTAAAAGGAAATAAAATTGTATCGGACACATTCCTGTATCGTATTGGATATGTGAATGGTGTTTATGAGAACAATACTTATATCAACTTTGGAAATTTAAAGCAGCTTACGGAAGGGATCAAAGAATTTAATAACAATAAAATTGTTAACTATAATCAGCTAGGTACTGATAACCTGGGTCAGCTTGTAAATTATTATGCTGACTCAGAGGATGATGTGGTTAATTTTACGGGCAATGAAATTATTGATTATAAACTTGCTTATGAAAAAAAAGATTGGTGGCATTATCTTGTAGATTTACGGAATCAGTTTTCAGAATTTAATTTTGTAGGAAATAAATACATTATTCCCAATAAGTATTTTTATGCATACAGTACGGCTACTTTGTCCAATGATGTTTGCCCTATACCCGCTATTATGTTCCGTGGATCTTCTATAAATAAAGTAAATTTTAAAAACAATACCCTTCAGGGATTAACTAACTATACTACTTATGAGGGTACTACCGTTAATGAGAACGGGGCTCAGTCCTTAGAACAGGTTACAAAAGAGGATAGCTCAAAAGAAGAAGGGCTTCAGGGAGAAACTCAGACTGATAATATCGAAAGAGAAAGCAACCGGATTCCGGTAGAAACGGAAAGAGCAGTCAGCGAAAACACTATCAGTGAAAATGCAATAGCAGACGATGGCGTTGTAAACCGGGAAGCTGCTACAGAGCAGAAAGCAGATAGTGTAACAGAGACAGAAGAAACAGAAAGTATATTAGCAGACACAGCAGATTCTGATAAAGTTGTGAATTTGTATCTGGAGGGAAATACATACCCTTCTTATACCTATAATGCAAACGATACAGTCTGCACAGAAGTTCAGATTACCCAGAATGGTAAAGCAACTACTGAAATTTATACCAGTGCATCCGCTGTTTCATTAGGAACCATTGTAAAAGCAGGTTATTTAAATGCTGAAGGAACATGTGAAAATCCGGCAGTAGTAACCAATAAAACACTTCACTGGCACGTATCCTTAGATGGATTAGCAAGCGTCAATAATGGCGTTGTTACCAGAAAAGAATATGGCGATGTTGTAGTGTTTGCGGCACCTATTGATGGAAGTCAGGTTTATGGAAAATGTACTATTCATTTTGTAAAGGGCTTTGCTACGGGCATTCAGGTTGAAAAAGACAAAGTTACCTTACAGACAAGTAAGAAATATAAAGTAGTTTATGACGTTTTACCGGCAGATTCTGCCTCCCAGACAGTAAAATGGACATCCTCCAATGAGGCAGTTGCCACAGTTACAAGTCAGGGTATTATAGAAGCAGTTTCCGTTGGAACAGCAACCATTACCTGTGCAACCCAGGATGGCACTAATGTTACCAAAACCATTCAGGTTACAGTAGAACCGCTGACTGTTAAGAAAATTACATTAAATTATATCGACTGGTATGATTTTGAATATGAGCAGAATAACAACTGGGAAAATAAAGGCATAGGAATTGGAGAAACTTTACAACTACAAGTGAGATATTATACTCCGGATGATGCAGTAAATAAAACTGTCGGAAGATGGGAAAGCACCAATGAAGAAGTTGCCACAGTAGACCAGAACGGACTGGTAACCACAGTAGGACAGGGAACCTGTGGAATTCGTGCTTATACTACAGACGGTAAATATTATGGCAATTGTAACGTATGGGTACAGCCGGCACAGATTCCAAGTAAGGATATCAGATATGACCATTCCAATACCAGCATTACCCTTTACTGGAAAACTCAGAAAAATGTACATGGTTACAATCTTTACTGTGACAAAGGTGATGGAAAGGGATATGAGAAAGTAAAGGATCTGGTAATAAACACGCAAGGGGATGAATCATATTATAATGCCTATGGCTTAACTGCAGGCAAAACCTATAAGTATAAAATTGCACCACAGATAACAAGATGGGATTCTAATGGTTTTTCCCATACTTATGAGACTTTATCAGAGGAAATTTCCATTACGACTTATTCCAGTTCTGTTATTACAAATTTTAATACCAATGGCGTGGAATCAATCGGTGTTTCGTTAGGAGGCAGTACTGAATTTTGTGTCTATGCAAATAAAAATATTATTGATTTTCAAGCAGAGGATGAAGATATTATTTCTTTGACTGAAATAGATGATGCTATAAATGCAAAAAGAAAGGTTACAGGTCTGAAAGAAGGATTTACTTACATCACAGTTACTGCCAAGGATGAAAAGGAATTTAGTAAAAAGTATCCGGTATTAGTTTACGATTTCCAAAAAATTGGAAACAATATCGAAGCAGAGGGTTTAATTAAATCCGCTCGTTTTAAGTGGAAAGTGGAGAATAAGGACAGGCAGAATGGTTTCCGTCTGAAATATAAATATGGTGGAAAAACTTGTGAGGAATTTATAGAAATGGATAAGCTTAGTCTGTCTGTGGATCAAAACGGTGACACTTATGCCACTTATGTTTTAGGCGGTTTGGAAAACGATTATGATTATTCCTTTAGCTTGGCACCATATCTCATAAGAGACGGATTAACCTTTACGGGAGCTGACAGCAACAGTGTATCCATACATACACCGGCATATACAAATGTAGACAGCATTACAGGTGAAAACACACATCTGATTAATAAAGGTGCTACGAAAAAAATTACGGTTACAGTAGGACCAACTGGGGCAAGTGAGCCAAATGTTGTGTGGATTCCTTACCGTGCCACTATAATTCAGGTGACTGAAAGCGGTACTGTAAGCGGACAGGTAAAGTATGCCGTAGTAAAAGGTATAAAAGCAGGAATTTCCAAGTTGAATGCGGTAGCAGCGGATGAAAATAATTTCCAAATGACCATGAAGGTTGTGGTACTTCCTTTGAAGGTTACAAATGTAACAGCCACAACAGCTATGAATTCTGTTTCCATAAAATGGACAGGTGACAGTGATGCGGCAGGTTACACCGTATACCGTTATCATGATACAAGCAAAACATGGGTAAATATTGCAACTACCAGCCAGACTTCTTACGTGGATTCAGGGCTCAGTGCAGACACTGTTTACCAGTATAAGATTGGCGTCTATATCAAGGATAATGAAGGAATTTACGAGGGCCAACAGACAGAAGTTTTCACATTCCGTACACAGGTAGATCCAAATGCCCAGGTAGAGTTGCCATTTAATGAACGAAAAGTTGCCAACTTCAAAATTAGCAAAAATTACACCAAAAAAGTAAAATTATCATGGACGAAAATGAAGGATGCTCAGGGCTACCAGATATATCAGTACAAGTCCAAAAAGTGGAAAAAAGTTTCCACGCTGAAGAAGGGTACCACAAAGACTAAAGTTATTAAAAAATTAAAACCGGGTACTACCTATAAATTCCGTATCCGTGCATACAAAAAGGAAAATGGCAAAACCATTTACACCAAATATACTAATTTAAAAGTAATGACAAGGCCTTCTAAAGTAAAAATTAAAAGTACGACAGCAGGAACCAAAAAACTTACTTTAAAATGGAAAAAGGTAAAGGCAAGCGGATATGAAGTTCAGTATTGTACCTCAAAGAAATTTAAGAAAAATGTAAAAAAAGTGACAGTAAAGAAGAGTAAGACAAAAGCAACTATCAAGAAATTAAAGAGTGGTAAGACTTATTATGTAAGAATACGTGCTTACTCCAAAGTAAATGGCAAGAAATACTACGGTGCTTACAGTACTGTAAAAAAAGTTAAAATTAAGTAATATAAAAGCTGTGCTTTCACAGAAATGTGAATGTACAGCTTTTTTTAAAACACATAAAAAAATAAATTTAGCAAATACTAGAAAAGATTATGACGGGAGAAGCTTTAATCCCAATAAGTAAAAATGAAGGGGAAGTTTATGTTTATTATTAACGGTAACATTTATACTATGGCAGACAAAAACATAGAAAACGGATATATAAGCATACAAAAAGGAAAAATTGTCAAAGTAGGGGATATGAAAGAGTTAGCAGAAGGCAATTTGATAAAAGAAACAGAAAAAAAGCCGGAGGATAAGAAAAGTGGCAGCAAAAAAAATAATAAAAGTTATAATATAGACGAAAAAATATTGGACGTAAAAGGTGCATGGGTAATGCCGGGAATCATTGAGGCCCACTGCCATGTGGGAATCACAGAAGAAAAAAATGGAACAGTAGGAGACGACGTAAATGAAGTGAGTGATCCCATTACACCAACACTTAGAGGATTGGATGCAATCAATCCTATGGATCCGGAATTTCATGATGCCATAAAGGCAGGGATTACATCTGTAATGACAGGCCCGGGAAGCTCAAATGTGGTGGGCGGGCAGTTTGTATTTATGAAAACCCAGGGCAGGTGCATTGATGAAATGATAGTAAAGGCTCCGGCAGCCATGAAAGTAGCATTTGGTGAAAATCCAAAGAATAATTATGGAAATAAGGGAAAAATGCCGGGTACCAGAATGGCAATTGCGGCTTTGCTACGGGAAGAATTGTTTTTAGCAAAGCAGTATAAAGAAAAAAAGGATAATGGAAGCTTAGAGGAAGCAGATTTTAAAATGGAAGCATGGATGCCTGTACTGAATAGAGAAATTCCACTAAAAGCCCATGTTCACAGAACAGATGATATTTTGACCGCAATCCGGATTGGAAAAGAGTTCGGTGTAGATATGACACTGGATCATTGCACAGAAGGGCATTTGATAGCACAGGAAATTGTAGAATCAGGTTTCCCGGCAATAGTAGGGCCGGATCTGACTTCCCGTTCTAAAGTGGAAGTGCAGAATATGAATTTCAAAACAAGTGGAAATTTAAGTAAGGCTGGAGTAACTGTGGCCATAACCACAGACCATCCTGTATCAATTTTACACTATCTTCCTATTTGTGCAGGACTGGCAGTGAAAAATGGGCTGTCCATGGAAGAAGGATTAAAGGCAATTACCATTAATGCTGCAAAAATCTGCCGTGTGGAAGATAGAGTGGGTAGCTTAGAACCGGGAAAGGATGCTGATATTGCTATATTTTCAGGAAATCCTATGGAAACCTTTACAAAAACATTGTATACAATAATAGATGGTAAAATTGTGTATAATTTTATGGAAGATGAAGAGAAATGATGAGGTGAATCTAATTTTTTATATAAAATATACTTAAAAATTTTAAAATATCTTTAAAGAATTTGTGAAATATGTTAAGATGGTAAGACAGAGTGGGAGAATAACTTAAAGGAGAGATGTGTTATGGAAGAGAGAAAGAAAACCAGAAGAGTATCACCTTTACAGCTTAAAATGGTTGGTCTGACCGTCGGAGCAGTTTTATTAATGGCAATAGGAGCTTTTATTGTTGTGAATCTTCATGTGGAGGGCATGGAATCTTCAGAACGGGTTAGTATTGTCAGAGATATGGCTATTATAGCTGTAATCGCAGTTGTTATTGAGATAATTGTAGTAAATCTTATAGTAAGCGGTATGGTAAAGGCACTTAACCGTTCTTTGGATATTTTGCAGGCAGCAGCATCCGGTGATTTAACAAAAGATGTGGCAAACTCAGACCTTGCCAGAAAAGATGAAATGGGCATTTTGGCAAATGGCGTTGCAGATGTTTTAAAATCTTTAAAAGAGTTGATTGCCAGAGTGAGCACCACCACAGATGCGGTAAATGATTCCGTTATGAGTTTAAATAAAATGGCAGCTAATTCTACCAATTCTTCAGAAAGTGTGGCACAGACCATGACAGAAATGGCTAATGGTGCTACCCAGCAGGCCATTGAAACACAGGCAGTTTCTGAAGCGGTTCATAGAATTGGTGATGAAATTGAGCAAACCGCTGAAGCAGCACAGTTTTTAATGCAGACAGCAGAGGGTATGAAGAAGACAGGTGCTGAAGGTTCAGAATCTGTACAGGAACTGGAAAACATTTCAGCAAAGGTAAAAGAGCAGATTGCAATTATTTACGAACAGACTAATACTACCAACGAGTCTGCACAGGAAATACATAAAGCAACTGAATTAATTGCTTCCATTGCAAACGAAACAAACCTCCTGGCATTAAATGCTTCTATCGAAGCAGCAAGAGCAGGAGAAAGTGGAAGAGGCTTTGCGGTTGTTGCAGAACAAATTAAAAACCTTGCGGAACAGTCCAATCAGTCCGCAAAAACAATTGAAGATATTATTTCCCATTTGCTGGAACAGTCCGAACAGGCTGTAAAGACTATGAACACTGTAGATGCTATTATTGGTTTACAGGCTGATAAAGTAGAGATTACAAAAGGCGTGTTTGATCATGTAAATGAAGGCTTATTAGCTACAGTAACCGGTATTGAGAGAATTTCTAACAGTGCAAATGAACTGGAAAATGCCAAAGGACAGGTAGTATCTTCTATCGAAACACTTTCTGCAATTGCAGAGCAGAATGCTGCAGCTACACAGGAAACAGCAGCTTCAACGGAAGAACTGGCTGCTACTATGGAAAACATTGCAGAGGAAGCCGGACGACTGGATGTTGCATCAAAAGAACTGGTTTCAAGCATGAATGCATTTCAGATTTATGGTTAGTTTACAAAGAGTAATTTCAGGACAGACAATTGGCAACAATTTGTAGCAAATTTGGAGAAGGTATTTATATTAAAAAGGGGTTTCACAAATTATCTGTGAAACCTCTTTTATATGGTGCGCCTGGCGGCGCACGTAATTTATCATGTTATTTTTATTTTTTATTGTTTAAGCTGGCTTCTACAAAGCCCTTAAATAGTGGATGCGGTCTGTTTGGTCTGCTCTTTAATTCAGGATGCGCCTGTGTGGCAATAAAGAACGGATGCTCTGATAATTCGCACATTTCCACAATACGTCCGTCAGGAGAAAGTCCTGATAATTTCATTCCTTTTTCAACTAAAGCATTGCGGTAATCATTATTTACTTCATAACGATGTCTGTGTCTTTCGTAAATAGTTTCTTCACCATATACTTCATAAGCTTTTGAATTTTTATCAAGAACACATGGATAAGAACCAAGTCTTAATGTACCACCAATATCCTCTACACCGTTTTGGTCCGGCATCAGTGCGATTACAGGATGTGTAGTGTTTGGCTCTAATTCAATGCTGTGAGCATCTTTGTAACCTACAACGTTTCTTGCATATTCCACAATCGATAACTGCATACCAAGGCATAAACCAAGGAATGGAATGTTATTTTCTCTTGCATAAGTAATTGCCTGAATTTTACCGTCAATACCTCTGTCGCCGAAGCCGCCGGGTACTAAAATTCCGTCTACATCACCGAAGATTTCGGATGCATTTTCAGCAGTTACTGTTTCCGAATCTACCCATTTAATATTTACTGTAGTATGAATGAAAATACCGCCATGCTTTAATGCTTCTACAACACTAATATAAGCATCATGAAGCTGAATATATTTACCAACAAGTGCAATGGTAACTTCGTGCTGTGGATTGCGAAGGTTCTGTACCATTGTCTTCCAATCTGTTAAATCCGGTTCAGGACAGTTTAATTTTAAACATTCACAGGCAACCTGAGCTAATTTTTCTTCTTCCATTGCAAGAGGGGCCTCGTATAAGTACTCTACATCCAGATTCTGTAAAACATGTCCGGAAGGAACGTTACAGAATAATGCAATTTTGTCCTTTAACTGCTCATCCAATGGATGCTCGCTTCTACATACAATAATATCCGGCTGGATACCCATTCCCTGTAACTCTTTTACAGAAGCTTGTGTAGGTTTTGTTTTCATTTCCTGAGAAGCACTTAAATATGGAATCAGTGTAACATGGATTAAAATGGCATTTTCATGACCAATTTCATGCTGGAACTGACGAATGGATTCTAAGAAAGGCTGACTTTCAATATCTCCAACAGTACCGCCCACCTCAATAATGGCAATTCGTGTATCTTCATCTGTAAAGTTTCTATAAAAACGGCTTTTGATTTCATTGGTAATATGAGGAATTACCTGAACAGTGCCGCCGCCGTAGTCGCCGCGTCTCTCTTTCTGTAATACAGACCAGTATACTTTACCGGTAGTAACGTTAGAATTTTTATCAAGACTTTCATCAATAAATCTTTCATAATGTCCCAGGTCCAAATCGGTTTCCGCACCGTCGTCTGTTACGAATACCTCACCATGCTGAATAGGGTTCATGGTACCCGGGTCAATGTTAATATATGGATCAAATTTTTGCATTGTTACTTTATAGCCTCTGGCTTTTAATAATCGTCCTAAAGACGCAGCAGTGATTCCTTTTCCTAAACCGGAAACAACACCGCCTGTTACAAACACATATTTTACTGGCATTTTCTCTTTCCTCCATTTGAAGCTAAAGGTGTATTTTAGTATTTATATAAAAAATAAAACTCATTGACAATTATAGCACACCCCCTAGGGGAAAAGAAAGTATAATTTCGCATGTAATAGAAAAATTTTGTGCAAAAAATTTAGAGTTCTTTCATAATTGTGTCTAAAATTTCACAAGAATTATATTGATTTATGAAATAACAATCTCTATAATAGAATAGTGATTTTAGGAGGAGAAGAATGGAAAATCAAAACTACCAAAATAATGGAAATAATATAAATGGCCCGGGCGGGCAGAATAATGGCAATGTGCCCGGCGGTAACGGGAATAATGGTCAGGGGCCAAATGATAACGGCCCGGGAAAAGGTCAAAGCCTTATGGTGCTTCTCATTGCATCTTTGATTGTATTATTAGGCATGAGCTATCTTATGCGGGCTTTGGGAGATGACAGCAATAAGGAAATTACTTACAATGAATTTTTAGATATGGTTGAGGCAGGACAGGTTGAAAGTGTTGTTATTACCTCAGACCAGATTAACATTACACCAAAAACAGAGAAAAAAGAAGAAAAAGACGAAGAAAACATATTCACATCACAAACCCCTACGGTTACTTATTATACAGGTGTGGTAGAGGATGATTCTCTGGCATCATTTTTGAGAGAGCACAATGTAAGCTTTAAAGAAAAGATACCGGATAATTCAGGGTTTCTGTTATCTATTTTATTAACCTATATTTTACCTATAGTGCTGGTGTGGATACTTTTAAGCTTTTTATTCCGTAAAATGTCCAGTGGTGGCGGCCCTATGAGTGTGGGAAAGAGTACTGCCAAAGTTTATGTTCAAAAGGAAACCGGTATTACTTTTAAGGATGTAGCCGGACAGGATGAGGCAAAAGAGTCCCTACAGGAAGTAGTAGACTTTTTGCACAATCCGGGTAAATACACAAAGATTGGAGCAAAGCTTCCAAAAGGTGCTTTGTTAGTAGGACCTCCGGGAACCGGTAAGACACTTCTTGCTAAGGCAGTAGCAGGAGAAGCAGGAGTGCCGTTTTTCTCTTTAGCGGGTTCCGATTTTATTGAATTGTATGTAGGTGTTGGTGCTTCCCGTGTAAGAGATTTATTTAGAGAAGCCCAGAAAAATGCTCCTTGTATTATTTTTATTGATGAAATTGATGCAATCGGAAGAAGCCGTGATTCCAAGTATGGCGGTGGAAACGAGGAAAGAGAACAGACATTAAATCAGCTTTTATCAGAAATGGATGGTTTTGATACTTCCAAGGGTATTTTAATATTAGCAGCAACTAACCGTCCGGAGATTTTGGATAAGGCGCTTTTAAGACCGGGACGTTTTGACAGGCGTGTTATCGTTGACAAACCGGACTTAAAAGGAAGAGTAGACGTATTAAAAGTACATTCCAAGGATGTGCTTATGGATGACAGCGTAGATTTAGAGGCAATTGCCCTTGCTACCAGCGGCGCAGTTGGTTCTGACCTTGCCAATATGATTAATGAAGCAGCCATTAATGCAGTAAAAGAAGGCAGAGCAGCTGTTTGCCAGAAGGATTTATTTGACGCAGTAGAGGTTGTATTAGTTGGTAAGGAAAAGAAAGACCGTATTATGAGTAAGGAAGAAAGAAAGATTGTTTCTTATCATGAAGTAGGTCATGCTTTAGTCAGTGCTCTTCAGAAAAATTCTGAACCGGTACAAAAAATTACCATTGTTCCAAGAACTATGGGTGCATTAGGTTATGTTATGCACGTACCTGAGGAAGAAAAGTATTTAAATACCGAAGCAGAACTTAGAGATATGCTGGTTGGCTTATTAGGCGGACGTGCAGCAGAAGAAATTGTATTTGACACCGTAACAACCGGAGCTTCCAATGATATTGAAAAGGCTACTAACATTGCAAAAGCAATGGTTACCCAGTACGGTATGAGTGAGAAGTTCGGCTTAATTGGTTTAGCAACTGTTGAAAGCAAATATTTAGACGGCAGGGCAGCCATGAACTGCAGTGACGTAACAGCGGCGGAAGTAGATGCCGAGGTTATGCGTATTTTAAAAGACAGCTACAAAGAAGCTAAGAGACTGTTAGAAGAAAACAGAGATGTAATGGATAAAATTGCAGCACATCTTATCGAGAAAGAAACCATTACCGGAAAAGAATTTATGGAAATTTTCCGTAAAGAAAAAGGTTTGCCTGAACCGGAAGAAAAGAAGGAAGACGATAAGGATGGCAGTGAAAAAGGTTCAGGAACAGATGCAGAGCAATCTACAGAAAATACCGAAACAGAAAAATCCGAAATAGAAAAATCTGAAGCAGAAAAATCCGAAATAGAAAAATCTGAAGCAGAAAAATTCAAATCAGAAGAAAAAAGTCAGAAAAAATAAAAAATGGGTTTATAAATGATCAAAACCTTACCCTGAAATAAAAAATGTTTCAGCGGTAAGGTTTTTTACGTTACAAATCCGTGAAAATCAGTTATACTGACAAAAACAGATAACAATCAAGTGAGGTCAGATATGTTTGATATACAGGAAGAATTAAAAAAGCTTCCGGGCAGCCCCGGAGTTTATATAATGCATGATAATAAAGATGCCATCATATATGTAGGAAAGGCCATTAATTTAAGAAACAGAGTACGTTCTTACTTTCGGGAAAGCACTAATAAAACCGTAAAAATTCAAAAAATGGTTTCCTTAATTTCCTACTTCGAGTACATTGTCACTGATTCAGAGCTGGAAGCACTTGTTTTAGAAAACAATCTGATTAAGGAACACCGACCCAAATATAATACTATGTTAAAGGATGATAAAACCTATCCTTACATTAAGGTTACTATGGGGGAAGAGTTTCCGAGAATCCTATTTTCCAGGTATATGAAAAAGGACAAATCCAAATACTATGGTCCATACACAAGTGCTGCCAGCGTAAAGGACACCATAGATTTAATGAACAAGCTGTATCACCTGCGTACCTGTAGCCGAAACCTTCCAAGAGACGTTGGAAAAGACCGGGCATGCTTAAACTACCATATGCACCAGTGTGACGCCCCCTGCATTGGAGCCATATCCAAGGAACAGTACAGGGAACAGGTTCAGAAAGCGCTGGAATTTCTAAATGGCAATTATAAGGAAATTTTAAAAGAGTTAGAAGAAAAAATGGTAAAAGCCTCTGAAGAGTTAGATTTTGAGCAGGCGGCACAGTACAGGGATTTGCTAAATAGTGTAAAAGCAGTGGCACAAAAGCAGAAAATTACAGAAAGTACAGGAGAGGACAAGGATGTAATTGCCCTTGCCAAGGATGACAGGGATGCAGTAGTGCAGGTATTTTTCATAAGAGACGGCAAACTTATTGGTAGAGAACATTTCTATATGACAAATGTGTCAGAAAATACCGACGGAGAAATAATAGACAGCTTTTTAAAGCAGTTTTACGCAGGTACTCCCTATCTGCCTAAAACCATTATGTTATCTGACCAAATTGAAGAAGCAGAATTAATCGAAGAATGGCTTTCCGGCAGAAAGGGAAACCGTGTAAAAATTGTAGTACCCAAAAAAGGTACAAAAGAAAAGTTGGTAGAGTTAGCAGCCAGAAACGCAGCCTTAGTGTTAGGACAGGACAAGGAACGGATTAAGCGGGAAGAAGGCAGAACAATCGGTGCCGTAAAGGAAATTGCAGAACTGTTAAATATGCCGGAAATTAAGCGGATTGAAGCATACGATATTTCCAATATGAACGGTTTTGAAACAGTAGGCTCCATGGTTGTTTATGAGAAAGGAAAACCAAGGCGTAGTGACTACAGAAAGTTTAAAATCAAATCTGTAACAGGTCCCGATGATTACGGCTCAATGAAGGAAGTACTTACCAGACGATTTATACATGGACTGGAAGAAAAGAAGGAACTGAAAGAAAAGCAGATTGATGACGAGTTTGGAAGCTTTACAAGATTTCCGGATTTACTTTTTATGGATGGGGGAAAAGGACAGGTAAATATTGCAATAGAAGTGCTAAAAGAGTTAAATATCCACATTCCGGTATGCGGAATGGTAAAGGACGATAACCACCGCACAAGAGGTCTTTATTTTAACAATGAGGAGATTGATATTGATAAGTCTTCAGAGGGCTTTCGGTTGATTACAAGAATTCAGGACGAGGCACACCGGTTTGCTATTGAATACCACCGCTCTCTTCGCAGAAAAACAAACGTAAAATCCGTACTTGACCATATTCCGGGCATAGGTCCCAAAAGACGCAAAGGTCTCATGCGTCATTTTAAATCCATAGAGGAAATCAAAGAGGCAACTGTGGAGCAGCTTATTGAAGTGCCGGAAATGAATGAAAAGGCGGCAAATGAAATCTATCAGTTTTTTAGAAAAGTTACCGTTCACAAGTGACCGGTAACTATTGGTTTCTGCATGCTAATTCGCTCCGCGAAGCAGAAACCAACTCTTGTATCATGCTATTACGCAGCCTGACAGCAAGTGTCTGGCTGCTGTGTGAACAGCAATGTAAAATAGCCACTAATTTTCTTGCGGCATACTATTTTCTATGATAAAATGAAACAAGTGTAGCGGGCTTTTTGTACATGCCCACAAATCTGCTAAATACAAGGCAAGGAGAAGACATATGGCTAAAGTAAGTTTAAAAACGATTATAGAAAATTTTAAGCTGGAGAATCTTACACCGGAAATTGACATTAAAAAAGTGAAGATTACCCAGCCGGATATTAACAGACCGGCACTTCAGTTAGCCGGATATTTCGAGCATTATGAAGCAACCAGACTTCAAATTATCGGTTTTGTAGAGTATACCTATATGGCATGCTTAGAAGATGAAAGAAAAAAAGAAATTTACGAAAAGCTTTTGTCTTGTCCTATTCCTGTTATTATATTCTGTAGAGAATTAAAGCCGGACCCATTATTTTTAAAAATTGCCCTTGAAAAGCAAGTGCCACTCCTTATGACAAAGAAGTCAACTTCAGCTTTTTCAGCAGAGATTATCCGCTGGCTGAATGTGAAGCTTGCTCCTTGTATTTCCGTTCATGGGGTTTTAGTAGACGTTTATGGTGAAGGTCTTTTGATTACAGGAGAAAGCGGTATTGGTAAGTCAGAGGCGGCTTTGGAGCTTATTAAGAGAGGTCACCGTCTTGTAACCGATGACGTAGTAGAGATCAGAAAGGTCAGCGACGAAACCTTAATCGGTTCTGCGCCTGACATTACAAAGCACTTTATCGAAATCAGAGGTATTGGTATTGTAGACGTAAAAACCTTGTATGGTGTATCCAGTGTTAAGGATACCCAGTCCATTGATTTGGTTATCCGTCTAGAGGACTGGAGCAAGGATAAAGAATACGACAGACTTGGTTTAGAGGAAGAATACACAGAATATCTGGGCAACAAAATTGCTTGCCATAGTATTCCGATCAGACCTGGCCGTAACTTAGCTGTAATTTGTGAGTCAGCAGCGGTTAACCATCGTCAGAAGAAGATGGGTTACAATGCAGCACAGGAATTATATACCCGTGTGCAGAATTCTTTGGCAAAGAGAAGAGAAGATGATGATGAGGAAGAAGGAGAATAGAATATGAGCGAATATTGTTTTGGTGTTGATATAGGTGGAACTACAATTAAATTAGGACTTTTTAACGAAGACGGAGTTGTTCTTGATAAATGGGAAATCAAAACCCGTACAGAAGAAAATGGACAAAATATTCTTCCTGATGTAGCAGAATCCATTCAGGCGAAAATGGAAGAAAAATCCATCAACAAGGAAAATATAATTGGTGTTGGAATGGGTGTTCCCGGTCCTGTTGATAAAAAAGGTGTTGTTTACAATTGTGTAAACTTAGGCTGGGGACAGTTTAACGTAAATGAAACATTAGGCAAGCTTCTGGATATGCCTGTTAAATGCGGAAATGATGCAAACGTAGCAGCACTTGGTGAAATGTGGAAGGGTGGCGGACAAGGCTACAAAAACCTTGTAGTAGTTACTCTCGGTACCGGTGTTGGCGGCGGAATTATTATTGATGGTGAGATTTTAACCGGTGCTAACGGTGCAGGCGGTGAGATTGGTCATATTCACATTCAGGATGGCGAGTTAGAGCCATGTGGCTGTGGCAATTATGGCTGTCTTGAACAGTACGCATCTGCTACAGGTATTGTACGTCTGGCAAAAAGAAAATTAGCAACCGTTGATAAAGTAACTGTATTAAAGAAAGATACTGTAACTGCAAAGGATGTATGGGATGCGGTAAAATTTGGTGATGAAGTAGCTGTAGAAGTAGCAGAATGCTTTGGAGAATATTTAGGAAAAGGTCTTGCTAACATAGCAGCTGTTGTTAATCCGGAAGCTTTCGTAATTGGCGGCGGTGTATCGAAGGCAGGAAAAGTGCTTCTTGACTATATTCAGGACAGCTACAAGGAATATGTATTCCACGGAAGCCGTAATGCCAAATTTGAGCTTGCAACATTAGAAAACGATGCAGGAATTTTCGGAGCTGCCAAATTAGTATTAGAATAGAAAAAAAGATTTTCACATATGTTAGGAAAAAAGAAAGAAACATAAAGGTGGGAGAATCAACATGAGTGCAGCTCTCTATAATTATTTAACAGATGTTCTTGGAAAAGACAATGTACTAAGGCAGGAGTCTATGGCTTCTCACACTACTTTCAGGGTAGGCGGAGAAGCAGAGTATTTTGCTAAAATTCAGAATAGAGAACAGTTAGCAACTGTTATAAAGTACTTAAAAAAAATAGGATATCCTTATTTTATACTGGGCAACGGTAGTAATATTCTGGTGGGCGATAAAGGTTATCAAGGTATTGTATTAGATTTAAGTGCAGGACTAAAAAACATAGAAATAAAAGATAAGAGGGTTAAGGCAGAAGCCGGTGCCCTCCTTTCTACTGTGGCAGCAAAGGTATGTGAAGCCAATCTTTCAGGATTTGAATTTGCTTCCGGTATACCGGGAACCATTGGTGGAGCAGTAGTTATGAATGCCGGTGCTTATGATGGAGAAATGAAGCAGGTTGTAGAAAGTGTAACCGTTCTAAATGAAGACGGTGAGTTTATGGATTTGGATAATGAAACCATGGAATTTAGCTACCGCAACAGCATTATTAAAAACCGTCCTTTTATTGTGGTAGAAACAACCCTTTTATTAGCAGATGGGAAAAAAGAAGAAATCAGACAAAAAATGGATGAGTTAAATGCAAAAAGAAGGGAAAAACAGCCTTTAAACTATCCCAGCGCAGGCAGCACCTTTAAAAGACCGGAAGGACACTTTGCAGGTAAGCTGATTATGGATGCAGGGCTTAGAGGTTTCAGAATTGGCGGAGCGAGAGTTTCTGAAAAACACTGTGGCTTTATTATTAATGAAGGAAATGCAACAGCAACAGATGTGGCAGACTTAATCGATGAAGTAACAGAACGGGTAAAAGAGAAATTTGGAGTTACTTTAGAGACAGAGATTATTAAAATTGGAGATTTTTAAATAAGAATCAAATGTTACTGGTTATATGTGAACAGTAAAAGCACATGAGGAGGAGCAAGATGAGATTTGTAGTTGTAACAGGTATGAGTGGCGGCGGTAAAAGTACTGCCATGAAAATGCTGGAAGATGCAGGTTTTTACTGCGTAGATAATTTACCTGTATCACTTATTTCCACATTTGCAGAATTAATTACTCCTCCAAACAGCACCATAGAAAAAGCAGCTTTGGGTTTGGATGTGCGTTCAGAAGGATCCTTTGAACAAATGAATCAGGTGTTAGATACCTTGAAAGAAAAAGGATACGAATTTGAACTTTTGTTTATGGATGCTTCTGATACCGTTTTAGTAAAGCGATACAAAGAAACAAGGCGAATTCATCCGGTAGATGGTCAGGGCAGTATCGAAGAAAGTATAAAAAAAGAGCGTAAAATGTTGAAAAGTATTTATAACAGGGCAGATTATGTGATTGATACAACCAGACTTCTTACAAGGGAATTAAAGGAAGAACTTGACCGCATATTTTTAAAAAATGAAGAATATAATAGCCTTATGATAAATGTAATGTCCTTTGGTTTCAAGCATGGGATTCCTTTAGATGCAGATTTAGTATTTGACGTACGCTTTCTTCCAAATCCGTTCTATATTGACGAATTAAAAGAAAAAACCGGCAATGATGCAGAAGTAAGTGACTATGTAATGAGTTTTCCGGAAGCGGAGGAGTTTTTGAAAAAACTTACAGACATGATAAAATTCCTCATTCCAAATTACGTAAAAGAAGGAAAATACCGGTTGGTAGTTGCCATTGGCTGTACCGGCGGAAAACATAGAAGCGTTACTTTGGCAAATGCTCTTTATAAGGCACTTAAAAATCAGGGAAATTATGGCTTATCCATAAATCATAGAGATGCGTGATAAGCCTTTCAATAATACTATATTATAAAAGCACTTCGTGTAAACGATGCGCAGCTTCGCGCGGGGAACAAAAGCTGTGCTATGTGGGTAACTTAAGACGCGGAGTGTGCGATAGCACACTTTTGTTCCAAGGTTTGGAGGCACATATGTCATTTTCCAAAAGTGTAAAAGAAGAACTGGTAGAGGTTTTAAGTTCTTCCCGCCATTGCCAAATTGCTGAAATTGCTGCAATTGTTGAATTTTGCGGTAAAATTGTGGAAGAAGAAGGCAGAATATCTTTAAAAATTCAAACAGAAAATAAAACTGTGGCAAGAAAATACTTTACATTAGTAAGGAAAGCATTTAATATATATTCTGATGTGGTAGTCCGCCTAAATGGCAAACAGGGGAAAATTTTCATATATGTATTGGAAGTGTCAGGAAACAAAAATGCAGAAAGTATTTTAAAGACCATCAAATATGAAGATAATATAGTAAGTCCCCTTCTGTTAAAAAACAATTGCTGTAAACGGGCATTTTTAAGGGGTGCCTATGCTGCTGTTGGTTCCATGAGTGCACCGGAAAAGGGATATCATTTAGAGTTCGTGTGTACAAAGGAAAGTCAGGCGAAGCAGTTGGTTAGTATATTACAGGATTTTTCTCTGGATGGGAAAATAGTTCTTCGCAAAAAATACTATGTAGTATATTTAAAGGAAAGCGAAGGAATTGTAGATTTACTAAACATTATGGAGGCTCACAAGGCTTTAATGGAGCTTGAAAATCTTCGAATATTAAAAGAAGTGAGAAATTCCGTTAACAGAAGAGTCAATTGCGAAGCAGCCAATATTACAAAAACAGTAAATGCAGCAGCAAAGCAGGTGGAAGATATTCTGTTCATAAAGGAACACCATGGACTAAAGAAACTACCGGACAACTTACAGGAAATAGCCCAGGTGCGTTTGGAAAATCCGGATGTGGCTTTAAAAGAGTTGGGTCAGCTATTGGACCCACCAGTAGGGAAGTCAGGAGTAAATCACAGGCTGAGAAAGCTTACAGAGATTGCCAGGCGGTTAAAGGTGCAAGAGGAGGAAAAATTATGATTCAAAGATCTATGACAATTCAGTTAACAAGTGGATTGGAAGCAAGACCGGTTGCAGTACTGGTTCAGAAAGCAAGTCAATATGACAGTACCGTTTATATTGAAGCAGAAGGCAAAAAAGTAAATGCAAAGAGCATTATGGGAATGATGAGCCTTGGACTTGACAAGGGCGAAGAAGTGACCGTTATTACAGATGGTTCAGATGAATCAGATGCAATGAGCAGTATTGAAGCATATTTAAGCGGACAAGAGAAATAATAGAATTAAGGGAAATAAGGGGGGACACTGTTTTGTGTTCCCTTTTGATATATTGTATAACCGATTTGATATATTGTATAACCGAATATATAACCGGTAGTAAGGAGGACCTTATGGAAAATAAAAAAATGCTTTTTATTTATAATCCTCATGCAGGAAAGGCAAGTATCAGAAGTAATTTGTTAGATATGATTGATATTTTTACAAAGGCAGGCTTTGAAGTCACTGCTTATCCAACTCAAAAAAAAGGAGATGCGATTAAAGCTACAAGAGAGAGAAGTAGTGATTTTCAGGTATTGGCCTGTAGCGGTGGCGATGGTACTCTAGACGAGGTGGTTACCGGCATGATGGAATGTGAAAAGCGCATTCCTATTGGATATGTACCGGCTGGAACTACCAATGATTTTGCCAAAAGTCTCAAAATTCCTTCTAATATGTTAAAGGCAGCCCGGGCTATTGTGGATGGAAAAATTTTTCCGTGTGATATAGGTGCCTTTAACGATGATACTTTTGTTTATATTGCAGCATTTGGATTATTTACAGATGTTTCCTATGCAACGGATCAGCAGATAAAAAATGTATTAGGACACATGGCATACGTGCTGGAAGGAGCTAAAAGAATTAATTCCATTCCTTCTTATCATGTAAAGTATTCCCATGACGGAATAGAAAATGAAGGGGATTTTGTTTTTGGCATGATAACCAATTCTCTTTCTGTGGGAGGTTTTCGGAAAATTACAGGAAAAAATGTAGAACTGGATGACGGGCTTTTTGAAGTAACCCTGATAAAAAAGCCTAAAAACATGATTGAGTTAAATCTGATTCTTACCTCTTTGATAGGAAGAAAAATTGTTACGGAATATATGGACTGTTTCAAAACCAATAAGCTTGTGATTGAAACACAGGAAGAGATTCCCTGGACTTTAGATGGTGAATTTGGTGGAAATCATTCTAAAGTAACTGTAAAGAATGAAAAACAGGCACTTAAAATTATTATTCCGGATAAAGAACGGGAATAAACCAATTGTTATAATTTTATAAAAATTTTTCCTATTCCATATTCCATTTTAAAAAAAGATAGGGTATAATAAGTGGGAAAAAGATTAAGTTTTAACAAACGGAGGTAAATAAAATGTTAGTATCAGCAAAAGAAATGCTTGATAAAGCAAAAGCTGGCCACTATGCAGTTGGTCAATTTAACATCAACAACTTAGAGTGGACAAAAGCTATTTTACAGACAGCTCAGGAATGCAATTCCCCAGTTATCTTAGGTGTATCTGAAGGTGCTGGTAAGTACATGACAGGTTACAAAACTGTTGTAGGTATGGTAAATGGTATGATTGAAGAATTAGGCATTACTGTTCCTGTAGCACTTCACTTAGACCACGGTAGCTATGATCACTGCTACAAATGTATCGAAGCTGGTTTCTCTTCAGTTATGTTTGATGGTTCTCACTATCCAATCGAAGAAAACGTAGCTAAGACAAAAGAATTAGTTGCAGCAGCTCACGCTAAAGGAATCTCTATCGAAGCAGAAGTTGGTTCTATCGGTGGAGAAGAAGATGGTGTTGTAGGTGCAGGTGAATGTGCAGATCCTAATGAATGTAAAGCTGTAGCTGACTTAGGAATCGACTTCTTAGCAGCAGGTATCGGTAATATTCACGGAAAATATCCTGAAAACTGGGCAGGTTTATCATTCGAAACATTAGATGCTATTCAGCAGTTAACAGGTGATTTACCATTAGTACTTCACGGTGGTACAGGTATCCCTGCTGATATGATCAAAAAAGCTATCTCTTTAGGAGTTGCTAAGATTAACGTAAATACAGAATGTCAGTTATCTTTTGCAGCAGCTACTCGTGAATACATCGAAGCTGGCAAAGATAAAGAAGGTAAAGGCTTTGACCCACGTAAGTTATTAGCACCAGGTGCTGAAGCTATCAAAGCTACTGTAAAAGAAAAAATGGAATTATTTGGTTCTGTAGGAAAAGCTTAATTGTTTTTTTAATAGGACAAGTTAGGGAGACTGCGATTGTGGTCTCCTTTTTGTTGTATAGGATTTAGGTGTAAGAAACATTTTTTTTAACATAAAAAAACCCTTATAAAAAGGGAGGATGCCAGGCAACTTTGTTGTCTGGCATTTATTATGAAAAAGTTATTTAAAAGTTATTTAGTAGATGTCTTATCTTATAATCCTAGTATATGAGAAAGATTTGGATAAAAAATGTTTTGGAATTTAAGAGTTTTTAAATTAAATATGAACAAAAAATGAACGGGTACTATACTACATTCAACAGCACCCGTTCTAACGTATTTTTACTAAAACCCTGATTAAATTTTATCCGGTTCCGGATAATCCACACCAAATGTATCAACTGTTACAGATTTCATCTTCTGTTCTTCTAAAGGTCTGTCAGAATAATCTGTAGCAGTTTCGGCAATTTTATTTACCACATCCATACCCTCGGTTACTTTACCAAAAGCTGCATAAGAGCCATCTAAATGAGGGGATGTTTTATGCATAATAAAGAACTGGCTTCCGGCTGAATTTGGATGCATACTTCTCGCCATGGAAAGAACTCCTTCTGTGTGTTTTAAGTTATTTTCATAGCCGTTAGAGGAAAATTCTCCACGAATGCTGTAGCCCGGGCCACCCATACCGGAGCCTTCAGGACAGCCACCCTGAATCATAAAGCCTTTAATAACACGATGGAAAATAAGACCATCATAATAATTTTTCTGAATTAAGCTGATAAAATTGTTTACGGAAACAGGTGCAATTTCAGGATATAACTCAGCCTTAATTACATCGCCGTTTTCCATAGTAATTGTAACTACTGGATTTTGAGCCATTGTATTCTCTCCTTTTTCTGAAATATTTCTGTCTATTTGTAACAGTTTAGCCAGGGTCATTGGCAAATCTTAAAAGCTATGACCAAACTGCCACATATATTTTAATAGAAAGAGAAAGAAAATGCAAGAAGGCTGAACTGTTGGTTCAAAAAAGGCAGTAGGGATGTTATAATATGACAGAATCAGTTAAGGGAATTAACATGCAGAAACTAATTGTTATTGGTCAGGTCGTGAATAGTAACGGTTAAGGGACAAATGAAACAGGTGGAAGTTATGGAGAAAATATTACTGGCAGCGGGTAATGAAGATGTGGAAAAGGAACAAGAGGCATTTCTTTTAAAATATGAGAAAATTGCAGAAAAGATAAACAGTATAGAGGAGTTGACTGAGTACAAGGAAAAGGAAGTACTTTTAATTAGTGACAGAGAGGATTTTTATAAGGCAGCCGTTCAGTTGCAAATGGCATTTCTGCTATATATAAATGATTTGAATACGTCGGGATCTTTTCCTAAAGCACCCTATGCCATTACTTCATTAGAAGGTATCGGGCTAAATTACATGGAGCAGGTTTACAAAAGATTTCACCATATTCCCTGGAACATATTGGATACTGCACATTTAAAAGTGAGGGAAATGACTGTAGACGATTTGGATAGTCTTTATGAAGTATATAATCATCCTTCCATTACCAGGTACATGGAGGGACTTTATGAGGACAGAGAAAAAGAGGCTGCATATACAAGGGATTATATTAAAAATGTATATGGCTTTTATGGCTATGGACTTTGGATTGTAGAGGAAAAAGATTCCGGCCAGATTATTGGCAGGGCGGGATTAAGTCATAGAGAAGGCTATGAAGAGCCGGAGTTAGGCTATGTAATAGGAAAAAAATATCAAAATAAAGGATATGCTACAGAAGTATGCAAGGCAATTTTAAAATACGGTACAAAGGAGTTTGGCTTTAAGCATTTTAATGCTTTTGTACACAAAGATAATGGTGCTTCTATACGTATTTGCGAAAAATGCGGTATGAATTGGAAAGAACAGGTCAGGATAGAGGATGAATTGTTGGAACGGTACTATATATAGAACAACTGTAACACGGGTCACAATTTTTCGACTGGTCCATGTAGTTTTTCGTTGAAAACTCAATTATAAAATGCTATAATGTGCCTATATTGGGCGAAAAGGAGAAAACTATGAAAAAAATACAGGGGAGTTTGTATTTTTCTCTCACGATGATGACATGGATACCGTTAATCATATTTGCTTTGACTATCACCATTTTTAGTTCGAAAGCATTAAAAAACGGCATGGAGGATGAAGTAGAAGAAGCCCTTAGAAATTTGGGATTTTCTATTATGAATACTTTTGATAGAGTATATTCGGGGGACTATCATGTAAATGATGATGGATATTTAGAAAAAGGCGACTATATTATTTATGACGATTTTTCTGTTATTGATCAATTAAAAGAAGAAACCGGAATGGATATTACCTTGTTTTACGGAAATACAAGAGTGCTTACTACCATACATGATATGGAAAATAAGCGTATTGGAGGTACTTATGCTGCTGATATAGTTACAGAACAGGTAATTAATGGTGGTAATGATTTCTTTTCCAAAGAACTATCTATTTATGGAAAATTGTACTATGGCTATTACATGCCGCTTAGAAACAGTGATAATTCTGTGGCAGGAATGTTATTTGTTGGAAAAGAACAGGGTGAAGTTGCGGCTAAGGTAAACCGTGTGGTAAAACAGATTCTTCTAATTGCCTTGGTTGCGTTAATATTGGCAGCCATGTTTAGTGTTTATTTTACTACCAGTATTGTAGAGTCCATTAAGAAAATGATGGAATTTTTACGAAAAGTTTCTACCGGAGATTTAACTGCAAAGCAGGATGAAAAACTTCTTTTGCGTAATGATGAAATTGGTGAAATGGGAAGACTTACTTTAACTGTGCAAAGGTCTCTTAGAAGATTAATTGAAAGAGATGCCCTTACCAATTTATATAACAGGCGAAGCGGTGACAATAAATTAAGAGAGCTTCAAAAGGAAGCAATAGAGTCAGACAGACCATTTTCCATTGCTTTAGGAGATATTGATTTCTTTAAAACCTTTAATGATAAATATGGCCACGAATGTGGTGATGTAGTGTTAAAAAATGTAGCAGAGTGTTTCTTCAGGCATTTTTCCAGTGGAAAAGGATATGCTATCCGCTGGGGCGGTGAGGAGTTTCTATTAGTATTTAAAGGACTTAATGAAAAAGAAGCCTGCGAAGAGGCAAAACGGGTATTAAAGCGTATTAGAGACTGTAAGATTTCTTACGGAGATTATCAGGTATCTGTTACCATGACTTTTGGTGTGGCCGAGTATGGAAAAGACGACACAATTGAAAAGCTTGTGAAGAGAGCCGATGACAGACTTTACATAGGAAAATCCAATGGACGAAATCAGGTAGTGATGGAATAAAGAGGTTGCAGTTAGCAACCTCTATTTATTTATACTTAATTCTACTGCCTGTTGTAAAAATAAAGAATATATAAAAATAAAATAAAAAAACCATTGATTTTAGCAAAAAAAGTGTTATCATAAATAGCGGTATAGATAGAAAATAGAAAAGAGGAAAATATTATGGAATCATCTTACAGCTTTCTAATGGATTTGGCATTAATTTTACTGAGCACCAAAGTGTTAGGTCTGATTACCAAGAAATTTCATATGCCCCAGGTTGTAGGAGCTTTGTGCGCCGGCTTGCTTTTAGGCCCTGCAGTTCTTGGCGTTATTGAAGAAACAACATTTATTAAAAGTACAGCAGAAATCGGTGTTATTGTACTGATGTTTGCAGCCGGAATGGAAACAGAAATCGACGATTTAAAGAAAAGTGGAAAAGCTTCCTTCGTTATTGCTTTATTAGGTGTTATTGTTCCATTGGCAGGAGGTTATCTGGTAGCCATGTTCTTTAATAAACCTGGTATGATTGAGCCGGAGGGAAACTGTAGCGCATTATTACAGAACATCTTTGTTGGCGTTATTTTAACAGCAACTTCGGTTAGTATTACAGTAGAAACATTAAAAGAAATGGGTAAATTGAAAACCCGTTCCGGTAATGCTATTTTAGGAGCAGCCATTATTGATGATATTTTAGGTATTATCGCTTTAACTATTATTACAAGTATGGCAGATACCAATGTAAAAATTTCTGTTGTATTATTAAAGATTGTATTATTCTTTGTATTTACATTGATTGCCGGTTTTGCTTACTATAAATTTTATATCTGGTGGAACAATCGTGACAAACATGGCATGCACAGACACGTTATTATTTCATTTGTGTTCTGTCTGTTAATGTCTTACATAGCAGAAGAATTTTTTGGAGTTGCAGATATTACAGGTGCTTTTTTTGCAGGATTAATTATTTCTGCAACCCAGAAGTCTAAATATCTGGCTGCTAAATTTGACGTATTATCTTACTTGTATTTATCACCGGTATTTTTTGCTAGTATTGGCTTAAAGGTAGTTCTTCCTGAAATGAATGGCACAATTGTTGCTTTTGCGGTAATTCTTACTTTGGTAGCAGTTTTAACCAAGATTGTTGGTTGTGGTGTGGGTGCAAAAATGTGTGGTTATAAGAATTATCAGTGTGTCAGAATTGGTACCGGTATGGTTTCCAGAGGTGAGGTTGCCCTGATTGTAGCAAGTAAGGGTGCTGCAGTTGGGCTGTTAGGCTCTGCCTTTTTGGGACCTATAGTTATTGTAGTAGTTATTACTACAATTATTACACCGATTTTACTAAAATTTGTCTTTAAATTTGGCGGTCCTGGTGTTCCGATTCCGGAAAGCGAAGGCTTTAATGTTCCTTATGAACAGGTACAGCAATATAGAGATAAGATTCCGGAAGACCTGGTAAAAGAAGGAAATAAGACTAGGAAATAACAAATAAGTGTTACTTTCGTACAGTAGCCGGACACTTACTATCAGGCTACGTAACAGCATGAACAGTATTGACGTATTGGGCAGATTTAGTTTAAGATATTCTCATGAAGAATAAAAAGAAAAATGCCCCAAACAATAACAAAATAGAGAACCAATCAAACATGAAAAGTAACAGGGCACTTGCAATTGCTTGCATTTGCTCTGTTACTTTTATGATTTTAGTGACCATTGGAAGCATGATTTATTTTAAGTCCCAGCTTGCAAAAAGTGCAGATGCCATGAAAGGAATGGAAAAGGAAGAATATGAAAGGCATTATGTGCTTATTACAGATGAGAAAAACTCTTCCTTTTGGGAGTCTGTTTATGAAGGTGCTAAAGAAGAAGGAAAGCTGAAAGGTGCTTATGTGGAAATGCTGGGAAGTAATTTAAGTAGCGATTATGAGCAGAAGCAGCTTATGCGAATTGCCATAGACGCAAAGGTGGACGGAATTATTTTAGCAGCCAATGAATCCGGCGCAGTTACCGCTCTTATTAATGAAGCAGTAAGAGAAGGAATTCCGGTTGTTACTGTGTTAAATGACAACACCAGCAATAGACAAAGCTTTGTAGGAATCGGAAGCTATAACCTGGGAAAAGATTATGGAAAACAGGTTTGCAGGATTGTGGAAGAAAAATCGGAGGGAAGCTATGAAGATGGAAACTGCCAAGTCTTAATTCTTATGGAAGGGGAATTTCATAATACTAATGAAATGCTTGTATTAGGAGGAATTCAGGAAACCATTGAGCAGGAGTACAAAGGGGATGTTTCCATAAAATGCGAAAGCGAATATATCAGCCAGAAAGGAACCTTTGCTGCGGAAGAAGCTATCCGGGATCTTTTTATGAAGCCAGACCTTCCGGACATTATTATTTGTCTGAATGAGTTAAATACTACCTGTGTATACCAAGGAATGGTAGATTATAACAGAGTAGGAGAAATTGACATTATTGGTTATTACAATTCAGACAGTATTTTAAAAGCAATTGAAAGAAAGGTCATTTATTCTACCTTAACAATTGACACAAAGCAGATGGGGCGTTACTGCGTGGATGCCCTGAATGAATATATTGATATGGGATATGTAAGCGACTATATTCCGGTAGATACTTACTTAATTAACAGTGAAAATGTAGCAGATTATTTAGGAGATATGGCGGAAAATGTGGAAGAATAAATTTCGGAAGATGACCTTGCAGGCAAAGCTGGTTATGGTATTTATTGTGACTTCTGCTATTTTGTTCATTGTAAATATGTTTATGTTTTACAATGTCAATACAATTGTCAGCAAACTGGACCAGATTTACTCAAGCAACCTGGATTTAAACCAGTTAGAAGAAACTCTAAAAGGTGTCCAGGACAATATGACAGACTACTTAAATACCAAGTCTACAGATGCCATAAAAGAATATTATGGTAATGAGAAAGAACTGCAGACTATGATTCAGGAGTTAAATTCCAAAGCCACCAATAATGAAGTGGCGCTTATGGAGAAAAATATTAAAAACCTCACAGAAAGTTACCTAAAGCTAACCAGTCAGACCATTGAAGCCAAAAGAGGGCGCAACGTGGAAAAATACAAAATGTACTATGATGAGGCAACGGAGTTATATACATATATTTGTGAGTATGTATATAGCCTTAACAGAGAACAGTTTAAAAACAACTCTGAAAATTATGCCATGCTTTCTTTTTCCTTAAATTATCTGGAAATGATTAGTACCTTTATTTTGTTTATGGTAGCCATTGCTAACGTTATTCTTGTTATTATGGTAACAAAAAGTATTACAAATCCTCTAAAAAAGTTAGCAGCAGTTGCCAATCAGGTGGAAAATGGAAACTTTGATGTGGAGCTTTTACAGGTTGACACCATGGATGAGGTGGGCATAGTAAGTAATGCTTTCAATAAAATGATTGCCAGTATCCGCAGCTATATTAATCGTATTAAAGAAAATATGAAACGGGAACGTGCCATGAAAGAAAAAGAACTTTTGATGGAAACCCACTTAAAGGATGCCAAACTGAAATATTTGCAGGCTCAGATTAATCCTCATTTTCTTTTTAATACGTTAAATGCAGGAGCCCAGCTTGCCATGATGGAAGGAGCAGACCGTACTTACGAGTATGTGCAGAATGTGGCAGAACTGTTCCGTTATAATGTAAAAAAGAACAATGACACGGTAACCTTGGAAGAAGAAATTAAATTAGTAGATATCTATATTTACATATTAAATGTACGTTTTTCGGGAGAAATTCATTTTGAAAAGAGACTGGATCAATCTCTGCTACATGCTATGGTGCCCAGTATGGTTTTGCAGCCAATTGTGGAAAACTGTGTGAATTACGGTATTCGAAACATTAGCTGGCAGGGGCTGATTACTCTTTCTGTATACGAATTGGATGAACGAATCTGCATAAGTATAAAGGATAATGGAATCGGAATGACGCAGGAGCGCATTGAAAAGGTTATGAAGGGACAGTTAAAACAGGAAGATTTGTCCCAGGATTCCAATGGAATTGGTCTTGACAACGTGATTGCAAGGCTACGTTTATTCTGCGGAAGAGAAGACGTATTGGAAATGATAAGCGAAGGAGAAAATAAAGGAACGGAAGTAATTCTTTATTTACCTGCTGTGGAAAAGGAGTTTTGACATGTATAAAGTAATGTTGGCAGATGATGAGGGGATTGTAATTGATTCCTTAAAGTTTATATTGGAAAAGGAATTTTCGGGAAAGTGTCAGATTGAATCTGCAAAAACAGGCAGAAGTGTCATAGAATTAGCAGAGCATTTTCGTCCGGATATTGCCATTATGGATATTCAGATGCCGGGAATTAACGGAATCGAGGCAATGCGGGAAATCAAAAAAACAAATGAAAAAACAGTATTTGTTGTAATGTCAGCCTATGATAAGTTTGACTATGCAAAAGAAGCCATTAATTTAGGTGTTTTGGAATATTTAAACAAGCCTGTGGATAAGAAGAAAATTGTGGATGTTGTGCAAAAGGCCATGGATATCATTGACAGGGAACGGGATAAGAGAAGTGAAGAGTTAATTGTAAAAGAAAAAATGGAAACCGTTGTTCCTATTATTGAAAACGGGCTTATTTATGATATTCTGTTCCAGAAAAATTTTGAAGAAGACATTAATAATTACAAAAATCTTTTAGGAATTAAAGAAAATTATGGCTACATGGCAGTGCTTGTATGTGGCGATGACCAGGACGGCAACCATATGACCAATGCTGTTGGAGCCGGTGTAAAAGTACAGAATAAATATTACAGTATAAGAGAAATTGTAAAGGGCTATATTCCATGTATTATGGGTGCCGTTATGGCAAATAAGATTACCATTTTTGTGCCGAGGGAATCAGCAGGCATGGATTATAATGAAAGAATAGAAATTATTGAAGCTACCAGGCAACTTGTAAGGAAACTAAAACAACAGACAGATGTTTCCTTCCGTATAGGAATAGGTTCCGTCCGCAGTTTAAACGAAGCCATACTGTCCTATAATGAAGCATTAAATTCCTTAATAGATACAACCGGCAGTGTGGCCCATGTGGATGATTTGCCCATTGGCTGCGACTACGAAGAAAACTATCCGGTGCAAACAGAAAGGAAACTTTTTGACAGTGTTCAAAAAGGTGATGTAAACGGAGCGATTAATGCTGCCAACCGGTTTTATGACTGGATGGTGGAAAATTACAGCGATTATATGATGGACATTAAATTAAAGGTTCTGGAATTTGTTTTGTGGGCAGAGCACATCGCTTATGAATCAGGGGGAATGGTATACCGGTTTCGGGTAAGAAAAGATTATATGCCAACATTGTTAGAATTAAATGACCTTGAAGGAATCAGAAGCTGGTTTATTGACAAAATAACAGAATCTGCCAGAAATGTAGTGGTTAAAAAAGACGAACAGTCTACCGGTGCAGTTTCCAAAGCGAAATCCTACATAGATTCTCATTACAATAAAGATATTTCTTTATATGATGTTTCCAGAGAGGTAGATATAAGCCCTTATTACTTTAGTAAAATTTTCAAAGAGGAGACAGGGGAGAATTTTATAGAATATTTAACAAATGTGCGCATCGAACAGGCAAAAAATTTATTAACAGGATCGGATTTAAGTATGAAAGAGATCTGTGCTCAGATAGGTTATGGAGATCCCAATTATTTCAGCCGTGCTTTTAAGAAGAAAACAGGATTAACTCCAACAGAATTTAAGGGGGATAATTAGAATGAAAAGTAAGGGTATAAGGCTTGTTCTGCTATTGTTCTTACTTCTATGTGTACTAACAGGATGTGGGAAACGGGATGAAGAAACAGAGGATACAATGGCTGATGAAGAGAAAATTCAGATTGGTATCAGTTTCGATTCCTTTGTAATGGAAAGGTGGCAGAGAGACAGGGATATTTTTGTGTCGAAAGCAAAAGAGTTAGGCGCAGAAGTAAATGTTCAGAATGCCAATGGTGACCCTAAGGAGCAAATAGCCCAGATAGAATATTTTATAGAAAAGAAAATGGATGTTATCTTGATTGTTTCTATAGAATATGAAGGACTCCAGGATGTTATAAAAAGAGCCCAGGCCCAGGGAATTAAAATTATTTCTTATGACAGAATGATTAAAAATGCAGGTGTTGACCTTCATATTTCCTTTGATAATAAAAAAGTAGGAAGTCTTATGGCAGAAGCCATATATAAAGAAAATCCAAATGCAAAAAAGGTCTGGATGCTGTGTGGACCTACTACAGACAATAATGTTTCTTTGGTGGAAAAAGGTTTTCGGAAAGTAATGAGGGAAAAGAACATTAAAATTGAAGAGATAATGTATGCGGACGGATGGCATTCGGAACATGCTTCTTCCTATATATATGAACATTCAGACCGTGTTGGTGAGGTAGATGGTATCATGTGTGGAAATGACAGCCTGGCTACTGCTACCATACATGCTCTTTCGGAACAGCGCCTTGCGGGTATTATACCGGTAGTAGGACAGGATGCGGATTTAGAGGCATGCCAGAGAATTGTGGAAGGCACACAGATTATGACTGTGTATAAACCGGTAGAAAAGCTGGCGCAGACAGCGGCAGAATATGCAGTGATGCTGGCGCAAGGGAAGGAGCTTCCTAAAACAGAAAGGGTGTTTGATGGAGTTTACCAGGTTCCTTATGTAGTATTAGACCCTATTGCTGTTACAAAGGAAAATATGGACGAGGTTATTATCGGAAGTGGATTTCACTCGAAAGATGAAGTGTATTTAAATATGCCGGAGACGAAAACCCCCTGATTGGCAACAGGACATTTTTACGAAATACTAGCACAAGCAACAAAAAAGTGCTAGTATTTCATTTTTTTTGAGTAAAAATAGATAAAAATATGAAGAAATTAGCAAACAAGTACTAATAAAGGTGTGGTATAGTAACAATGTAATAAATATCTATTACAAAACATAAGCAAGGGAGGATTTTTTTTATGAAGAAAAAATTACTTAGCGTATTATTAGCAGTTTCCATGATGGCAACAGCATTAGTTGGTTGTGGTGGTGGAAGCACAGAAGAAACATCAGGAGACACAACAGAAGCAACAGGCGATGCAGCAGAAGATACAGATGCTGCAGGCGACAGTGCAAGCTCAGGAGACGGAGTTCAGGTAGGTATCGTACTTCCTACAAAAGATGAGCCAAGATGGTTACAGGACCAGGCACAGTTTGAAAAATTATTAGGTGATGCAGGATTTACAAGCCAGGTATTATTCAGCCAGGGTTCTTCTGCAACAGAGAAAACAAACGTAGAAACATTAATTTCACAGGGTATTGAAGTACTTATTATTTGTGCACAGGATGCATCCGCAGCAGCAGCATCTGTAGAAGCTGCAAAAGCTGAAGGCATCACAGTTATTTCTTACGACAGATTAATCACAGGTACAGACGCAGTTGATTACTATGTAACATTTGATAGTGTTGCAGTAGGTCAGGCACAGGGCCAGTACATAATCGATAACGCACCTGAAGGAACAGGAATTCCTCTTTACTTATATGCAGGTGCAGCAACAGACAACAACGCATTCTTATTCTTCGAAGGCGCTTGGAAAACACTTCAGCCAAAGATTGCTGATGGTACATTCGTAATTGCTAACTCTTCAGAAGCAGTTGCAGTTCAGGATAAAAATGAACTTACACGTGATGAAATGGCTACTATTATTGGACAGATCACAACAGACTGGGATTTCAACGTTGCTAAGTCTAAAGCAGAAGCTCACTTAACAGCAGTTGGTGCTGAATCTAAAGGTGATATTGTTATCTTAGCTCCTAACGATGGTACAGCTCGTTCAATTGCAGACGTATTCTCTACAGATACAGATGTAACAAGCTATGTAATTACAGGTCAGGATTCAGAAATTGCTTCTGTTCAGTACATTATCGATGGAAAACAGTCCATGACAGTATTTAAAAACACAAATACTTTAGCATCTGATACAGTTACAATGGCTCAGAAAATCTTAGCAGGTGAAACACCTGAAACAGATACAACATACAACAATGGAAATATTGATATTCCTTCAAAACAGACAAATGTTGATGTTGTTACAAAAGATACAGTTAAATCTTTATTAATCGATTCCGGATACTATGATGCATCTGAATTCACAGGATTAGAATAAAGAATAACATAGGCGGAAAAT
Organism: Lachnospiraceae bacterium; assembly: GCA_017436305.1. Lineage (GTDB taxonomy): Bacteria > Bacillota > Clostridia > Lachnospirales > Lachnospiraceae > RGIG3040. The sequence goes on from JAFSDJ010000082.1 coordinate 72,799, forward strand.
AGCTAACATTTAAAATCAGCTTTACAAAACCTGTATTTGTAAAGCTGATTTTTAAATCAAAAGGAGGCCAGAAAATGAGTGATTATATACTTGAAATGAGAAATATCACAAAAGAATTTCCCGGTGTAAAGGCCTTAAATAATGTTAATTTCAAAGTAAAACGTGGAGAAATTCATTGTCTCGTTGGAGAAAACGGTGCGGGAAAGTCAACTTTGATGAAGGTATTATCCGGTGTTTATAAATATGGTACATACACAGGTGATATTGTCTATAACGGTGAGGTGCAGCAGTTTAGAGGAATAGCAGACAGTGAAGATAAAGGAATTGCTATCATTTATCAGGAATTGGCACTTGTGCCAGAATTAAGTATTTATGAAAATATCTTTTTTGGACATGAAATTATGTCCGGAAAAGTAATTGATTGGAATCAGACAATCGTAAAAGCAAAGGAAGTGCTTGAAAAAGTACGACTACATGTAGATCCTTCTACGAAGGTTAAATCTTTAGGTGTAGGTAATCAGCAGCTTGTAGAAATTGCAAAAGCACTTAGTAAAAATGTAAAGTTACTTATTTTTGATGAACCAACGGCTGCATTAAATGAAGATGACAGCCAGAATCTGCTAGAGCTCATGAAGGAACTAAAATCCCAGGGTGTTACCTGTATTATGATTTCTCATAAGCTTCGCGAGGTTACAGCTATCGCAGATACCATTACAGTATTAAGAGATGGTCAGACCATTGGTTCCAAAGAAAACCACGGAATTACAGAAGCAGAAATCATCAAAGATATGGTTGGAAGGGAAATCGACAACATATATCCAAAGAGAGAAAAGAAGAAAATCGGAGATGTATGTTTGGAAATAAAGAATTGGACTGTAGATGATCCAAAGAGTGGCAGAGAGATTTTACATAATGTTTCCATTAATGTAAGAAAAGGTGAGATCGTAGGTCTGCAAGGTTTGATGGGTGCCGGAAGAACGGAACTTGCCATGAGTATTTTTGGTAATCCAACAGGCTATCGGATTAAAAAGGGAGAGGTGCTTGTAAACGGCAAGAGTCAACGCTTTAAAAGTCCAAGAGAGGCAATTAATGCAGGTGTGGCGTATGTAACTGAGGATAGGAAGGGTAATGGACTTGTTTTAATTCAGGATATTCGCTATAATACCACAATTGCCAATTTGAAAAAGCTGGTAAAGGGCTTAGCTATTGATGAAAATGAAGAAATTAATGTAGCTAACGGCTATAAAAAGTCTATTAATATCAAAGCGCCATCTATTGAACAGAAGGTAGGAAATCTTAGTGGTGGAAATCAACAGAAGGTACAGCTGGCAAAATGGCTTTTTGTAGAGCCACAGGTACTGATACTGGATGAGCCTACAAGAGGTATTGACGTAGGAGCTAAGTACGAGATTTACTCACTTATGAATAAGTTGGTAGAACAGGGAATGAGTATTATTATGATTTCCTCAGAGTTGCCAGAGGTGCTTGGAATGTCTGACAGACTTTATGTTATGAGTGAGGGAACTATTACAGGTGAGCTTAGTTCCGACGAGGCTGATGAACAAACAGTTATGGCAATGGCTATTAAATCATAGGAGGTGCGCATCATGGAAAAAAATGAAAACAAATCAGGCGGACTGGGTGAACTGGGAAGCTTACTTAAGAAAAACATGAAAGACTACATGATGTATATTGCATTAGTGGTAATTATGATTTTCTTTACATGGAAAACAAACGGTGGTTTCTTAACCGCCAGAAATATATCAAACCTGATTAATCAGGCGGGATATGTGGCAGTTTTAGCAATCGGTATGACATTGATTCTGATTTTGAAACACATTGATTTATCAGTAGGATTTGTAGCTGGTTTTTGTGGAGCTATTGCTGCGATTTTAATGACAAAAGCAGGAATAAATGAGTGGCTTGCAATTGCTATTGTATTATTAATTGGTTTGGTAATTGGCTTGTATCAGGGTCTTTTAGTAACAAGACTTGGAGTACCGGCATTCGTAACAACTCTAGCAGGTATGTTTATTTTTAGAGGAGCCTTAAACCTTGTTTTGCAGGATACAGGTACTATTATTGTTCCAAATAAAGGCTTTAATGCTTTATCCAATGGATTTATTCCGGATATTCCCGGAGTGGATTTAGGATTCCATTTATTAACATTACTGATTGGTGCAGTTGGTATTATCATGGTAGTGTTCTCGCAGGTAAAAGCCAGAAGAAATAAAATTAAATATAATTTCAAAGTAAGTTCAACACCGGTATTCGTGGCACAGATGGTATTTATTTCAGCTATTATTATTGTGATTTGTTGGGTACTTGCAAGCTATCAGGGTGTTCCATGGACAGCAGTTATTGTAGGTGTATTGCTATTTGGCTACAACTTCATGTTAAATAAGACCAAATTAGGAAGATATATTTATGGTATTGGTGGTAATGACCAGGCTGCTGAATTATCAGGTGTTAATGTTAAGAATGTTACATTATTTGCATTCTGCTCTATGTCTGTTATGGCAGCAATTGCAGGTATCTTGTATACCTCCAGACTTCAATCTGCAACACCAACAGCAGGTACTGCATTTGAAATGGATGCCATTGCATCTTCTTACATTGGTGGTACTGCAGTAAGCGGTGGTGTTGGTAAAGTAACAAATACTCTGATTGGTGTACTTGTTATTATGTCTCTTACAAATGGAATGAACCTTATGGGTGTGGATATTTCCATGCAGTACATGGTAAAAGGTATTATCTTTATTATTGCTGTAGCATTTGACGTAAGAAGTCGTGCGAAAGCAAAATAGTGTTTAATTCATATTGCACAATAATTACAAGAAGGAGGACGCATAAATTCGTTCTCCTTTTTGTAATATATAATAAAAAATTGAAAAAATTTAACAAAATGTTGTGCAATTTTGTTTTAATTGGTATAATAGAAAAAATAGGTACTTTAGACACATAATACAACTGGGGGACGGTGTGATGAGTATGAAACTTGAAAGAAAAGAAAAAGTACAAAAAGAAAAACCTAAGAAGGAAAAAGTAAAGAAAGTAAGAATAAAAAAAGAAAAGGCTCCGAAAGCTGCAAAAACTCCAAAGGTTAAAAAGCAGGGGCAGAAACCGAAACGGAAATTTTATATTGGAATTAGTGCCAAAATTATAGGAGCCTTTTTTGTTCCGGTTGTATTTCTAATTGGTATTGGTATATTTTCCTACAATCAGACAGCGGATGCCTTAATGAAATTGTATGAGACCTCAACCATGCAGATTGTAAGCAAATCTGCAGACTATATGGAAGTAGTTTTGTTAGACGTTGAAACCACATCCTATGAGCTTGCCAATGATTTGGAAATTGTAAATTATTATGATGGAACACCTGGTGAAGGTATAGACTACGCTTATGTAGAACATAAGATTTCTACCAGACTTGGATTAGATGAGTACATACAAAATGGTTATTTTATACCTATTAATGGAAATGAACATATTAGTACAAATCCTGATGTTGTTTTTGACAGTTCTGCTTATGAGAAGCTTATGGAAACAGAGGATTATGTTCAGGTTATGTCAAGAAACAGAAAAGCTTGGCTTGTAGATAGTGAATTCTTAACTATGTATAGAAAAGAAGGTGTAGAAGTATTAGATACCTTGTACTTAATTCGTCGTGTAGATAATATACTTACAGGTAAAGATGTAGGTTTTTTAATTTTAGAAATGCGTCCGGAAGTTATATCGGGATTATTAGGAGAACTGGATTTAGGTAAAGACAGTATTATAGCACTTATAGCACAGGACTTAAATGAAATCGAAAAAGATCCTTTACCGGAAGGTGCACAAAAGGTAACAGAAACAGATTTTTATCTTCAAATGTTACAGACAGTAGAGGAAAGTGGTCAGGCTGATGTTGTCTACAATGGAAGAACATACTGGATGTGTTATTATCATATTGGAAGTATTGGTAATACCATGATGTCTCTCATACCGATAACGACTATGTTAGAAGAAGCAAGCCAAATTAAAAATATTACTATTGCTGTAGTAGTTGTGGTTACTATTATTGTTATTCTTATTGGAAGTATTATGGCATTTGGTATGACAAAGGCTATGAAGAAGATTATGGCCAGTGTAGATAAAGCTGCCAAAGGTGATTTGACCGTATCCATTCAGAATAAGAGAAGAGACGAATTTGGTATTTTAAGTGAGCGTATTAACGAAATGCTTACTTCCATGCGTGCCTTGATTATTAGTGTACAGGATGCTTCTAAAGAGGTAGAATTATCTGCTTCTAAAGTAACAGAAGCTAATAGCACAGTAAATGAAGCGGCAGAAGGAATTAATAATGCAATTGTCCAGATTAAGGACGGTGTTATTTTACAGGCTGAGAATTCTGAAAACTGCATGACCAGCATGGATGATTTATCTGTTAAAATTGAAAAGGTTGCTGAAAATACAGAAGAAATTAATCATATGTCCAGTGGTACAAAGAGTCACATTGATAGTGGTATTAATGCTATGAATGTATTAAGTGCCTCTACTGAAAAAACAAGTGAAAACCTTCACACAATTATGGAAGAAATTGGTACTCTCGCCAATAAAGTAAAAAATATTGATACTATCATAGAAGTTATTACCAATATTGCAGAACAGACCAATTTACTTTCCTTAAATGCTTCTATTGAAGCGGCCAGAGCCGGTGAAGCAGGAAGAGGCTTCTCTGTAGTAGCAACAGAAGTTAAGAATCTTGCAGATCAGTCTATTAAGGCGGCAGAAGAGATTCAAAAGATTATTGAGGATGTACAAAAGCAAAGTGATGTTACAGCGGGATATGCTAAGAAAGCTGAGGATACCTTAAGGCTTCAGGAACAGGATTTCCAAAATGCAGTTTTGGCTTTTAACAGCATTGATGATTATGTGATGAAACTGGCACATGATATTGAAGTTATTAACAAAGAGACAGCTTCCATTGAAGATGCTAAAATTGCCACACTACAGTCTGTTCGCGGTATTACTGCAGTAGCAGAAAAGAATACAGAAGTTACCGAAATAATTGATGAAAGTGTAGAAGGACAAAAGAAAGAGCTTGAAAATCTGTCTCATTATGCAGATGAACTTTTAAGTGTGTCCAATAAACTGCAGGATGCTATTAAACAGTTTAAGGTACAGATGTAATAAAATAAGCTAATTGTAGGAGAATTCATATGAAAAAGATGTGGAATAAAACAAAAACAACATCGCCGGTTGATGAGGTGAAAAAAGCTGAAAAGCCTGAAAAGCCTGAAAAGCCCAAAAAGGAAAGAGTAAAAAAGGAAAGGGTAAAAAAAGAAAAGAAGGCTAAAAAACCTAAAAAGGCCAGAAGAGGTATTATTGGAATGAAGATTTATTCATTGGTTGCAGGCCTTGTAGTAGTTGCCCTTTGTGCCCTTTTCTATATGGCCGGAACACTTACTAAGATGAGTGCCCTTAATGAAGAAATCGTAGATAATCAGGTTGTGGATATTGAGCTGATTTCTGAAATTTCCAGAGATTTTTCTTACATTAATGGTAAGGTGCTGACACATTGTGTTGCTACAGCTGATTATAAGATGAAAAATTATGAGGAAATAATAAATGAAAGACTTGCTGAGCTGGATACAAAGGTTGAGAAATTTGAATCCAGACTATCAGAGGATGACCCTAGAAGTCCTATTTTTCAGAATTTCCTTGCTGATTATACTGTGTACAAGGAAACTGTAGCACAATTATTAACAGTTAGTAGTGTAAATAAAAACCAGGCTGCAGTTACAGCTACTTCTAACTTTGCAGTTTTTGATGAAAATGTGGAAGAGTACATAGATGACATTCTTAATATCAGTAATGAAAATATGGAAACAGCAAGACAGAAGTGTAGTGAATACAAGGCTACTATTCCGGTTGTAGAGGCTATTGCTGTCAGTTTATTATTATTAGCTTCTGTAATTATTTTCATTATTGTAAGTAGCACAGTTTTAGCACCACTTAGCAAGGTGACAAAGCAGCTTACTAAAATTATGGGTACCATTGAAAAGGGGCAGGGAGATTTATCAGCCCGTATTTCTATTAAGAACAGGGATGAAATCGGACTTTTGGCGGATGGTGTCAACTCATTTTTAGAGATGCTACAGCAGATTATTTCCAGTATATCAGTTTCCTGTGAACAGTTGTCTGACAGACAAAAGAAAGTACTTGAGAACGTAGATATAGCCAATAAGGGTGCAGACGACACATCTGCTACTTTGGAGCAGTTGGCTGCAGGTATGCAGGAAGTGGCATCCAGTGTAGTTGTAGTAAACGAAGAAACCATTACTGCAGAAAGTTCTGTAAGAGATATGACAAAACAGGCCGAGGAAGGTGTGAATTATGCTGACCGTATTAAGGAAAGAGCACAGGCACTGGATCAACAGGCTAAAAATAGTAAAAACGAAGTTCGCCATATTGTAAGTGATATTGATCACTCTATTACGGTATCTCTGGAAAAAGGAAGAGAGGTTTCACAAATTACAGGACTTACTAATGAAATCATGGGAATTGCCCACAAGACCAATTTACTTGCATTAAATGCTTCTATTGAAGCAGCAAGAGCCGGTGAAGCAGGCCGGGGATTTGCAGTAGTTGCAGATGAAATTAGGCAATTAGCAGACAATTCTAAAAATACAGCAAGTAATATTCAGGAGATTAGTACAGAAGTTGTACACAGTGTAGAAGAGCTTTCAGAAAATGCCAGCCGTTTGTTAGATTTTGTAAACAGCAGGGTTTTAGCAGATTATGATGCTCTTGAAGCAACAGGCCAGCAGTATTATGAAGATGCAGAAACTTTCAGAGGGCTTATGTACCAATTCTCAGAAGCAACAGAAAAGCTTTCCGCTATGATGAAAAAAGTTACAGACGCCAATGAAGGAATTTCTACAACTGTGCATCAAAGTACCCAAGGTATTACCAGCATGGTAGGAAATACTTCTGAATTAGCAGAAGGTATGACGGAAATTAAAGAAGCATCTGACGGTGTAAATACTGTAGTAGGTGAACTGTTAGGACAGATAGCTAAATTTACAATCCATTAAATAAAAAATACTAATAAAGGACTTCAATAATGTAAATTAAAGAAATTTACGTTGTTGAAGTCTTTTTTTGATGTGTTTTTACACAAATCTTACATAAAAATTACTGCCCTATGATATTTTAAGTGAATTTTACATGATAGTATAAAAATACGATAGGTGTAAAAAGAAAACAGAACGATACTAAATGTAGAAAGAGAGAGTCATAGTCCTATCCGGGTGACTTTTTAGTGAGGAGAAAGAAATGAAAAAGAATTTAAAAAAAGTGGTAGCAATTTTGGGCGTATGCGTACTTACTATGGCAGGCCTTGCAGGATGCGGCAAGAGCACTGGGGAGGCAGTTGTTGAAACATCAGAAACAACCCAACAAGTGGCCGTAGAAGAAACAACCGGGGAAGTAGCTGAAGAAGCAACAGAAGAAGCAACGGGAGAAGTAACAGGAGAGCAGGTAGAAGAGACAACAGGTGATATTAGCGGGACTGTTACAATGGCAGGAAGTACTTCCATGGAAAAGTTAGCAAATGCAGTAGCAGAAGCTTACATGGAAAAGAATCCAAATGTAACAGTAACAGCAGAATTTACAGGTTCCTCAGCAGGTGTTGAATCTGTACTTGCAGGCAGTGTTGATATTGGAAATTCATCCAGAAACTTAAAAGACAGTGAAAAAGAAGCCGGTGCTGTAGAAAACATCGTTGCAATCGACGGTATCGCAGTAGTTGTTGACCCGGCAAACACAGTTTCAAACTTAACAAAAGAACAGTTAACAAAGATTTACACAGGTGAAATCACAGACTGGTCTGAAGTTGGTGGTGGGGCTTCTCCAATCGTAGTAGTAGGCCGTGAAGCAGGTTCAGGTACAAGAGGTGCATTTGAAGAAATTCTTGAAATTGAAGAAGCTTGCAAATACGCCAGTGAATTAGACAGCACAGGAGCAGTTGTGGCAAAAGTTGCATCTACACCGGGAGCAATCGGATATGTATCCTTAGACGTAATTGATGACACAGTAAAAGCTTTATCTTTAGAAAATGTTGAACCAACGGCTGAAACAATTAAAGCAGGTGAATACTTCTTAAGCAGACCATTCGTAATGGCAACGGTTGGTGAAATCTCAGAGCAGAGCCAGGCAGTACAGGGATTATTTGAATACCTTGCAAGTGACGAAGGAAAAGAACTTATTGAGTCTGTAGGACTTATTACAGTAGATTAAGGACAGGTTATGAAAGAGAAGAAATCATTTTCAATAATGAGTGGGAAAGCATTAAAGAAAAAAGTTGAAGAGGTAGCAAAGGTAGTTTTTACCATTTGCTCCTTCTTTGCTATTTTAGCAGTATTTTCTATTACATTTTATATGCTATACAGTGGAACTCCTGCTTTATTTAAAGTAGGTCTTTTGGATGTTTTATTTGGAACTGTGTGGGCTCCAACAGCGCAAGAACCAACATACGGTATTTTATACGTTATTTTAACATCTATTGTAGGTACCACATTTGCAATTTTAATTGGTGTGCCTATGGGAATTTTAACAGCCGTTTTTTTGGCAGAGGTTGCTCCAAAAAAGCTGGCTAATCTGGTAAAGCCGGCAGTAGAACTACTGGCAGGTGTACCTTCCGTAATTTATGGTCTTTTAGGACTTTTGCTATTAAATCCACTTATGTATAAATTGGAGCTTATAATTTTCAAGGACTCTAAAACACACCAGTTTACCGGTGGATCAAATCTGCTTTCGGCAATCATTGTATTGGCAGTTATGATTTTACCAACTGTAATCAACATTAGTGAATCGGCTTTAAGAGCCGTACCGGTACAATTGAAATCAGCCTCCCTTGCCCTTGGGGCATCTAAAATACAGACAATATTTCAGGTGATTCTTCCGGCTGCAAAATCGGGAATTATAACAGCCGTGGTTTTGGGCGTGGGAAGGGCCATCGGTGAAGCAATGGCCATTACTTTGGTAGCAGGAAGCTCCGTAAATATTCCTCTTCCATTTAATTCAGTCCGGTTCTTAACTACAGCTATTGTAAGCGAAATGGCATATGCATCTGATTTACATAGAGAAGTATTATTTACAATTGGTCTTGTACTTTTTGCTTTCATTATGGTTATCAATTTATTATTAAGCAAAATATTGAAAAATGGAGGAAGCGAAAATGAATAAAGAACAATCCATTAGAGGCAAAAAGACAAGAGTAGCGGATATTATTTTATATGTTCTTATTTATTTATCTGCAATTTTAGCGGTTGCGCTTTTGCTTCTGATTATCGGATACGTATTTGTAAAAGGAGCAAAAGAAATAAGCTTTAACTTTCTTACAACTGTAACAAGTGTCAGGAAAAATACAGTAGGTATTGCAGGGAATATAGTAAACACAGCTTATATTATTGTAATTACCCTGCTTATATCCACACCCATTGGTGTAGGTACTGCAATTTATTTAAATGAATATGCAAAACCCGGAAAGTTTGTAAAGCTCATTGAATTTACAACAGAAACCTTATCCGGTATTCCATCTATTATATTTGGACTTTTCGGTATGGTCTTTTTTGGAATCAAACTGAACCTTGGTTACTCATTGCTAACCGGTTCCCTTACATTAACCTTAATGGTACTTCCATTAATTACAAGAAATACACAGGAAGCCTTAAAGACAGTTCCGGATTCCTACCGTAATGGAGCGCTTGGAATGGGTGCCGAAAAATGGTACATGATTCGTACAATTTTACTTCCTAGTGCAATGCCCGGTATAATTACCGGTATTATTCTGGCAATTGGTAGAATTGTTGGAGAGTCAGCAGCACTTTTATTTACAGCAGGAAGCGGTTATCTCCTTCCAAAGGCAGGAATAGGATTATTAAATAAGATTTTGGAATCCGGAGGTACATTAACTATTCAGCTTTATTTAAGTGCTTCAAAAGCACAGTATGACACAGCATTTGGTATCGCACTTGTATTATTGGTGATTGTATTCTTAATTAACATGTTGACTAAATTCATAACAAAAAAGTTTGATGTAAACAGAAGAAAGTAGGAAACGAAAATGGAAAAAAGTAAACTCAGTATTAGTAGGCTGAATTTGTATTATGGAGATAATCATGCGTTAAAAGATGTGGATATGGAAATTAAAGAGGGTGCCATTACAGCATTTATTGGACCAAGTGGATGTGGTAAATCTACATTTTTAAAATGCTTAAACAGAATGAATGATTTGGTAGATGGTGTGAAAATTTCGGGAAATGTGTTTTTGGACGGGGAAGATATTTATGATCCAAAAGTAGACACTACTTTACTTCGAAAAAAAGTAGGTATGGTATTTCAACAGCCTAACCCATTTCCCATGAGTATTTATGATAATATTGCCTACGGACCAAGAATTCATGGAATAAAAAATAAAGCAAAATTAGATGAAATTGTGGAAGAAAGCTTAAGAGGAGCAGCAATTTTTGATGAAGTTAAAGATCGGTTAAAAAGCTCTGCTCTAGGGCTTTCCGGTGGACAGCAGCAGAGACTTTGTATTGCAAGAGCATTGGCAGTGGAACCGAAAGTGCTTTTAATGGATGAGCCAACTTCTGCATTGGACCCGATTTCCACTTTGAAAATAGAAGAACTTATGGTAGAGCTTAAGAAAAAGTATACGGTTATCGTAGTTACACACAATATGCAACAGGCAGCCAGAGTGTCAGATGATACTGCATTTTTCCTTGTAGGAGAAGTGGTGGAATTTGATAGTACAGATAATATTTTTGCAAGACCAAAGGATAAACGCACAGAAGATTATATTACAGGTAGATTTGGTTAAGTTTTTAATTAGAAAAGGGAAAGGAAATTGCTATGTCACCAAGAACAGTTTTTGAAGAAGAGCTTAGCGCTCTTAAAAATAATATACAGGAAATGGGCCAGGAAGTAGAAAAAGCTTATGACAGCCTTTTTGATGCCATCAAAGAAAAAGACAGAGAAACCATAGAAGCGCTAAAGCAAAATGACAGACGTGTAAACGACATGGAAAGAAAAATTGAATCCAGGTGTTTGGCACTTATTACGAAGCAACAGCCTGTAGCAAAGGATTTACGAATGATTTCCGCTGCACTAAAGGTAGTCACAGATTTAGAGCGTGTCGGCGACAATGTGGCAGATATTGCAGATTTGATTTTACGTCTGGACTTTGCAGATTTTAAGTTGTATTCTACACATTTAGAGACTATGATAGAGGAAACAAAGAAGATTATACATGATGGTGTAGGTGCATTTATAAACAGAGATGTGGAAACAGCAAAAGAATTTTACAAACGAGATGATGTCATTGATGATTTATTTAACCTGGTAAAAGAAGACCTTGTTAATTGTTTAAAAAAAGAAGACCAGAATGTAGATAACTGTATTGATATTTTAATGATTGCAAAATATTTAGAGAAAATGGGAGATCATGCAGTTATTATAGCAGAATGGGAAGTATTTAGAGAAAACGGGACTATGAAAGAGTTTCGTATATTTTAAAGATGTGTTATAATGATTACCGTTCAGGGCCTGAACAGTAACGTTATAATGCCAGAAAAGGAAGAAATTTGAATGTTCTGTATTTATGTAGTAGAAGATGATAAAAATATTCGTGAAATTGAGACCTACGCTTTAAAAAACAGCGGTTATTCCGTAGAGGATTTTGAATGTGCAGCTACTTTTTATGAAGCATTGGATAAGAAAATTCCTGATTTAATATTGTTAGACATTATGCTTCCTGATGATGATGGATTATCCATGGTTGAAAAGCTAAAAGCCAGGGCTAATTTAAAATCGATTCCCATTATTTTAGTTACTGCTAAAACAACAGAGCTTGATAAAGTAAAAGGTCTGGATATGGGAGCGGATGATTATATATCCAAGCCTTTCGGTGTTATGGAGCTTATTTCAAGAGTTAAGGCAGTTCTTAGAAGAACTGCGGATAAAAAAGAAGACAAGATTTTATCTATTGGGAATATTTTTCTGGATGATGAAAAACATGCAGTTTATGTGGAGGATGTTCCTTGTGAGCTGACTTTTAAGGAATATGAACTGTTAAAGCTTTTGATGCAAAACGAAGGTGTAGTAACTTCAAGAGAAAAGATTTTGGAAAAGGTATGGGGAACCGATTTTGAAGGAGAGTCCAGAACACTGGATATGCATATTAAAACAGTGCGCCGGAAGTTAAAAGAAGAAGGTAGTCGCATTAAAACTGTGAGAAATGTCGGTTATATTATGGAGTAAACTATGAAGAAAAAAATCAACCTGCAGTTACTGGAAATCGCAACATTGGCCATTATCTCTACAATGGTCATAACTGTTGCGATTTTTTATAACTTATTTACCAATCAGTTAATGGACGATTTAAAGTCCTATACCTATATTATTGAAAAACTAGCGATAAAACAGAATTTTGAGCAGTTAAATGAATTAAATTCGGAGCATTTGCGTATTACTATTATTAGTCAGGATGGTAGTGTACAGTATGATAGTGATTATGATAGCCAGGCTTTAGAAAACCATGGGGATCGTCCGGAAATTGCCAGAGCAAAAATCTATGGGGAAGGTGAAAGCATTCGGCGCTCCAGCACTATGAATAGAACAAACTTTTATTATGCCAGACAGCTTACTGACGGCATTATTATCCGAATAGGAAAAGAGGCAGGCAGTGTGTTTTACATGCTGGGCAATGCAATCCCTTATATTATTGGGTTAATTGTCCTTTTGCTGCTTGTTTGTGTTGTTTTAGCTCATTATTTAACAAAAAGTTTAGTAAAACCTATTGAAGAAATTGCAGCAAACATGGATAATATAAATGAGATTCCTATTTATAAAGAGTTGGTTCCTTTTGTAAATACAATACAACGTCAGCATCAGGATATTTTAAAAAATGCTCTAATGCGGCAGGAGTTTACGGCAAACGTTTCTCATGAACTAAAGACCCCCCTTACATCCATTTCCGGTTACTCAGAGTTAATTGAAAATGGAATGGCAACTGCGGAAGATACAGTTCGGTTTGCGGGAGAAATTCATCGGAATGCTACTAGACTATTGAACCAGATAAATGATATTATACATTTATCAGAACTTGATTCCTCAGAAAATCATGTTACATTAGAGCCGGTAAATATTTATAAGCTTTCCCAGACCTGTGTGGACATGCTTCAGGTTAATGCAGAAAAGCATCAGGTAAGCATATTTTTTGATGGAATCCCATGTCTTATTTTGGCAGATAAGGGAATGCTTGAGGAGCTGATTTACAATCTCTGCGATAATGGGATACGATACAATAACAAGGGCGGTATCGTAAATGTTACTGTAAAACCGGAGGGAGAAAAGGTAATACTTACGGTAGCAGATACAGGTATTGGTATTTCCAAGGAACATCAGGAACGTATTTTTGAGCGTTACTATCGGGTGGATAAAGGAAGATCCCAATCCACCGGTGGAACAGGACTGGGACTTGCCATTGTAAAGCATATTGTAGCAAGCTTAAATGGAGAGATTACTTTAGAAAGTGAAAAAGGAAGAGGAACAACAATTCAGGTTGTATTTGATAAGAAGGAGTGGTAATATGGCAGAAGTAGTATCTAAAGATAATTTTGAAGAATTAGTAATAAAAAGTGAGAAACCGGTTTTGCTTGACTTTTGGGCATCATGGTGTGGTCCATGTCAGTCCCAAACACCGGTTATTGAAGAGTTTTCAAAGGAAAATCCTGATATTTTCGTGGGAAAAGTAAATGTAGATACAGAGCCGGAGTTAGCCATGAAATATAAGGTTATGAGCATCCCAACACTTATCGTTATTAAAAATGGGGAAAAGGTTGCTTCCAAAGTAGGATTTTCCACAAAAGAGGAATTAAAAAAATTAGTCGAGGGATAATATATGATCTTTAATTCAATAGACTATCTGCTGTTTTTTCCGGTTGTGGTATGTTTGTATTTTATTATACCAAAACGGCTGAAAAATTTATGGCTGTTAATAGTCAGTTATTATTTTTACATGCAATGGAATATGAAGTATGCCCTATTGTTAGCAGGCTCTACCTTGATTACCTATGTGGGAGGACTATTTATTGAAAGTCTTCGCACCAAGGGAAAGGAAGTGCCTGCTAAGGCTTGTTTAGGCATTACCTTTGGTTTAAATCTGTTTATTCTGTTCTTTTTTAAGTACATAAACTTTGCCATTGATAATGTAAACCGGTTAGCAGCGGCTATCCATGTGGAGACGGAATTTGAACATTTTGACATTCTTTTGCCGGTAGGTATTTCTTTTTATATTTTTCAGGCTTTAAGTTATAGCATGGATGTATACAGGGGAGAAGTTAAAGCAACCAGAAACCTATTAAAATATGCGTTGTTTGTTTCTTTCTTTCCACAGCTTGTAGCAGGGCCTATTGAACGGTCTAAAAATCTGTTGGGACAATTTGATAAAGAACATAAATTTAGTGTGGAAAATGTCAGAAGAGGCCTTCTTATGATGGCTTGGGGACTTTTTGTTAAAATGGTAATTGCGGATAATATTGCCCCTACAGTGGATCAGGTATTTGGCAATTACGATGGTTTTTCCGGAATTGAGATTATATTGGCTGTGATGCTTTTTGCAGTGCAGATTTATGGAGACTTTGCAGGATATTCCCTGATTGCCATTGGCAGTGCAAAGATTTTAGATTTTCAGTTAATGGATAACTTTAAAAGCCCTTATTGTGCTGCAAGTGTTTCGGAATTTTGGAAAAGATGGCATATTTCTCTTACAAGCTGGTTTCGGGATTATTTGTATATTCCTTTAGGTGGTAATAGAAAAGGAATTATCAGAAAGCATATAAATACATTTATTATTTTCTTTGTTAGTGGACTATGGCATGGAGCAGCATGGAATTATATTGCATGGGGTGCCCTCAATGGAATTTTTATGATTATAGAGCAACTAACTGCTAACTTTAGAAAAAAAGTCCGGGATAGATTTTTAGTTGACACAAACCGGTTTAGCTATAAGTTTGCAACCAGACTTACTACCTTTGTGTTAGTGGATTTTACATGGCTGTTTTTTCGGGCAAACAGCATAGGGGATGCCTTTAGGATGATAATGAAATGTATTTATTTTCCGGCACCTGAGCGGTTAGGCGGCCTTGTTTTTTTAAGTATGGGTATGACTACTCAGGTAACGGTTGTGGTTATCCTGTCCATGATTTTACTTGCTATTGTGGATATTATGCAGTATAAAGGCATTGATGTGGTTTCCTTTGTATTTTCTCAGGGAGCATGGTTTCGATACGTGATTTATGCAGGTCTTTTGCTTGGAATCTTACTTTTTGGTGTATATGGCAATCTGTATGAGCAGACCCAGTTTATTTACTTCCAATTTTAACAAAAAGGGGTTATAGATGAAAAATAAGAAAATTCTTATATTTTTTATAAAGTGCATAGTGCTTCTGGTCTTGCTGTTTTTGTTATGTTTTGTGGAAATTATGCCACAATATTTGCAAAATAATCAGGCATCCTTAATTGATAAAGTAGAGAGGCTTCAGTCCATAGAAGGTTCTAAAATTGTGCTGGTAGGCAATTCCAATCTTCCTTTTGGAATTGTGTCACAGGACATAGAAGAGGCACTTGGTATGCCTGTAGTAAACATGGGACTTCACGGCGGGGTAGGCAACGTGTTTAATGAACAGGCAGCAAAAATTAATGTTCATGAAGGGGATATTGTAGTGTTATGTCCTTCTAATTTTGATGATGATGACAAAATAAAAAATCCGGAGTTAGCCTGGATTACCATTGAAAATCATATTGAACTTTATGGGTTTATAAGAATGAAGGACATTCCTGACATGGTAAAGGCCTATCCTTCTTATTTGAAAAAATGTATTAACCTTTGGACAAACGGTGTCGGTAACTTTACAGAAGAAGGCATTTACGCAAGACATATGTACAATGAATACGGGGACAACATCAGCGATAGACCTGAAAGTCTTCCGGAGCTGGAATTTAGTCAGGTACAGGTGCCCGCCATTGGAGATACTTACGTTAAAAGAATTAATGAATTGAATGAATATCTGCAAGAAAGGGGCGCAACACTGGTGATTGCAGCCTATCCCATTGCCTATTATGAAGGTGCCCCTGCCAAGGAAAAATATGTTGATTTCCAGAAAGAATTAGAGGATAAAATGAACTGTCCGGTTATTTCTGATTATACTGATTATTGTTTGAAGCCGGAGCTGTTTTACAATACTTATTTGCATTTAACAAACGATGGGGCCAAAATACGAACACAGTTATTAATTCAGGATTTGAAAAATTATATAGAAAAGAAGGAATAAAATATGATCTCACCAAAGTACAAAGAAATGTTAAATCAAAAGTCCGTAATTAGGGAAATATCTGCTTATGCCAACAAACGGGGACAGGAAATAGGCTATGATAATGTATTTGATTACAGCCTTGGAAATCCTTCCGTACCTACACCTGAAAAGTTTAAGGAAGTTGCCATGAGGCTGTTAGAAGAAAAAGACCCTTTAACACTTCACGGTTACAGTGAAGGTCATGGTATCTGGGAAGTAAGACAGGCAGTGGCAGATTCATTAAAAAAACGGTTTGGAATCCCTTATACAGGCGATCACATATTTATGGCATCCGGGGCAGCAGGAGCCTTAGCTCATGCTTTTCGTGCAGTCAGCGTACCGGGAGAAGATATTATTACCTTTGCGCCATTTTTTCCGGAATATAAGCCTTATGTAGATGGCTGTGGAGCAAACTTAAAAATAGTAGAAGCAGATACAGAAAATTTCCAGATTAATTTTGAAAAATTTGAAGAGCTTCTTTGTGAAAAAACAGCAGCCATTTTAATTAATACTCCAAATAATCCAACAGGCATTGTATATTCTAAGGATACTATTGAAAAGCTTACGGATATTTTAAGGAAAAAAGAAAAAGAATACGGACATGATATTTATATTATTTCCGATGAACCATATAGAGAGATTGTATTTGAAGGTGTAGATGCACCGGTTGTTTCCAAGTATTATGACAATACGATTATGTGCTATTCATTTAGCAAATCCATTTCCCTTCCGGGAGAAAGACTTGGCTATGTTGCAGTGAATCCAAACTGTAAGGATGCAGAATTAATTGTTCATATGTGCACTCAGATTTCCAGAGGAACAGGTCATAACTGCCCCGCATCTCTGATTCAGTTAGTGGTTGCTAACTTATTGGAGGAGACAGCAGATTTGTCTGTATATGAAGCAAATATGAATATTTTGTATAAAGAATTAACGGAACTTGGATTTATCTGTGTAAAGCCGGGAGGAACTTTTTATATGTTCCCAAAAGCATTAGAAGAAGATGCTAAAGAATTTTGCAAAAAAGCATTAAAGTATGATCTGGCATTAGTGCCGGGGGACAGTTTTGGATGTCCGGGATTTTTCAGAATCGCTTACTGCGTTCCAACAGAAAAAGTGGAACGTTCTTTAGAAGCATTCCGTAAACTGGCGAAAGAGTATAATAACTAGGAGAGTGATAGTATGATGTATCAGGCTGGCCTTGTATTAGAAGGCGGAGGCATGAGAGGAATGTATACAGCAGGAGTGTTGGATTTCTTTTTGGATAAAGGAATTGAATTTTCAAACTGCTACGGTGTATCAGCCGGTTCCTGCCATTTGTGCAGTTACTTGTCAAAACAGAAAAAAAGAGCTTACCGTGTATCCGTAAAATATTTAAAAAACAAAAATTACTGTAGCATTTATAGTCTGTTAAAAACAGGAGATATTATGGGAGCTGATTTTTGTTACAACAGAATACCAAATGAGCTGGATATTTATGATTATGAGGAATTTGAAAAATATAAAGGTAAGGCATATGCAGTTGTAACCAATATCGAAAATGGAGAAACGGAATATCACAGGCTTGTGGACATGCATAAGGATATACAATGGATAAGAGCATCCAGTTCCCTTCCTTTAGTTTCAAGAAATGTGGAAATAGATGGCACATTATATTTAGATGGGGGAATTTCCGATGCTATTCCAATTCGCAAATCCATAGAGGATGGAAATAAGAAAAATGTTGTGGTGCTTACAAAGCATGTGGGATATGTGCGTAAGCCTACATCACATTTGGGTCTTTTAAAAGCCCGTTATAGAAAATATCCTATGGTAGCAGAAATCATGAAAAAACGTCATGAAACATATAATGAAACAATGGAATTTTTAGAGGAGGAAGAAAGAAAGGGCAATATATTTGTGCTTCGTCCTCAGTACGATTCTAATGTTGGAAGATTGGAAAAGGATAAGAAAAAATTAAGAGCCCTTTATAAACAGGGGTATCAGGATGCAGAAAAATCTTATGAAGCAATGAAAGATTATTTAAATAAGTGATTGTTCAATCATAGGATTACGCAATTTGACAGCAAGTGTCTGGCTGTTGTGTGAATAGTAATTTAAGCAAACCATAGGATTAAAGACGAATTAGGAGAAAAAGAATGTTAGAAATTTTAAAAGCAATTTTATTTGGTATAGTGGAAGGTATTACTGAATGGCTTCCAATCAGTAGTACAGGACACATGATTTTATTAGATGAGTTTGTGGCACTGAATGTTTCACCGGAATTTTTAGAAATGTTTTTAGTGGTTATTCAGTTAGGTGCCATAATGGCAGTTGTACTTTTATTCTGGAAAAAAATATTTCCTTTTAATTTTGACAAATCAAAAGGTCCATTACTTATTAAAGAAACATGGGTTATGTGGTTTAAAATTATTGTAGCCACTGTGCCGGCTGCTGTAATAGGAATTTTATTTGACGATATTTTAAATGAGCTGTTTTATAATTATGTAGTAGTTTCCGTAGCGTTGATTGTATTCGGTATTCTGTTTTTAATTATAGAAACGGTAAATAAAAATAAACAGGCAAAAATAAATTCCCTGGCAGAGATTACTTACACAACTGCTACGCTGATTGGTGTGTTTCAGTTAATTGCAGCTATTTTTCCTGGAACATCCCGTTCCGGTGCCACAATTGTAGGAGCCTTGCTGATCGGTGTATCCAGAACTGTAGCAGCAGAGTTTACTTTCTTCTTAGCCATTCCGGTTATGTTTGGTGCAAGCCTTTTAAAGATTGTAAAGTATGGTCTGGCATTTTCAGGGAATGAAATTATGCTGTTAGCTGTAGGTATGATTGTTGCATTTGTAGTGTCCGTTATTGTTATCCGTTTCCTGATGGATTTTATTAAAAAGCATGACTTTAAAGTGTTTGGATATTATCGAATTGTACTTGGAATTATAGTGCTTATTTACTTTGCTGTGGCAGGATAAGTTAGCATATGCTAACCCAAAAAAGTTAGAGAAAGATAACTTAAAAAAATATAGAAAAAAATTTTTTCTATGAAATTATGACAAAATATTTGACATACCAAAGAAAATGAGTTACTATTGCACATAAGGGCATGGAAAATACAGTATGTCTTATGAAAAAATGAAGCAAAAAAACTTGGTCACGATTAGAGCGTGTGAAGGGAGAAATTGAAATGGCAGACGTAAAAGTAACAGCAGCAGCAAAACCAGTAGCTAAGGCTGTAGCAGCAGCAAAGCCGGTTGAGGCAGCAAAAGCTGAAACAAAAGCAACTGAAACAAAAGCAGCGACAGCTAAGAAAGCACCTGCTAAAAAAGAAACTGCTAAAAAAGAAACAGCGGCTAAAAAAGAAACAGCTGAAAAGAAAGCACCAGCTAAGAAAGCTACAACAACAGCAGCTAAGGCTGAAGCAAAAGCAGTTGTTAATTTACAGTTTTCAGGAAAATCTTATACAACAGAAGATTTAGTGAAAATTGCAAAGGATGTTTGGAAATACGACTTAAAGAAAAAAGTATCTGATTTCAAAACAGTTGAACTTTATGTAAAACCTGAAGAAAGCCAGGTATACTACGTAATCAACGAAGAAGTAACAGGAAGCTTTGGAATCTAATACATAGCAGATTAGAAAGAAAACATTCATAACCTCCTTCTTTATGTCATACATTATAGAAATGTATAGGCAGGAAAGAAGGAGGTTTTTTTATGAACTTAATTAAAAAGAATATACATATGGATTGTCTAAAGAGTAGAGCATCCAATCAGATTACATTGGAGGAGGATTTTAATCTGCCAGATGTAAAACCGGATATGGATAAAATTATTTTTAAACATGGTGATGTGAAAATTGAGGATGTAAAAACAAGCGGGGACCATGTAAATGTAAAAGGAAAATTGCTTGCCTCAGTACTCTATGCTTCTACGGACCCGGGAGAACAGTTAGCAAAGGTAGAAAAGGAAATACCATTTGAGGAGACTGTTTTTTTAGAAGGTGTGGAGAGCGGAGACAATGTAGACTACTATTATGATATAGAAGATTTTTCCGTTTCCATGATAAACTCCAGAAAAGCCAGTGTTCGTTCTATTATCGGGCTGAAACTAAGTGTCAGGGAGCTTTATGATGAAGAAGCGGCCACAGAACTTTATGGAGACGAGGAAGCCGAATATCGGAAAAAATATTTGGACATTGCTGAAATCGCCATATGCAAAAAAGATATTTATCGAATTCGTGATGAAATAGAATTTCCGGCAGGAATGCCTAATATCGCCCGAATTATATGGAGTTCTATACGCATCGGAAATCTGGAATTTAAAGCTCTGGAAGGAAAAATTTCCGTACAGGGAGAGTTGCTTGTGTTTTTTCTGTTTGAAGGGGAAGGTGAAGAACGTCCTATCCGTTTTTATGAAACAACCGTACCTTTTAACGGAGTAATTGAATGTAGTGACTGTAAGGAAACGATGATACCGGATATTACATGGCAGGTATCCCAGAAAGAATACGAAGTAAAACCGGATTTTGATGGAGAAGAAAGAGTTGTTGCCTTAGAGTTTGTACTTGATTTAAACATTAAAATGTACCAAGAAGAACAGGTAGAAATTTTATCTGATGTATATGGTGTAACAAAAGAAATTACGGCTGTAACATCCCCTGGAACTTTCAAAAGTCTCCTTGTAAAAAATGAAGGAAAATGCCGGGTGGCTGGTAAATTAAAAATTCAGTCAGGAGCCGGGAAAATTTTACAACTAATGCACAGTGAAGCAGAGGCGGTATTAGATGAAACAAAAGTGGTAGAAGATGGTCTGGAGATGAATGGCACACTTTTGGTAAAATGCTTATACATTACAGGAAATGATGAAATGCCATATTATGCATTGGAAGGTATGCTGCCCTTTTCTTATGTAATGGATGTTAATGGAATTACACCTAATTGTACAAGTAACGTTTCTGTGGCTGTGGAGCAGCTAAACATTACCATGCTTGACAGTGAGGAACTGGATGTAAAGGCAATAGTCCGGGTACAAGGGGCGGTATTTTGTGAGCATACGGAAGAAATGATTAAAGATATTCAGGTGCAACAACTGGATATGAATAAGATTAAAAGTTTGCCAAGTATGGCAATCTATGTGGCAAAAAAAGGTGACAGCCTCTGGCAAATTGGAAAAAAATATTTTGTATCGGTAAAAAGAATCAAGGAGTTAAATGGATTATCCCAGGATGAGCTAAGAGAAGGAGATAAAATTTTAATTGTCAAAGGTGTTCAAAAATAATGCCATATATTATAATAGCCCGATTAGCATGTGCTAACCGGGCTGTTTTGGTTTGGAAAACTTTATAAAAAAATTCCCATATGGATATGATTCTGAAAATTAATTCACGGTTGTGGTTTCAGCTTGTGCAGATTCTGCTTTCCATGCATCAAATTTGGAAATAACAGCATCGTAGGTTCTCTGTGAAATATCAGGAAGCTTGCCACCCCATGTTTCAGTAGCCTGTTCAAAGCCTTTTTTGAAAGCAGCTAACATTTCATCTGCTTTTTCAGGGTCGCCGCCGGATAATGCTTTTGCAAAATCTAAAATACGGTCTGAAGTCTGTTCAACACCCCAGTAACCATCTTCAGCAATATCGGCCTGAGCCTGAGCTTTTGTAGCAGCATCTACAGTGAAGTTACCACTTGCTAAAAACTTCCACATATCATCAGCCTGTCCAATGGCATTTCCCTGTTTACAAATAAGCTGTTCTACAATGCTTTTTAACTGGGATGTTCTAGCCTCTGCATCGGCCTTTAATTTTGCGATTAATTCTGTGTTTGGTGTATAAGTTTTCTTTGCGCTAGTTGTAGCTTTGGTTGTGCCGTTACCCGATTCATAAATAACACCATTTGTATTCTGAGTGGTAGCAGCTTCAGTGGTTTTTTCAGAAGCTTTTGCCGGCTGGGTGTTATTATAATCTGTATAAGCATTTGTTGTACTTGTAACTCCGTTTACATTCATGTGTATACCCTCCTTGGTCAGTATTAAAAACAAAACTATAGATTCATTTATTATATCGGATCAAACCGGAAAAACATTTACCCGTGTTGCATTTTTTTTTTCTATTTATTATAATTATTATAATGTATACAAAGTACAAGTTATGTACAATTTCTTATAAAAACTGTGAGGTAGTATTAGCTTCAATTATCATTGAAAAGAAATAATATGTAAAAAGAGGAAGAGCTTATGGATCAAATTAAGAGAAAAGCATATGGGAAAATTAATTTAGGACTGGATGTACTTAGAAGAAGACCGGATGGTTATCATGATGTAAAAATGATTATGCAGATGGTTTCTGTATATGATGAACTGATTTTTGAAAAGGTTGCCGGTAATGAGATTAAAATTGTTACAAACAAATCTGAGCTTCCATTAGATGAAAACAATCTGATTTATAAGGCTGCAAAGCTTATTTTAGAAAGGTTAAACAGCGATCAGGGACTTATTATTACATTAGAAAAGAATATCCCCATTGCCGCAGGCATGGCAGGAGGCAGTACTGATGCTGCCGCAACACTCCTTGGTTTAAATGAATTATTAGAAGGAAATATTTCCTTAGATGAGCTTCTTTCCATGGGAGTAAAAATTGGCGCCGATGTACCTTATTGTATTTTACAGGGTACTGCTTTGTCAGAAGGAATAGGGGAAGTGCTGACACCATTACCGGCACCGCCGGCATGTGCACTTCTTATTGGCAAACCGGACATTAGTGTATCTACCAAATATGTGTATGAAAATCTGCATGTAGATGCATTAGAAAAACATCCGGATATTGATGGAATGAGAAAAGCTATTGAGGAGCAGGATTTAGAAGGGATTACAAGCCGGATGGAAAACGTGTTAGAAACAGTTACCGTTTTAAAATATCCGATAATAGGCCAGATTAAGCAGATTATGATAGGTGAAGGAGCTATTAATGCACTTATGAGTGGAAGTGGTCCTACTGTTTTTGGAGTATTTGCCTCCAAGGAACAGGCAGAGAAAGCGAAAAAAGCTTTAGAGCAGTCAAAGCTTTGTGCAGATGTATTTACGGCAGAGTTTGTGAACAGTAACGAATAGAAGGTAAGCGAGGGCTAACTATGAAAGATATGTTACAGGAAAATATGGATGAATATTTACCTCTTCGGGATGTAGTTTTTAAAACGCTGAGACAGGGAATTTTAACAGGGGAACTAAAACCGGGAGAGAGACTTATGGAGATTCATCTTGCTAACCGACTTGGAGTTAGTAGGACACCAATCAGGGAGGCTATCCGAAAACTGGAATTAGAAGGACTTGTTATTATGATTCCAAGGCGTGGGGCAGAGGTAGCCCAAATAACAGAAAAAAATCTTCAGGACGTATTAGAGGTAAGACGGGCACTGGATGTTTTTGCGGCAAAGCTGGCCTGCCAAAGAATGACAGAGGAACAGAAAAAAGAGCTGAAAGAGGCAGCAGATGCTTTTGAGAAGGCAATTGAAACAAAGGATGCTACAGTAAGTGCCAGGGCAGATGTAAGGTTTCACGATATTATTTTGGAGGCTGCCGGAAATGACAGACTAACTCAGCTTGTAAATAATCTGGCAGAGCAGGTATACAGATACCGATTCGAATCAGTAAAGGATGAACGGTCACACAGCAGACTAATTGAAGAACATAGACGGATTTATGACAGTATTGTAAAGAGAGATGAAAAAGCAGCTGAGGAAGCTGTAGGAACCCATGTGGACAATCAGGAAAAAGCCATTAAGGACCAACTTAGGGCGATGAAACAATAATAGGTATATTTTTTTCATAAACGGGAATAACTCTTTTAAATCAAAGAGATTAAAAGAGGTGTTAAAATGAAAAAGAAGGCATATTTAGAATTATTTTGTTATAGTATCATGAGTGGATTTGCTGCACTTTTGTTTGTATTTGGGACTATTTATCCGGAATACATTTACACAGAAGACAGTTACCGGGTGCTAACTGTAGAGGATTTAATCGAAGAAGAACCGGACAAACCGGTTTATGAGCTTGATAAAAGCAAAATAAAAGTGTCAGGCAAAATATACGAAAGTATCTTGAAGATGTTAGAAGGTACTGAATAATTAAGTTAGAGGATAAAGACGATGACAAAGGATGTATTAGTATCTGTATGCGGAATACAGTCGCAGGATGGAGAAAAGGACAAAACAGAAGCCATAACAGTAGGAAGTTATTATAAGAGAAATGGCAGTCATTACCTTTTATATGAGGAAATGATGGAGGGATTTTCTGAGCCTGTGAAAAATATGGTGAAGTTTTCAGAGGGACAGTTAAATGTACAAAAGAGAGGTCTGATTACTTCTATCATGACATTTGAGGAAAAGAAAAAGAATCTTTCCAATTATGTAACTCCTTATGGAAATATTATGGTGGGAATTGATGCAAAGAATATACATATCGAAGAAGATGATGAACAAATAAAGGTGCAGGTAGAATATGCCATGGAAGTAAATTATAAGCATCTGGCAGATTGCACTCTTACCATTGATATAAAAGCAAAGAGAGAAGGCATAACCTTCTCCCTTTCGTAAATTCCTATTTAACTGGTTTGGCACCGGCTTTTTCCTGAGCAGCTTCAATAGCTCTCTTGAAGAAGCCTTTTTTCTTTGTTTCTACAGGAGTATTGCTTCCCCTGAAACCTTTCACGTCCATAATATAAATACCGCTTACTACGGCTTTTACTTCTTTTTTAACAGGAACCTTGTCAAAAATCTTTTCGTCACAAACAAGTGTCATAATCTGAGGACCAACTTTTGCTTTTACAACAGGAAGCTTGGTGCCTCGCATTAGCTTAGGAGTCTGCTCAATAATTGCCTGGGGAAGACCGGATTCTTTTATCTTCATCCGCTTCTTGTCAATAATCAGCATGGAAACGGTCTGCTTGTGAGCTGCCATCTGTTCTTCCTGCTCAGCCTGTCTTTTTTGTGCTTTTTTCCCTAAAAAGTAAAGTATCACAATTCCTGCAATAAGAATGACAGAAATCACGATAAGTATTATCAGTGCTGTCTTACTCATAGAAACCTCCCGGATTATCCTATAATCATTGTCATTTAAAAAGTTAAGCAACAAATATTGTACCATTCTTTTCCTTAAAGTGCAAGAAAACCTGTGTAATATTTGTGAATTTTCAGGAAAGTTCTTTCTATTAAAAATCAAATATGCTATAATCTCATAGAATGAGGGAGTTTATAGAATTAAAGGAGATTATTATG
>JAFSDJ010000083.1 GCA_017436305.1 Lachnospiraceae bacterium
CTTGAGTCATTGCTAAAAGATAATGGTTTAAGCATTCCAGAGTAATAAAAATGCTCTGATGACCGGAAAGAGTGCACTGTATGAGCGGAAGCAATGCACTAAAACACCGTGCAGTGTGCTCTAAGCGGTCGGAATATACATCACTGATGCGATACCTTGTTGTCCCCATCTTTTCAGCTAATTGTCTCTGGGATAATCCCTGTTCAGTTCTTAATTTTAAAATTCGCTCTTTTAATTCCATATATCCATTATAAGGAGAAATGCCTTTTTCTGCAATTTGTTTTGTATTGTTTTTTGTACCTGTTTGTAATTGTTTGAAATTTTTGTACAAAAAGGGCTTTGTGCATATTATACAAAGGAAGGCATTTCATATTTCGCCATAGCATATGGTTATTTTTCTTTAGCATATCAAATATAAATTTTCTGACAATTTATTTCAGTCTCATACAACACTAAAATTTTATTTAAAATGACAATTAACATTGCTCAAACATTTTTATATAATCTTATCATCATAAATTATAGGAGGATATTTAAATGACATTAAAAACAACATTTACACAAGGAAAAAATCAAGTTTGTTTTGTGGATTATCCAAACAATACCATCGTAAAAAATTCAATAAAGAATCTGAAACCAAGTTCATCCCGAGTTTTGAAAAGCAGGCCATCTGTTGTACGGGTATATTACAAAAAAGGGGAACATTCTAAGGCATTGGAAGATTTGGCTTTCATTATGGGACAATTGGCAGGATAAATAGAGGTTACACCATGACAACTTATGAATTTATCTCAATTTTTATAGGAATATTACCTGTACTGATGTCTTTAGGCAGCGTAATTGTTTCGTTACTTGCCTTTTTCAACGAAAAAATATTTAAAATAGGAGAAGTTAGTATGCAAAAAAATACAATAAAATCAAATGAAAGAAATACAAATAATATTATAAAAGAGCATGAGGCGATTATTTCAAGTGAAGAGTTTGAAAATCTTTTACATTGTAATAACCAAATGGAATTTTTATATAACTATTCTGAAAAATGTTGGAACCTACTGCATGCAGAGAACCATATTTTTGAAGTAGAACACTTCTCTGATATAATGCCGGCACTTATTATGCTCTATGAAAAACCCATGGTTTATGTAAAATATCCAACATATAAAGTAGGAATATTTGATATTAATAATTCTCGTTCTTGGAAGAAAATTGAAGAACTATTAAGTGAGATTAAGAATAGATCTATTGTATACATGACACAAATGGATTATATTTTTGCAAAAAATGCCTCAGAAAAGATGGAATATCCTTATATAAACGAGGTAATGTGCCTGGAATTATCATTAAAGGATAATATTTCTTGCAAAAACAGAATTGTTGAAACATTAAAAAATAATGGATATAAAGTATCCGTTTATCCTGCATATTCTATAAGAGGATGCCAAATAGAATTTTTGGAAGAAAATAAATACTTTAGAGTAATCTAAAAAAGTCTCACGAAAAAATCCATCAGTAGTTACACTAACCACATGATTTGTAAACATAAAAATAAACCGTCCTTCAGCCTTGAAAAATTAGGACGGTTTATTTTAGTTCGGTATTTATATGGCAAGTGGTACATCCAAGTACCTCTCTATATTGATATTGTAGCATACACAAGAAGAAATTCCAATATTTATTATATGTGTTTATTATCGTACATTTTCTGTCTACTTTTCGTTAAACAAGTATTTTGCGAATAGTTGAATTTGTATCGGTATGTCTAAAATCAAAGTCCCCACAAGATGTAACTCGTGGGGATTTTGTGCTGCCCTTACGGACTATCCATTTCATTTGCCTAAGCATAGTATAGCATATCATTCATTATTTGCAAATCTACTTTCCCGCAAAACTCATAAACTCATTTTCTTCTTAAATAGTGAAGCCTCACACGACTAAAGTCACGAGTGTGCAGTGGCTAATCATCAAAAGCAATATATTTAGTATTTATATCGTTTGTAATCTGCTATCAATATATTTTCTAATACCATCTGCATTGCTTATATCATATTTTGTAGCCACTTCTAAAAAATAGCTCTTAATTGATTCTTTGGGTATTACTTCATTAGAACGTTCTCCGGGTAGGCAATTTTCTCTGGCATCCAGCCATGGTGCTTCGCCATGAGTAATTTGCTCCAATACTTTTCCACTATACATTCCAAAAGAATCTACCACTAAATCTATAACCTTCTTCTCATTATCAGATAATTCATTAAACCTGTTTTGAAACATTGCGAACCGAATATCATCAATTGGATTATATTTAAAATTTTTAAATACTTCGTATACATCCTTAAATACAGGTCCATGTGCCCAAGCTTCACATTCTTCCCTAAATAGTTCTGCCCCAAATAAAGCCATATAGATTCCCTGAATAAAATAAAGCATCTTTTGTAATGCTAATGGTGTAATTTCTTCAGCCTTTTTGAAAATATAAGAAATAGTTAATAACATCTTTTCAGATAACGCAAATATTGGTTCTACTTCTTTTGCAGCATTCATGGCTTTTCTATA
Organism: Lachnospiraceae bacterium; assembly: GCA_017436305.1. GTDB lineage: Bacteria > Bacillota > Clostridia > Lachnospirales > Lachnospiraceae > RGIG3040. The sequence continues at coordinate 2,551 of JAFSDJ010000083.1, forward strand.
AGCGGTTTCACCTATCTTATCCATATTTTCATTTAATTTCCCCATCATAAACGATGATGATTCCAAAGCTTTCCGAATAATATCTGAATACTCTTTTGATGGGACCTGCCCTGCAAGATATCTGGTAATTGTAATCTCTCCGAATCCCAATGCCAAAGATAAAGGAGCCTTACCAATTTTATATACTTCCATTAATTTATAAATATCTTCAACACTAACAATCCCTTCCTTTAATCTATACTGCCTGTCAACCTCCTTTGCATTACTGTCCATAAGTCCGGGAATATTTACAGGTTCTTCACAGTTCTCACAAACAGCTTCTGAAACTATGAATGTATACTCCTTATTTTTAATACATTTTTTTAATGAAACATGTTGTATTCTATACATTGTTTCTTTTCTGCATTCAACGCAAAATTGTGTTCGCTTCTTTGCCATTTTGATTTCCTCCTCTTTAAAACTCCATATGCTTCAATTATTTAAATTTATAACTCAATGGATATGCTTGCTTATGAAACGAAATAACAATTACATAATGATTAGACAATTTATTAAACTTAATGTACAATGATACCGTCTCCTCAGAACTGCCATATCTCGGCAATAGTTTTACATCCTTTCCAAATATATAAAGGATCTCCTCTTTATGTGCTGGATGCTCATTCTGTACTGCCTCTGAAAAATCAAGTGCTGTCAAGGAAAGTATTATGTTTTTTGCATCTTCCTCACTAAACACGTAATCCATATATATATCTTGGTTTTTCTGCCTGGGTGATATCTGATATCTTCCGGCATTAACAGCAGAGAATACATCATCCAGATATCGTTCAACATCTGATTTAGTAATGCTCACTAGATGACCTCCTTTAAAGTATTATATGATAAACTTTTTATCTTATTCTATCATTATTATATATTAATGATAGAATTTTGTAAATATCCTGTCATATATTGCGATTCTTTAAAAATTTCCCATACGGCAGCAGTCATGCAAGCCGTATAAGAAATTCTCTTCCGGCAGCAGGCAAATAAATAGTTTTATGAGGGGTTATTTGAATAAATGCAAATTGGCAGCAGGCAAATGATTTTTTTCTCCTGCTGCCAATTGTAATTTTTATAACCAGATGGACTAATCCCTGGCTAAAGACAAGGTATTACAGTATCCCTATTTCAATTCTGTAATATTAATCCTGAGTTCCAAACATATCATGCAGTTCGTGATTATAAACGGCATATTCGGGGTATCTAATCTGTATAGCCTGCCAAAAATATGGCGCATAGGAACAACAAAATAGTTCTTCCGCTGTGTATTTAGCGCATTCCTTTATCTGTTCCTCTACATCTTCACAGTCATTAACACTTGGTGTTCCATTACAGTACAAGTTAAAAGCCATTCTGACTACTTTTACACTACCACTAGTCTGCCATCCTTCACACAAACATTCCGGTTTTACTACTCCCATCTTGAAATCATAGATATTATTAATATTTCTTCTGGTATCATTGTTAATGCCAAGACAGTATACCAAAGCCTTATGATATACGTCCTGGTATCTTACTTCTTTTAACTTTGCATAATAAAAATCCTTATGTTTTTCGCTAATAAAAACTATGTTTTCTGTTTTCTCTGTCACATTGCTCATCATTCCATCCTCTTTTCGCACCTATTTGTATATTTTATATCCAGCTCCGGTATTTATCTGTTTTTAATCTTTTTCGTTTCTCCTTAATTATTCTTCTGCTTCTTTATTTGTAACTTCTTTTTTTATAAAACCCTGTGTTCCATAACCCATATCTACAATAAACAGCAGTTGCATCTTGGAATTTGGATCTTCTTGGGCCAGTTTATACAATTCAAACTTTTCTTTTTCGCTTTGCTTACTTAACCATTCTTTGTCAACTCGCATTTCACCACAAGTAATACCGTTTGAAAACTGAACAATTTCCATACAATCATCCTCAATTACATCTTTGCTTGAAAATTTCCTAGCCAGGGATAATAGGATATTTTTTTCATACTGATCCATATTACTTATATCAATAGCGTTTGCATATCTGGCTTCAAAAAAACTTCTTTCTAATTCTTCCAGCTCCGCTTCACTAATGGAATATAATTTCAGAATCTTATCTTTCCATTCTACTGGTGGTTTCTTTTTTCCGTTCTCAACATTAGATAAAAATGCAGTAGTTACTCCAAGCTTGGTAGCCATATCCTGCATCAGTTCATTGTTATCAACTCTTAATTTATAACAAAACTTACCAAAATTCGTACTCATTCATCACCGCTCCTCTCTCTAATCTTTATATTTATATTTTAACCCATTTAGGTTAAATCGTCAATTCCCTACAGGTATAAAATTCTGATTTATTCTTATTTATAAGCCATAAAAAAACAAAATGACAGTTTCAAGGCTGATATAATCAATCTGTACCTTTAGCTGCCATTTTGTCTTCCTTATACTTTTCCCTTCTTATAAATCATACTCCTTATCTTAATTTTAGTAAATCTAAATTCATCGACAAATTTCGACAATCAAATTATACATATTGTAAAATACATTCCTCTTTCTTTGCAGAATTCACTTTCATAGTTTATTTTACATGTAACCCCTGCCACTTAATATACAATTTATTTTTTTCTAGTATTTAAAAGTGTAACTAATAAGATTAGCACTTCTCCGAAATCGAACATGGAATCTATCATGGATTTAATTACCATAATAACTTCGTATGTACTCACTATACTTCACCCCTTTCGCTAAATGTGAAAACTGCCATTATTGAACCGAAATATTTTGTAACTTTTTGCAACAAAAAAAGCACGTACCGATTTGATACCTGCTCCTCTAAGCTTCTTTCAATTCATATATTATACTTTCATACCCATTTCAACATTACCTAAAATAAATAGGAATTCACATTAACAGAACCGTAGTTCACATATTGAATCCGTTCAAATTTCCTCTTAACAAAAAAACTTTTTATGTAGAAATTATAACATAAATAGCAACAAATTTCAATCATTTTTATTAAAATCTGAATATCTGAATATTTTCTTACGAACTTCTTGCAAATGATGATAAAAAACATTGGGCAAAATATGCTTTCTAATTGCAATCTGGAAATAAATAAGAAAATTAAGTGAAATTAAGCGGATTTGAGCGAAATTGTAAAGAAAAAGCTAGAAATTGTCGAACAACTATTATATAATTAGGACAAGGTATAGAAGAAATTCTAAAGATTCTCTTGCATAGAATATACTAAAATGATATAATTTAAAACATTATTAAGTAGGATATCCTAAGAAGCAGGTGGATGTATTATGGCGTTCATAAGTCCTGTGGAGGCAAGAAGTTAGATTGTCTTGGCTGTGCGAGACAATTTTTTTGTTGGATTAATTCTATACACTTAAAGAGAAAGGGATATAATATACATTAATGTATATTTATTATAAAAGTACATGGAAAAAGAAAATGGTAAGCAAGATAATTTAAAAATTATCTTTTCACTGATTTCACTTTTTTTGATGATACCGCCCTTAATAAATGGCGATGACAGTTATTATAGGACACTTTTCATTTTTTTGATAAATAGGGTTATTGATATGTTTTTCAAAAGGAAAACTAATGAAACGTCATTTTTCGTGGTATGGTCGTTGCTTAATCAATGGATAGGCGTTGTAGCTTGTGCCATTGCCTTTTGCTCAATAGCACCAGATTTTGCAGAAATTTGTAAATCTTATGCAAATCTAATTAATATAGCATTATTTGTATCTGCAATATCATGTGTATTAAAAGAAATGGCTGCGTTGATTGTTGTATCCGTAAAGGAAAGTTTAATTAAAGAAAAAATAAAGAGTGAAGTGAGCGAGATGGAAGGAGAATCTTTATGACAGGTGCAGAATTAGGATTTGGAATATTAATAGGAGTAATTGCTTTGATTTTGGTCGTTTCTATTGTTACTGTAGCGGTTACTAAAGCCAATTCCAAGGAAATAAATAGTATGCGAAATGTATATTTAGGAAAATTGGCAAATAGTGATGCATCTATACAGAATGCAATGAAATATTTAGAGTTGACAAATGGAATAAAACAACTGAATGGAGAAAAGAAGTAAATGGGAGAAATACATCCAGACAGAGAAAGTTATGAAATAATTTGGGAAAAGGTAATTAGCAAAGAACTTGACAATTACCAAACACTATATGTGAATTGTATAGAATTTATTCCAAATGTCAAAGAAGAAATATGGGAAAAGTATGTTTCGCTAAATACTTATTGTAAGAAAAATTATATGAAATCTGCAGAAGGAAAAATAGATAGACACAAAGTTGCTGCATGTTATATGATTGCGGTTGCAATGTTAAGACCTATGAGATTTGTGAAAAAAATTGATAATAAGGATGTACCTTTAGCAATAAATGAAACATTAGCGATTACTGTTGGACTATCTTTAGTAAGAGCATTTGCGATTGCGGCAATAAGAGAAAATAAGAATATAACTAAAGAAGATGCAGATGTGTTGGTTGCAAAATTCGAGGATGGAATAAAAGTTCCAGAAGGACCTTTAGTAAATCATGGTGTCTACTTGGATAATTATGCAAATGAGATTTATTTTGCAGCATCAGAGGGAAGAATTAGCATTTTATCTTTGGCACATGAGTTATATCTGTTAGAGGTAATAACAAGAATTAGTTAAGGAAATCGGATTTTTCGATTTCCTTTTTGGTTATATTGGAGATGTGTTTATCTGATATGGAGATAGTGTCAAATCTTGCGCTGCTTATGAATAAATATCGCTAGTAAACATGAAAGTGTATTTTTTAGAGTCATCTTTTGGATGTTTATTATCCCAAGATGTATATTACATTCTAGTAGCTTTAAATTCAATAGGACGCATAACACAAAAATAATCGCCACTGAACGGTTACTTTTATAGCAAATAATACGGACTAACCGTCTATCGGTAGCACCTATCTATATAGTACACAGCCGGTATACACTGTGCAAAAAAACTTATCTTACTAATGTTAAAAAAGAAAAGTTTGAATATCTCCCTAGTTATCGAAAGCTAAGCTATCAACTAATAGGACAGACTATTAATCCTGCACTTTCTATGTTATAATTCTCTTGTCGCATTAAGTAAAAGTTATCTGACAATAATATATTTAATCAGGCAGCCGATTGGACGCGCTGGCACCCGGTTCTGAGTCTTGCAGAAAGGCGGTGGTGCCAATGGTTACATATAGCGATTTGTTCACTTTTGTAATTATGATTTGTGCAGTTATAACCTTGGTTTTAACACATAAAAAATAGCCGTCTTGCCCTGAGAAAGCTAACGACTATTTTTTAGTAATAAGTTCACCGGGACGGGAAGCCTGACCTTCCTTATCGGCTGTCTTGTTAAATATATTATATACAACAGATTTATTTTTCGCAAGAAAAAGTTATATTAACTGACTAATACAGAAAATAGAATGCATTGGATTTCTCCCCAGTTATCGCCATAACTTTCATCATAACATTCTTTTAAATCACAATACCATTCAAAACCACCAAACAAGCACCACCCATTAATATTCATACTCCATGAGCCTATTCTTTTCTGGCAGAATTGTCATCACTTTCGTTCACTGCCGGGATTGATATTTCATGTTGTTCGCAATACTTTTCAATGTTTTCCACTAATTCTGATTCATCCAGTAAGCCTAATACATCATAATGTTTCAACAGATATTCATTCACTAAGTCAGTATCATTTTTTAAAAAATTGTATGCCTGCTCCGGCTGAATGTGCCATTTGTCTGATAGCAGTTGGGTTACATCACTAACAAACACAATATGCTCCAGTTTCACTCCATCTGAAATCATCTCTGTGTTGGCTTCAAATTCTTCCTGCGTCATATACCCCTGATATTCCGTATCGTCTGTCTTATATGTAATTTCAACCAGATTGCTGGTAACATCATTCCATACATGGATTTCTGTATTTACTGGTATTTCTATCCTATTTTCTGTATTTGCGTGTTCTTCCTGAAGAAGAAACGAAGGTGTTAAAACCTTGTAAACCGGTTCCATATATCTTTCAAGTAATCCACTGAAAAATACAGACAGTATGCTCGAAACTATTATAACAATTACTGTTTTTCCTCCTATTCCCCACTTTTCAAAAAAGCGACTAAGATATCCGGCTTTATCATCTTCCTCCGTCAGCATAAGAATATCTTCCTTCATTTCTTTTGCTTGCAATTCATTAAAATCGGTCTGCTGTACATTATCTTCCCATAACGAAGTATCAATCTGATTTTTTACTGCTTCCTGCAGGCTAACCCATACTGATGGCTCCTTCAATACATGATTTCTTATGTCTGCTAATTGTGACAACACTTGCGTATCTTGTAATACTGACTGAATCCCCTTCATGGAATCTGCTATCGGCTGTATACTTTCCTGTACCATTCTTGCAGTGTTTACAAGCCCGGAAATGCTGTTATACTCTTCCAATACAGGACCTAATCCCCGTTGCATTGTCATAGTACTCTTATATATAGATTCGTGCATTTCATTATATTTCTGCAATTCTTTTACAATACCAAAAAGTGCCGGTTCTAACTGTATATTTGCAGCCTGCCGGGCTACATCTGCACAGGCAATCAGACTTCTATCCTTAGTTATGGCTGAAACAGCCTTTGGAACACCAAACTGTTCGTTTATTCTGTTTTGCATTTTTATATATTCCTCAATACTACTCATCCTTTGTCCCCTCGTTTTTACTTTAGATGAAATACACACCTAGATTTTCCAAAACCTCGACAGCCTTTATAACCAAAAAGTTATTATAAGTGTAGATATATACATCGCTTTTCAACAACCTTCCGGTTATGATATTTATAAGAACAGCTTATTTTAACTTCTCATAATTGACATATTATGGTACAATTCTCTTGTTGTCACTACCCAATCCGACAACGGAAAGGGGGTGCTAACTTGGATTTATTAATCTCATTTTTGTTTTCTGTCGTAGCAGGTATAGTCTGCCACTGCATCTGCAAACGGCCAGACAAAAATGACAGTGACAATTAGCCTAAAAAACCCCACGAACTGCCATTCGTGGGGTTTTGCTTTGTGCCAACTTGGACACTAATCTCATTTTTTGCCTAGGCATAGTATAGCATATGCAAATATCTTTTTCAATATGCTTTTGTACATGATTCCATTGAAAACTTTTAATTTGTCTAAAAATACCGCACTATTTATTAATCTTCATCATGCTGCTACTTTTTTCCTTATTCTACACCCAAAAGACTTGCCAAGACATCCTCTGTTCTTTTACTTATCTTATTATACTTCTGTCCTTTAGACTGCGCCCTTACGTACGAAATCCATTTAATTCTCTCTTTTTCACTCAATGTACTGTCATATAAGCTGCTTTCCTGAATACAAACACAACGGTTCTTCTGCGCCGATCTTTGTAATATTTCCTTGAAGGAATCCGGAATTGCTTCATCTAATAACAAAATATCCAACTGTTTTTCCGACAATATAATTTCCGGATTGTTTAATAATAACTGTCCTTTCACAAGCTCCAACACTTCTCCTGAAAGTTCATCCTTTGTAATACACATTCTATGTATGGTAGGTCTTCTGTTTGAACCGGCTGAGGTTGTAATCGCGCATGCCATTGTACATTTCAAAGAACTGTTATTGATATACCAGTGGTGAAATACAAGCATACATACTTCCCCTATATTCTCACTGCATAAGTACGCATAAGCAGAATGCATAGAATGGGAAATTATAAGACTTCCAAAATATTTTTTATCTGCCGTAACACTATTTTCTTCTTTCTTAGTTCTTTCTCCGGCATCTATAACCAGTTTAGCCACACATTTTTTATTCTTTTTATCTTCTTCAAATGTCAATTTTCCTTTTACTAGTTCATCATTCTGGTCTTTTGTCTTATAAAATAAGATATGGTATGTTCCAAGGTACCCATTAAATGCCCTATCACTTGGATCTGAAACAAGAAGATTATTTTGATTTTCCGTTATACTTTTCTTATTGCTATTTGTTTTGATGGGATTTGAATAATCTGCTGTTAACAAATCTCTTATATCAACATTTAAGGCTTCTGCAACTGCCAGAATGTTTCCAATCGATGAATTTTTCTTTCCATTAATTATATGGGAAATGGTTGCCTGTGAAATGTTGTAACCCTGATTCTCGCATAATTCGACTAAGTGTTTTTGCGAGATATTTCTTTCATCCAAAATATCTTTTACATTTTTTGAAATCATTTTTATGAATTCCGTTGTTTTATCTGCCATGCTATCAGTCCTTCCGTTATCAATATATTTATATAATACCAAAGCGCAACTCCACTGTAAACTTGTTTTATATGTATAAAATATAAATATATTGATATTTCATCTTTTGGGAGATATTGATATAGTGATATCTTAGATAGCATTACATTATTTTAAGAAAGTTTTGACATTTTTTGTAAAATCCCTTGACTTTATGTGAATTTTATGATAAAATCTAACTTGGGCATAGAAAAAGAGACGCGATCCTAACCAAAAAGAAGCGTCTCATTTCTCTCCTTTTGCAACTATATTGGAGCCACTCTCCCTTTATACCTGCTCTTATTATGTGCCGAACTCCTGAGGAATCTTCATCCATTCAGCGAGTTTCTTTACATTTACTATATCACACAAGAAAAAAAAAGTCAAATTTTACTTGTTTATGAGCACATTTACTCTCGTGACATCGAGGTTTATTATATATTTTTTTGTGTGGTATGTCAATGATTTTTTGTAAAATTTTATGAAACTGATTTTATAGGAGGTAGATTATGACTAACATTCCAAACGATCCTGCTGTACAAGGAATAGATAAGCTTATTTCTGTAATATTAGATAGCTTCTTTAAAAAAAAGAATTCGTTAAAAAAACAATTTAAAAAGAACAAGCTCTCTTTCTTTCTAGAAATTACCAGAGATATACTTTACATATTGGTCTTATTTTTTATCTTTGGTATCGTGCAAAACGAATTGCAAAAGGATATTATACTGTACAATTGCACAGAGAGTATAGAATACAGCGGTGGACTTGATTTTTCCAAGTATAGCATCACTTATGATAAACCACTGTCCTCCATCAATATAACCCCAACCCCTTATATCCAAGTAACATTGTCAGATGGAACAAACACTTTTCTTGCTGTTGAAACAAATAGCACCTGCAATAAGTTTCCCTCTGATAACACAGTTATTTTCCACATGAGGCCCAACGGCAAAGAACTTGCAGACAAGTTGCAAACCGACAAAAGCATATGTTCTGCGAAATTTAATATTATCTTCTGTATCAAAGAAGAACAACCATATTCAACACAGACTCTTTATTATTTATATGATGAAAACAGTAATTTTACAGGAGTTACAAAAGAATTTGCAGAAAAAACAACAAGCGAAGCTAACAAAAAACACATTAACATTAATCTTGTCTCTCAACCCGAAAAGATTATTCAAGAATTTTTATCAAACAAAGACTTATGAGGAGGTAATTAACATGCTAGCTATTTCAATTACTATATTTTTCAGTATATCGCTAATGTTACATCTATGCAAGCTAAACAAGCAAACCAGAAATATAAATAATATTGCAAACAGAATTTCGCACCCTTCAGTATCTGCTAACTCTAATTACTTTAAGCGCCTAAAAAAAAGAATGAAAAAACAAAAAAGAAAACGTTTCAAACTCTTAATTAGTACTGGTTCTATCACAATAACATTTATAATATTTGCAACAGTAAATGCAGGTTATTACCACTCGAAAGATATTCATATTTACTATGAAACTTTTTCCAATACGAATAAAGCGGCATCTTCTCCTACATCTAATACCGACACTGAGACATCCTGGTGCACAATAGATCAGGAATATTTTACAATTTGGGAACGCCTTTTAAATAACGACCTTCTCTTCTCCTACTATAAAGAAAAAGTGGACGGGCTCTCCCAGCAAAGCATTGAAACTTTTTACCAAAATCTTATTGCAAACTGTAATAACTTTTCAGAAGTTGATTTTGAACAGCTGGCAGAAGATATCGAATATTTTATAAGCATTGGAATTCTTCCAGAACCAACAGAAACTATTTATGAACTAAATTCTGCAATCAGTTCATATGAAGACCCTATGCTTGTTCCTATCGAGCTTTATCAAAAAGAATTAATTGTAAGGGTGCGTCGACAAAAAAAATACCCCTCAAAAACTAATCTGTATCAAGCTGCCAGAGCTTCAGATGATATATTAGAAATTCTTAGACGTTCTAAGTTGTGTTCATATGAAGATTTGCTTTTGTATCCCGCATTGGCTGTTGATTTATACACTCTATCCTTATCTTATGATAGCACAGAAAATAAAAGCAAAGACAGCTATATGAATTATCGTTCAGCTGTGCTATTTATTGCGATTTTCAGTGAAACCAGCAATATGAATGAACCTATAGAACTGAAATCTATACAAGAACATGCACTACTTTCATCATACAGTTTCCTAAATTATGGAATTCAACATAACGATGAATCCATAACCCAATTACCAGATGTGGAATACTACATGGCATATACTTTGTATTTTTTAATAAGTAAGTATTCATATTCTGAACACTTTTATGAAGAATGTGCGAAATATGCCAGTGCCTATTTAAAATCTTCTGATGCCAAAGAAAAATATACAAAATCATGCCGGGATATTCTAGAATATTTAATTGATAGAAAGCCAGAGCTTGCTACATATCGTGCCGAGTAAATTTAAAACTTAATATCTCCAAATCCTTATTATACCCTTGCTAATCAGCACCAGATTTTACTGGTACTGATTAGGTTCTTGGTATATATCTTTAAACTTAGGTCAAATTATTTCCCATATATAAACTACCACACATACTGCAACAACTCCCTAGATTTTTAATTATAGAAAATGATTAATTATCGTCATCCCGAAATATTACCATTGGAGTAAACAATATACCTTCTTTTTCAGCAAATCGTCCAGGATTCCACTCTTTATTTAGTAATGTGATTAATTCTCTATTATTTGAATGAATGTGCAATTTATCACAAAAAATACACCCCTTTTGTTTCAAAGTTTTTAACATCCTCTCTTTATCATACAATAATTTAAACATATTATTTTCTATTAATCCCTGCTCCTGTTTCAATATAAAATACTGCTTAAGTGCGTTAAATGTATCTTCAAAAACTTTAATTGGAAATGTATAAGTAACTCGTATTTGCTCAATTTCATTACTAAACTGGGATAATCCATCTTCCGGAAATAATGCTTTACCTCCATCAAATTCTTCGAATATACGCTCACTCAACTTCGGTGTTCTATCGAAAAAACATTTTTCATAGCCTAACACTGAGAGCATAGATCGATTCCAACATTGAGACATTATATCAGTATCAATGTAATACCCTCTCTGCTTATGACATCGACAGAATGGTTGATATCCTATTATTTTAGCAAAATCGTTATTCCCAAAATATAAAACCGCTTGTGTTCCCAAATCATTCAAATCTCTTTCGGTAATCGGGCGATATTTACTATTTCCAATATGTTTGCAACACGCAAAGAAAAGTGCGACTTTTATATCATCTGTCATATCCAGAAATTGCGTATCTAATCCATAATGCTGTGCAATTAATCCACCAAGAGGTGCTCCAAATGGGAATTCAATATATTGTCTAAACATAGTCAAAAATCCATGAAAGCAGATTATTCTCATTTGAGCAATGAAAAACTGAATATATTTGTCTTCATCATTAGTACATTTTTGGTTACGTATAGAGCGACCAAGAGATGAATAACCTGATGTGTCTCCAAAATCACAAAGCTCACCTCTATACAACTCAGGACATGTAATTGAAGCTAATGCTCCCATATTTCCATAGTAGCACCTTGGCGTTCCATCTTGATCACTTAGTGTAAATCCAGATATATAAGACTCCATCGTCATTTCCGCATATTTTCCAAAAATTTTAAATTCTTCTGGTACAAGAATATTATCAAATTCTTCCTTTGTCTTTGCAGCACATTGTCTTCTTCTCCTCTCAGTAATTCGTTCAATTCTTTTAATTTTCTCATCTCTATCAGCAAGTATTTTTTCTAATAAAGCCGGACAAATATAATTTTTACCATCCACAAATTTTATACTTAATTCATTATTTTCCATACATACCCCTTATCTATTTATATCATTTAAGCTAACCCCTATAAAACTTTGAAAACATTCTCAAATCGAAATAGTATCTCGTACTTTATAAAATTTAAAAACTATCCTTTTCTGCAAAAGCTAAACATAAACGAACTTTTTTCTATAAGAATTCTTTAATACATTTTTGCACTTTTCTTTCGTAAACGCCCAATAGAGCGTTACTAGTACAACAAATATAAATTACTCTGACTTCGGCATTTTGATTTATTATATAGCATCAGCTCCTCATCGCTGTATATTTCATATCTTTTGTAGTTATACATTACTGAATCGAAAAACCATCCTCTCTCCAATAATCTAATATTTTCCAAATACCCTTCTTCTTTTGTTATATGGTATGCCTGCTCAAACAAAGGAATTGCCTTTTCTGCATTTTCCACCCCTATCATTGCATACATCATTCCTAATAAAGAAACACATTCTATATTATTAGGATAGTCCTGATTAAGTTTTTCAAGCAAATTGATTCCGTCAGCAAAATTCTTTTGAAACAAATAGACAAATCCCAGATTAATATTTAAATAATAATTATCCGGATTGCTTTTTAATGCGTTATTCAAAATTTTAAATGTATATTCACAATTCTTAATGTCCTTTTCTAATAAAACAGCCGCATAAAAACTAACAACATCTGCATCATGAGAATCTATTTTGAATGCTTTTTCTATGAAAGTTAATGATACATCACAAATTTTCCCATATGTATGATGCGCAATTGCAAGATTATACAAAGCATTAATGTTATTTTTATCATATTCCAGTACTTTCTCAAACCTTTTTATTGCTGCTTCCTTTTGGTTTTGCCTTAATTCTATGATTCCCCAATTATTATACAGCTCATATTCTTCTTTTTCATATTCTCCTAAAATATATTCGTAATATTTTTTCGCCCTATCATGCTCTTTATTTTTTTCACAGTTACTGGCAATATATACAAGTCCCTCTTTTAAATCACCATGTTTACTAATCCATTTAATATATGCTATTTCTTTTTCAAAACAAGAGCATGATTCATCACATAATATTTTATGTAATCCCTTATATGCTTCTTTGTCGTTTTTCTTTTTTTCGTTCTTATACAAATTATAAGTAAATGATTCAAAGTTACTTTGCCTCTGTGCAATCTCCTCAATTCGCTCAAGCATAACAGACTGGTTTTCTAACATGCCAATTGTTTGCTCCCGCTGCGCAATATTGTATGCAACATTTCCATCCAAAAATTTACTATCAAAAATAATTGTGTATACACTTTTGGCTAATTCCAGCACAACACTCTTTATCTGTTGAACAAACGGTTGAAATTCCGGATATTCAGTAATAAACTTGTCAGCATATTCATTACTCAATGTTGTCTTTGAACTATCAGATTCAATCAAAAAAATATTTCTCACTAATTTATCATAAAATCTATTTGCTTCGAGAAATCCATCTAATTGCGTAAAATACTTTTCATTTTCGTACTTTGCAATATAATCTTTTTGTATCATGTCCTTTAATGCAATACTTAATTTATTAAGTTTCTGTTTTTGAACTTGTTCCTTCACTCGCTCTCCCAAAGCTGTTGAAACACTATCTAAAATTACATCCACTATTTTGTCCATTCCATATCCCTCCTATTTTCTAATAACAATCGAATAATCCTCTGCTGAATAATTCCATTCCCATTTTACAAGTATGTAATATTCTTCTCCCTCTTCAAATTGCAACTTGATACTATTAGCACTTTCGTTTCCATAAGAGTACATTTGTCCTTCCTCCAGCTGGTCGCTATCAGAATTCAACACTTCCATGTACCAGCCATACCCTTCTTCTATTATGTCATGTGAAAACTCTATTTCGTACTCTCCACTCTCTGCACAAATAAAACGATAATAGTCTTTATCATCATAATTATGAATAGTCCCATAATAGGGAATGCTGCTATTTATCATATCTGCATCCAAAATACTATCATTAAATTCCGACTCCCAATTTTCTGCTTTTTGGTAAATAAGGGAAATCGCATAAGGGGTTGTATTCCAACTATCTTCCCTCTTTACTATTGCATAATAGTTTCCTGCCGGTAATCCTTCGTTAAAAGAATAGCTTGATTCTTTATTCCAGTTAGAATAAAAAGAAAACATTTCCTCTGATTGTTGATTCCACAAGATAACTCTCCATCCAGTTCTATCTTCTGTTTGATTTAAATGCTCAAATTTAAAAGCAATATGACCATCTTCAGGCAATGAAAACGCATAAAAATCTTTGTCACTATCAAAATTCAAACTGCCGTAAACCGTTGCAATGCCAGTTTCTGAATTAATATGCATATCATTTGCCGTTGAAACTTCATCATTGGGTTCCGTCTCAAAATTATTCATATCGGCATAGTAAACCTCTAACGTATATGGTATCTCCGAATAAGAATCATCTTTTGATACAGTAATAATATACTGTCCTTCCTTAATTCCTGAAATTTTTGAATACTCTTCTTCCCTATTCCAATTAGAATAAAACCTGTCTAGTAAATTCCCCTCCGAATCCGTTAATTCTATTTTCCATCCATATCTATCCTCTGTAAGATTAGAGTGTCTAAACAGCAGCCATACCGGTACATTTCTATCATAATTTAAAACATACTGGTTTACCGTATCACTTTCTTCTAACTGTCCGGTAAATGTCTGCTGTAAGATTCCCATATTTTTAAAATCTAAATCCGAATCAGAAAGTTGGGTTGCAATATAGCCTGCATTTTCCTCATTTTTTTCCCTGTATTCTTCCTCCTTTTTTTCGGCCGCTTCTTTTTCTTTTTCTATTCTGTCCGCTTCTGCCTGTTCTTCCTCAATTCTCTTTTTTTCAGCTTCTTCCGCGTTTCTTTTTTCTACATCTTCTTCATCCTCCTCATTTTCTTCAATTAGTGTCTCTTCTGTTTGTTCTTCTTCCGCTCTATAAGTTCCTAATGCACCTTCAGAATTAGTATTTACTTCTTTTACTGTTTCAGTACTTCCCGCTGAAACAGTAAAACTTATAACAATAAGAAGCATAATTACCTCAAGAACAGCATACCCTGCAGGTAGGTTCTTAGTAATTCCAATTACAAACATAACTACCACCGCCACCTGTAGTAACAACAATTTTGTATCACCCTGAATAATTGTGGGCAACGAACATACTGCCACAAATATATCCACAGACAGAAATATAATTTCAAAAATATTTGTCCTTTTCTTGCTTCCTTCTTCCATAACTCTTTCCTCCTTTTTACATGCTAAAACTACATTAAAAACCCTCAATATTCAAACATACGAATTTCTACAATTTTCCTCCTCCAAGTTAAAAAATACCACTTACATTTTTAAAAGTAAAGACAGCTTTTAGTTTTCTTTTTATTTCTATTTTTTCACCAAAAATCTAAATTTTTTTCGTATTTTTTTACCATTTACAATTTTAATACCTAAGTATAGAATATCTCTTGCACCGCCGCAGTTAAATAACATTTAACTTTGTTAAATACCTATTGACACCATTCCATAAACCTGTTATACTTACAGTAAGATAACAGAAAACCATAAATACAGAAGGTGACAACATGACAGAACTGGCTACCCTTTTACGAATCATACGTGCCGAAAACAATATGTACCTGCAGGACATGGCAAATATCCTCGGGGTAACAAAATCCTACCTCTCCATGGTAGAAAAAGGAAAATCCCCTTTTAAGGAAGACTGGATTTACAAGTTGCAAAAAGCCTTAGACCTCTCCGAGGAACGGGTGGAGAAGCTGCAGGAATATACCTGTATAAATGAAACCATCCGCCTCCTTCCAAAAAGCGAAAAACAAAGGAAACTAGTTTTAAAACTGGCAAGAACGTTAAACACCTTAAAAGAGGAAGATGCCGATGCTATCTTATCCATATTGGAAGGTAAGAAGCCTGAGTAACAAAAACCTTATCATATTCCACAGAAAGTCTGGTGAAACAGAATGAAACTGAAAGAATTGTTACCATATGTCACAGATACCGTATGCATCTATAAGGGTGTACCAGATACAAAAATTAACGAAGCTGAATACCTGGAATACGAGAATCTCTATCAGGGAAAGCTTTCCGGTGCACCAGAAGAACTTTTAAACAGTGACCTTGTTGTTTTGGGTGCCCAAAAGAAAGATGTTCTTGATATTCAGATTCGACAAAAACATTCTTCAAAAAAAGGAACACAAATAGTATGAAAAAGAAAACACTTGAGGAAATATTGGAAAAGACAAATCATGTGAATGAAGAAATAAAACTCCTACTGCAACAGGCAGGATATGAACGAGGCAGTCATGTATTGGAATTGGAATACGACACCAAAGATGCCGACAAACTCCGCCTGACAGAAGAACTTCTAAAAATAATGTGCTTATTGGAACTCGCCTCTTACAGCATTGATTGCTTAAATGAGGACAACACACCATAAAGTTAAAATACTAAAACATTTCTTTCAGGAATATTGCAAAGACAAAAACAATAGCATATAGTATACGTAGTCAGATAACGAATGAAATTTATACTATAAAATATAGAAATCCGATTCATGACTAGGAGGTAATCTTATGACTAAAGCGAACAAAACAAACATAACCAATAGCAGACAGAAAACATACAGAGCAGTCCTAACCGCTCTCGCACTGTTCCTTACCTTAACGTTAGCTTTCCCTCTCACTACAGAAGCAGCCGGAAAATTAAATAAGAAATCCCTCTCCCTTGCAAAAGGAACCTCCTACACGTTGAAGATAAAGGGAGTAAAAAAGAGTAAAATTAAATGGTCTTCCTCCAACCAGAAGGTAGCCAAAGTCAATAAAAACGGAAAAGTAACTGCAAAGAAAAAAGGCACCGCTACCATTACCGCAAAAACCGCCGGTAAAACCTACCGCTGCAAGGTAACTGTAAATAATGCCAAATTGAACAGAAAAAGCGCATCCCTATTGGTAGGCAATTCCTATACCTTTAAGGTAAAAGGCACTTCCAAAAAAGTAAAATGGACTTCTTCCAATACCAAAGTTGCTACCGTAAAAAACGGAAAAGTTACTGCAAAGAAAAAAGGCAGGGCTACCATTACCGCAAAGGTAGGCGACAGCTCCTTAAAGGCTACGGTAAGAGTATATAAGGGAAGCAGCTCAGATGGCGATTATGATAATGACAATAATGATAATGACAATAATGATAAAGACGACGATAATACCAAACCTGCATTAAACGCAGAAAACATCACCGTAAAGGTAGGGGAATCCTACCAGTTATCCGTATCCGGTACTGCTTCAACCGTATCATGGTATGGACATGATACATCTGTGGCAACTGTAGTAAACGGAAAAGTAACCGGTATCACTCCGGGAAGTACCGGGGTATATGCAAAAGTGGATAATCAGATGCTTTACTGTCATATTTCAGTCATTCAGAACGTGGAGGCAGATATTAAGGCGGCAAAAGCGGAAATGGCCGTTTTAATCGCAGAGGCCGATAAAATCAACAATGACAACCACCAGTACGGTTCTGCAAGCTATCAGGCATTTAAAGATAACCTTGCATCCGCAAAAGCTGCATATCAGGGCAATGATTTAGAGACTTTAAAATTCTGGCTCAGCTGGCTTAGGGATTATGAGATTTCCCCGGCGGTACCGCAGCAGCTTACCTACTATCCTACTGTTTCCAAGCAGATTTTTGATGATATAAACGAATACAGGGAATCACTTGGAATTGAGCCTTTGATTTGGGGAGAAAACTGTTCAAAGAGAGCAAGGGTTCAGGCCGGATATAACTGTTTAAATGTAAATCCAGACCTATTATCTAATGAAAATGAGCTTTCTAAGTTAGCTCACCATGGTAGCCTTATGTGTGGCTATGGAATTTCAGGGATTGGTAGTTACCATACTGATGCCGAGAGAAAAGCAGCAGTATCCACATATCCCAAAATATTAAATACAGCAAATGTATGGGCAAATTCTCCTACTCACAAGTTATTACTGCAAAGAACATATTCTGCAGAAGGTACAAAACCGTATGGAGCAGTCGCTGTATATACTTACAATACTGACAGTGGTGCAACTTTTGTATCTGTGGTATATGCAACATATGGGTTCGATAAAGTATTATTGCAGGGAGATACTGATTCCTATGGTGGAATAACAATGCATAACTGGAATAATTTATCCGAAGATTTAACACCTCAGATTCTCAACTGCGCAGTGATTTATTAATAATATAATAAAAAGTTGTCACTTTTAATGTTTTTAACATTAGATGTGGCAACTTTTTATTATATTATATTTCCCGCAGGGAAATTTGAAGTAATTTTTTCACTATTTTATTAATTCAGCCACAGTGATTATCACTGTGGCTGAAAATTTATCTTATTTTTTCACTTTACCGGAAGTTTGCTTCTTTAAAATCTTGTTCCAGACTTTTTTCGGAAGAAAAACTGCTGTCAGTACAATAACTGCTGCCATAATCGCTACAATCCAGACTGCCCGGTTTGCTGTATCTCCCGTTTTCGGGATGTTGTACTCCGGTGTCGGGGTTGTGGTTTCCGGTTTGTCCGCTTCCTCCATGACAGTGCTTGCGTCGCTGTCTGCGGTCAGCTTCTTGCCAAAGTAATCTCCGGTAAGGGTAACTTTGTTGGTAAGCTTGGTATCTTCCGTAAGCTTGTTGGATGTAACCACCTGGTAAGAAGGTGCTTTCTTCACCTTAAAACCTTTTGGTACGGTTCCAAACTCTACCGCAAAAGCGGTGACATGTTCATTGTCCTTAAGCTTTAAGTCGCTTACATGGAAGGTCTTATTGCTCTTGCTGCTTATGTTTTTCTTCCACAGCTTGAAGTCGCTGGAAAGATTGGTCTTATAGTATAACTTATAAGTAACTTTCTTGTTATAGGTTCCGGTAGTATACGTTACCAAAGCAGTCTTCTTTGGTAACGTATCCGTTAAAGTGAAGTTCTTGACCTCTGCGGAAGAATTATTTTCTATCTTCGCAAACGTATAGTCAATGGTCTCTCCCACTTTGGCGGTCTTCTGTGCTGTTTTCTTAACCGTCAGCTTTCCATAACCCGGAATGTTAATGGTATCGGAATCAATGGCATCCCCGTCGGTATCCGTTACCTCTGCCTCCGGATTGTTTCCGTCATGGTATTTGGCCGTAACCGTTACCTCATTCTTTGCGCCTGTGATATTTCCCACACTGGTCTTTACCTTTCCTTTGTAATGAAGTTCAAAGGAATCCCCGGTTTCTAAAGCATCTGCATAAACTACGGTTTTATCTTCACTTAACGTAAGGGTAATGGCATTGCCATTCTTTGTTTTAATGCCTTCCTCTAATACAAAACCATGACCGTCCTCTAAAGAATTTTTTAAATCCTCACTTACCGTATCCTTAATCACAAGCTTTGTAAGCTTTGCCGTTCCCTGATTGGTGACAGTAATTAAGAAGTCCACTTCTTCCCCAAGGTTATAATCCCCTGCTACCTTTGTGCCGGAATATCTTCCGTTTTCCATTGTGACCCCGGTGGTCTTATTGGCAAGCTTTGCAACTGCCACGTCCGGAGTACCGGGAACCGAAACTTCCTCATCATCCCCCGGCGGATCTACCGGTACATAATCCTCTCCGTCGAAATAGTAAGCATTCACATACACATTGTTTGCTAACTGGTTTTTGTCCGTAATGTCGGAACGAACCACAGCCGTCAGGGTAAACTCAATGGAATCCCCTGCTGCCAGGTAATCAAAAGAAGCTGTATTTCCCGTTTCATCAAGGGTAATCTTTGTTTCCCTTCCGTTTTTTGAGGTTAAAGTCTTGTTTTCCGGAAGAACAAATTTCAGTGTGCCATTTTCAATGGCTTCCTTTAACGCATCCGACGGATTATCCGTTACGGTAAGTTTGTATAAATCGGTGGTACCGCTGTTTGTTGCAGTAATCGTATAGGTAATGGTTTCTCCCGGTTTATACGTTCCGATAATCCGGGTGCCTTCATACTGTCCGTCTACTAAGGTAAGACCGGTTGTTTTATCCGCAATCTTTGCAACATCAATCTTTGGAATACCCGGTACGTGGATGGCATCGGTATCTTTCATTTCCTCCGTTTCAGGCAGTTCCTTATCTTCCCGGTTGTTATAATAAAGGGCTGTAACTGCTGCCTGGTTTTCTTCCCTGTATGCCATGGCAGTACCGGCACCCACTGTCACACGATAGGTAACTGTTACACTGTCTCCGGCAACCAGAGTATCTAATGTAAGGCTTGCATCCTCATTTTCATTTTCCACTATCTCATTTCCGGATACACTGTTTCTGACGGTACTTAAACTGTTGCCGGATATACTCAGAGCCTGGTATTTCTTATTGGAAAGGACCGTAACCGTATTTCCCTTTGTGCTGGTAACGGTTTCCCCTTCCTGTAAGACAAATCCGGCTTCCCCGCTGATGGCTGCCTTTAAACCACTGCTCATGGTATCCGAAACCTTGACTTGTTTTAAAGGCACGTCTCCTGTATTGGTTACGGTAATGGCATATTCAATCACTTCATCCGGGCTGTACTTTCCGGTTTTCTTCTCTCCCTGATACCGCCCGTTTTTAAGCTCCACACCGGTAGTCTTTGGTGCCAGTTTGGCAATGACTGCCTGCGGGTTCATTTTCCGGTCAGTTGCTTTTACAGTAAGAGTAACATTTTTTGGATGCTGTCCGCTTTCCGGATAAGCTAACTCTGCCAGGTATACTTCCTCTGTGAGAAAATATTCTGCCGGAGCGGTTACTTCGCGAACTTCATACTTTCCAAGGAATAACTCCCCTGATGAAGCCTTTCCGTTTTCATCCGTAATCAGGGTGTCTACGACGTCCCCCTGTTTGACTAACAGCGTTCCGTCCGCTGCTTTGATTTCCTCTGCTGCCACAATCTCAAACGCTGCATCCGCTAACAGCTCCCCGCTTTCCGCATCGGTCTTTTCAATGTTGATAATACCTTTAATCATTTCATTTTCACAGGTATACTCAAGCACTGCATCTTCCGGCAGGTCCATTACATTAAACTCCTGCTCCCATGGGGAATCTGCATTATAATAATAACCGTCCGGTGCCTTGGTTTCTACGACTTTGAATTTTCCGTCGTTGTAACCCTGCACATATGTTAACTGATTTTTATTACTATACAACCCTGGATCAATTTCCGGATACTCTTTCATTACATCATAAGGCTCTGTTTTATATGCTCCTTTTGTAGAATCCCACTCATAAATGGTAAACTCTGCTCCGGATACCATATTTCCAGTGTCTTTATCAACTTTTTTTATTTGTAGATAAGCCTCTGGAATACCACCATTCCTGTTTACAAGCGGTCCCAGAGTTTTGCTGTTTCCATCCGCAAGGCTTACATCCCATGCATTCACTTCTAGCAGACCATAACCTTTCGGTGGTGTAACTTCCACTACCCGGAACTTGCCCTGATTAGTGGCAGTAATAGCCAGCGCTTTTGTAGTGGCTTTACCGGTATTATCCGTTGTAATGGTGTAATTCATGTCTTCATAGGCAGTGCCATTCCACTGCTGAATTTTAAAGGTAGCACTGTGCAGTGGCTCATTCTTGAACTCGCCCTGTTTTACTACCGTAATGTTGGCTTCCCCGGTTACTTTAATATAAACCGTTTCGGTTGCTTTATTATCCAGTATGGTACCTTTTTTGTTACTAATGGTAAGGTATCCGGTATTTGGTATGCCATTTCCAGTGCTTGCCGTAATGGCAGGTACCAGCTGTCCGTCTGATAACTGACAGGTAACTTTGAAGGCATAATTATGTCCGTAAAAGTCCTCTTTTTTAAGAGCTGCTGACGTGGCAGAAATTGTCAGCTTGTTGGAAGTGTTGTCTACGGTGAAATAACCGGAGGCATCTGCCCCTTCCTCGTTGGTAATTGCCACACTCTTAACCGTAAAGTAACCCGGTATCTGGTCCGTAAAGGTATATGTCTTATAATTGGTGCCAGTGGTAACATCTTCAATCGGCACATAATGGCTGAGTGTGTAGGCAAATTCTTCCTTATTTTTAATGACGCTCTTATTGATAGTCTTATGGGGTGCCTGTGGAATGGAAGCAGTCAGCTTCGTAGCCTCAGCCCACCACCATGCAGTAGTCGTGTAGATGTTTTTATCCGAAGACGACTTTGCATAAGAGTTTGAATAATGGTCGTTGGTAAAACGTAACGTCAGTTCGCTCTGGTTGGAAAAGGTAGCCGTAACCCAGGTGGTGAAATGATCATCGGCTGATTCAGCTGAGCCTTCCCCACTCATATCATAAACGTATAAATATTTATTGTCGCCGCTGTCGTAAACAACCGGCATTAACTTTCCGACTCCTTCAAATCCCGGATGAACGTATAAAACCGACTCTCCTGCCGCAGCCTCACTTAATTCTTTAAAGAAATCACTCAAATCAGAAGCCTGTTCTTTTGTTGCCTCATCGGCATAAACATAAAAATTATCAAATCCGCTGTCAGGAAATGCCACACCCTGTTCGTCATCAATGTCCTTAAAGGTTAAATGACCGCTGATTTTTAAAGCTTTTTCATTTGCAGTACCGGCTGTGCCGCCTTCGTAAAATTTATAATTTACCGTACACCATGCCACCTGCCAGGTATAAATACCCGGTTTGTCCTTACGGAAAGCAAAGAATCCGGCGCCACTGGCTTCTGCAGATGCTATGGTTGCTTTTGTCAGTTCCACCTTGATATCCACCTGATGGCTGACTCCGTTTGCATCGGTATACAGACCTGCATTTTTATACACACAGTAAGGGGAATTGGAAGCAAGACTTCCGATATTGTCCTTTGTCAGCTTATACCCTTTTGCCAGTACGTGTCCGTCAGAGTCCTGCCAGGACTCTGCATCTGTTTTTCCCATGTTGTCCTGCCACTTATAGTAACTTTTGGCAAACGGATAAACACTGGTATCCACTGTGGTAGTTCCGGTATATCCTTTATTTTTTACATAAAAGGTATACTGGCTTGCTAAGGAAAAGTTGGTATCCAAAAGATCATCCACTAACTTTACCGTCTGTGTTTTTGTGCCTGTATTAAAGCTGTATGCTTTATTTGACGCTTTTGTGTAAGTCGTCTGGTATAAAGACTTAAGTGTTCCTTTATCCGAAATGGCACCCTTTTTCTCAAAGTAAAATTCGGAATTGTTGCTTTCGTAGGTGGATAAATCGGAACTGTAATTATCCCCGATAGCATATGTTAATCTGGAAGCTTCTGCCAGAATGGAAGAACTTCCAAACATTGTAAGGATACATAAGAAGGCTGTTGCTTTTCTGGCCATATCTTTTGTTCTTTTACAATGCTTTTTTTGAATGGTTCTGAAAAATTTCATCACTAACTCCTTTCTTATCTGAAATAAAACCCATTTCATAAAAACACTCCTCCCGGCCGGTTATAGAGTGCATAATAATACAGATATCTCTTCATAACGTCCTCCCTCTTTTTGCTGGTTTTCGCTACTACTATTAGAAATAATTGGTAACAGGCATGTCAATATTTTTTTCAGATTTTCTAAATATTTCAGTGCTTTTATGCCCTTTTTTCATGAAAATTTCCTCTGTTTTTATCCTCAAAACACCGTTTTTACGAGATTTTTTTCTTTTCTATAGATTTTCAATTTACCTTTTGCATAGTAATAGGTAGTTTTTCAGATTTTTTATCTTTTTTCCCACCGGGGTTAAAAATTTCCGCTTGACACCGCCGTTACCTTTTTTTTGAATAAAAGATAAGACAAAAAGGAGGGAAAGAGTTTGGAACAGACATTACCATGCCAGTCATACATCATAAGAAACTTACAGGATTCGGACCAGGGAAAAATTACGGAAGCTGGAAAGAATTTCTTCTTAAAATATCTGGAAGCAGGATTGAGCATGGAAGACGCATACTCTTTTCTTTTATCCCTGGAACAGATGAGTTCCACAGGCACCAGACGGATGGAATTTTTTATAAAAGACGGAGAAAACATATCCCTTGACGCTTACCGGGAAAACATCCTTTCCGACAATAAAATCAGGCGGATTCCCTGCGAAACCTTATATAAACGTGTAGACAGAAATCTTTCTGCCTGCCTTTTCTGCCCCGCAAAATGTCCTTCTTATGAAACCCAGCTTGCCCTGGAGAAAAAAACGGCAGCCTTTGTCTTTGCATCCGAAGAGAACTTTATGGCTTTTTCTCATGTCCTAAAGGAACTAAAGCTTTCCATAAAAGACTGTTTTTATTCTTACATGGACTTATCCGAGTCCCTGTTTTTATCAAAACCATACGCGGCTGCCACACTGTTACTTCTTATGGAAACGCTGTATGAAAATGCACCTTCCTTTTTCCATGGTATCTGTGCCGGGGAAATGGAAAGCATAAGACGGGAATTTTTCCTGAAACTGGAAACCGCAAAACGGTTCCCAAAAGAATTAAAGGAAAAACCGGATGTACGAAGCATCCTGTATGCAAGGGCATGTTCCCTGTTATATGCCACCCCCATACAGAAGGAAGAATTAAAAGATACCCTGATAACCATGAATAAAAACAGGCAGAAGCTGGAACAAAACACATCCCAGACTGTCTTACCACCTGCAAAAGAAGAAAAGAAACCGGAAACAGGGACCGGGGAAATTTTAGAACAGTTTTTAAAAGAAACACCGGAAACAAAGGAGCTTCCTGTTTCTGAAGAACCGGCTTTGAAAAAACAGACTGCCTCCCCGCTTCAAACGGATATCCTTCCGGATGAAATTACCCTTGAGGAACTGACGGATGACAATTTTGACCTGATTCATCCGGACATTTCCGGGCAGAAAGAAGAGACGAAAGAAGAAAATTCCGGGAAACAGAAGCCGGATTGCGAAGATGGAAATAATAAAAACTTACCACTTAAACAGACACAAAAGGCCGCGGAAAATCTGTCACAGGTGTCCGCACAGGAAAGACAGACAGAGGCAAAAAAAGATACCCCGTCCGCTTTTACTAAAACCGAAAATAACACCGGAAGAAAGCAGGAAGAAACAACTGCCCAAACTGAAATGACCGTTCCTAAAAAAACTGCCACCCAAAAAAAGAAACCAAAAAAGGTACACTCTGCTTCTTCCCCCACCCTGTTTGACCTGATGAAGGAAACAGAAAAAAATGTAAAACCACATAACAACAACCTGCCGGAAGAAGAAACCCATGCCCGATTAGACATGCAGGGAATGTATGTTCCCACCTTTACCAGTCAGATAAAAGAAAATCATGCAAAACCTCTTTCCCAAAAAGATGCTTATTATTTTCTGAATCTGGCAGGAAAGACAGGCTGTCTTTTCCTTGAGGTTTTTCTGGAACCGGGTGGCATACCCGTTCTGGTTTTATATGACACTTTCAGGGACACCTTTTTTTATGTGAAAAACCCGAACGATTATGACGGCATACTCCTCCGTATTCTGTGTCATAAAAGCATCCGTAAAATATGCGTAAATCCGTATACTTTATATGGATACACCTATACTTTTTCCCATTTTGCAAAAAACGTTTTTTCGCTAGAAAGACAGAAGCTTTCCGATACGCTTTTTCATACCAGAAGAATAAAAACCCTGCCCGCTTCCCTCTCACTCATGAAACAGTATCCGTCCATATTGAAACAGGCAGAAGAAATTTGGGATAACAAAACAGATTCTCTGTTCCAAAAGAAACTGCTTCTTGATGCAGCATACGGATGTAGTCTTATGACTAACCGCTTTTTTAAAGAACGGCTGCTTTTATTTAACATGGAAGAAAACGAACAACTACATTTTTACCTTCCAAAGAAACTGACACCGGATAATAAAGGAACGTTTCTAGGATACCATCTGACACACGAGGAAGATGACGAAACAGATTTGTTGTTCGATGACTTATTGACATTTATATGTGGTAATGGGTGCTTTAAAAATATTCCTTTTCAGATTTTATACAAAGACAATCATTCCATATTATTTTTTATCGAGGAAGATTTCAAAAAACGCTTTGATGCCATCTGCACCATCCGACTGACAGAGCTTTGCGAAACCTATTCTTTAAGTCAGGCACTGTTACAGGTTGACATGCATCAGTCTTACGAGGAAGCCGTAAAGCAGGTTACTTCCTGACACACAGATGTTATTTTCATTGCCCTGCTGCCTGTTATTTTAAATCCGGCATACCCTGTTATTTTGAACCATAACAGCCCTGTTATTTTAAAGTTATTCAAAACCCATTGCAAAAACCGGCTAGAAACCGCAGAAACACTGGGAAAATCGGCAATGAAAAAAGCTGGAACTATTATAAAATAATGACCTCTTTTTTAAGCACCTTGAAAGCCCCCTTTGCAGGAAAGGAAATTCCCCTTTATAAAATTTCCTTTTTACGGTTTTCCCCTTTAGACTGCCTTTTCCTTTTACACCTTTATAAGCACTCCCTAATACCTGCTTTTCTCCTTTTGCTCCTTTTTCTTTTAAGGATAAAAGTAACGATTATATCTTTTTTACGCACCTTAAAAACCGATACCTGTTTATTCCGTTTGACACTCCTAGATTTTTACCGTCAAACGGTCCGTACCATCCGGTATGTCTTTTTTCTGGCATAAAGAAAATTTCTTTGTTACAGAAAAAGGGTATACCTGTTTCATGGCAGACCTCCCCATGTGGCTGCCGGCATACCCCTTTTCAGGATACCCTTTCCGGTCATGACCGGGCGGGGGCGGTTTTAGTCCGAAAAAGGAACGGGCATATTTTTTATAAAAACCATTACCCATACCACTCCTTTTTCGGTCATGCTGTATTATGCACCTGCCCCTGCAAAACTATCTCCCCTTGTCTGGCGGGGAAGGCGGACCCCGTCAGACAATCCGAGACAAACCGGACAGCTCAAAACAGAGCATCCTTATGATACCCCCTAAGGCAGCATGGGCTTATGCTGCCTCCATCTCTTTCCCTTTAAAAGATTACTAAAACCATGCAGGAAAAGAGACCGATTTTTACCGGAAAATTCCTTAAAAAAAATGTGCCGCTTGGCATGGCGGCACAGGCATCCTGGGAAGATTTTTCAAACGGTATTTTGTTTATTACACATCTGTTACGAAAGGAGATTTCACACCATGAATCTGGAATTTTTAGAAACCGAACCATATAAAAAGTTATCCTTATCATCCGTCATGACCTTACCGGAAGTGGAAGCCGGAGGGGATTATTTAAAATCGTTTCTTTCAAATTTGGAAAGAAACTCTTTCTACTATGACGGCAAAAATTTAATCTGTTTAAGCTTGGATGAAAAGACGGTGGCTTCCATGAAAGAGGGACACCCCTGCATAGATGTCATTCCTTTTTCGTCCTACATGCTTCGTATTCATTTTGCTGACCATGCGGAAGATACGGAAACTGAAAAGCACGACCTTTTACGCATGACCTTTTATCCTGCATCCCGTTTTGTAAAAGCTGCATCAGGAAGTGCCTATCTGTTTCCCGACCTTATGGCAAGCGCCTACTACAGTCTGCTGTTAGACATAAACTTATCCTGCTTATGCGAAGAATATTTTCTTCCCCGGATTCTGTTTCAGAAAAACTGTTATCCCATTCTTCTGTCCGTTGGTCGCGGACTAAGAAACAGCTATCAGTCAATGGGAATGGAGGTGTTTTAATGACACTTTCTGCCATCCTCAGTGAAAAAACGGGTGCCCCCCTTAACACAGACGAAGTACTCTCACCCGACTGCATCCTTTTATCCGCCTGCTTTATGGGTTACATTTCGGCAGATACTTTTTTTCCTTCCGCTTTGCAGACAGGGACTTACGCTTCCTTTATTACCAAAGTAAACAGACTGATAAAGAGGGGCTATTTAAAGTCCCTCTCCCTGCCCAAAAAAGATGGAAATATACGGTGTGTTTACAGCTTAACTGAGGCAGGCTATCTTCATGCCACCCAGCTCTTTGGCGACTGTATTCCTCCTTACAAGGAAAGAAGAAAGAGTAAAAATCTCGTAACCAGTGCCATGCACGAATATTCTTCTTCCTTAAATTTCCTTCCCTTTTTGTCCTTACCCTTTTTAAAAAGCATTAAGGCAGAAAGGGAAATAAACTTTCTTTCCGGAAAGCGTATTAACGGAAAGAATCACAGCGCAGTCTGTGTGGATGTACTGCTTACCCTGAACACGTCTGCTAAAAAAACCCTGCAGGTATATATTGAGGAAGACCTTGGAACCGAAACAATCCGCACCCTGGTAAAAAAGCTGACGGCTTACGAAGAACAGGGCATTTTTAACACAAACGGACAATTTTTACTGTTCTCTTTCAGAAAACCTTATACACAGGCACAGAAAGGAATGTTCAAACCTTCCAGTATAGAAAAACTTCTCCCTTATGTAGGAGAAAATTTGAAAAATACTTCCCTAAAGGATATACCAAAGCCCCTTCAGGTGGTATTATCAGAGATACGGGAGTATTTTCCTGACACCACAGATAAGAAAACGCTTCTTTCTTTTGCAAAGGAGCTGCGGGCAAATAACTGTCCGTTAAAGACAAAACACTTAAACCGTTTTCATCTGTCCCTTTTTTATGCCAGAAGAAACAGTATGCGGGAATTTCTATTATCCCTCCCGCAGGAATGCAGACTGATTCGCGCCATCCACAACGGTGCCGTAATCGGCTGTGGTGCCACTCCCCGCATAGCGGACTCTTTTCATTTCCTGTTTTATGAAGAGACCCGTTTTTTGGAAAAGAAGCCGGATTTTTCAGGTTACGCCAGGTATTTTCCCGGACTTGACGAAAAAAGCTATGAGAAAACCCGCTCTTTTTCTTCCGGCAAGGAGGATACCCTTCCTCTTGTGCTTAGAAATATTTATTCCTGTTTAAAACCGGACGGCAGCAGGCAGTATGTAGCCTTTGAGGACATTTCCCATGACTTAGGGGCCATTCTCCGGTGTGCATACATGATATCCTCTTTCTCAAAAGACAGCGACCCTGTCAGTGTTATCATGAATGCAGACTCACCTGGGGAAGCAATTGCCTTTGCCCTGCGCTTCCGTTTTCTTTTTGAACTGGATCATCCGTTTAGGGACCGGGCCTTTTTGTACTTTACCATCCGGGCAGACGGAAAACTTTACTGTGTCACAAAAGAATACGAGACCGGCAGGGAAATCCTGCGTGTTTTACAGGCTAATTAAATATTCAAAAGGAAAGCCGTTTCTTTTACGGTTTTCCTTTCTATACACAAATCCCTTTATACAATCATATTTTCCCGTTATTAACCCTTATTCATTTTTACAGGACGTTTATTGAAAAACTTTACGTTTTTTAGAGAAAAAACCGACTTTTATCAGAAAAACTTAACGTTTATCGGTAAAACTTTATGTTTTCTGGAAAACTTGACGTTTTTTAGAGGAAAAACCGACTTTTATCGGAAAAACTTAACGTTTATCGGTAAAGCTTCACGTTTTTTGGAAAACTTGACGTTTATCAGTGAAAAACCCGACGTTTATCGAAAAAACTCGACGTTTACCGGTGATAAATTAACTTTTTTCTTATGTTTTGCAAAAATGATTTTCCCATTTGTAATTCAAACAAATTCCTTAAGACAGCCAGTGGCTGAAAAATACTAAGGAGGAAAAGGATATGAAGAAAACTTATCCGGCAACCCGTCTGATTACCTTAAAAGGCGGTGCTACATTAATGACGAATGGAGGAAGAACAAAAAGAAAGGAGACCTTCTGCTGCCTTATACAGGCTGCCGGTACGGACCCGGAATTTTTAACGGATGCACTGTCTGAACTAAAGAACCATCTGGAAGAACAGGACATCGCCGGGGATTTCTGTGGTGTAAGAAGGGGGATTCTGGAAGACGTGGCATCCGGTTTTTTAAAACATACCGAGCTTTCCTGTCACGTTGCCATGCTTTTGGTTTATGCGGACGAAACAAGCATGCCTTTAGTCCGGAAATTTTACAAAACGTGGAATGCATCCCTGAAAATGCTTCCACCAAAGGAATGAAAGTAATAACAGTAAAAGACTGCTGTTCGGCACACAAATACCGGCAGCAGTCCCATGAATAAATTTATATAGATTTTCCTCTTTGTATAAATAAGCCTTATACAAAGCCCAAACAGGGCTTTTCCCTTCCCTGACGGAAGTTTCTGCCCTGTCAGCTTTTTCTCTTTAAAATGAGCCGATTACGCGCTGACAGGGGTATCATGAATCTTCTTCTGCCATGTTTTCATACTCTTCCCATGTATGGGACAAATCCAGAAGAAGTTTCATGCCATGCTCTAACGCTCCCGCTGTATCTGACAGTTCTGCTGCCGCCGCCACAGCATCGGTTATACAGCCATATACCGGTGCTTTTTCAAAGTATTCCACAAGCCAGTCTGCCACAAAAGGTCCGCACCATGGATTTGTTTTGTCCATCAGGACATTTTCGATATTTTTTGCATGCAGCACCCTGCACTCATTTTTCAACTGTAAAATATAAATTCCGTTATCTTTACTCATGTTTCCCACACTCCCTTAAGCAGTCTTTTTAACAGACTTTTTTTCCGCGTCCATTCAAACGGTATAAATGCAAGGACCAGAAATGACATCCCCATGGTTTCTGCCATCCTTATCTGGGGCATATCCGAAACAATCCCAAAAAGGCTTACCAGAAATCCGGTACAGAGTGCCTGGAACAGTATCTTTGCCATAACCGTCAGAATGAAAATATCCACATCCTTTGTTTCATCCGTCCCTTTTTTTGCCTTTTCATATGTCCATGCCATTTTAAATACCCCTGCCCCATTTAGAAGAACAAAAAGAATCCATTTTGCAGGTTCCGGCATCTGTATAAAAGCAGCAAGTACCTTTACTGCATATTTGTTATATGGCATATGCCACCTCCTATTCCACGCTCCACACACGCCAGTACCAGTACCGCAACATAAAGGATATACGGAAGCCATTTCTCCAGTTTTTTCCTTCCAGACTGGGGCTTGTCATTATACAGAAACAGGACTGCTATAAAAAGCACTGCTACAGGACAGTCCGACATACAGGCCAACAGCATCATAAAAAGCAGGGCAAATGTTCTGTAGCGTCTGAATATGAAAGGCATTACCATGGCCGGTGCTGTTACTTCCGGATAAGGAATATGTAATTTTGCTCCCAAAAGACAGGCTGCCGCGAACACCATGTAATAAAAAGCATGCCTGTACGGATACAGAACGTTATCTTCTTTTTTTTGCAGTCCACACAAATACCGAATAGGCACTAAAACCATAACAGTCAGAAAAAGCGGGTTCTGTATCTGCACGTCTATCCATCTTCCTGTTGCCATAAAGTCATATAACGGCTCCGTAAACAGTGCCATAATAAACATTTTTCCCATATACTGTTTAAAGTGTGTTCCGTAATAACAGGCATCTGCCAGTACAAAACCCGCCATGACATATCCGCCTATCATGTAGTCCAGGGACTCATCCACAGCTCTCGTACTGAAGGCAATCAGAATTAAGGCAGTATAACGCATAACGTCCGTTGTAAAAAATGTATTTTTGTTCCTGGTACGAAACAGCTGTTTTAATTTTTCAATCATCAGGTTCCGGATTCGTTCCATAAGCTGAATCCACGCCTTTATCGTCTCCATTTTCCTCTCCCTCCGGTGTTCTTTTATCGTTTTCAGTTTTATAGATTTTCATTTTATAGATTTTCAATCAATAATATTATTAAAATAAACCAATTTTATATAAAAATCAATAGTTTAACCGTTATTATTCTGTTATTTTCCTGTTATTTTGTTTTTCTTATGGAGTATAATCTATTTTTTTTGCAGATTTGATACTTTTTTTCTTTACTCTTTTGTTTTGTCATTGTATAGTTTAAAAAACGGATATATTCCGTTATTCCAAGGAGGTTTTTATGAAATTCTTTACAAAAATACCCGTTTTCATCCGTTTTATAATAGCAGGATTTGTTATTTTATCTCTTTTCATTTATCTGGTATGGACATGTTTTTTCAGTTCCGGCATGCAGCCAGATAACAACACCGTTATTTCCCGCGAAGCGTCTGGCAGCACACAGCCGGAGCAGACTGCCAGCACTGAACAGGACGGCAATGTCACGAATAATTCAGCCACAAATACGGAATCCTACAATAAGGAAACTGTTGAAAATACAGAGAGAAGTCCTTACCTTCTTTCCGGCCAGACCCTTGACATGGCAGCAGCCCAGCTTGGCACTTCTGCCTTCCGGATGCCTTTTACGTTAAAAGATGTACCCTGCGAATACGTAGCCTTCGACAACCGTCCATCACTTCCGGATACCGTTACTCCAGGTCAGCTCCACACCCTTACCGTTTGCATAAACAACAGCTACTTCACCTTCCAGATTTATACCGATACGGAATGTGTGCTGGAAGAAGCACAGGTTACAGGGGTATCCGAATCCGGAGATTCTGTAAATCCGGATCATTTATATCTGCCAAACGGGATTTTTGTAGGGGAAAGCACAGATACACTGGCAGGTTTTTCCGTAACCGGCCAGTTCCTTGGCACCACAACGCACCGTTACCAGGATTCCCTAGGACAGAGAATCGTCGTTTATTCCAAAAACGGCACCATCACTTCCACCGGCATATATGCCCCGGAATAATTTTTTGCAAATTTCTATAATATTTCAGTTTTTCAATTTCAACATTCCATGTCCCTTCCGCTCATCATGCTATAATAACCCTACATAAAAAGCGGAAGGAGGAAAGGCATCCATGACAGCCAGAGAAATGCAGGACATATATCCGTTACTGCTAAAAAAAGCACAGGAACACAATCCTATGCTTTATATTGCTTACCGCCTCATGGCCGAATGTGGAATCTCCATAAAAGAGCTTCTTACGCTCCCCTCCAAGGCTTTATATTCCCATTCCAACGATTCCTGTTTAAAAGAGCCTTTTGACGCAAACACCCTTCCAACGGAAGTAGCGGCAAAGCTCCCGAAAACAGGTCTTTTATTCGGTTCCGATTACAATTATATCCAGTTGAAATACCGGCACGAGGTTTTTTTAAATACAACAGGTTTTCCACCTTTTTTACTAAGCGATTTAACCCAGTATTTCTTTTACCGGTCCCTGCTTGCACAAAAAAGCCTAAAGAAACTGCCCCCGCTTCGTGGTTCCAAGCTTGAAAAGGCACGTTCCTTTGGTCTGCCCCTGCGGGAATATATCAAGCTTCTTGGAATGAATGAAAATGACTATTTCAAGCCAAAATCCGGTTATATAGGTGCAGAATT
The DNA here is from genome assembly GCA_017436305.1 of Lachnospiraceae bacterium. Classification (GTDB taxonomy): domain Bacteria; phylum Bacillota; class Clostridia; order Lachnospirales; family Lachnospiraceae; genus RGIG3040. The sequence goes on from JAFSDJ010000083.1 coordinate 36,085, forward strand.
TACACTGATTTCAGCGGATATATCCAAAATATGGAATGTTCTGCTTTACACCTGCTGTTTTCCGTCAGCGACAGTAATAGAAAACCAGCATCGGATTTTTCTTTTTTATGAAAAGTTTGACGATTCCTGTCTCCGTAATATTGGAATCTACACCAGAAAGCACGATTACGACAGCCTGTATAAATTTTTAGACAAACTATCGTATCTTGCATATAACGGCTTTATAAAGCCGCTTGACCTCCATCAGCTCACAAAGGAAACAGAACGGCTTTTTGAAATTTACTTATACAACACGCTGGCACCGGAAGCATTTCTTTTTGCAGAGGATAATAACGATACTTCTTTACCATAAAAATGCCCTGACAGTTTATTATGACTGCCAGAGCATTTTTTAAAGAAACGGTGTTATATCCACTTTGTAAAACCGGAGGTTTCCGTCCACAACCTCCGGTGCATAAAGCCACTCAAAAGGATTTTTGTCATAAGCTGCCTCTATGGCATAATATGCCGGAAGTTCCAGAAGGCTTTCATAGGACAGAAGCTTTGCTGCCACCTTTCCAATATGTTCCATATCCTCTCCTATCAGGATTACCGCCATATCCTCGCTGTCTTTTATGGTATTTAAAAGATATACCATATCCCGTATGAGAAGTTCTTCCTGTTCCTCTTTCTTTTTGCACACATAAGACAGTACTGTCATATTTTTGCTTTTCATGCCAAAAGGAAATACCATTTTCTTCTCTTTTCCTTCCACGTTGTAGGGCAGGTAACATTTTCCCTTTTTCTCCGCCTTTACTGCTATTGCGTACTGGTTCAAGCTCAGGCATTCCAGCACCCCTGCTGCATCTTCCATGTCACACACTGCACTGTCTCTTTGTTCTTTCTCAAAAAGGAGCCTTTTTGAAGCATTTGAAAGAGTATACACATAAAGCGTCCTTGTATCCGTTTCTTTTGGTTTTGACATACGATAGCACTCTATCATGTTTTCTTTTCTAAGTCTCATAAGAAGATTGGAATAATCCGTTTTTCTGATACCAGCCGGGATATATCCCAGCCGGTTCAGTGCTTTTGTTATCATATATTTATTCAGACAGCCATATGTGGAAAGGACGCGGAACAGACACATTTCATGGGCACCCATTTTCTTTTGTTCATACAGCCTTACCATGTCCCGGTACACTTTCTCCTGTTCCTCTTTTGCCACCATCTCTCCCTGCAGCACAAAAGAAGTTCCTATTTCATAATGGAACAATGACACTTCCGCCTCATTCGTTATCAAGCTCATATCTTCTCCGCCTTTCTTCCTCCGTAAAATTCACTTCTTTTTCCGCACCAGCCATTTCATCCGGTTCCACAGAGACATCCATGGCTTTTAAAAGCTCCTTTAACTCTTCCTCATGCCTGCTTCCTTCCCATACCTGTGTTTTTGTATGCTGGATGGCGAAATTACTGTTTTTAAGTGCCTGCTCCTTTATTCCACCCTTTATATGGAAATTGGATGTTTTAATGCTTCCACTGCCCTCCACCGGAGTTTTCCGTACAAAGCGGGACCACTCCTTATAGGGATATACATGTCTTTTTTTCTTCCGGAAATCTTTGGGACGAAGGAAAAATGTTTTTCCAACCCTCGCATTCATTACATTTCCGTTTTCCACCGTCAGTATGGTAGCTTCCCTGAACCGCCGCATTCGGATTTGATTTTCCGTAACCGCTTCCGTTTCATCCTCTGTTACACGCTCCGAGAAAGACATGTTCGGATCTTCTGAAAGAATGGAATTTTTTGACACCGTTTTCTGCACCACATCTTTTTTCACTTTTCCGGAAAGGGCAGAATAATATTCCATTTCCTGTTTAGAGGTACGTCCAAACACAATATGGGTTCCGGCTGTCATAATAATATCCTTAAGCCCCGGCACGTTACAGGTATCAAACTGCGCAAGGGTCTGCAGTGCCACAAGAAGCGACACATTATACTGTCTGAGCAGAATCCATAAGGTGCCAATAATCTTATCCATATAATGGGACAGCTCATCAATATAGATATAATGAGGGGTACGTCTTCCGACCGGTCTTCTGAACGCTGCAAACTTCAGGTTATAAAGAATAATCAGACCAAGCGATTTACTTCTTTCCTCACTGTCTGCCATAGATGTATTAATCAGGGTTATCTGGTTTTTGCTGTAAACCTTGTCAAAGTCAACAAACTTTTCATTGGAATACAGATTCATGATTTTAGTACTTCTGAACACTTTGTTTATGAGGTTTCGCAGTCCTCTGGCCTGACTGAACAGTTCCCCCTGTCCTGCCCCCATCAGCTCCTGCTTCAAAAAAAGGAGGGTATTATAATAAATACTGTCCATGCTTCGTTTGATTTTCTCCTTTTCTGCCTGTGTATAGATTTTTTTCGGTTCATCCGGATTCTTTTTATAATCCCTTGCACCCTTGATTTCCGGTACCTCAATCAAAAGATCGTAATGGTCCTCAATCTTCTTTATATCATCTTCAAGCAGGGTAAAGTTGTTGATACAGTTCTGGATATCCTTAGCCCTTGTAAGTTCCACCCCGTCAATATGGTTTGCCAGCATTTTTACCATTGCAATATTGGTGGTAACAGCCCGGGTAATATCCGTAAAATAAACATCTGCTTTTTCTCCGCCCATTACATTGACCGCCACCAGTACCTCCGTAAACATTTCCGCACAGTCTGTAATACGGGTTTCCAGTTCTTCCTCATCAATATCATTCGGTATATAAAACGGCTGGAGACCTACCAGTTTTTCATTTTTAAATTTCTCCTGTTTTCTGGAAGTATCAATAACATTTACTTCAAAGTCCCTTTTTTCCGCCATTTTGCAGATAGTATCAATCAGGTCATTATTGGGTGCCATAACCGTAATACCCGCATCCGGATATTTCTTGTAAATCTTTTCATATTCTTTCCGATATTCTTTTTTCGGGCAGATCATTGCTTCGGTCAGTTTTCTTTCTTCCCCTATCACATATGCTTTTCCATCTTTTAGCATTCGCACCAGATATTCCATACGTTTTTCCCGGTTTCTAAACTTGGTATCCAGGTCATCCCTTACTCCGGCCATAATGGATGTGCTTGTTTTTCCGGTTCCGGAAGCACCCACTATCAGCACGTGCATACGCCTTGTCACTTCACTGACTTTAATTACAGCACCATCCACGATATTTTTTATAATCTTCAGAGCATACTCCGCAGAATCATCCTGCTTTATAACATCCGCAATACAGAAGTTAATAATGTTTTCTTTCGCTTCCACAGACCATATGACAGGATAAACCGTACTTCCAATTACACTGATTACAATGGCTGCCACAATTATTTCCGCCATACGCAGAATATTAATAATCATATTTTCCGTCATGTATTCATCCGGTGTCATCTGCATGATTTTAGGCATCACAAAATCCCACGTAATGGTATAAAAGACCTGGTTAATCGTCAGCATGATATGTAAAATCACAAGCTGCATGGCAGCCCATTTGCGTTTATGAAAATTAAACCAGTCATAAGTTGTCAGCAGTGCCCATGACAGCGCCGGTGCTGCCACCGAAAATGCCATATAAAAGCCGTTTGTTGATATTATCATGCGGTCTAAATACACAAAACAGTACATATACCTGATTATCATGAAAATCATATTCGCTATGCTAAAGCCCGCCAGAATCCCTGTCAGAATATCTTTTTCATACTCTTCATACATCATAAGCATTTTATGAAGAACCTGATTTGTTTTTCTTTCTTTTTCTTCCTGTTCAAAAAAAGCACTCTCCAGTGCTTTGACCATACTTTTTCTTTTTGCCACGCTGCACCTCCCAAAACGCTGCCTTTTATTCTATTCAAGAAAAAGGTAACAGGCATGTCAAGATTCTTTTTATAAGAAAAAGAGAAAGAACAGGGTTTTCCCGTTCTTTCTCTTTTATATAGTCAGATGTTTATGTGCTTTTACTATCCAAATTTTGGTACATTCAAAATAGCAAATATATCATCTTCCTCCGCCATTTGTTCTTCCTTACCAGTCTCTTTATTATCATCAACCGTTTCAAAAGATTTCACTTCTTCATGCCCGGTTGTCTCCATCCGCCCGGTTGTTTTTTCCTCTTCCTTTTTATCTCCGGACGAATCCCGATACCGTCCCAAAAGCATATCCTCTTCTGTCAGTATCCAGCACTCCTCTGTCCGTTCAATACCTGCCCGCAGAATGGTTTTCACAATAACCGCTACCTGCTTTCCCATTTCCGCCTGTTCAGATAAATAGATAAACGCTTTTGCCTTTTCCGGGATAACCAGGTGAAGTCGTTTTTTTGCAAGCTTTTTCTCCCCTGTTACTCCGCCGATTTTTAAAATCCGCCCCGTATTGGCATAGTAAGCAATGGCTTCCAGGCAGATTGCTGTTGCATTTCCACCCTGTTCCTTCACAGCAGAAAGCCACTCACTTATCACCGCATCTTTTTCCTTTAAATCAATATAAACATCAGGTTTTATCATTATTTACACCTGTTCATGACAATTTTATACATACCAACTGCTACACCGAATACCGGATTAATCGGTTTTCCATAGAACTCATACTCTGTCAGACGGATATTTCCTTTCAGATGGCTCTTTTTCTCTTCCAGTTTCTTTTTGAAATATTCATAGTAGCAAGCCCCGGTTCCACCCGTCAAAAGAATCTGCATAATATCAATCATGTTATCATACTTTTCATTCAGATAATCCACAAAGCCATCTACAGTCTTTTCTATTTCTTCATTAAGAATCTGCTTTGCATCAACCTGCTCCACACTACCGTCTTCTTTTACAGTATTTACCATTCCATCATATTCATTGATATAAACTTCCAGATTGAACCTTGTAACCTGTTTTGCTCCCATCTGGTTCAGTCTTTCCACCGCTCTTTCTACCGCATTGCTCATGGCATATTCTGTGTTGCTTTCCCCGCCTGTTGTTGTGTTGATTCTGGTAAACTTAAAGATACCCATTGTCTTATATCCACCATCAATCAAAAGTAAAGGAAGCTTTTTAAAATACACACTGTTATAATCCGGTATACCATTTTCATCCGAAAACGCTCCAATAAGCGCGCACTGTGCCTGAGAGTACACAATAACATTTTCCGGTTTAATATCAAATTTTATGCTGTACTCCTTTTCACTATTTTCAATCAAAAAGCTGTGAAGCTTTGCAAATTTCTGTTTCATCAGACCTGTATATTTTTCATACACACCATGCGGAAGCGCTACACCTAAATATATTTTCCAGTCATTCAGGCTCTTTTCAGTACTTATTGCCGGCGACAATCCCATCTTTTTGCAATCCTTTTCATACTCCGTTAAAGCGATTCCGATTGCTGCAATCGTGGAAATTTCAAAGTCAAATGTCTCAAAGTATGAATAATCATTTATGAAACTTTCTTTTCTTGCATACTCTTCCAGTTTTTCCTTTTCTGTTTTTGCACTTCTTGCATAACTTCCAATGTAATATTCCTTACCATCCTCATATGTACATTTATAATAGTTGTCTTTTTTCTTACCAAGCATCCCTCCGGTGCTTTCCACTACATCCTTATCAATCAGGAATGTTGTGCCGTTTACCACTACTTTAGTGGAGTCAAACCCTGGATCAATACCTATTGCCAGTGTCTTATCTTTACATCTTTGTGCTGTCATTACTTTGCTTCTCCTTTCCTTTTTCCTTTTCAATTTTTTGTTTTCTCTTTTGCTTTTTCATTATCATAGTATACTTTTTTCTATTTGTCAAATCTTCATTTTGGCTCTTTTTTGAAATATAACCCCACATTACCCCCATTACAGACACATAGCAACCCCATATCCAACCCATGCCACCCCCATTTGCTACCCATTAGAAACCCAGTTCCACCCCATCTCATTAATATTTCCTGTAAACTCAGAATATTTTACTAATATGCTTTAATTAACATGCTTTATTTTTTTCCATTTTCAAAACCCTATCATAAAAAAGAAAATCAAACAGAAATCTATTTATTTCGCCTGATTTTCCTAACTTTTCAATATTTGAATTGTGGATTTATTTTCGTTTTGCATGATTTAGAAAATAGAAACGCCAAAGCAAAAAAATATACGCTTGACACATACAAAGTTTGATTTTGAGGTTTATTTTCTCTTTTAACAGATTTCAAAACCAATCCGCTAAACCAATCTTTGTTTTTATTCCCGTTCATTTTTATTCCTCTGTCGTTTTGTAGATTTATTTTCGTTTTAAATAATCGTTCTCTAAAATTCGCCAATTCAAAGTTTGGTTCTTTTTCACAAAGCAAAGTTTGGTTTGTAGGTTTATTTTCCTTTTGAATAAATTAGAAAATAAATTCGCTAATTCAAAGCAAATTCTTATTTTTGTTTTATATTTTCCTTTATATTATCCAAAGTTTGTTTTATATATTTATTTTCGTTTTACTAAAAAAGCAAATTAAAATAGAATTTGCATACAAAAATTTACACAAAAAAAGAAAGGGCATAAACCCTTTCTAATTTTTCCTGCCAAACCATGGAAACCCTTTCTTTTTAACAGGCTCTTTATCCCTTTCCTCTAACTTTTTCAATACAAGGTCCTGTTCCTCAATAAGTTTCATAATCTGCTTATTTTTTTCTTCAATTTCTTTTCGCAGAATTTCATTCTGTTCGGCTTCCTGATCCAGTTTCTTCTTAATATCTTCCAAATCTTTTTTCTGTTCCAAAGCCGGTGCCGATTCTTTTTGTTCCAGTATGAGAGAAGAGTAGCTGTCTAAGGATTTCTGTAACCCTTCCATTCCCGCTTTCAGAGTTTCTTCAACACTTTCCTGAACCTGTTTTTTTACCTCATCACTGAGCTTTTGGAACAGCATTTCCATCTGGGCGGTTTCAGAACCGGCTGCCATGATTTTTCCGTTCGGTGTTCTCAGATACTCCTTCGTCATTTCTACAGTAAAACCTTTATCCCGCCGGATTTTTATAATCTCATAGATTTTAGCCGCATCTTCCAAGGAGTATTTTCTATGACCGCCTGAAGTCTTTTCAACACTTAAAAATTCCTCAAAATCATTCACATAATTACGTGCCATCTGTGGTGAACAGTCCAGATAATCTGCAATATCCGACGTTTTTAAATACCCCTGGGTACTAAAAACCTTTTTCATCTGTTCTTTTCTGTAACCTTCGCTGCTTTCCTCAATAACCGGCTCCTTGGTTCCTTCATTTGCATCGGCAGAAGAGGAGAGAACCTCTTTTTCATCAACAGTCTGGTTTCCCTTTTTCTCTTCAACATTTATTATCACATCATTGTTTACAGCCTGTTTTGCATTATTCGCTGCTGACTGCATCTGACTCACAAAATCCATCTTTACCAGCTCCTTATTTGCTTTGCTTTCTTTTTCTATTTTACACGTTATTGGTTGTTTCGGCAAGGAAAAGCAGGAAAATTATTTGTTTATGGCAATTTTTTTTAAACTATGATAATATAAACTGGAAAGAGAGGCGAAAATTTATGACACAAGCTGTAACAAAATTTGATGAAGTAATGATGATGCTTCCGGAATGCATCAAGGAATACCATCATTACCTAAGCGATAAAAACAATTCAAATAGTGCACCTTTAAGGGTTGAATGTGAAAAGGAAATGGATAAATACTTTAAGAGTTTACGGCTTTCCAGTGATGTCATAAATCCCCTTTCCCTTGATTTTTTCATTATGTATTCGCAATATTCCATTGCCAAAAAAACAGATGGAAGAACAAGCCAACTTGTCCAGTTTAACCGTCTGCATAGTCAGGCTAAATATTATATCCATAAAATTATAAAAGACGAACTGGCCGGATGTAGCAGACAGCTTTCAACCCCTATACATGATTCTGCTGAAAGCAGTTATCTGTTAGCAAGAAGTAACGGTATGCAGATAGCAGATAAAGAAGATTTTATCAAAGAAAAGCAGGAAGATATATATATATCAATCCAGAAGGAGTTTTTGGAAAACAGGGATGCTTTCCTAGTTGAATATACATTCTTCAAATCTTTATCCCCGAAACTGCAGATTTCCTATTATTTAAATGATTTAAACTGGTTTCTGGTAAGAAACTTCAATGGAAATCCAGATGATTACAAAAAATCCATTATAACAAAATATCCGTCTGCACATATTGAGTATGGTACGTTTTCGCCTTCCTCAGCCTCTATACAGCCCAATAAGCTTTATGTAGAAGAAAATGAGGAAAATGAAAATAAATTTTTTTATGAACATCCTTCAAATGAAAGCAGTAGAAATACCAAAGTTTATTTTTCCGATGCAGCCCTTCCCGAACCGTTAGAAGATACTGCACTGGACAAAATGACTTCAAATAACATTGTAAAAAAGATGTTTTTGGGAAGCGCAAACTGGGACTTATTATCCTCACTGCCACTTGACTCAAAGGATATGGATTTACTAGTATTCGAGTACAACCACATTACCCCTCAGACACTAAAGACTTTTAGCATTCCTACGACCTTAAAGGAAATGACAAAACATCTTTATCCTAATTACAAAAAGCTGACACGAAAAGAGTACACAGATACTTTTAAGCGACTTATAAAAATTAATCATTATATAGTAAATGCAACCAGACAGAATGAGGACGGTGCAGTGGAAATTATGAATCTTCCCTTGTATTCCTCTAAAATTACCTTACAGCCCAAAGATAAAACAGGAAACAGTATAACCGCAAACAGCTATGCCGGAATTGACCTGGAGGAATATAACCTGTTTGATGCTACGGTAGAACTTTATCCATCAGTAGCCCAGCTACAGGCCTGGAAAGATGAAACAAATGGTATTATTCTTACAAAAAAGTATACTGAAATTACGGAATCCAGCTGCAGGCAGTTACTTTTAATATTTCAATCGGAACGATTGAATATGTTCCCTGAGACTGTAAAAAAATATCCATTTTCTTTTTTTACAGACCATATGAATATCGTTAATATGAAACTGAGCCTTTTTAAGAAGCGATTGGTAAGCATGTTAGATACCTTAAAAAAATACAATGTACTGGAAACTTATACAATAGATCCTATGGGCATTGAATTGGGAATCACAATTGATTTTTGTGAATTTTCAGACATTGAAAAAAAGGCTTATAATTTATATTCCGAATTAGATTTTGATAATAATGGAAATGATAAAGTAGTGGCAGAGCAGATAGACGGTCAATTATTCTTTCCTTTAGATTAAGAAAAAGAGGCATTTGTCTCTTTTTTCTTTATATTTTGCAAAAACGGTATGTGATTTTTACCTGTTCATGCCGATTTTACAAAATGGGTTTGTATTTTTTTCTATAGTTTGCAGCATCAATTCATTTTTCAACGCAGAAATAGCGTAAAATAGGCTTTTATCCATGTTTTTGCAAAAATGGTATGTAAATTTTACCAGCTTTGAATTTTGAAAAATTATTTTCCGCTTAATATTTATTTTTTCATTTTACAAAATCGGTATGTAATTTTTACCGTTTTATTTATTTTCAATTTTATGAATTTCTTTTCACATCATACCTTATAATGGACATATTTTATTCATTTTGCAAAATTGGTATGTAATTTTTACCACTTTTTTTCTTAATTCTTTTCTTTTTTTTAAATTTTTTTCCATCTTTTCAATTACCTTTTGTTCATTTTGCAAAATCAGTATGCAAATTTTACCAGTTTCAGCCGATTTTGCAAAATCAGTATGTATTTTTTACCGTTTTTAGCTGATTTTGCAAAATTGGTATGTATTTTTTACCGTTTTTGGCTGATTTTGCAAAATCGGTATATAATTTTTACCACTTTTACTTTTTTTCATTATTCATTTTGCAAAATTGGTATGTATTTTTTACCTGTAGTTTTCAACATCAACTCATTTTGCAACGCAGAAATAGCGCAAAATGGGCTTTTATCCATGTTTTTGCAAAAATGGTATGTAAATTTTACCACACAAAAAAATTTTTTCAACTTTTAGCAATGTGCATAAAATTTTCTTTTATTTTTTGTGCATTTAATACTTTAATTGCAGATTTTTAAAATATTTCATATGTATCTGATTTTCAAAAAATCCCGTATTTTCAAGGTTTCTATGACTTTTTGCAAAATCGGTATGTAATTTTCACCTGCCATTTCACATTTTACAAAACGCCCAAAATAAGGGCATTTGACGCACTTTTTGCAAAAATGGTATGTAATTTTTACCGGATTATAATTTAATGTACAAGATTTGCCAAAAAATATAAAATGTATTATATTGTACTCAGTAAAAAAGGAACGTACTCCAATACGCTCCTTTCTCAAACATTAAATATTTACCGATTCCTATATCTGCAAATATAGGACCAGACAAGTCCATATGAAAATAATTTTAACCGCTATAGCAAGTATAGAGGTTTATTTGAGTATGTCTGATGTATTCGGTTCTTTACTATTATATAAGAATATTTAACTTTTTGCAATGCTATTCCTGCAAAAATAACAGATAAATTCAGAGGAAAGGAGGGAATAAAGTGGCATACAATGAAGCTCTTGCGCCTTTATATGGTATCCGAAAAATAGAACAACAGCTTTTAGAAAGAATGACTTCCAGATACGTAAAAGGGGCAGACGGAAAACGTTATCCGGGATTATCTTCTAATGAGCTTCTTGCTTTTATCCGCTTCTTGAAAATAGCAGATACCAGCTATACAGTTGAGGCCTACCATCTACTTGACCTGGCTTTTGATATAGGCTGTGACAGAAGAGATGTTTATCTTGTTAAAGATGCTCTTGTGAAAAAAGGATTTGCCCGGTTTGAAAAAACGGGGCAGGGCGTTTATAAAATCACATTACTGGTAAAAAGCAGTAAGAAAAGAAAAAAACAGTCAGATGATTATGACCGATACCTGTCTCTTGATAAAGAAATATTCCATTTTGGAACGTACTCTTATGAAACATTTAAAGCCACCTCGCTTTTCGCAAAAAGAGCTGCCTTATGGATCATGTTTCACTATTCATCCATTCATGGATACCGTTCCAGCTTTGATAACCTGAAGGCTCATTTACAGATAGCCGACAGCCGCAATGAACTGGTAGCCGGATACATAAAAGAAATGAATAACTTACTGGATTTCTTTCACAAAGAACCTCTCTGTTATTCATTCAGCAAGCATCCAAATTTAAAACCTGACCAATTTAAAATAAAACCCTCCATTGGTGCTCTGGAAAATAAAGTTGACGAAAACAGCTTCTTCCGATACTCTTTCCTGAATTTCTTAAAGAGCAACAAAGTTGATTACCTCCGGGCATCTTTTTACAAGGACAAGGCGGAAGGTATGTTCCAGGATAACTTTAAGAAACTGGTCTGGACCATCCGGCAGTTAATTGAAAACGGAAAATCCTATCAAAAAGTAATGGACAACCTTCATAACCTGCTCATAAAAGAAGGGAAATTTGATACCTCAACGATAATAACGCTTTCCGTTATGTAGGCTTACTCTGTAAGTCTATTTGTCGTTGCAGAATATATAAATATTTTTCCATTTTTTGAACAATCATTCTTTCTCCTTTCAAAATCTTCCTTTATTTTATAAAAATATGATTGAAAAACAGGATTTTTTCTCTTGTTTTTTCTTTTTTTATAAAAAGTGAAAAGTGGTTGCAAAAAAAAGAATATACACAACCAGAAAAAGAATTTTTAGAGCAATAAATTGTATATGCACATTGCTAATTTCACCCAAAATGGAAATGTGAATAACGGTAATTTTAAAGAAAATGCCGTATTTATGCTGGATATGGCTCTTTTCTCTGCATTTTGATTATATTATTATGACTCTCTCTATATATATTATTTATTAGTGAAATTCAGAATAGCAGTAGATAAATTTAAAAATTGTCGCTTGGAATGCAATAGAAATATTTTTGATTTAAGAATTTGTAAAAAACTTAAACGAGCAAGGATAAATTCCTTTTATTACTTGAAAAAAATAAATATTTTGTTATAATAACCTCATATCATTATTTTTTATTAAAAGGTTTCAGGCAATAATTGCCGTCGAAGTATACGTTCGTGAGAATGTATGCTTTTTTTTGTGCTTAAATAGAGCAGAATGCTTTCGCTGTTTTATAAAGCCTAAAGGCAGGTAGCCTGTACCCATGTGAAAGGAGGGTACGTATGCCACAGAAATATGAATGCTATCATACAAGACCATGTTATATTTGTGGTAAAAAAGACTGGTGTTACTGGTTAGATTATGGCTCAACAGGTATCCTTCATTACTGTCATAGAATTCACGATGATGAAATCATTGCGAATGGCCACATATATATTGCAAAAAAAGTGGTCTCTGGCTGTACTGTTTATGAAGATAAGCAGCAGTATGAAAGAAACCTGGAAGAATGGATTGCTTCAAAGGAAGGAGAAAAGTCGTTTAGGCGAAGAAAATTATTGCCTAAAAACAGAACTTCTGTAGAAGTAATTCCGGGGGAAAAAGAGAAGGTATATGAAGAATATCCGGTGGCTCCGCCGGAGAAACTGGATGAGGTATACCATTATTTTTTATCCCTGCTGGTGTTGGAAAGCTGGCATGAAAAACTGCTTCGTGATGAATGGAACAGTCCGGTATTTAAAAACCTTTACGAATTCATTACCGGGCTGTGGCCGATTAAAACACTGCCACCGAATGATTATGTTCGGTTTGCAGGTAAGATGCCCTATAAAAACCTGACAAGAAAGAGTATTATGGAAAAAATGATAAAGAAATTTGATACTCTTGAAGGGATTCCGGGTTTTCACCAGAAAGAGGACGGAAACTGGACATGTTCCTATCTGGCAGGAATGGTTTTTCCCTGCTATAATTCCAATGGACAGATTATTAGGCTGCGTATCAGGGATGATTTCCCGGTTGTTAAAGAGGCAGTTTATAAAGGATGGACGGGAGAATACCGTTATGAATGTACAAAAGAGGAAATCGGCTGGTTTTTCTGTAAAGAAGGTACAGAAAATAAGGTTCTTGTATTCGGCTATGACCGAATAACAGGAGAAGCCATAAGAAAAATATCGTTGACCCAAAATGGTCAGCCACCTGGAAAAGTATTCGGAAAGTATAAAAACTTTACGTCTTACAAAGAAAAAAATATAGAGAAAGAGGATTTTATACAGGTTATAAACTATTATAACAAAGGAACCAGATCGGGTTCGCCGATTTCTCTTTATATGAAACCAGGGGACGATATACGGACTGTGTACATTACAGAAGGTGAAAAGAAAGCAATGGTAATCAATGCTTTTACCGGATGTCCGGTTATATCCTTACCGGGAGTATCCAACTATGGAAAACTCTTTGAACCACAGGAAGGTATTGGAATGAGTATTATGGATGCACTTAGGGCAGCCGGAGTGGTAAATGTTGTGCTGATGTATGATGCAGACAAGCGCAGCAAAGAAAATGTAGCTTACAGTGAGAAGCAGGCCATGGAACAGATTTTAATGCATGGTTTTATACTCTGGGTAGGAGAATGGCTACAGTACTTCGGAAAAGGTTCCGATGACTGTTATATCACAGGCGTTAAGCCGGTTCTGCACCGGATTGTACGACAGGAAAGTGGACCAGTGAAATAACACCAATAAAAAGTAAATAATGGAAAAGGAAAGCAGAAAAAGAGGGAGATACCGGGGTATCATTCCTCTTTTTTTCTGCAATTTATTCAAAAGAAATAAAAAAAGTTCTTGACATGTCTGTTACCTTTTTTTTGAATTATAAATAGAAGATTTTATGTGTGAAGGAGTAAAAGATATGGAAATTCAATATAAATCCATACTGATATTAGGAGATTATCCGGAGAACAGCCAGAATACCAGCCGACGGATGATTGATATGATAGTAAATTATTTTTGCAATGCAAGTTTACAGGATAAGGGATACCAGGTATCAAGAATACAAATAGCAAAAACCATCGAGGAAGCAAATGAATATCTGAGAAAAGAATATTTCGATATATTATATACTCAGGATATGGTGGCAGGTATTCCTGTTGGTGTAGGAAAAATTAAGAAGTGGAAAGAAATATCCCCAAAAACCAGAACCATTCTGATGATGAAAACAGAGAGCAGAGGTGGCAGAAAGGTACAGGGGTTATATGATATCCAGTATTATGATGGCTGTTTCTTCTCAGGATTTAACTTAAAAGAATTAAATAAGCTGATTTTGTGTGGAAGAACCCCGGATATGGCACAGAGGTATTATGGTCTCCAGCCTGTTCTAACGGATAACTTTACAAAAGAAAAGCAGGGGGCTGCGGAACAGGTACAGAATCAAGTACCCCTTGAAAATGAGGAAACGGATGAAAAAAGAGAAACTGTAAATATACAGGAGCAAAAGAAAATTCAGACCGAAGTAAAAAAAGAGCAGAATAGCCAGCCGGAAAAGGAGCAGGGTAAGCAAAATGGACAGGATAAACATTCATTCCAAAGCAGCCGGCCCTCATTAACATTTTGTAAAGGCAAGGTGGTGTCTGTATTAAGTGATAAAACAGTGATTATTGAAACTTCGGCTGCCAATGGACTTAAGGTAGGGGATATTGTTGCAGTTCCGCAGACAGATTTTAATTGGTGATTAGCTATTGCAAAAGACGGGTGCATACTTTATAATGGTAATATCATTTCATTCATTTTACTATTTACTATTTTTTAATGCACCTATTTAGGTGTATGTGAAAGAAAAAGTCTCACTGTTGTTGAGCGAAAAAGAAGGTGGAATACTGAATATAGATTTATTTAGCACGTATCGTAAGATAGGTGCTTTTTTATGTTCAGGCAGAGAAAATGATAGTCAGAAATTAGAAAAAGGAGGAAAGGGCATGATTAATGTCACAAAAAGCGTAGGCAGTACTTTTTCAAGAACTGCTTCTAATGTTGAGAAAATGGGAGCATACTATACAGACCGCCAGCATTGCAAGGATTTGGCTAAGCTGTTTGTATTTCCCAAAGACGAGCCGGTAACGGCGCTGGAACCGTCCATAGGGGACGGATTTGCTGTAACAGCGGTTACGGATGCATCCCATAATGAAAATGTTCATATTTTCGGAGTGGAATTAAATGCACAGGTAGCGGAGGAAACAAGGGAAAATCCTTATGTTGAGCAGGTTTTAAGTGGCGATTTTCTAACGGATGTAAGAATATCCGGTAAAGTGTTTTCTTTTGTATTTGGAAATCCACCCTATCTGACGGAAAAAGAGGAGGAAGAAAATCTGACATCCATGGATAACAGACTGGAATGGAAGTTCTTGGAAAAAGTAACCAACCTTATGATGACAGGAGGCATTTTAGTCTGGGTCATACCACACAGAATTTTCACTGACAGCTTTTATTTCGGGCGGTATTTAAACCGGTTTGAACTTTTGAAAGTTTACAAATTCAGAAAATCAGAGTATGAGAAATTCAAACAGGTGGTAATCATCGGACGAAGATTAGCCGGAACAAAAGGGCTAATGCGGAGTAAAAAGGAAGAACTGCTTGCGGATATGGAACTGGAAAAATTGAAAGAACTTCCAGAAGACTTTAAAGAGTCAGAGAAAATTTTAGTTCCAGCATCTGCTCCGGAACAATTAAAAACATTTTGTTTAAAGGAATTTGATACAGAAGAAGCAGGACGCATTCTGGATAGCAGTTCCTTTATGGATGTAAGGAAAGTGATTGGAAAGGAGTTAAAGCAGGAAACCTTTAACACAGTGGATATGGGGCAACCTGTTATTCCGTTAAAGAAAGACAGCCTTTACCTGTGTGCCACAGCAGGCGCAGGAATGGGGCTTGTAGGTTCGGAAGGTGACCTGCATTTGCAGAGGGGGAATGTAGAGATGGTAGAAACCGTTGAATATGAAAAGGACCCCACTAATCCGAATAAAATGATAGCGGTATCTGTAACAAAACCGCAGGTCAGTATGACAATAGTGGAAAACAGTGGCAAAATAAGCCATCTGTTATAGAATTTGGAGAGCAGTAATGCTCTTTTTTTTATGGAAAGGAGGAAAACTGATGATAGTACAGCTGGGAACAAATAAAGCAGAAGCAGATGTTGTTATTCTTACACAGAAGCGGGAGCCTTTACTTTTATCTTTTTTTGACCGGTCTTCAGTAAAGATTAATGCCATGGCGCAGTCTGTCTGCATGAAAAGTTATGGTGTGTTTGAAGACAGGTATATTACAATTCCGAAAGATGCAGATTTTGTAAAGGTAAGCAAACAGGTGAACATGAAAAGGGACCGCTTTACATATTGTGCTTTAATCAGTAAAAAAATAGGAAAGGAATATATTATTACGACAAAAGAAGAAATGTATGAGGACTTGTATCATTTTCTCATGCAGAACTTTAAACTTCCATTGTTAAAGGAATTTATTCCATACCTATATGAAAGGCTGAGTCAGGAACAGTTTATAACCGAGGAGACAGACGTTTATTCACGAAGTGGAATGGATAAAAAAATCTGTCTTGGAAGTAATCAGATCTTATTAAGCCAGTTAATTGTTTTAAACGTTAAGGTGGCAGAAGAAAAACTGGAAAAAATTCTTTCAGAAGGATTAGAAAAGAAGAAAATTCATATCAGTGAAAGCAAACAGGAACCACTTTGCTTTGACAATTTTGATGATTATATCAAAAAATACGGAAAAAGTCTGGTGGAAAACCTGGAAAGCAAGCTGGAACCATTAGCACCGTTAAATGGCTATCTGGATTATACGGCAATGAAGACAAAAAGACTTTATCCGCAGCAGGCAGCTATCGGCAATGGAGTAAAAGCAGCAAAGAAAAATAAGCTTGCCCACATGTTACTAAACTGTGGTATGGGAACCGGAAAAACCATTATGGCAGTAGCCGCCATTGACAGTTATTTTAATGAAAAGTGGCTAAACAGAAATCCGGGAAAAACACTTTTAGATGCTTATGAAGAAGACCAGGTAAATTACAGGGTAATTATTATGGCACCATCCCATCTTGTAGAAAAGTGGGAGGAAGAAATATTAGAAGAAGTACCCTATGCAAAGTGTACGGTAATCACTAATCTGGAACAGCTCTTAAAGCTGCACATGGAACCTAAAAAACCAAAAGGAAGACGGTACTATGTCATGTCCAAAGACTTTGCAAAACTTGGCTCATCTGTAAGTCCGGTGCCTGTTAAAATCCGGAAAAAACGGCCAATAGCAAATGTGTGCATGGATTGTCTTGGGGCAGACCTTGACATGAATTTTGAACCACATGTAAGGCTTTTACGAAAAGAGAGTCCGTTTGAACTGTCAGAACTGGAAAAACTGACAAAACACTGGCAGGTTGGAAGAGGCAGAAATGCTGTTTGTGATGTATGTGGAGGAAAACGGTTTCATCCCGTTTATATACAGGAAACAGAACAGGAAGGACTCATCTGTCCGGAATGCAACCAGCTTCTGATGCGGGCAAGCAGTACTTTGGTAAGAAAGGAAGAAGAAATCGAAAATTATATCCTAAAGCCAAAGGATTTCAGCCAGCATACGGAAAAGAATGACGTATGCTACAGCTGTGGTGCACAGCTGTGGAGTGTGAATTCCAAAAATATTGACAAATGCGGCTATTACAATAAGAAAAGGCCGCAAAAGATATGGGGAAAGATTTCCTATTATAAAACTTTTGCAAGAAAAAGTAAGGAAACGGCCTTTGTTATGAAAGGTATGGAAGAGGAATACATGCAGGACAAATTAATTAAAGAATATGAATGTCTGGAAAGAGAAGAAGGACCAAGAAGATATTCTCCGGCACAGTTTATCAAACGGAAACTGGGCAGGGGATTTTTTGATTTCTGTATTCTGGATGAATGTCACAAATATGAAGGATTTGGGACAAGCCAGACAATTGCAGCACATGCTCTGGTTAAAGCATCAAAATTTACCATGGGGCTTACAGGTACTATTTCAAATGGTACTGCCAGTGCATTTTTTTCCCTGTTATTCATGCTGGAACCAAAAAGAATGATTGAAAAGGGATATTCTTATAGTTCAGCTTCCATTCTGGAATTCAGCAGGCGGTATGGTGTAGTGGAGACCGTATACGAGGCAACTCAGGATCCGGTTTATAACAGCATGTCAAAAGGAAAACAGAAAACTTCACCAAGGGTGAAGCCCGGTATTAATCCGGTACTGTTTATTCATTATCTTATGGATCGTGCAGTGTTTCTTGATTTGTCGGATATGAGTAAATATATTCCACCATTGGAAGAGAAAGTGGTAACATGCGAACTTCCTAAAAAAGTGCAGATTTCTTATGACAGCGTGATGAGCCGATTAAAAGGAGTCACAAAGAAAGAAGGTGCCGGAATCATGACAGAAGCCTTGAATTTTGGCTTGTCTTATGCGGATAAGGTATATGGAAGAAATCCCATTCTCTCCCCCATGTGTGACGGTATGGTAATAGCAAAACCGGATGAGCATGCAGAATACAGCAGGCCGGATTGCCTTCTTCCGAAAGAGGAAAAGCTGATAGAGCATATTAATTCGGAAATAAAAGAGGGAAGGAATGTTTTTGTATATGCCAGCTATACCGGTAAGAACGAAACAAACGTGGCACCAAGGCTGAAAGAAATCATTGAGAATAATTGTAACCTGAAAAAGAGAGTACAGATTATTGAATCTTCAAAACCGGTTGCAAAAGACAGGTATAAGTGGATTAAAAAGAAAGCAAAAGAGGGAGTTAAGGTATTTATCTGTAATCCAAAGGTAGTGGAAACTGGGGTAGATTTTAAATTTAATTATGACGGAAAAGATTATAACTACCCTACTATCATATTTTTTCAGGTGGGACATGAACTTGCGGTATTATGGCAGGCTTCAAGGCGTTCCTATAGACTGAACCAGACGGAAGTCAGCAGGGTTATCTGGATGTGTTATAAAAATACACTTCAGGAAGAAGCTTTGTACCTGATGGCTAAAAAGATGTCAGCTGTGGCAGCAGTATCCGGAAAATTCAGTACGGAAGGATTAGCGGCACTGGCTGAAGGAGTTGATCCAAGAGTGGTGCTTGCACAGGCTATGAGCAGACAGGATACCAGTGAGAGAGAGTCGCTTGAAAATATGTTTGATGTTTTGTCTGCACGTACAGAGGATGAAGATATGACAGAAGACTATAAATTAATGCCAACTTTCTATGAGCTAGGAGGTAGGGATGAAAAAGAAGATGCGTTTGCGTTGTTTAAACAGGTTGCTTTCGTGTCTTCATCAGAAAATAACAGGAACGAAGAAACAAAGGAACCTGTTAAGAAAAAGGAAAAAAGCTTACTGGCAACGGTTGCTTTTGAGGAAGATGATATTTTTGCGGGATTTTTCTTTAAAACACAGCAGGAAGTTGTAGTGCAGAGTGAAAAGAGGAATAAGAAAGCAAAGAAAACAAATTCCGGAAAGGGTATGCCGGGACAGCTTAGTTTATTTTAAAAAGGTTATATAAAGGAGGATATGTTATGGATAACAAAAAAATGGAAACCGTTGTATTAGGAAATGCTACTGTAAAGGAAATGTTGAATTGCATGAAGGCAGTCAAGAAGCCGGAAAATCATGCATTATTTAAGTTTTATACCAGAAAAAATAAAAAGGACAAGGCGGTTCATACCATAACCGCTGTAGGTGATGGCATTATGATTGAAAAAGCTTTTTTAAGCTCCATACCGAAAGGGATTGAGGTTAAAGGTGATAAACCGCTTTTTGAAACAGTATGTGGAATGCCGGAGATGCTTGAAAAGCTTTCGGCAGTTGTAAGCCTGGGAGAAGATATTAGGATTAACAACCAGGAAGCAATACTGCAGGTACAGGCTGGAAAGAGAGCCGCTGTTAAAGTAAACAAATGTCAGCCTGCAGAAATGGAAGCATTTCTTCCGCAGAATGCAGAAAATGTACTTTTTAACATGGTTATAAAAGGCAAAGATTTTAAAAACATGGTTAAAAAGGGTTGCTTTGCATATGGAGAAGATTCACCAAATATGATGGGCTCCATTACATTTGTATTAAATGACTGCTGTCTGACTGCTTATTCGACAGATGGGCATATGATGGCAAGAAGCAGCTGTGTTGTACAGCGAGAGGATGTAGAAAGGGAAGTACTTGATGATGAAGGAAACCCCGTTTTAGCAGAGGATGGAAACCAAAAGATGGAAAATGTCTTTTTAAAGTATTGTGAAGAAAAAGACTATGACCCATCTTCTTATGTTTTTTCTATTCCTTCAGGAAATTTTAAAATACTGGAAACGCTGTCACAGGCAGCGGAAAATATTATTGTAAGTGTTTGTCCGAAGCAGATTCTGATTGGTCTTCCGGCAATCATGATTACGATAGTAAGTGGGAATGTGAATGGCAATGAAGGCAGCAGCTTTGGCAATTTTTTCACAAAAGCTTCCAAAGATACATTTGTTATTGATAAGGAAGAGTTTTCTGCCAATATGGAAGTTATCAGACTTGGCAAAGAAGAGCCGGTCAGCTTCCAGATTAAAAAGGATAACTTAATTATCCAAAAAGGGGATGTTGCAATGACATCACAGCCACTTGTTGACAAGGAAGGCAGTTTCGAGAAACCGTTTTACCTTGATTATAAGAAATTAATTAAGATATTCGGCTCGTTAGAGAATGGAAATGTGACGGTAGAAACTACCGGTCCCAAATCCCAGGTGTTTTTTTATAACGGGGAACTTGATACGGAACGAATCAATGCAAGTCTTGTATTACCGGTAAGCGGTGTAGAGGAAGCAGAAGAAAGTTCCGGAGAGGAAGAAGATACAGAAGAATAAAAAAACAAACTTAAATAGCATGCAGGACATTGTCCTGTGTGCTATTTTTTTTGCAAATTTCTTAAAAATAATCAGTGTTTTAGTATGAAATATTTAAAAAAACTGCAAAAAAGATTTATCAAAATAACATAGAAAATAACAGTGGTTAAAAATGAAATGAGGGTAAAAGTAAAGGAAAACAGCTAAAAAATCAAAAAAACTATTGACATTCGCGTAACCACTTTTTTATTATAAAATCGAAAATTATAGATTATAGATTGAAAATCTATAATAAGGAGAAAAAAATGAGATTTTTACTAATGGTTGATTATTACAATTCGCTTGTAAAAACGGATTCCACAATGTTTTCCAATCAGGAGAAAGGGATGCTGGATCTCGGAAACCAGTTATTGGGTGTAGGAGCTTTACTTCTTGTTTATGTAGCAGTTCTTGTCATCGTAATATGTTCCATGAAAATAGGATACGGTGCATTAAAGAGAACTGAAAACGGATTATCACCAAAAGAACGGATTTTATTGGTGGTTGGTTGTGTAGTGGCCGGATTCTCAATTGTTGGAATTGTGCAGTCTGTACTGGAAATTGGAGCATCAATAGGTGGATAAAAATATAGGCACAAATGAGTGTTTATATAAAAAAACAGGGAAAGGAGGAGAAGATATGTTTTTTCCAGCAAATTATATTATGCCTGTAAGCTATATCCTGAATACTTTTTTTACAGATCCGGATGTAGCAGGCAAGGTAACGGGACAGGTTGATGCGTCTGGTCCGATGGGAGATTTTATTCAAAAAATATCAACACTTGGTAATGGAGTAGTAGCAGTTTTTATGACATTATCAATGTTTGTGTTTGTTGTGATGGTAATTATTGCATCAATCCTTCTAGGAGGAGCCTCGCGCTCAGAAGGAAAAACGAAAATTCTTTATATTATTCCGGCAATTATTCTTTGTTTCGCAGCAGTGGGAGTTGTTTCTTTTGGAGCAAAACTAGGTGCAAACTTGTTTAGTACAACTACAAGTACAACGACTACGACGACTACTTCGACTGCAACACCGGGAACACAGTAATAAACAAAGGGGTTCAAAAAAGGACCCCCTTTTTCTTGAAAGGAACATTATGACAGTAAAAACAACATGGGAGTATCTTGAAAAACCTCCCGAAGCAGACAACAACATTATTACACCATTGCTGGCGGGAATTTATCAGGCCATATATAATTCCATGTTTTATATTGCACCGGCAATGTTACTGGTAACAATTATTTCAATAATTCTGGCAAGTACATCAGAGGCTTTAAGAGAGGGGAAAAGAAACTTAGAAACAGGAGTTTTGATTCTTATTATTGCAGCAAGCTGTATTTACTGGCTGAATCTGATACTGGCGGTTGTTTTAAGTTTTGTTGGAATTATATAGAAGGAGAAAAATATGAAAGGACGATTTCGTGTAATTGGAAAACTCAGGGATGAGGACAAATGGCTGGGGCTTACAAAGAAACAACTCGTTTATGCACTTATAGGAGTGTTTTTTATAGTTAATATTGTGAAGGTCACTTATAAGTTAAACCTGATATTTTTTGGTGGATTTTTTTCGACTGCAATCGGGATAGCGGCTTTTATACTGTGTAAATATGAAGTGGACAAGAAGAAATATTTAAAAGGCGGTGGGTATGGAATTGATGTGATATTAATTCGCATGATTATTCGTAAACTACCCGGAAATCGTGTTCTTTATGTGAAGGGACTGGAAAAAG
>JAFSDJ010000084.1 GCA_017436305.1 Lachnospiraceae bacterium
ACAGAAGAGTTACGGACAGATGTAGAAATACTGAAAACGGACGTCAAAGAATTAAAAGAGACCACAGAAGAGTTACGGATAGATGTAGAAATACTGAAAACGGACGTCAAAGAATTAAAAGAAACCACAGAAGAGTTACGGACAGATGTAGAAATGCTAAAAACAGACGTTAAGGAAATAAGAGAAGATGTAGAAACACTAAAAATGGATGTTAAGGAATTAAAAGAAACCACAGAAGAGTTAAGAGAAGATGTGGAAACATTAAAAACAGATATTAAGGAAATAAGAGAAACCACAGAAGAGTTACGGACAGATGTAGAAATACTGAAAACGGACGTCAAAGAATTAAAAGAGACCACAGAAGAGTTACGGACAGATGTAGAAATGCTAAAAACAGACGTTAAGGAAATAAGAGAAGATGTAGAAATACTAAAAACGGATATAACAGAATTAAAAGAGGATGCAGAAGAAATAACAACAGATGTGAAAGAAATAAAATTATCTATCGAAAATGGAATAAAGGTTAATATACAAAGAGTGGCAGAGGGGCATCTGGATTTATCCAGAAATTTGCACGAGGCGATAAAGCCAAGTAGTGAATTGGAAGTACTAACGGTTAAAGTAAATTTTTTAGAAGCAGAAGTAGGCAGAATAAAAAGAAAAATATCTTAAAAATAGAACTTTAAAGGCTATAAAACAATCCTATCATTGGGCATTGGAAGAATAGAAAAGCAAAAGGAGCAAAACAAGGTATGACAGACTATTTAACAACAGGCAGTAAAATTCACCTAACCCCACTTTCACCAAAGAAAGAACAGATAAAAATAGAAGACATTGCCCATGCC
The DNA here is from genome assembly GCA_017436305.1 of Lachnospiraceae bacterium. Lineage (GTDB taxonomy): Bacteria > Bacillota > Clostridia > Lachnospirales > Lachnospiraceae > RGIG3040. Next base: position 846 of record JAFSDJ010000084.1, read on the forward strand.
TTATCTTTTATGACAAGAGCAAACGGGCAGTTCCCGGAGTTTTATTCGGTAGGACAGCATAGTATTCACTGTATGGAAGAAGCCCAGGCCAGAGGATATAGCAAAAGAGTTCAACTAGCCTGCCTTCTTCATGATGGCAGTGAGGCATACATGGCAGATATTATCAGACCTATTAAAAAACACTTGCCGGGCTACCTTGAAATTGAAGCCGGACTTCAAGGCACGATTTATGAAAAATACCTGGAAACACCTCTGACAGAAGAGGAAATGGCACAGGTAAAAAGTGTAGATGATAACCTTTTATATCATGAGTTTTATCATTATATGGGGGAAGCACTTTTTGAGGAAGAGCCGGTTTTAAAAAGCAATCCGGCATTTATAACAGAAGAATTTAAAACAGTAGAAAAACGTTTCTTAGAAAAATTTCATACTTTGCAAGCCAAAATGGAAATATAAACAGAACTGCCAATAGAATTACTAATAGAACTGCGGGCAGAAAAACAAACGGAAATGCACAAAGAAACAAAACAGGCATAAACTAATAAAAAGCCCACAGGTGATGTTATGTTAATGCGTTTTAGCGATTTGTGCCAGAAGGAAGTAATTAGTGTCTGTGATTGCAGGAAGTTAGGTCATGTGAGAGATTTAGAATTTGATTCCTGTACCGGTTGTATTTGTAAAATTATTGTAAGGCCATCCTTCTGCTTTTGTGGACTGTTTTCGGGAAATGATGAAATCGTTATTGCTTTTAAGGATATTAAGCAGATAGGGCCGGATATTATTTTGGTAAACATATAATAAATATTTAAACTAAACAGTAACCTAAAATCGGACAATTGTGTGAGAATTGCCATAATTTGGTTGACATAAATTTTTATTTCCTTTATAATGAGTCTATATTTGTAGGAAATATAGATTATTGTTTACGCAGAGAACAGTAATAAATATAAGCTTAGGGGGTAGCACATATGAAGTGTCCATTTTGTGGTCATGAGAATACCAGAGTAATTGACTCAAGACCGGCAGAAGAAAATAATTCCATCAGAAGACGTCGTGTTTGTGATGAATGTAACAAAAGATTTACGACTTATGAAAAGGTAGAGACCATCCCTCTTATTATTATTAAAAAGGATGATAACAGAGAAACTTATGACCGTTCTAAAATCGAAGCAGGTGTTTTACGTGCCTGCCACAAACGTCCCATTAGCGCTAATCAGATTAATCAGTTAGTAGACGAAGTGGAAACAGAAATCTTTAATATGGAAGAAAAAGAGATTTCCAGCACTGTAATCGGGGAACTGGTTATGAATAAATTAAAGAATTTAGAAGCGGTAGCTTATGTAAGATTTGCTTCTGTTTATCGTGAATTTAAAGATATTAATACATTTATGGATGAGCTAAAAAGTGTCCTTGATAAGTAAGCAGTAAGTAAAATAGAAAGTGAAAAGCAAAAAAGTACTTGCTTTTTTTAGAAAAATTGTATACAATAGCACGGAAATAAGTAATGAAAGAAGAAAGGAAGACACAAAATGAAAAGAAGATTGAAAGGTCTCTTTTTAGTGTTTGTGTTATGTACCCTTACTATTACACTGTGCGGATGCACAGGCGATAAGGCAGGCGAAGACAATTCTTCTGAAATTACCATTGGAATACCTCAGGATTTAGACGACAGCTTAGATCCCCATGTTGTGGGTTCTACAGGTTCTGCCGGAACAAGAGAGGTATTGTTTAATGTGTTTGAAGGTTTGGTAAAACCTGATAGCGATGGTAATTTAATTCCTGCTGTAGCCAGTGATAAAACCGTTAGTGAAGATGGTAAAACATACACATTCACTTTAAGGGAAAACGTAAAGTTTCACGATGGTAGCACGGTTACAACAGAGGATGTTATTTATTCCATAGAACGTTGTGCCGATGCAAGTAGTGGAGAGCCACTTGTACCGGCTTTTTCTAATATTGAGAGCATTACAGCGCCGGACGAGAAAACAATAGTGATTCAGTTATCAGAAGCTGACACAGAATTTATGGCATATATGACAGCAGCCATTATTCCAAAGAGTAATGCTGACCCGGATAAAACTCCAATTGGAACCGGTCCATATATGTATGTTTCACGTTCCCCACAGGAAGAAGTGGTGTTAAAACGTTTTGACGAGTACTGGGGCGAAAAAGCTAATATTGAAAACGTAACATTAAAAATTGTTGCTAATGCAGATACAATTGCAACAAACCTAAATGGTGGAGCGATTGATATGTATGCAAGAGTAACTTCAGCACAGGTAGCAGAGCTTTCTGATGATTTTGAAGTTTACGAAGGTACCATGAACCTTGTACAGGCTCTTTATTTAAATAATGAAGCAGAGCCATTTAACGATGTTAAGGTGCGTCAGGCACTTTGCTACGCAGTGGACAAAAAGGCGCTTATTGACATGGTATCTGAAGGAAAAGGTGTAGCAATTGGAAGTAGTATGTTCCCGGCATTTGGGAAATACTATAGCGAAGAGTTAAGCACTTACTACGAAAAAGACGTAGATAAGGCAAAAGCACTTCTTGCAGAAGCAGGTTATCCGGATGGATTTTCCTTTAAAATTACAGTTCCATCCAATTATCAACAGCACATTGATACCGCTCAGGTAGTAGTGGAACAGTTAAAAGAAATCGGTGTTAGCGCAGAAATCGAACTGATTGAATGGGACAGCTGGTTAAGTGATGTTTACATGGGCAGACAGTATCAGGCCACAGTAGTAGGCGTGGATGCTTCCAACTTAACAGCAAGAGATTTATTAGAAAGATTCAGCTCTACTGCATCTAATAACTTTGTAAACTTTAAGTCAGATGCTTATGACACAGCATTTAATAATGCAATTTCCACAGCAGATGATGCAAAACAGACAGAGTATTATAAAGAATGTGAAGAAATTCTTGCAGCAGAAGCTGCCAATGTTTATATTCAGGATTTACCGGAATATGTAGCATTAAATAAAAAATATGCAGGCTATGAGTTCTATCCTCTTTACGTACAGGATTTCTCAAAACTGTATATTGTAAAAGAGTAGCATCTGTTATTGTTCGTAAGATAACAAGTAACTGAAAGTTAAATAGAATAAGAGAAAGCAAAGGTGAAGGAAATGAGATATATAGGTAAAAAGTTTGTGACTATGTTAATTACCATATTACTCGTTTCCTTCTTTGTTTTTGTGGCATTTGCAGTTATTCCCGGAGACCCGGCACTCTCTAAGCTTGGAACGGAAGCAACTTATGAAAAGTTAGAGGCACTCAGAGAAGAAATGGGTTTAAATGAGCCCCTCCTAAAACGGTACGGCACATGGATTGTGGGATTTTTTACCGGAGATATGGGAACTTCCTACAGTTATGATATGCCGGTAAAGGATATGATTTTAGACAAGCTTCCCATTACTATTACGTTAACGGTTATGTCTTTTTTGATGATTGTGGCAGTATCTATTCCACTTGGAATTTATACAGCAAAGCATCAGGGAAAGGCGGCGGATAAAACAATTTTTGTTCTAAATCAGATTGTGATGGCAATTCCACCTTTCTTTTCCGGAATTTTAATTACCCTTTTGTTTGGGCTTGTGTTTAAGCTGTTTACACCGGGTGGATTTGTTTCCTATACAAAAAGCATACCGGACTTTTTAGCTTATATGGTATTTCCATGTATTGCAGTAGCACTTCCTAAAATTGCCATGACGGTAAAGCTCCTTAGAACCTCCTTGGTGGATGAGTCTAAAAAGGATTATGTGCGTACTGCTTATAGCAAGGGGAATGATAAAAATGGAGTGTTTTTTGGACATATGTTAAAAAATGCCATGATACCGGTTATTACATTTTTAGGAATGATTTTGGCAGATATAGCAGCAGGCTCTATTATTATTGAACAGGTATTTAATATACCGGGACTTGGCAGAATTTTGCTTACGTCCATTTCAAACAGGGACTATCCGGTTGTACAGGCAATTATAGTATGGCTTGGGATTTTTGTAATTGTAATTAATTTCTGTGTGGATTTACTATATAAAGTTGTGGACCCGCGAATGAGATAATGGACAAGATAAAACAAAAAGATTGAAATAAGAGAAAATATAAAGCAAACAGATTAATATAAAGGAAAATATAAAAAAGAGATTGATAAAGGAATGGGTTATGACAATCAAAAAGAAACCAAATTATAATTTCATAATTGGAAGTATACTGACAGGATTGATTGTCGCTTTAGCACTTGTATCTTTAGTGTATACTCCTTATGACCCGGATGCAATGGATGCTGCAAATAAGTTTGCAGGCATTTCCTTAAAACATCCTATGGGCTGTGATAATTTTGGAAGAGATATTTTCAGCCGTGTCATGGAAGGAACAAAAAACACTCTTTTTGTAGCACTTGGTACAGTAGCAATTGGTACAGTATTTGGAATTTTATTAGGTGCTTTTACCGGTTATTTTGGCGGTATTTTAGATGAAATTTTAATGCGTATTAATGATGCAATCTTTGCATTTCCAAGTATTTTACTGGCACTTGTGATTGTAAGTCTTCTTGGAAGCGGTAAATATAATGTGATGATTGCTCTTGGAATTGCTTTTATACCAAGTTTTGCGAGAATTGTAAGAGCTGAGTTTTTAAAAAACAGAGAACTGGATTATGTAAAAAGTGCAAGGCTTATGGGCGCAGGAAGCCTTCGTATTATGTTTGTGCATATTTTGCCAAATACTTTTTCTGTACTTGCATCCTCCGTTATGATTGGATTTAACAATGCTGTGTTGGCAGAAGCTGGCATGAGCTTTTTAGGAATTGGTGTACAACCGCCGGATGCCAGTCTTGGACGAATGCTGTCAGAAGCCCAGACTTATTTGTTTTCCACGCCTTCTTATGCATTTTTTCCGGGACTTGTGATTATTTTAATGGTGCTTGGATTTAGTCTGCTAAGTGAAGGCATTTCACAGAAATCTGTCTAGGAGAGGAGAAGTCATGCTGTTAGAGGTAAAAGATTTAAATATTGAATTTCATGACCATTTGACACCGGAAACAGTAGTGTATGATTTTAATCTGTCCTTAAAAGAGGGTGAGATAGTGGGCATTGTTGGAGAGTCCGGTTCAGGAAAAACAATGAGTGCACTTGCTATTGCAGGGCTGTTAAATCGAAAAGACATGAAAAAAAGCGGTGAAATTTTATTTGACGGTAAGGATTTGCTAACCTGTAAACGTTCTGAGCTTAGAAGCTATCAGGGCAATGATATTTCCATGATTTTTCAAGAGCCTATGACTTCCCTGAATCCGGTTAAGAAAATTGGTGCTCAGGTAGAGGAAAGCCTAAAAATTCATACAAACCTGACAAAAGAAGAACGCTACCAAAAAGCCATTAGCATTTTAAATGATGTAGAAATAAAAGACCCGGAAAGCGTGTATCACAAATATCCCCACCAACTATCCGGTGGAATGCGTCAGAGGGTTATGATTGCCTCTGCTATGATTTTAGAGCCGAAAATTTTAATTGCAGATGAGCCTACAACAGCACTTGATGTAACCATTCAGGCACAGATTATCAAATTGCTTAAAAAATTAAATAAGCAGAAGAAAACAAGTATATTGTTTATTTCTCATGATTTAAGTCTGGTTAGAACTCTGTGTCACAGAGCAATCGTAATGAAACAAGGCTACATTTTGGAGGAAGGCAATATAGAAGAAATTTTTGAACATCCAAAAGAGGCTTATACAAAGCAGTTAATAGAAGCCATTCCGGCATTGGAGTTATAGAAAATAATAAATTTGCAGATAATAACAAACTTACAGTAAATATGTAAGAGATGGAAAACATAAAAATTGCAGGAAATGGCCGGTTTGTGGGAGAAAATTATGTCAGATGTGATTTTAGAAGTAAATCAACTGAATACTTACTATAAAGAGCGTGGAGAAAAGAAAAAGCATGTTTGCAAAAACATTACCTTTCAGATGGAGCAGGGAGAAATATTAGGTCTGGTAGGGGAAAGCGGAAGCGGTAAAACTACTTTGGTAAAAGCTCTTCTTGGTATGGTTAAAGACAAGGAAGGCGCTATAAAGTTAAATGCCAAAATGCCCCAGATGATTTTTCAGGACCCATACAGTTCCTTAAATCCAAGTAAAAAAATCGGCTGGCTTTTACAGGAACCACTTCGTATAAAGGGCGGATTTACAAAAGAAGAAAGAGAAAAGAAAGCCTATGAAATGTTAAAAAAAGTAGGCTTAAATGATAATATTTTTAACCATTATCCAAGACAGCTTTCCGGCGGTCAAAGACAGAGAGTGTCTATTGCCCTTGCCCTTATGTTAGAGCCTGAATTATTAATTGCCGATGAACCTGTATCTGCTTTGGATGTTACTATTCAGGCGCAGATTATGGATTTGTTGCTTAAGTTAAAAGAGGAAATGGGGCTGTCTATTTTATTTATTTCCCATGACCTTCGTGTAGTATATAAAATGTGTGACAGAGTTCTTATTATGGAGGATGGAGAAATTGTAGAGCAGGGAAAGGTAGAAGAAGTGTATAAAAATCCTGCCCACCCGTATACAAAGATGCTTTTGGAGGCTGTGACCACGGTCTAAATATAGGTTACTGTTAAGTCAGCAACAAAACACTTGTTGTTTTGTTGCGTATGAACGTGATTTGGGTGTGAGCAGGCTCCTTTTGCGTAACAAATATAGAATTGTATTATCATAAAAAAACACCTTGCAATCTGCCAAGGTGTTTTTTATACTATAAACATGAGCATATTTAGAAAATTTTATCCGGACAATTACATAGAGTCTACTTATCAGATTGATTTTGCAAAATTAAAGAAGCAGGGGATAAAGGGAGTTATTTTTGACATTGATAATACTTTAGTTCCTCACGGGGCACCGGCAGATGAAAGAAGCCTTGCATTATTTAAAAAACTAAAGGAACTGGGTATAAAGACCATGCTACTATCCAATAATAAAGAGCCCAGAGTAAAATCCTTTGCAGAACAGGTAAAGTCTCCTTATATTTACAAAGCCGGGAAGCCTTCCGTAAAAAATTACAAACGGGCAATGGAGCTTATGGGTACCCAAGAAAAAAATACTGTTTTTGTAGGAGACCAGCTTTTTACCGATGTATGGGGAGCCAAAAGAACCGGGCTTACCTCGTACTTAGTAAAACCAATCCATCCTAAGGAAGAAATCCAGATTGTAATAAAAAGAAGACTGGAATGGATTGTGCTTTATTTTTATAAAAAAGACTTGGCAAAAGAGAAAGAGAGATAGTATGAATATTAACGGAAAAACAAAAACATGCGGTTTAATTGGTAATCCGGTAGAGCATACCTTATCGCCGGTCATACATAATGGATTAGCCCAGCATGAAAATCATAATCTGGTTTACGTTCCATTTCAGGTGGAAAATGATAAAGTAAAAGAAGCAGTAGAAGGGGCATATGCATTAAATCTTCACGGATTAAATGTAACAGTTCCTCATAAAAGCGCAGTGATACCTTATTTGAAAAAGATTGATAAGTTGGCAGAAAACATTGGTGCAGTCAATACATTAGTTAGAACAGAGGGCGGGTATAAAGGCTATAATACGGACATGCCGGGACTTTGCAGAGCAATGGAATCGGAAAACTATACCATAACAGGAGAGTCTGTTATTCTTCTGGGAGCAGGAGGGGCTGCAAGGGCGGTAGCCATGCTTTGCATGGAACAGGGCGCAAAGGAAGTGTTTGTTTTAAATCGTTCTGTAGAGAAGGCTCAGGCTATAGCAAAGGAAGTTTCCGATATTTATAAAGAAGGAACCATTACTCCTATGGCACTTCATGATTATAAAAAGCTGCCGGATCATAAGAAATATCTGGCCATTCAGGCAACCAGCGTAGGACTTTATCCAAATGTAGAGGATGCAGTTATTCTAGAAGAAGATTTTTATGATAAAGTTCATGCCGGTGTGGATTTAATCTACAATCCTTACGAAACAAAGTTTATGTCATTAGTAAAGGCCCACGGAGGCAGAGCCATGAACGGGCTGAAGATGCTTTTATACCAGGGAATCATTGCTTACGAATTATGGAATCAGGTTTCCATATCAGAAGAGGTGGCAATGGAAATACTAAAAAAGATGAAGGAAGAACTGAATATACATGAGTAGCATTATTTTAATTGGATATATGGGATGCGGGAAAAGTACCATTGGAAAAAGACTTTCCTATGCCAGAAGAACTCCTTTTTTAGATACGGACAAGATTATAGAACGAAAGGTAAATATGACTATTTCAGAGCTTTTTGAAAAGGAAGGAGAAGAATACTTTCGAGATTTAGAGACAAATTGCATTAAGGATTTATTAAAGGAAAATGGCCAATATATTATTGCCGTAGGTGGTGGATTAGCACTTAGGGAAGAAAACAGAAGGCTGTTAAAGAAGCTTGGAACAGTTATTTATTTGCAGGCCAACTGGGAAACTATCTATGAAAGAGTCAAAAAGGATACTACCAGACCACTTTTGCAGGGAGACAATCCACAAGAAAAAATCCGGTCTATGATGGCAAAAAGAGCCCCTATTTATCAGTCGGCGGCAGATATTATTATAGATGTGGATAATAAAAGTTATGAAGAAATAATAGAAAATATTCAGCAACAAGTGGAAGCATTTACTGAAAGGACTGTAAGAACATGATTCAGGAGTGCCAAAAATCCATTGGAAAGCAATTTCAATGGATTTTGCATCGTAATTAGAAAGGTACTGAATAATTATAAAAAATGAAATAGGAGATTCATTGTTATGAAAATATTAGTAATTAACGGCCCTAACTTAAATTTTCTTGGAATCAGGGAGCCGGGAGTTTATGGCACAATAGACTACAATGGACTGTTAGAAATGATCGCCAAAAAAGGGGAAGAGGAAAACTGTAGGATTGAAGTATTCCAAAGTAATCACGAAGGAGCTATTATAGACAGATTGCAGGATGCTTATTTTGATGGAACAGAAGGCATCGTCATTAATCCGGGTGCCTACACCCATTACAGCTATGCAATACGGGATGCCTTATCCAGCATTACCACTATGAAAAAGGTAGAAGTACATATTTCTGATATTACAAAAAGAGAAGGATTTCGGGCAAATTCTGTTACAAAAGATGCCTGTGATTACCAGATTTACGGCAAAGGTTTGGATGGATATTTGCTTGCAATTGACTATTTGATAAAAAAATAGTTGAAAAATGCTTATTTTTATTATAAACTAGTAAAGAATTATAACGAGGAATATTTAGGAGGAATTAAATATGATTTCAGCTGGTGATTTCAGAAACGGTATTACTATCGAATATGATGGTAACGTTTATCAGATCATTGAATTTCAACATGTAAAACCGGGAAAAGGTGCTGCATTTGTTCGTACAAAGTTAAAAAACATTAAAAGCGGCGGTGTAGTAGAAAAAACCTTTAGACCAACAGAAAAATGTCCACAGGCTCGTATTGATAGAAAAGAAATGCAATATTTGTACTCTGATGGTGAGTTATTCAACTTTATGGACACAGAAACATTTGAGCAGATTGCTTTAAATGCAGATGCAATCGGAGATGCATTAAAATTCGTTAAAGAAAACGAAATGGTAAAAGTATGTTCTCACAATGGTAACGTGTTCGCTATTGAACCACCACTTTTTGTAGAGTTAGAGATTACAGAAACAGAACCAGGATTCAAAGGAGATACAGCAACAGGTGCTACAAAGCCGGCTGTTGTTGAAACTGGTGCAACTGTATATGTTCCTTTATTCGTAGAACAGAATGATGTAATCAAAATCGACACAAGAACCGGAGAGTACTTATCAAGAGTATAAGTACATGAAGGTACTGAATATTACGTATCATATATGGAAAAGCCGCAAGACAATAGGACATGCTTCTATTGTCTTTCTTTTTTCTAAAACAATTACCAGAAGGCGCGCTCTCGCCTATTTCACAAGCCAAGGTAAAAGTTTATAAGAAAAGAGGAAGCTTTATGAGATTTTATGAATTTACAAAAGAAATAGAAAAGGAAATGTGTATTTATATGAAAGGAAATGCTCATATTCATGTAAGTACCATTCAAAAAAATAATGGTGTAAAAATGGAAGGGCTGATTATCCGTGAAAATGGACAAAGAGTTGCCCCTACCATTTATTTAAATTGTTTTTATGAGCGTTTTTTGCAGGGAATGGAAATTGAGGAAGTGGTAAAAGAAATCTACAAAATCTATCAGAGCTGCAAAAACCATCCAATTGAAGATGCCAGCTTTTTTACCGATTTTGAACAGGTAAAGAGCCGGGTTGTATATAAATTAATTCATAGGGAACGTAACAGGGAATTGTTAGAGGACGTTCCTTATATTCCATATTTGGATTTGGCTATTGTTTTTTATTGTATTATTTATAGAGAAGAATATGGAAATGCAACGGTTTTAGTTCACAATGCCCACAGGGATATGTGGCATGTGACAACAGAACAGTTGTATGAGCATGCCACTAAAAATACACCTGTTTTATTGCCATATTTTATTAAGCCTTTAGAGGAAATTATGGAAGAGCGTTTCGAAAGAATGATGCCTGAATATGGAACAGATGCTTTGGAAAATACTATGGATAAAGTAAAATCCGATTCAGACCAATTGGCTATGTATGTACTCTCTAATAAGGAGAAGCTTTTTGGTGCAGCTGCCATGTTGTACCCGGATTTGTTAAAGAATTTTGCAATTGCCTGCGGGAAGGATTTTTACATTCTGCCAAGCAGTATTCATGAAGTAATTTTAGTACCGGAATTTGAAAGCAGTGATTTAGAAAGCCTGTCGGAGATGGTAAGAGAGATTAATGGGATATCTGTTGCCAAGGAAGAAGTATTGTCAGATCATGCCTATTATTATGACAGGGAAATGGAACAGGTTGTTATGGAGTAAACTTGTTTGTGACATTATAAGAGTTCTCTGCCCCCTTTTTTTGGGCAGGGAGCTTTTTGAGAAAATGGAAAGTGCGTAGGGTCTGAAAAAAGCGGACACGGTAGGATTAGACATCGTTATGCGAGGAGAAAAATTATGAGAAAAGAAGTAGAAAAAGGTTATAGCGCTAAAGAGCTAATGAAAAAATTTTTACCATATTATAAACCATACAAAGCAACGTTATTTCTGGATTTATTTTGCGCGGCACTTACCACGGTGTGTGAGTTGGTTTTGCCGCTTATTATGAGGTATATTACCAATCAGGGAATTCAAAATCTTGCGGCATTGTCTGTAAGGACTATTATGATTTTAGGTCTTATTTATCTGGCACTTAGGGTTTTAGACTGTATTGCCAATTATTATATGGCGGATATGGGACATGTAATGGGGGCCAAGATTGAGACGGATATGCGAAGAGATGCGTACGGGCATTTGCAGCAGTTGTCCAATACTTATTATAACAATACAAAAGTGGGACAAATTATGGGAAGGATTACAAACGATTTATTTGATGTGACGGAATTTTCCCATCACTGTCCGGAAGAATTTTTTATTGCAGGTTTAAAAACCATTATTAGCTTTGTGATACTGGCACGAATTAATCTTTTACTGACTTTAATTATTTTTGTGATTGTACCGTTTATGCTGTTAACCAGTATAATATTACAAAAAAGAATGAAAAAAGCCTTTGCAAAGCAGAGACAGCAAATCGGTGAGCTAAACGCCAGAATTGAAGACAGTCTGTTAGGACAAAAGGTTGTAAAAGCTTTTACCAATGAAGATATTGAAAAAGAAAAGTTTGAAGTAGACAATGGAGTTTTTCTTGAGATAAAAAAGGAAAGCTATCGCTATATGGCAACATTTCAGACCTCTACCAGAATGTTTGATGGACTTATGTATCTGGCAGTAGTTGTGGCAGGCGGTATTTTTATGGTAAAAGGGCTTATTGAGCCGGGAGATTTAGTTGCCTATATGCTTTATGTTACAACTTTGATTGCTACTATTAGAAGAATTATTGAGTTTACGGAGCAGTTCCAGAGAGGTATGACAGGAATTGAAAGATTTCTTGAAATTATGGACGCGGACATTGAAATTTTTGATGAAGAGGATGCCAAGGAGCTTGTAAATCCTAAGGGAAATATTCGTTTTCAGGATGTTTCTTTTGAATACCCGGACGACCATAATCAGGTATTTTCAGGTTTAAATCTGGAGATAAGAGCCGGGGAAAAAGTGGCCATTGTAGGTCCTTCCGGCGGTGGAAAAACTACACTTTGCAATTTAATTCCAAGATTTTATGATGTAACAGAAGGTCAGATTACTTTAGACGGAGAGGATATAAAAAAATATACATTAAAAAGTCTCCGTGGCAGTATTGGGATGGTGCAGCAGGATGTTTATTTATTTTCCGGTACTGTTTTTGAAAATATAGCCTATGGAAAGAAAAATGCCACAAAGGAAGAAGTCATAGAAGCTGCTAAAAGAGCCGGAGCCGATTCCTTTATCAGAGAGTTAAAAGACGGTTATGATACTTATGTGGGAGAAAGAGGAGTTAAGCTTTCCGGTGGACAGAAACAGCGAATCAGCATTGCCAGAGTATTCCTGAAAAATCCACCCATTATTATACTGGATGAAGCAACCAGTGCGTTAGATAATGAAAGCGAATTTGAAGTGGCAAAATCTTTAGCTTCTTTGTCAGAAGGAAGAACGACTTTAACTATTGCACATAGACTTTCCAGTATCCGAAATTCAGATCGGATTTTAGTCTTAACAGATGACGGAATTGCGGAAGAGGGAAACCATCAAAATCTTTTAGAGAAAAAAGGAATTTATTACCAGTACTATACAACTGCAAATGAGTTAAAATAAAAATAGATTCACTGCACACAAAAAGTTCACTTGCTATGTGCCGGAAAATATGCTATGATAACACAGATGTAACAAAATTGTAATATCTATGTACCCGTAGTTTAACGGATAGAACAGCTGATTCCGGTTCAGCCGATGGGGGTTCGATTCCTCTCGGGTACGTTTTTTTTGAACTATCTAAAGGTAGTTTGAGAATTGGTGGTTACGATTCACACAGCAGCCAGACACTTGATGTCAGGCTGCGTAATAGCATGATTCAAGTGTTGGTTTTTGCTTTGCGAAACAAATTAACATGCAAAAAACAATATGTTACCGGTCATGGAGTGGATAGTGATGATTGGCGGTGGCGGATCGATATTTTGTATCCGCTAAAATTTTTCAGGTACAGCAGAATAAGCAGTGGGAAGGAAACGATATGAGCGATAATAATAAAAATCAAGATACAAATAAACAAAATAACAAGCAGAACAACAACAAGCAAAACAACAAGCAAAACAACAAGCAAAATACAGGTAAACAACAGAGTGTAAATAAGCAAAACACTTCGAAACCAATTACAAAAAGTACAAGCACTACGAAAAAACCGGTAAAAATAAGTGGCAGTAGTGATAATAAGAAAAACAGAAATTCACCGATAAATGATTTTGTAGACCGTTTAAGGGATGACAAAAAATTTGCAGCCATTGTAGTTGGTGGCACTTTTGCTGCTTGTGTGATTATTATTTTACTTTGTGTATTTGTTACTAATCCAAAGGATGAAGATGACAGTGAAAGCATTGTAACAGAAGGTGTTTCTGATGATACAACAGATGAAGCGGTAAGTGGAAATGAGGCTACAGGACTTTTAGAAGGGGAACAGACAGTAGACGAAGGAGAAGCAACAGAAGGAGAAGTTGCTGATGATACTGCGGCTCAGACAGAAACTTCTACAAGCCCTACAGATATGGTAAATTCGCTGGTAGAAACTTATTTTGCATCTTTAGCATCCGGTGATGTAAATACTATTACAGCTATTAAGAATAAAACAGATGAAGAAGAATTATTAAAAATCCAGAAAAAGAGTGCTTATATTGAAAGCTTTGAAAATGTAAATGTTTACACGAAACCAGGTCCGGTAGACAATTCCTATGTAGCATTTGTTTACTATGAAATCAAATTCAAAGATTTAAATACTTTGGCACCGGGACTTATTACACTTTACATGAGTGCAGGAGAAGATGGAAATCTACGTATTTATGACGGACAGTTAGACGAGCAGTTAGATGAATCTGTTACAGATTATATTAAAGAATTAGCAGTTACAGATGAAATCGTTGCATTATTTGATAAAGTAAAAGTAAAATACAATGAGGCAGTTGATTCTGATCCGGATTTGAAAGCATTTATTGAAGGTCTTTCAGACAGACTGGAGGCTGAAGTTGCAGCTGCTATGGCAGAAAGCCAGCCGGCAGAGGAAACAACAGAAACTACAGAGCAGACAACAGAAGCTACAAGTCAGACTACAGAAACTGTAGTAGCTACAGATACTGTGAATGTTAGAAGTTCTGATAGTGAAAATGCAGATAAACTTGGCAAGTTAGAAATCGGAACAAAAGTTACCAGATACGAAGCAAAAGGTAATGGCTGGAGTAAAATCGATTACAACGGACAGGAAGCTTATGTAAAGAGCGAATATTTAAAAGTGGATGATGGTAGCAGTGCTACCCAGACAGAAACACAGACTCAGGAAACAGAGCAGACTGATAACAGTGCTTCAACCGGAGATAAAGTAACTGTAAAAGAAACTGTAAAGGTTCGTAAAACAGCAAGTACGGATGGTGAAGTTTTAGCCACTGCTTATATGGGTGAACAATTCGAACTTGTTATGAAGCAGGCTGATGGCTGGACAAAGATTAAATATAATGGACAGACAGCATATATTAAATCAGAATTTGTAGAGTAGTATTTTAAGAGACAGTGAACAATCACTGTCTCTTGTCGTATTCTAATCAAAATTAAGGAGGAAAAAGATGTTAAAAATCAGAGTAGGAATTATAGGAGCTGGTGCTATTGCAGCTGTTATGGCAGATACGTTAAGTAAAATGACAAGAGCAGAGGCTTATGCTATTGCATCAAGAGATTTAGCAAAAGCAGAACAGTTTGCAAAGGTGCATAAGGTAAAATGCTCCTATGGCAGTTACGAAGAAATGCTGAAAGATAAAAAGGTGGATCTTGTTTATATTGCCACACCCCATACATTTCACTATGAGCAGGCAAGAATGTGCATTAATTATGGGAAACCGGTTTTAGTGGAAAAACCTTTCTGTGTTACTGTAAAAGAAACAGAGGAATTACTTGCCTATGCAAAAGAGAGGGATGTGTTTATTACAGAAGCTATCTGGACAAGATATATGCCTATGGTAGAAGAAATAAAAAATGCCCTAACTGCCGGAGTCATAGGAGAACCAAAGATGCTTACTGCAAATTTAGGCTATGCTTTGATGCACAAAACAAGAGTTGTGTCTCCGGAGTTGGCAGGAGGTGCGTTGTTGGATGTGGGAATTTATCCTCTTAATTTTGCAGCTATGCTATTTGGGCATGACGTAGTAAAAACAGAGGCAGTTTGTACTTTTACGGAAACAGGTGTAGATGCTAATGATGGAATTGTGCTGACTTATGGAGATGGAAAAATGGCAGTCATTAACAGTTCCATGGTAGCGGTCAGTGACAGACTTGGGATTATACAAGGTGACAAAGGCTATATGATTGTAGAAAATGTAAACAATTTTGAAGGATTTACGGTTTATGACAATAGCCATAAGAAAATATCTTCTAAAAAGCGTCCAAAACAAATATCAGGATATGAGTATGAAGTAGAAGCCTGCCGCGTGGCTCTTTCTAAGAAACAGCTATCCTGTCCCCAGATGCCTCATGAGGAAACAATCCGGATGATGAAGCAAATGGAACAAATCAGAAGAATTTGTAAGATTAAGTACCCCTTTGAGAATTAAAAAATAGAAAAAGACAGACAATATTTGGCAAATTTGCCCAAAACTGCCTGAAAATTTTGTAAAATTATTAACACGTTAATGTGATAAAATGCTTGTGCTTTTTGATGTCACGTTATATAATATTCCTTGGGCAATGGGGTCTATTTAATTATACTAACTTAAAGGAGGACATGTAAAATGTCATATGTTGATGAAGTATTTGAGATGGTGGTAGAGAAAAATCCTGCACAGCCAGAGTTCCACCAGGCAGTAAAAGAGGTATTAGATTCCCTTCGTGTAGTAATCGAGGAAAATGAAGAGGCATACAGAAGAGATGCTTTATTAGAAAGATTAGTTACACCAGAAAGACAGATTTTATTCAGAGTTCCTTGGGTAGATGATAAGGGGCAAGTTCATGTAAATAATGCATTCAGAGTACAGTTTAACAGTGCAATTGGACCATACAAGGGTGGTTTAAGATTACACCCATCTGTAAACCTTGGTATTATTAAATTCTTAGGTTTCGAACAGATTTTCAAAAACTCTTTAACAGGACTTCCAATCGGTGGTGGTAAAGGTGGTTCTGACTTTGATCCTAAGGGTAAATCAGACAGAGAAATTATGGCATTCTGCCAGAGCTTTATGACAGAGCTTTACAAATACATAGGAGCTGACACAGACGTTCCAGCCGGTGATATCGGTACAGGCGCAAGAGAAATCGGTTATATGTATGGACAGTACAAGAGAATCCGTGGAGTATACGAAGGTGTACTTACAGGAAAAGGATTATCTTACGGCGGTTCTTTAGCAAGAAGAGAAGCTACAGGATATGGTTTATTATACTTAACAGCAGAAATGTTAAAATGCAATGGACACGATATTGCAGGCAAAACTGTAGCAGTATCCGGTTCCGGTAATGTAGCTATTTATGCTACACAGAAGGCACAGCAGCTTGGAGCAAAAGTTGTAACTGTTTCTGATTCTACAGGCTGGGTTTATGATTCGGAAGGAATTGATGTTGAATTATTAAAAGAAGTAAAAGAAGTAAAACGTGCAAGATTAACAGAGTATGCTGCAAACAGACCAAGCGCTGAATATCATGAAGGTAGAGGTGTATGGAGTGTTAAAGTTGACATTGCTCTTCCATGTGCAACACAGAACGAACTTCACTTAGAAGACGCAAAAGCATTAGTTGCTAACGGTGTTATCGCAGTAGCAGAAGGTGCTAACATGCCTACTACATTAGAAGCTACAGAATACTTACAGGAAAACGGTGTATTATTTGCACCTGGTAAAGCTGCTAACGCAGGTGGTGTTGCTACATCCGCTCTTGAAATGAGCCAGAACAGCGAAAGACTTTCATGGACATTTGAAGAAGTTGACAGTAAGTTACAGAGCATCATGGTAAATATCTTCCACAATTTGGATGATGCTGCTAAGAAGTATGGTAAAGAAGGTAACTACGTTGTAGGTGCCAACATTGCCGGATTCTTAAAGGTTGTTGATGCTATGACAGCACAGGGTATTGTGTAAGCACGAAATTCTAAGATAATAATTGATATTGATAAGTCCTGGAAATGCTGAATTTCTGGGACTTTTCTTTATGTATTGATACGACAAAAGAATTGTCAGAATATTCATAAATAGATGATAATTTATGTTATTTTGAGGTCGTTATATACACGTGGTATACAAGTGATATACAGGTGGTATACACTCTGTATTTGCTGTTTGGGGATGATTTTCTGTACTTCTCATCCGTTTGTTTGTAGTAAGATTTGGGCTGAATATGAGTGTAATGCCTAAGGTGTTTCAGCATTATAAGTGTATTCAGCAATCTTAGTAAATGAGTTAGTTACTCTGTAAATTTTAATTCGGTTTTGATACCGTCTATCACGTACTTTTCTTCCAAATGGACATTCTCTGTTAAGATTTCCAAAAGTTCTGTTGGCCGCAGTCCGGTGTAAATCATAATAAGGATAATATCTACATTATTGATTTCATACAGTTTTGACCAAAGTATTTTGATTTCTTCATCGGAATATCGGTCATGTATCTGCTTGGTGGTGTTTGTCCATTCATAAACCAGACCTTCCGTTAAATCCCGGTCTATGTATTCGTTCAGTTTGGCATATTGGTACATCGCCTTTAGTACGGCTCGCATAGAAGAAATTGTAGTCTGCGATTTGTGATTGTAGGCGTTTAGACATTGCTGTAAATCATTTGTCCTTATGGAAATAAATTTACGGTTGTGTAAGTCGCTAAAATGATTAAAAGCAATTTCATAATTCCGCCATGTAGAATCGCTAATCTGGTTTTTAAGAGATTTTCTGTATTTCTTCCATTTTTCGTACATCTCTGCAAACGTAGGAGAGTCCGAATATTTCATATGTTCCGGAACAACGGCACCGCTGTTATATTCAGCAAGATAGGTGTATGCCATTTCCGGTTTGGAGAAGTAAGCGAGATAGGTGTATTTTCGTTTGACTTTTCCGGTGTCATCTTCCACAAGTTTTGAAATACGGACAGCGTAGGGCTTTCGTCGTTTGCCACCAAGCTTGATAAAGAGGCAGTGAGCAGAGGGGAGGAGCAGTAATGGAGCGAGTTACCACAAAAGAGGTGGCAAAGATGCTTAACATGGATGTAGTGACCTTGCAGTTTTTGATGAGGCAGGAAAGATTACCGATTGGCTATGCCATTAAGAAGGACGGAAAGAGCCGTTATCATTATATTATTTATAAAAGTATGTTGGATGCATTTATCCGGGGAGGGGGTAAATAATCAGTGGACACTTGGGATTTTGAGGAACAGTAATATGCTAGATGAAGAAATGATATGTCGTATCTTTGATAGTTTTTGTGTAGTGTGCATACGAAATGAATGGATCAGATGGTTAAGGGAACAGCAAAGAATAGCAGACCGTGAGATTAATATAGAGTCTGCTGCAACAAAATATCCGGAACTGTTTATCAGTCTGGATGTTTACCCATCTGAAAGCACTATTTTTGATGTACAGGGAATAAAGATAGCAATTACAAATGACGACTTAGCGGAAGGACTTAATAAACTTTCAGAATATAGTAGAAATGTTCGTTTGTGCTAGGAGAAAGTAATGAGGAGATTGCACGAACTATGGGACGCTGCAGAAGTACAATAAGTGTACAAAAGAAAAGTGGTTTGAAGAAACTTCGGAAGTATATGGAGAAATGATGAGTGAAGCGTAGAGATAATAGGTTATTACCATTTAATGTTATACAAAAAGCGACATCAGGGGATGAAGAAGCATTACGAACAGTGCTTGCTAATTATGATGGATATATAAGAACTTTGGCTATGCGAATGAGTGTTGGAGAGGATGGGGGTAAGCACTATGCAGTAGATGAACAAATTCGGGGGAGATTACAAGGAAAATTGATGAAAGCTGTTATGCAGTTTGATATAGATAGAGAATAAAAGCATAGCATAGAATATATTATTTTGAAAAGAAGCTGTAAAATTTTACGTTGAATTTTACAGCTTGTTTTCGTATAATATATATGTAAGACGAAGAGATTATATCTAAGAAAGGAAGTTGATTTTATGCCTAATATATTACCTGTATCAGATTTAAGAAATTATAATGAAGTATTGAAAAAATGTTCAATAGGAGAGCCTGTATTTTTAACCAAGAACGGAAGAGGCAAGTTTGTGGTTATGGATATAGAAGATTACGAGCGTGAAAAGGCAGAGAAGAAGCTGCTCATGAAGTTACAGGAAGCAGAAGAAGCTGTTAAAGACCAAAGTGCTTGGATGAGTCTGGATGAGCTGAAAGCATCTGTTGGGGTATAGCCTATGATGAAATTACGGATTAACCCTTTAGTTGCAGAGGACTTAAAAAACATTAAAGAGTATATTGCAGAAGATAATGAAGAAATGGCAGTAAAAACTATTCAAGAGATATATGCTCGAATCGAGAATATACAACAATTTCCATATATGGGCGCTGACCTTTCTAAAAGAGTCAGCTTTCGCACGGATTATAAGTATGCGATTTCTGGAAATTATGTAGTGTTGTATAAAATTGGGAATGAGCATGTGGAGATTTACCGGGTGGTGAATCGGTATCAGGATATTACGCAGATATTCTAAAGAGAAGTGGAGAGAGTAATGATTGAAAAAATAGAAATACAATATTTTAGATCAATATACAGAACGACTATTAAGGGTGTCGGTGATATTAATGTTCTTATAGGAAAAAAATGATGTTGGCAAATCTAATGTTCTTAGAGCACTAAATTTATTTATTAATAATTGTATTATTAGGGCGTAAAATTCAAGGTGAAAAAGTATTGAATTAATCGAAAGGATGAATATGAAAAAGATATTTATAAACCCTATATGGAGGCATTTAAGGCAATCTTGTATACAAACTATGGGAATTTGCTGCAAACTACTTTTATAAATAAAAAGGCCAATAAAAATTACTTGTTGAATATTGTACCGATATAGCGGTATAATATCAGTACTAGGAGTGATATATATGTTAAAAGAATTTCTACAGCAAAAAGATATATCGATATATAAGTTGGCCAGAGTAAGTCAAATACCTTATAGCACATTAAATGATATTGTGAATTGTAAAGTAGATATTGCAAATATTAGGGCGGGAATCTTGTTTGAAATAGCCAAGGCGTTAGATGTATCTATGGATGAGTTATATCAATTGTGTAGTAATAAAATAGTAATTTACTTAGAAAAGTATTCTACAAAGGGAACAGTCTTTGTAAAAAATAAAAAATATGTATTAGAGTTCCAATATCATAACAAAAAATTTATAGACGAACTTTGTCCGGTAAAAAAGGAAGCAGCCATGTTTATTGAAAGTATAGCGCAGTGGCAAATGGAAAAATTGATATCAGATTATGAAATGGAGGGAATGTATGAACTATGTATTAAAGCGTAAAGATGAGATAATAACTATTGTTGATTTTGCTGATGATGGCAGTGTTTATAAATTTCACCATAAGTTAGTGAATCCTGAATTAGCTCCATTGCATGATACAAACAATCTTGACTGGTTAAAACAGTGGTGGAAAAGAAGATCAATTCCTATAAGTCAGGGAAATATAAGACATATGCTTGAAGAGAAGGGGTTACTGGGACCGGAAGATTTCTTGTTAAAAAATTTAGGGTTATCGTTGACGGATTATTACTGGATTTCACCTTTAGATTCTGGTATAACATGGAAAGATGTTAATCTTTTTGAAAATGATTTTCATGGAAATATTATGATTGGTGAGGCTGAAAGTGAAAATTTTGATGATATGCCACACTATACGCCAAACGGTTCATTACAGGGAACTCTTGAAAAAAGTTGGACCATATTGAATGGTGAGAGAGGATTATTAAAAGGAAATTGCAATAATTTATCCTCAGAAAGTATTAATGAGGTGATTGCTTCAAAACTTCATGAAATGCAGGGATTTAAAAATTATACGAAGTATAAGCTGATAAAGATTAATGGTCGAAATTATGACTATGGATGTTATTCAAAACTTTTTACGTCACAAGAACTGGAGCTTATATCTGCCTATGATGTAGTATGTTCTGAAAAGAAGCCAAATGATATATCTGTATTTGAACATTTCATTCATGTTTGTGCAAAAAATGGGTTAGATGAAAATATACTGAGAAATTTTCTGGACTATATGATTTTATCGGATTTTGTCTTATCCGGAAGGGATCGGCATCTTAGTAATGTTTCTATTTTAAGAGATTCTGGGTCTTTGCAGTTTGCAATGCCGGCACCTATTTACGATAGTGGTAAATGTTTATTCGTACAGGACATTGTGCCGTCAAGCGATAAGGGATTACTAAGCATAAAGACAGAAAGTTTTGCCAGTGATGAATTGAAACTTCTTAGTTTAGTGAAAGACAGAAGTTTATTAGATGTTACAAAACTTCCTGCACGTTCCTTCATAGAAGAAATCTATGGTTTGGATTCGCAAATTGATGAAAAAAGAATAGCATTAATTGGAGAAGGATATGAAAGAAAAATAGAAATGTTTAGGGCATTTCAGTTAGGACAGGATTTGCATAAAATCAAAATGGCAGTTAAGAATTATTGTAAAGCAACAATAGATACAGATGATTTTATAATTAAAAGTGACGCAACTTAGAACCGCCAAAATGTAATATAAGAAAATCCACAACACATCCCTTTCAAAATATGCTATATATGAAATACAACATATAGAAACAGAATTTTGAAGGGAGCAAGTTATGCAACAGAAAAAATGGAAAAAGACATTATTAATTGGAGGATTCGTATTTGGTCTGGTTATTTTATGTGCAGGAATAGGGATAAGCTTAAGTGTAGGAAAACAGGTAGCAAATGGCCTTGTTTATATGAATCAGGGAAATGATACAAAGCAAAACAGTATAATGCAGTTAAAGCAATGGGGATTTAACTTAGAAGAGTTTGAGGCAAACTATGTAGGAGAAGACTTTACAGTAGAAGCATCTGATGGAGTAGTCGTTCCGGCTACCCATTTTCAAACAGCCGAAAAAAACATTCTGACAGGAGCCGAAAAACAGGTTGTAATTTTGGTACATGGCGCAGGTGGTGACAGAGTGTCTGTAGCACCTCTGGCAAAGTTGTATTTAGAGCATGGATGGGATGTTTTAACCTATGACCAAAGAGGTAGCGGAGATAATTCTGATGATAAAGTTTCCTTTGGGTACTTTGAAGCAAGAGATGTGGAATGTCTTGTTGATTATGCAGTGAATGATTTAAAGGCTGATGAAATAGTTGTACATGGACAGTCCATGGGAGGGGCTACGGTAGGATTGTATGCAGCCACAGAGCATGCTTATGAAAATGTTGATGCAGTCATTTTAGACTCACCTGTTGACAGTATGGAGAATATGTTCAGGGAAGTATATGCCCAGATGGATGGAAGTGACCAAATTCCGGTGGATTATGTTGTGGCATGTGGTGACTGGTATTTAAAATTATTTTATGATTTTTCCTTTGCGGATGCGAACACAACCACACAGATGAAGGAAAATCAGGTAAAAACATTAGTGATTTTATCTGAAAAGGACAAAGTTTGTTTGCCGGAATCGGTAATGGAATTGTATAATAACATTGCTACTGACGAAAAAACACTTGTGCGTGTGGACAGCGCTCATATTGAAGGGGCAATTGACGACCCGGAAGGCTATATTAGTCGGGTGATGGATTTTTTAGAAAAGTAGGAAAATACAATGATTCAGTTAAATTTATATCAGGATGAGAAAATTAACGACGAGCATATTGATATTTATTATTCAAAGATGAAACCGGTTATTCAGCAAGTAATGGATGTAGTAAAAAATGATAAGCCGGAGATAATTGGAAGCATTGATGGAGAAAAGACTTTTTTGCAGCTGGATTCTATTTATTATATCGATATTGTAGATAAGCGCGTGTTTGCTTACACAAAAGACAAGGTATATCAATTACAAAAGACTTTAACACAGTTAGAGGAAATGTTGTGTGACTATGGGTATGTTCGCATTAATAAATCCAATATTGTTAATATATTTAAAATTGAGAAGATAAAGCCGGAAGTTAATATGCGTGTGGGAGTTATTTTCGATAATGAAGAAAAGCTTTATATTAATCGTAGCTATAAAAAGCATTTTAGTGAATATCTGAAAAAAGTGAGAGGAGAGTATGGATATGAAAATACGTGAAAATTTTATTATTATTTGTATTTCTTATACCATTATCTCCATTGTTGCCACTATTATTAATCTGGTAAACGGATATGAGACTAACAATCTGAATGTAATTACCATGTTTGTTTTGACCTGGATAGCCGTTTTTATATTATCACTACATCGTTTGTTTGATGGTTTCAGTCCACTGTTTATGATTGTAATGCAATATGCCATAGCCCTTTTTTTTGTAATGCTGTTTGTGTTTATTGTTGGACAGTTTAATCCTATTTCAGAAGGTGGGTACAGGGATATTTTTCTAAGCTTTACGGTTCCCTATGTAATTGGTGCCTGTGTTTATTATATTGATGTGTTTCAGACGGCAAAGAAGCAAAATGAGTTGCTGGATGAAATTAAGAAAAGTGTGGAGAATGATAAAAAAAGAGAATAATTTGAAATCCTATAAGCAAGGTAAATTTTTTATTGCTTATAGGATTTTTTGTTTCATAAATTAATAAGTAAGTTATGTGCCATCAGTTAAAAATGCATAATTTAAGATAAATAAGAGAAAGATATAAACAAAAGTAACGGTTCAAGGAGGTAGTGGCAATGAAATATATATGTGATGTATGTGGATGGATTTATGATGAGGCGGTAGGAGAACCGGAAATGGGGATTGCACCGGGAACAAAGTTTGAAGAACTTCCGGAGGATTTTTTGTGTCCATTATGCTCTGTGGGAAAAGACCTTTTTAGCCCGGTTGAGAAATAGATTTTGCTTCAATCGATTATTTTATGTGTGTTAGAAAGGGAATGTGAAACATGGAGAAATTAAAAAATCATGAAATGGGTTTAAAGGAAAGACTGAAATCGGGAAAGGATTATTATGAAATCCGATTGGAAAGTATTGGCGGATTAGGAGCAAATTTATGTGGAAAAATGTTGGGCGAACTGGGTCTTAAGTATCTGGATGTAAACAGCAGTAATTTTTCCAGCTATGGTTCGGAAAAAACAGGAACACCGGTAAAGGGCTTTATCAGATATTGCAAAAAAGAAAAGGAAATCAGGGTGCACTCGCCGGTAGTAGAGCCGGATTTGCTGGTAGTATTTCATCAGGCACTTTTAAAGGATGAAACTGTCTGGAAGGGGTGTGGACCGGATACAGTAGTGATTATAGCTTTAGAGGATGGGATAGATAAACCGGAAGGGATGAAAGCTGCTGACAGGATAGTGTTACAGGAAATGACAGAGTTTGAACCGGGTGCCGTTTACGGATTAAAAGCTCAAAAAATCGCTATGGAAACCCATTCCAGAATTAATGTGGTTATGCTTGGTGCAGTACTGAAAATTATGGGAATTGAAACTTTAGAACCGGGCGAGAAGATTTGTAAGGACATTTTAGGGCAAAAATATCCGGATGCACTAAAAAGTAATCTGTATGGAATGAAAAGAGGCTATGAGGAAGTAACAAGAATAGAGAAAGCAGCCAATTCCGGATTAAAAGAGAGAAAGACAGAGGGTGGCAGTCAGATAAAATGGGGCTATGAAAATGCGCCCATTGGCGGTATTAATCCAAAATTCGGAAGCACGGTAGCAGCTGATTTGTCTCCTTCCAGACAGGGCTATATTCCGCTTTTTATAAAAGAAAGATGCATTAATTGCGGCCTGTGCCATTCCACGTGTCCTGATATGGTATTTCAGTTTAAAAAAGGAGAATATAAGGGCAGAGAAATGATGGTAAATCAAGGGCTGGATTATTATCATTGCAAGGGGTGCCTTCGATGTGTGGATGTGTGCCCGGTGAATGCACTGGTAAGGGGTGTGGAGGCAGAGCATCCCAATAAGGAATATTTTCTGCCAAATAAAGAACTTTTACGAATGCCGGAATACTATGAGGCATCAGGAGCAGATGGGTATATTACATCGGAATCTTATTTAACTGAAAAGAGAATGGAAGGGGGAGAGGTATAATGAAAGAACAGATTATGGAATATGCCTCGGGCAATGAAATGGCGGCAATGGCTATTAAACAGATTGGATATGATTTGATGGGCTATTATCCTATTACTCCTTCTACTCAGATTGCAGAAAATCTGGACATTATGCGTGCCAATGGAGAGACTGATTTAATTATGGTGGCAGCAGAAGGAGAGCATAGTGCGGCAGGCATTTGCTATGGTGCATCCGTAGCAGGAGGCCGTGTAGTAAATGCTACTAGTGCTAACGGGCTTCTTTATGCAATAGAACAGCTTCCGGTTCAGTCCGGTACCAGGTATCCTATGGTTATGAACGTGGTATGCAGAACTGTTTCAGGTCCTTTATCCATTAAAGGCGATCATAGTGATATTATGTATATATTAAATGCAGGATGGCCTATTTTATTTGCAAGTACAGTACAGCAGGTATATGATTTTAATATTATTGCCTTAAAGTTAGCGGAGCAGGTAAGACTTCCGGTGGTGGTGGCTTATGATGGATTTTTTACAAGTCATCAAAAGGGAAGATGTTTCCGCTTTGCAAAGACTGAGGATGTAAAAGATTTTGTTGGTGCAAAGAGAGAGGAGTATCCTTT
This sequence comes from Lachnospiraceae bacterium, assembly GCA_017436305.1. GTDB lineage: Bacteria > Bacillota > Clostridia > Lachnospirales > Lachnospiraceae > RGIG3040. The sequence goes on from JAFSDJ010000084.1 coordinate 26,906, forward strand.
TTTAGATTTAGAACATCCCATTACCGTTGGCTCTTATATGAATGAACCGGATTTGATTAATAACAGATACCAGCTCCATTTAGCTATGGAACAGGTGGATAAACTGTTGCCGGAATTATTTGCTGCCTACAAGGAGCTTTCAGGCAGAGAATATCAAAAAGTGGAAGGAATCCATTGTGAGGATGCAAAAAATCTGTTAGTACTTTTAGGCTCATCCTATGATACAGCTATAGAGGAAATCGATACACTTAGAAAAGAGGGAAAAAAGGTTGGTGCAGCTACCTTGCATGTACTTCGTCCTTTTCCGGGAAAAGAGCTGTTTGAGCTGATTGGAAAGGCTAAAAATATTTTAGTGGCAGACAGACAGGACAGCTATGGAGCCGGTGGCGGAAATTTATCCTTAGAGGTCAGAGCATGTATGCAAAGGTTCGGTAGTCATGCAAAAATAAAAAGTTTGGTTTATGGACTTGGTGGCATGGATTTCTTTAAGGAAGATGCAAAAACTATGTTAGAATGGGCAGAAGATTCTTCAAAGCCGGATTTTGATTATTATGGAGTAACACCGGGGGAAGGAAAGCCGATAGAAGAAACTCCATTGTTTGAGCCTGTTACAAGGGAGAAAACCGGTATAGGTGCCACTACAATAGAAATCGAAGCATTAGACCAGAAGGAAAATTTTATAGAAGAAGTAGAGAAGCATATAAAAGAAGCTGAGAATACTACTAAAGTAGCCGGGCAGAGAAAAGGGAGCATAAAAGTAACCGGAGGTAATTTAAATTCCGTTACTGCCATGCCGGGACGAATTGCACCGGGACATGGTGCTTGTCCGGGGTGTGGAATTCCGGTAAACCTAAACCTGCTTCTTAGAGGAATTGAGGATCCGGTTGTATTTTTGTTCCAGACAGGATGCGGTATGATTGTGACTACTGCTTATCCAAAAACCAGCTTTAAGGTACCTTATGTTCACAATTTATTTCAGAATGGTGCGGCAACTTTAAGTGGTGTGGCGGAAATCTGTTATCGTAAGCAGCAAAAAGGAGAAATTCCACCGGGAGATATTATTTTTATTATGGTCAGCGGAGACGGTGGTTTGGACATTGGTATGGGTTCAGCCTTAGGAACGGCTCTTCGGGGACACAGGCTTTTGATCTTTGAATATGATAACGGCGGATATATGAATACCGGTTATCAGCTTTCTTATTCCACGCCTTTAGGGGCAAAAAGCTCTACTTCCCACGTGGGAAGTAAGCAGTATGGAAAGAGTTTTTTTCATAAAGATATGCCAAAAATCATGGCAGCCACAGGAATTCCATATGTGGCTACAGTGGCTGAATCCAATCCTACAGATTTTATAAAAAAGGCAGCTAAGGCAGCTTACTATGCAAAAACTACAGGAACAGCCTATGTGAAGGCAATTTCTGCCTGTCCTTTAAACTGGAACGATTTGCCGGCTACAGAACGGAAAGTAATCGAAGCTGCAGTAAACTGCTGTTATTTTCCGTTATTTGAAGTGGAGCAGGGAATAACCAGACTTTCCTACGATCCTGAAAAAACAGGAAAAAAGATACCGGTGCTGGAATGGCTTTCCATGATGGGCAGAACGAAACATTTAAAGAAAGAAGAGTATAAAGAAGTAGTAAAACGCCTGCAAAAGGAAACGGACGAAAGATTTTATGAATTGAAAAAAAGAGCCCGGGAATAACATTTATGCTATATTGGACTGCCACTTTTTTTGTAGAGTGGCAGTCGTTAGTGTATAATTTTAATTGGCAAAAATAAAGGGAAGAAGTAAAATACCTCTTCCCAATCATACAGTTTATTCTTTATGATGTTAACTGCGAAGAAAAATCGTAAAGGAGACTGTATGATAAGTACTATTGTAGAGGAAA
>JAFSDJ010000011.1 GCA_017436305.1 Lachnospiraceae bacterium
AAAGATACTATCCCCATACGGTCTGTGGCTAAAGTCCCGCGGCTTGGTACAATTGGAAAGAATCACATTCAGAGCAGTTTATCTTTTGTATAAGCTGTTCTTTTTGTTGCAGCTCTGAATCTGATACTTTCCTTAAGAATTGTATCATAGAAAATTTGAAAGGCATAGAATAATTATCTTCATAATTTATGGACAGTAACACAAAATCGTTACAGTTCACTCCTACCTCGTAAACAGTAACAATTCGCAAGCTCATTTAAAGATTTGCTGCGCAAAAGGAGCCTGCTCACACCCCATTTTCGAGCGTTGCAACGACTTTTAACACAATTGTCAACCGCCGTAGACAAATTGTTAAGCCCGGTTGGTAGAGGTTTTTCCCCCAAATTTATACAATGAGTTCATAACAAAAGTGTGTAGCAAACTTAATCACACTTTACTTTATTATTCAGGAGGAAATTTCTATGAAACAGGTTACAAACATTATCAAAATGGTAAATCCGTTTAATAACAGGGAGGACGTACCGGTACCGGTTTATATATTGAAAAAGATGCTGGCTTTTCTTTTTATTTATTACATTGCCGGGATGATAGGCGGAGAAGTAATTATAATCGGCGGTCTATCTCTTATGGGTTATGACCCCCTGCACGGTGTAATGCCGGATACAAACACTCTTATGTTAATACAATACTACGGCTTTATCTGCTTTTTTATTTCTGCTATAATATATTGCAAACTTGTGGAAAAACGCACCTTGAAGTCACTGGGATTTAATAAACGTATTTTGGATTATGTATCAGGTGCAATTATTGCAGTTATTTTACTTGTCATTACAATGGGCATCTGCTGTTTAACCGGTGGAATTTCCTTTATTGGCATTGGAAAAAATGTGGATTATGTTTATACACTGGCTCTACTGGCCGGACTGATGATTCAGGGAGCAGCAGAGGAGGCAATGTGCAGAGGATTTTTAATGCCTTCTCTTTCAAAGAAGGTTTCCACTCCGGTAGCTGTCTTTTTAAGTGCTACAGCATTTGCTTATCCACATTTTTTCACACTGGCAGATGGGGAATTTAAGTATGTTTTTATGGGACTTGTTAATATTTATCTGATATCCATTATTTTCTCATTGCTAATGTTAGCAAGAGCTAACATCTGGGTTAGCTGTGGCTTACACAGTATATGGAATTTCTTATTATATGGAGTATTTGGGCTTGCGTTAAGTGGAAATGAAGCAGGCACAAGCGGAATTATTTGCTTTCAGGCAAATAAAGCAAGTCTTTTAAATGGTGGAGAATATGGCATTGAAGCAAGCCTTATTATGACTTTCATTTTGATTATGGCAGTTTTTATTACTTATAAATATTGGAAAAAAACAGAGGAAGGGAGAAATTAAGCATGGAATTTAGCAGTAAATTATATGAATTAAGAAAAACAAAAGGCTTATCTCAGGAGGAGTTGGCAAACAAATTAAATGTTTCCAGACAAACCGTTTCAAAGTGGGAGCTGGGAGATTCTACGCCTGATATGGAAAAGCTTACGGCAATCAGTGATTTATTTGAAATTTCCTTAGATGAGCTTGTTTTAGGAAAAGTTTCCACTTCCGGTGATACTTCATCTAAAACAGAGGATATTTTGAATGTTTTGGAGGAAAAAGTATTGACTACGGAAAATAAAAAGAAAGCCGGAAAAGGGCTTAAAATCGCCGGGATTTTGCTTGGAGCTGTTTTAGCTATAGATGTGATTTCTATGATTATTTATTTTGTATTGTTTGGAGTGCCCAAGTAATTTTTTCTCAGACTTATCAGGATTATCATTTTTTCGCTTGTATCTGCTATTGAAAATAATATTCTGTTTTCCATAATTGTAACGATTTTGTTAGCATATATCCAAGACACAAAAAAGTAACCGCCTCCAGCCAGGGTAACGGTTACTTTTTGTAATCTTACTACTAAGGACTAGCCGTCTATCGGCAACACCTTTTTATATTTCTATGATAATTTCTATTCTTCTTTTTGTCAATATTTTTACACCTTAAACCGATACCCCACGCCCCACCGCTATTTTCTTCTCTGTATAGCCTTTTTATCTTATTTTCGGGGTGTTTAAAGGCTTTTTACAAGTTTTTGGCTATACAGAAAATTGTTTTTAACACTTTTTCTAAACTACTTTATTTTTTCTGTGG
>JAFSDJ010000085.1 GCA_017436305.1 Lachnospiraceae bacterium
ACGAGCATTGTCTCCTTTGTATAGTTGATGTTTGGTCGCGGATATTATACCACAAAAGGGAGGTCAATGCTCTTTTTATTTGCAAACTCCCTAAAATAAAGGTTTTTAATAAAAAATGAGGTAGTAAACTTGACACTACCTTTACATTAATGGGGGACAAAATATGAAAAGAAGAATATTGGCCACTTTTTTGGCAGTTACATTAGCATTTTCCAATCAGACTGTTGTTTTTGCTACACAGCCATCAAACCAGTCTTCTGTATCGGAGGCAATTATTGATATGTCATCAGAGGTGGAGGAGCCTGATACGGAAGAGAACGCTGTCCCAGACGAGGAAGTACAACAGGAAATGAGTGTTTCAGAAGGGGAAGTGCAACAGGGAATGGTTGCTTCGGAAGAGGAAGTGCCAGAAGAACCACCACTTACATACCACGGTGAGGAAGAAAGACAGGTAGGTAGCATTAATGATGTTATTCCTTCGGCTGAAAGAGGTACTGGTACAATACCCAGTTCTTACGTATCAAATACGCAGACTTCTGTAAAAAACCAGAATCCTTACGGTACCTGTTGGGCATTTTCTTTTATTGCTGCTTCAGAGTCCAGCATCATATCAGATGGAATGGCAGATACCGATTTGGATTTATCAGAATGGCAGCTTGCATATTTCACTAATCATACAGTTACGGATCCGCTTGGTGGAACAGCAGGGGATTCCTTTGCAGTAACGAGCAATTACTTAGATGCTGGTGGAAATCAACAACTGACAGCGTATAGAGTGGCTACGTGGCAGGGGCTTGTGCCGGAAAGTGAAGCCACTTATTCCACTGTAACATCAGCTTCCTCAGCAGATGATGCAGCGGCAATTACATTAGATGATTCTTTGGCGTATTCTAAAGATACCTTTCATTTGGAAAATGCTTATTGGATTTCCATGGAAGATAGGGACTATGTAAAAGAAAAAATTATGGAATATGGAGCCTGTGTAAGCTCTTATTATCATAATAAAAGTTATTTTAATACATCCAGCTATTGGAATCAGTCTGATTATGTTTGTACATATTGTCCAACCGAATTAGGTACAAACCATGCGATTACCGTTGTTGGATGGGATGACAATTACAGTAAAGATAATTTTGTTACAAATATACCTGAAAGTGATGGAGCATGGTTTTGTAAAAACAGCTGGGGTCCTACCTGGTCAAAGGAAGGATATTTTTGGATTTCCTATGAAGATGCAAATATAAGTAAGCAAAATGCATATTTTTACGATTATGGAACAGCTGATAAGTATGATTACAATTATCAGTATGATGGTGGAGCAGTGGATGGCTACATATCCAGTGGAGCAAATAAGGATTTATATGGTGCTAATATCTTTACTGCAACATCAGATCAATATTTAGAAGCAGTAGGCTTTGCTACTGCAGACCCGGGTTATGATAATACCATATATATTTATGCAGGTTGTGATAGTAACAATCCTGCATCAGGTCAGTTAGTGGCAACAGTTCAATCCAGTCAGTTGTATGCCGGATTCCATACTGTTGAATTGGAAACACCTGTTTATTTAAGTCAAGGAACAGTTTTTTCTGTTATTGTAAGACATAATCAGGGAGAGGCAGCGCATTATCTGGTATTGGACAGAACCTATAATGCTTCGGGAAGTTGGTTTGTTGGAATATCAAGTGCTCCTAGTGGACAAAGTTTTATGAGCAGTAATGGAACAAGTTGGACTGATACGGGAGAAGAATATCAGGCTAACTGCCGGATTAAAGCTTATACGCAAGAGGTAGAGGAGCAGGAAGAGGTTAAGGTCACGGAAATTACTTTAAACCAGACAAGTGCTACAATAAAGAGCGGCGAAACAGTAAGTCTGACTGCTACAATTAGTCCGTTAGATGCTACCAATAAAACAGTAGCATGGACTACATCTAACAGTGGTGTGGCAACTGTAACAGAGAATGGTGTTGTAACAGCAGTAAAAGCCGGAACCGCTACAATCACCTGTACAGCGAAAGATGGAAGTGGAGTGAAGGCAACCTGTGAAGTAACGGTAGAAGAACCAATTCAGCTAGTGACAGGAATTACATTAAATAAAACAAGTGCGGAATTGAAAGTAGGAGAAACTGCAAGTTTAACCGCAACAGTAAGTCCGGCAAATGCTACTAACAAGGAAGTATCCTGGACAACATCAGATAGCAGTGTGGCAACCGTAACATTCGCAGGAGTAGTAACCGCAGTAAAAGCCGGAACCGCCACAATTACCTGTACAGCGAAGGACGAAAGCGGAGTAAAAGCTACTTGTGAAGTAAAGGTAGAAGAACCGATTCAGCTTGTAACCGGAATTACATTAAATAAAACAAGTGCGGAATTGAAAGTAGGAGAAACCGCAAGTTTGACCGCAACAGTAAGTCCGGCAAATGCTACTAACAAGGAAGTATCCTGGACAACATCAGATAGCAGTGTGGCAACCGTAACATCCGCAGGAGTAGTAACCGCAGTAAAAGCCGGAACCGCTACAATTACCTGTACAGCGAAGGACGGAAGCGGAGTAAAGGCTACTTGTGAAGTAACGGTAGAAGAGCCAATTCAGCTTGTGACAGGAATTACATTAGATAAAACAAGTGCGGAATTGAAAGTAGGAGAAACCGCAAGTTTAACCGCAACAGTAAGTCCGGCAAACGCTACCAACAAGGAGGTATCCTGGACAACATCAGATAGCAGTGTGGCAACCGTAACATCCGCAGGAGTAGTAACTGCAGTAAAAGCCGGAACCGCTACAATTACCTGTACAGCGAAGGACGGAAGCGGAGTAAAAGCTACTTGTGAAGTAACGGTAGAAGAGCCAATTCAGCTAGTGACAGGAATTACATTAAATAAAACAAGTGCGGAATTGAAAGTAGGAGAAACCGCAAGTCTGACCGCAACAGTAAGTCCATCAAATGCTACTAACAAGGAAGTATCCTGGACAACATCAGATAGCAGTGTGGCAACCGTAACCTCATCAGGAGTAGTAACTGCAATAAAAGCCGGAACTGCTACAATTACCTGTACAGCGAAGGATGGAAGCGGAGTGAAAGCAACCTGCCAAGTAACCGTTGAAAAGGAAGAGGAGGAAACAAATCCGATTCAGCTAGTGACACAGATTGTGCTAAGCCAGACCACTGCAACGTTAGTGATAGGTGAAAATACAACATTAACCGCATACATTGCACCAACAGGTGCAACCAATAAAACAGTAGAATGGAATACTTCCGACAGTAGCATAGCAACTGTTGATAAAGATGGTAAAATAAGCGCAATAAAAGCCGGAACAGCTATAATAACATGTTCAACCACAGATGGAAGCGAATTAATAGCAACCTGTACTGTAACAGTAACCGACCAGTCAACCCCAACAAATCCGGAGAAACCGGACCCATCAGATGATGATGACAATAATGGAAACGAAGCACCATCAGAAAATGATGACGGCACGGGAAATAAAACTCCATCAGATGATGACAATGGCAAAGGAAATGGAAATAACATTGTAAATGAAGAACCGGAAGAAATTAATGACGATTCAAGTGATGATGAAGAAGAACTGGAGGAAGGCGATGCTTTCACAGATACAAACACAGGTGCCGATTATGAAATAACCAATAAGGATGAAAAAGGCGGAACAGTTGAATATATTGAACCTTCAAAGAGCGCAAAAACAATCGAAATCCCTGATACGATAGAAGTTAACGGATTAACCTATAAGGTAACTTCCATTCAGGCGGGAGCTTTTGAAGACAATAAAAAGCTTACCAAAATTATTATCGGTTCCAATGTAACCAGTATTGGTGAGTATGCATTCAGCGGTTGTACCAAGCTTACAACTGTAGCAATAGGCAAAAACGTAACTAAAATAGGTGCAAAAGCCTTTTATAAATGTACAAAGCTTAAACAAATTACCATTCCATCAAAAGTGAATTACATTGGAAAACAGGCATTTTATGGTTGTAAAAAATTAAAAAGCATTACAATAAAAACCCAAAAGCTTACCAGCAAAAAAACAGGTAAATGGGCGTTTAAAGGAATTTATTCCAAAGCAACCGTTAAAGTACCAAAAAGTAAGCTTAAGACCTACAAAAAACTTTTAAAATCAAAGGGCGTAGGGTCTAAAGCAAAATATAAGAAATTATAAATAATAATTTATGACACATAGAGGGCTGTAGCACTAGTTACTTAGTGCACAGCCCCTCCAATAGTTTTATAGTACAGCTTCATTGTATTTTCTTAGAAAATCCGTTATACTAATTCTAAAAAAAGCAGTAATTTTGCACGACTTGGGAAAGGATGTGAGCCTGCATGGTAAGTAAGGTAGGGATCGGAATACAGGATTTTGCAGAGATAAGAGAGCGGAATTGTTTTTATATAGATAAAACATCATTCATTAAAGAGTGGTGGGAAAGTAACGATAGTGTTACATTAATTACACGTCCAAGACGCTTTGGTAAGACATTGAATATAAGCATGGTGGAGGAATTTTTTTCGGTAGACTATGGGGAGAGAAAAGATTTATTTGAGGGACTTTCCATCTGGGAGGATGAAAAGTACAGAGATTTACAAGGAACATATCCGGTAATCAGTCTGTCATTTGCCAGAATAAAAGAAACTGATTACCAAACCACAAAAGAAAAAATATTTCAGATTCTAACGAATCTTTATATTAAATATTCCTTTGTAAGAGACAGCGACGCATTAACGGACGCAGACAGATTGTTTTATGACCGCATTTTATCACAGGAAATGAGAGACAGTGATGCCACATCGGCTCTTCATCAGTTATCAGACTACTTGAAACGTTATTATGGAAAAAAGGTTATTATTCTGTTAGATGAGTACGATACACCTATGCAGGAAGCTTATGTTCATGGTTTCTGGGAGGAAATGGTAGCGTTTACAAGAAGCTTGTTCAATTCCACATTTAAGACCAATCCACATATGGGAAGAGCGATAATGGCCGGAATTACCAGAGTCAGTAAGGAATCCGTTTTTTCAGACTTAAATAATCTAAAAGTAGTAACTACTACATCCAATGAGTATGCCACGTCTTTTGGCTTTACAGAAGACGAAGTATTTACTGTATTAGATGAACGTGGCTTTGAACAGGAAAAAGAAAAAGTTAAAAATTGGTATGATGGTTTTGTATTTGGTAAATATAAAGACATCTACAATCCATGGTCCATTCTGAACTTTTTGGATACAGGAAAGTATGCAACCTATTGGGCCAACACCAGCTCAAACAGTCTGGTGGGAAAGCTAATCAGAGAAGGTGGTGGAGAAATTAAGCAGTCCATGGAGCAGTTGTTAAAAGGAGAGCACTTGTTCTGTCCCATTGATGAACAGATTGTTTACAACCAGTTAGATAATAATGAGGAAGCAATCTGGAGCCTGTTAGTAGCAAGTGGTTATTTGAAAATTTTATCTTATGAACAAATAGAAAAAGTTCAAAGACGCCCCAATTATGAGTTAGCACTGACCAACGGGGAAGTGCGGCTTATGTTTGAGGAGATGGTTAGTGGCTGGTTTGCTCCTGCTAAGCCCTCCTATAATGGTTTTCTTAAATCCTTACTTGCCAACGACTTAAAATCCATGAATAAATACATGAGAAACATCACTCTGCAGACGTTCAGCTACTTTGACACTGGAAAAGGAGTGCTAGGCCATGAGCCGGAGCGTTTCTATCATGGTTTTGTATTAGGAATGTTAGTGGATTTAAGACAGGATTATGTAGTAACTTCTAACAGAGAAAGTGGTTACGGACGCTACGACGTTATGCTGGAACCTATTGATATAAGCAAAAATGCCTACATTTTAGAATTTAAAGTCTTGGATTCTGACGACGAAAAAACCATGGAAGAAACCCTACAGGCAGCCCTTGACCAAATCGAAGAAAAACAATACGAGGCAAATTTGATTGCCAAAGGAATCCCCAAAGAGCAAATTTACAAATACGGATTTGCTTTTGAAGGAAAAAATGTAATGATTGGGAATACTATGAATAAATAAAAGCCAAATAAAAAAATTTCTAAATAGTTCATAAATTGCTGGATTACAATTTAGTAAATCGTAATCCAGCAATTTGCGTATTTAACGTTGACATTAAACAAAAAGTAAATTATATTTAAGTAAATCGTAAATCACTAAATGGAGGACAACAGATGTTTATAGGCAGAGAAAAAGAATTGACCCAATTACATAAACTATATAATTCTGATAAGTTTCAGTTTGCTGTTATTTATGGACGACGCCGGGTTGGCAAGACCGCTATTATAAATGAATTTGTAAAGGGGAAAGACTCCATTTGTTTTACTGGTGTTGAGACAAACGAAAAGCAAAATCTTGAAAATTTTAGTAAATGTATATTAGAATTTGAAACCGGCATAGAAGTAGATACATCTTTTTCTTCCTTTCAGGCTGCATTGGAATATGTTTTTAAACTTTCCCAAAATAAAAGAATTGTACTATGTATTGACGAGTATCCTTATGTTGCAAGAGCATCGAAAAGTCTTGCATCTACTCTTCAACTTTTAATTGATAAATATAAGGACAATTCAAAATTATTCCTTATTCTTTGCGGTTCGTCTATGTCTTATATGGAAGATCATGTACTTGCCTATAAAGCTCCTCTTTATGGTAGAAGAACTGCACAATTTAAGGTGTTTCCATTTGAATTTTCAGAGGTTTGTAAGTATTTCCATAATTTTTCTGACGAGGATAAAGCCGTAGCGTATGGTATTGTTGGAGGAACTCCACAATATTTATTGCAGCTTAATGATAAAATGTCCATGGAGGATAATATAAAAAATATTTATTTAAACCCCATATCTTCCATTTATGAGGAACCTAATAATCTATTGAAGCAGGAAGTGAGGGAGCCTGCAATATATAATGCAGTTATTAATGCTATCGCAACCGGAGCTTCAAAACTTTCTGAGATTTCCGGTAAAATTGGTGAGGATACTTGTGTATGTTCAACCTATATAAAAAATCTTGTTACACTTGGTATTGTAAAAAAAGAAACTCCTTACGGTGAAAGCGTAGGGCGAAAAACTATTTATTCTATCGAAGATAATATGTTTCGTTTTTGGTACCGGTTTGTTCCGGTAAATGCTTCCATTATTTCCCGTGGTGCTACTGAGCTTGCTTATAGTCGTATTGAACCACAAATATCAGATTATATGGGTGCAGTATTTGAAGAAATATGTAAGCAGTATTTGTGGACATTACTTTTAAAGAACAAGGCAGCTATTCCTTTCACTGATCTTGGCAGATGGTGGGGGACCAATCCTAAAACGAAAAAGCAAGTTGAAATAGACATTATGGGCACATCTGACAAGAATACCGTTCTTTTTGGCGAATGTAAATGGACCAATGAAAAGGTGGACTTGGGAATTCTTGAAACATTAATAGAACGGGGCAATTTATTTCAATATAAAAACAAATACTTTTATTTATTTGCGAAAACAGGTTTTACAAAAGGTTGTATTGAAAAAGCAAAAGAGTCCGGCAATGTTTTTTTAGTTACCTATGAGGATATTCTTTGTTTAAATGGCATTAATCAAGTGAAAAGTAAAAATGGAGAAAACTAACCAATGAAGAAAAAATTACTATCCGCAATTTTAACAATAACCTTGATATTTTCCAATGTATCCGTAGCTGTTGCAGCACCGTCAGTCTCAGCTAACTCCTATGAGGAAACAGTAGAAACCCCACCGCGAACCTACCGGGGCGAAGAGGAAGAACAGGTAAGCAGTATTGAGGCAATAGAACCGGAAATAAAAAGAGCAGGAAACACCTCCTTACCGGTTTCCTACAAGTCACCCTATATAACCTCCGTTAAAAATCAGAATCCCTACGGTACATGCTGGGCATTTGCCTGTATTGCAGCATCGGAAGCAAGTTTGATTCGTGAAGGTCTTGCAGACACTACGGCAGATTTGTCAGAATGGCAACTTGCTTATTTTACTAATCATGTGATAACTGACCCTTTGGGCGGGACAGAAGGGGATTCTTTTACCACAACAGACAATTATCTGGATGCAGGCGGTAATCAGACTCAGGCTACCTACAGGCTTGCTACATGGCAGGGACTTGTAGAGGAAGAAGAGGCTCCTTATTCTACGGTAAAATCCAATTCTTCGGCTGTTTTGGAGGATTCTTTGGCATATTCCAAGGATAAATTTCATTTGGAAAACGTCTATTGGATTTCTTTAGATGATACGTCTATAGTAAAAGAAAAAATCATGGAATTCGGTGCTTGTGCAGCATCCTATTATGATAGTAAAACCTATTATAGTGTAAGCAGTCAGTGGAACACGGAAGAAGAAATTGCAATATACTGCCCTGATGATTATAGTACCAACCATGCCATTACCATTGTAGGCTGGGATGATAATTATAGCAAAGAGAAATTTGGCACTTATAAGCCGGAAAATGACGGGGCATGGCTTTGCAAAAACAGCTGGGACACTAACTGGTCTAAGGATGGCTATTTTTGGCTTTCCTATGAAGACGTACCATTACATAGTAAAAATGCTTATTTTTATGATTATGAGGCAAAAGACAATTATGATTTTAACTATCAATATGATGGCGGTGCCATACCATACTATAGAGGATACGGTCTCTCTGATGTGTATGGAGCCAATATTTATACAGCAAAAGCCAATCAGTATGTAAAAGCAGTAGGATTTTTTACTAGAAATATTGCCTACGATAGTACCATATATATTTATAGAAATTGTGATATCAATAACCCGGCTTCCGGTCAGTTAGTTGCCACTATCCCGTCTGAACAGTTGTATGCAGGATTTCATACAGTAACACTTAAGGAACCTGTATATGTGAAAAAGGATACCGGATTTTCTGTTGTAATAAAACACGGTTCTACAGAAGAAAATCCGGAGCCATATCTGGTAGTGGATCATACCTATGATTATAGCTGGTGTGTGAATACTTCTAAAGCTTCCAGTGGACAGAGTTTTATAAGCTACAATGGAAAAAAATGGACAGATATTGGGACAAAATATGGTGACAACTGCCGTATTAAAGCATACGCGGATGAAACAACCGATATTATGGTGGAAGAGATTATTTTGGATAGGACAAGCATGGAATTGAAGATTGGTAATAGTCTTTCGCTGAATCCGGTTGTTACCCCGGCAGATGCAACCAATCAGGCATTGGTTTGGGAAACTACCGACAGCGCAGTAGCAACCGTTTCCAGTGAGGGGGTAATAACGGCGGTAGGAGCCGGTATGGCGGAAATCACCTGTAAATCCCAAGATGGAAACTTTGTAAAAGCAGTATGCAGCATAACAGTAACTAAGCCAATAAATGGTATTACTTTAAATATAACAAATGCAGAACTAAAGGTTGGCGAAACTATGGACTTAACTGCAATCATTACTCCGCCAGATGCTTACAATAAGACTATTAAATGGGAAACTCCTGACAGCAATGTAATAAACCTGTCAACAACAGGGGAAACTACAGCTTTTACGGAAAATGGAGTAGCGGCTGCAACAACCTGTATAACTGCAATGAGAGCCGGAACAGCAACAATTAGTTGTACTGCGCAGGATGGAAGTGGTGTCAATGCAATCTGCAATGTCACAGTACTACCTTCAGATTCCCAACCATTAGAAAGTGGTGATGCCAAGTTAAAGAAAGGCGATACTTTTACCCATGCAAAATCAGGTGCAACTTACGAAATAACCGGTTTAAATGAAAATGGCGGAACCGTTGCCTATATTGAGCCTTCAAAAAGCACGAAAACTATTAAAATTCCTGATACAATTCAGCTTAATGGCAATACATATAAAGTAACCTCTATTCAGGCAGGGGCATTTGAAAATAATATAAAACTTACCAAAATAACAATCGGTTCCAATGTAACCAATATCGGTTCCAAAGCTTTTAACGGTTGCTCGAAGCTAACTACCGTAACCATGGGGAAAAATGTTACAAAGATAGGAGCAAAAGCTTTTTACAAATGTACAAAACTTAAAAAAGTCATCATTCCATCAAAAGTTACAACTATTGGCAAACAGGCATTTTACGGTTGTAAAAATTTAAAAACAATTACCATAAAAACTACAAAGCTCACAAGTAAAAAAGTAGGAAGCAAAACATTTACCGGTATTTATAAAAAAGCAACCATTAAAGTACCAAAAAGTAAGCTGAAATCTTATAAAAAGCTTCTAAAGGCAAAAGGAGTAAGTTCCAAAGCAAAGATTAAGAAGTAATTGAAAAACAACCTAAACCATGTTAAAATACACATGTTTGATAAAGGCGCCAACAAACCACTGTTTATTGGCGTCTCCTATTTGGAAAGAAGGCAGAAACCAAAGCCATTTACATAAGGAGGACAACACATGATTAAATTATTGGACGGCGGTGCATATTTAATTAATGGCACTGAAATTATCCCGGACAGCCCACAGGCTCTTAGCGCAGTTAAGAGTAAAACCGGCAAAGACATTACCAAAGAAGATGCAGCAAAGGAAACAATTGCCTACGGTATTTTAGAAAGTCACAATACTTCCGGCAACATGGAAAAGTTAAGAATCAAATTTGATAAATTAACTTCCCACGATATTACTTTTGTTGGTATTATCCAGACAGCAAGAGCTTCAGGATTGGAGAAATTCCCAATTCCTTACGTTCTTACAAACTGCCACAACTCTCTTTGTGCAGTTGGTGGTACTATTAACGAAGATGACCACATGTTTGGACTTACCTGTGCAAAGAAATACGGCGGAATGTATGTACCACCTCATCAGGCAGTTATCCATCAGTTTGCAAGAGAAATGCTTGCTGGCGGCGGCAAGATGATTTTAGGTTCTGACTCCCATACCCGTTACGGTGCCCTTGGTACTATGGCAATGGGCGAAGGTGGTCCGGAGCTTGTAAAACAGTTATTAAACCAGACTTACGATATTAACATGCCAAAGGTAGTAGGCGTTTATTTAACAGGTGCACCGGTAAAAGGTGTAGGTCCTCAGGACGTGGCACTGGCTATTATCGGAGCAGTATTTGCAAATGGCTATGTAAACAATAAAGTTATGGAATTTGTAGGACCGGGTGTTGCTAACTTAAGTGCTGATTTCAGAATTGGTATCGATGTTATGACAACAGAAACAACCTGCCTTTCTTCTATTTGGCAGACAGATGATGAAATCAAAGACTTCTACGATATTCATAAGAGAAGTGAAGAATACAAAGAGTTAAATCCGGGACAGGTTGCTTACTATGATGGCCTTATTGAAGTAGATTTATCTGCGATCAAGCCAATGATTGCTATGCCATTCCATCCAAGTAACACCTACACTATCGAGGAAGTCAATGCTAACCTAAAAGACATTTTACATGATGTAGAGCAGAAAGCATTAGTAAGCTTAGATGGTGCTGTGGATTACTCTTTACAGGATAAGATTATTGATGGCAAATTATATGTGGAACAGGGTATTATTGCAGGCTGTGCCGGCGGTGGATTTGAAAATATTTGTGCAGCAGCTGACATCTTAAAAGGTGCAAGCATCGGACCGGATGAATTTACCTTAAGCGTATATCCGGCTTCTACACCGGTATATATGGAGCTCGTGAAAAACGGTAGTGTTGCAAACCTTCTTGCAACAGGTGCTATTGTAAAAACAGCATTCTGTGGTCCTTGCTTTGGTGCCGGAGATACACCTGCTAACAATGCATTCAGTATCCGTCACTCCACAAGAAACTTCCCGAACAGAGAAGGTTCTAAGCTTCAAAGCGGACAGATTGCTTCCGTTGCACTTATGGATGCCCGTTCCATCGCAGCAACAGCAGCAAACAAAGGTTTCTTAACACCGGCTACTGAAGTAGATGCAGAGCTTAAGAAATACAAATATTACTTTGATGATACTATTTATAAAAACCGTGTATTTGATTCCAAGGGTGTTGCAGATTCATCTGTAGACATTAAATTTGGTCCAAACATTAAAGACTGGCCAAAGATGGGCGAACTTCCGGAAAACCTTGTATTAAAAGTTGTTTCCGAAATCCATGACCCTGTTACAACTACAGACGAACTGATTCCATCCGGTGAAACATCTTCTTACCGTTCTAACCCGTTAGGACTGGCTGAATTTACCTTATCCAGAAAAGACCCTGCTTACGTAGGTCTTGCAAAAGAAATTCAGAAAGCAGAAAAATCCAGAATGGAAGGTGCTAATCCTTTAGAGGCAGTACCGGAATTAACTGCTGTTATGGATGCAGTGAAAAAATCCTTCCCGGATGCAAGCGATGCAAATACAGGCTTTGGAAGTACTATTTTTGCAGTAAAACCAGGTGATGGTTCCGCAAGAGAACAGGCTGCTTCCTGCCAGAAGGTACTTGGCGGCTGGGCAAACATCGCCAACGAATACGCTACAAAGAGATACCGTTCTAACTTAATCAACTGGGGTATGCTTCCATTTATTATTGATAAGGGAGATTTACCATTTAAGAAGTTAGACTATCTGTTCATTCCTTCTATCAAGAAGGCAGTTATGGACAAAGCTTCTGAAATCCCGGCTTACGTGGTAGCAGACGGTACCACCAAAGAATTTACATTAAAATTAGGTGAGCTTACTGACGAAGAAAGAGAAATTATCTTAAAGGGCTGTCTGATTAATTACAACAGAGTCTAATTTGAAATAGAAAATACCTGAAAGAAAACCGTTGAAAAGACAACATGGTTATTCTTTCAGGTATTTTTTTATAGGATTAGGGTTTGGGAAGCCCCATTCAAATTTATAAATTGTCAAATTGAAAAATCCATTAAGGGAAATTCTATTTTTATGGAAAAGTTTATACAATGAAAGGAGGGGAATGTAGAAATATACTGATATGGCATAGAAAAGGAGTGCTCTATGAAACAGAAAGCAAGGGATTTTTTTGTAATTGTATTATTTTTAATACTTTTGCCATATGTACTTGGAATCATGAATAAGACCAAAACAGAAGGTGTTACCTGGATGAACATGGAGGAAATTAAAGAGGAAGAAGAGACGGCTCATTTTGTAAAATATGAGGATAAGCTTTCAGTCCAGGAAATTCCTTTGGAGGAGTTTTTAATAGGAGCATTAGCCACAACAATAAATGTGGAGTATGATTTGGAAGTGTTAAAGGCACAGGCAGTTTTATTAAGAAGTACCTATTATACAAAGCTACAAAAACAGGGTACTGTTTCAGGGCAGAATATAGATAGAAATATAATTGGCTGGGAAAAAGTTAGCAACGGCTACCTGACTCAGAGCCAGATGAAAAAAATATGGAAAGAAAACTATGAGGAAAATTATAAAAAAGTTGTTAGTGCAGTGGAAGAGACAAAAGGTATTATTATCACCTATGAGGAACAGCCTATAGAAGGTATTTACCATGCCATGAGCAGTGGAAAAACAAGAAATGCAAAAGAAGTTTTCGTACAAAACGAATATACATATCTGGAGAGTGTTTTATGTGAGAAAAATGTGGAAAGTCAGGAATTTTTGCAAAGTGTGGCAATTTCCAAAGAGACGCTTAACACATTGATTATTGAACAAAGGGATGCTGCAGGTTATGTGATCAGCCTTATATGCAATGGAGAGAAAATTACAGGAGAGCAGTTTCGAAAAAAATATGAGTTAGCATCGGCTAACTTTACTTTCACAGAAAAAGAAAATGAATTTATAATTGAGACGAAAGGAAGCGGGCATGGACTGGGAATGGATCAGTATTATAGCAACTATTTGGCTGAAAATGATTACTCTTATACGGAGATTCTCGATTACTTTTTTAAAGATACAAAACTTTCGAAAATGAAAGAATAAAATGGAATAAAAAATCTTCTTCCGGCAAAACTACTACTAATCACTTTATATGAAACAGTAACTTGATTTATGGCAGGTGTCAAAAATGATAATAGTCATAAAAGTTAGGAGGAAGATATGAAAAAAAGAAAAGTAACAAGATTCAATAAGGAAAAAATAATGATGTTGTCCTCATCTTTATTAATAGTAGCAGCCTGTGCCCTTACCGGAGTATATGTGAACCGAATGGAGAATAAGGATGTGGAAAGTCAGGTAGTGGACTTTTCTAAATTGGAGGATGATACAGAAACAGCAGAGACTAAAACAAGCCAGGACTTAACGGCTTCCATCGTTGATGATTTAGATGCAGATCCATATTTTGCAGAAACCGGAGGAAATAGTGTTATCAATCCTGATAGTAAAAAAACAGTTAGCGAAAATAGCATAGATATGTCATCAAACAGTGAAGAAAAAAAAGAGGATAATACCCAAGACAATAATGAATCCGACAGTCAGGAGAAACATACTGGAGAAACTGAAGAAGCAGAGGAAACAGCCAGCGGCAGTATATTAAACGGAGCATTTAAAGAAAGCGACGGAATGGGTTGGCCGGTACTTGGAAATGTTGTTCTAAATTATAGCATGGATCAGACTGTATTCTTCTCCACACTTAGCCAGTATAAATACAATCCTGCTATTATTATTTCTGCAAATGAAGGAGAAAATGTGTCGGCCTGTGCAAAAGGTGTAGTAAAAAAAGTTGGAAACAGTGAAGAAATTGGAAATTATATAGAAATGGATTTAGGAAATGGATATGAATTAATTCTTGGACAGCTAAATGAGATAACTGTTTTAGAAGGAAGTACTGTAGAAAGAGGACAAGTAGTAGGATGTGTTGCTGCGCCAACCAAATATTATTCTATGGAAGGAACTAATATTTATATGAAAGTTTTAAAAAATGGTACTCCAATGAACCCAATGAGCCTGTTAGATTAAATTAAAGGAAAAAATGTTTTATTTCTTTACCTTGTTAATTCTCTGGGGTATAATCATTTTATGAAAAGAAAATCCTTTAGAACAATAAATAAAATATGTTTGCAGATTTTGCTACTGGTTTATTTAACAGGTTGCGGCTACGAAGACCCTAGTGATTATGAAACCTTTGAGGAACCGGTTGAGGAAAGCTTTTTACAGGAGGCAGTTTATGATGTTTCTTATGAAAAGCCTTCCATCAGGCCGGGTGTGTTGGTAGACAGAAATGGCTATGGTACAGAAAGTACAAAGGTAGCACTTTTTCGCGGGGAAAATTTAAGCGGAGAATTTGCAGTCGTTAATCAGGAAACAAAGCAGATTGTATATCAAGGCAAAATTCAACAACCGGTATACAATGAATTGAATAATGAATATATTAGCAAGGGCGAGTTTACAGAGTTTATGGGACCGGGAACATACTACATAGAAACGGCTGTAATCGGCCAGTCTTATCCTTTTCAGATTAAGGAAGATATTTATACGGAACTGTATACTAGTGCCATGGATTCTTTTTACTATCACAGATGCGGTACTAACTTAAATGGTTCGGTGGCAGTCAATAATCATGGTGCCTGCCATTTAGGGGAAACTCTCCTAAAGGGAACGAGTACTGCTGTTGATACAAAGGGTGGCTGGCATACAGGGAGTAACTTTGAAAAAGATGTGGCAGAAGGCTGTAAAATTATCTCTGATTTACTTATGACCTATGAGTATATGGGTGAAGAAGAAGTAACAAGTCAGGAAGCAGATGAAAATAGCCGGTTAAAAGATAAACTTTTAAATGAAGTTGTTTATGAGGTTAAATGGCTTCTTTCCATGCAGGATTCCAAAACAGGAGGGGTTTATGCAGGTGTATATCCGGAAAGTGAAACCGAAGAAACAGCTCCTGAAAATGACAAAGGAACCTATTACGTGGAAGATATTTCCATAGAGGCAACTGCCGAATTCTCTGCCATAATGGCACAGTTTGCCGGAATATATGGAATTTATGATGAAGAATTGGCAGATACCTGTCTAAAAGCCTCAGAATTTGCCTATGGATATGTGGCAAAATATAGTGAATTAGATGACTTACAATACTATGCAACAGCGGAACTTTATAAGACTACCGGAGATGCCAGGTATCACAACAAACTAAAGCAATATTGGCAGCTTAGTGAAAAACCGGAAAATTCTCAGTTTAACAGAAAAATTTATGGTGATTTAGCATATTTGACCTGTAATTATAAGGTTGATATGGAAATCTGCAATGAGTTGATGAATGGATTAATGGAAGATGCTGAGACTCTTGCGGCAGCTTCCAAAAAAGATGCCTATATGGTATGGGCAAAAGAAGATGGAAGAAATGCCAAGACTATTTTGGAAAATGCTTTTATACTTGCAATTATTGACCATGTTGTAACAAGTCATGAATATTTGGGAATCATGGAAAATCAGCTTCACTATTTGCTTGGAAGAAATGAAGATGGAATAGAGATGGTAACAGGAAAGGGTGTACTAAACCTGACCAATCAGGAAGAAGAGTACCAATTGTATTTGCAATCTTCTATTATATTTATCATACATGAAATTGTAGAAAGAGAGGTTATAGAATGAAAATCGTTGTTTTAGCAGGAGGTACCAGTACAGAGAGAGATGTGTCTTTAGTAACAGGTAAAATGATTTATAAAGCATTTAAGAACAGAGGACATGAAACAGTTTTACTGGATGTTTATTTAGGATATGATGTGGAAGATTATATAGATGTATTTACTATGAATAAAGACTGGGCACAGGCAGTAGGTGCTATCTCCAAGGATGCGCCGGATATGGAAAAGGTAAGAGCTCTTAGAAAGGATGGGGGCAAAAGCTTTTTTGGCCCTCACGTTTTAGACATTTGTGCTATGGCTGATATGGTTTTTATGGCACTTCATGGGGCACCGGGAGAGGATGGAACCGTTCAGGCAGCTTTTGACCTTGCAGGAATTAAATATACCGGCTGTGACTGTCTGGGAGCAGCAGTTGCTATGGACAAAGCTCTTTCCAAAGAAATATTCAGACAAAATGGGATACCTACTCCGGCCGGATTTCATTTAATAAAAGCAGATTTTGAAAATGGAGATGATAAAGCAGGGGAAGTTTCTTATCCAGCAGTGGTAAAAACCTGTAAAGGCGGTTCCAGTGTAGGTGTATACATGGTAAACAATTATGAGGAATATAAAGACGCATTAAAAAATGCTTTTTCCTACGAGGAACAGGTTGTTGTGGAGCAGTACATAAAAGGAAGAGAGTTTTCAATTGGAGTGTTAGACAAAAAAGCACTTCCAATTATTGAAATCGCACCTTTAGAAGGATTTTATGATTATAAAAACAAATATCAGGCAGGAAGTGCAGTAGAAACCTGTCCGGCGTTACTTCCGGAAGATATTACAAAGAAAATGCAAAAAGCCGCAGAGGATGTATTTGCTGCATTAAGATTAAAAGTATATGCAAGAATGGATTTTCTTTTACAGGAAGATGGCAGCTTTTTCTGTTTAGAGGCAAATACCTTACCCGGTATGACACCAACCTCCTTATTGCCGCAGGAGGCAGCAGCAGTGGGGGTTGATTTTGAAGCTCTTTGTGAAAAAATCGTGGAATTGTCTTTTGAGAAATATGTTTAAAAATGTATAGTTAGCAAAGGCTAATTATCTGGAATACAAGAGTGGGGGAAGTGTAGTATCTTCCATAGAACAAATAATAAAAAGTAGTAACGGAGAATCCAGCATGAAAAATATTACATTAGAAAATATTGCAAAAGCCTGCAATGGCACCTATTACGGAGATGAAACAATAAAGCAGACAGAAGTATCAGGAATTGCCATTGATTCCAGAAAAGTGGAAAAAGACTGGCTATTTGTGGCAACAAAAGGCGAAAGAGTGGATGGACATTCCTTTATTCCTGATGTATTTGAAAAAGGGGCCTTATGTGTTATTTCTGAAAAAGAGTTAGCAGAGGCTGACTATACATATATTCTTGTAAAAGACAGCTTTCAGGCATTAAAGGATATTGCAGGGTTTTATAGAGAACAGATAAATATACCAATTGTTGGAATAACCGGAAGTGTTGGCAAAACAAGTACAAAGGAAATGATTGCAGCTGTTGTCAGTGAAAAATACAATACCTTGAAAACAGAAGGCAATTTTAATAATGAAGTAGGAGTTCCTTTAACATTATTTAGATTACGAGAGGAACATGAGGCAGCAGTTGTAGAAATGGGCATTAGTGATTTTGGAGAAATGCATCGTTTAAGCCAAATCGTAAAACCGGATTTATGTGTCATTACTAACATAGGCCAATGTCATTTGGAAAACTTAGGAGACAGAGAAGGTGTTCTTCGTGCTAAAACAGAAATTTTTGATTTTATGAAGGAAGATGCTCCGGTTATTTTAAATGGAGATGATGACAAGTTAGCAAAGGTTAATGGAAAGCGCGCGGATATTACTTATTTTTCAAAGGAAGAAGGTGGGGATTTCCAAGGAGAAATTTTTGCTAAAAACATCCTTGCCAAAGGAATCCTTGGAACGGATTGTGATATTTGTACTCCGCAGGGAACTTTTACGGTACATATCCCTATTCCGGGAGAGCATATGGTAAATAATGCACTGGCTGCAGCTGCAGTTGGATTAAAGCTTTCACTGACTTTGGAACAAATTAAAAGAGGAATTGAAAAAGTAAAAGCTTTACCGGGAAGAAGTCACTTAATTTTAACAGAAATGTATACTATTTTAGACGATTGCTATAATGCAAATCCTGTATCCATGAAAGCAGCTATTTCTCTTTTAGCAGAAACAAATGGAAGAAGATGCGCCATTATGGGCTCCATGTTTGAACTTGGAGAAAAGGAAAAACAGCTACATGAGGAAGTTGGAGCTTATGCTATTGATAAAGGAATAGAAGTGATTATTTCTATCGGGGAGCTTGGAAAATGTATTTATGAAGGTGCCTTAAAGAAAAAGGAGGAACAGAGGGTAGAAACGGAACTGTTTTATTTTGAAACGGTGGATGAATTTTTAAATTCCTATGAGAATATTTTAAGAAAGCAGGATGCAGTTTTAATAAAGGCCTCTCATGGAATGAAATTTGCAGAGATTGTAGAGAAGCTTGGTGGCAAGGTGGGTTAGCAGGAGTTAACTATGGCGATTACAACTGACCAATTTTAAAGTAATGAAACGCGATTGATGAGAAGATGAAATGTATTAGAGGAAAACAGAGAGGAGATGGAAACACTATGAATAAAATCAGAAAAGGAATACTGGCAATTGCCCTGGTAATGGGATTAAGCCTTGTGGCACCGGCAGTTATGCCTGTTGCAGGTAATGTACAGACAGTAGAAGCTGCAAGTAATAAAGCAAATATAAAGAAGACTGTAAAGAACTTCTTTAAATATGCAAAAACCATGAATATTAAAAAAATGAAAAATTATGTAACCTCTGATTGCAAAGAAAAAATTGATGATTTAAACAGCACTCCCGCTTTAAAAGCCTTTATGAAAAAACGAAACAAGAGTTTAACTTATTCCATAAAAAAGGTAAAGGTTTCAGGAAAAACAGCAACTGTTAAGGTAAAATGTAAATATTTAAATTCCGATAGTGCCTATGTGAAGATGTTGGATGATTTATTTACATGGCTGTTAACAGAGGGGATAAATAATACGGATTATTCCACATATACAGAAGAAGAACAGCAACAGTTGGTTGATAATGTAATAAAGAAAAGTTTTGCTAATAATGCTAAAGCATATGAGAAAAAATATAAGACAAAAACATTTACAATTAAATTGAAAAAAGTTAGTGGAAAATGGAAAATTTCTCAAGTTGACAAAAATTTATTAGATGCCATTACTTCTAATTATCAATCAGCTGGGGAGAAATATTTCGAAACATGGACTAATCAGACTCCAACAAATCATTAAGAAAAGTGTGCTTAGTACATTTTCGTCTTTTCATTTATTAAAAAATAAGGCTCCTTATACAAGGGCCTTATTTTTTTCGTATGTTTGTTCCATAATGTTTTGTACATAGGAACCAATATTTTTCTTTTCTTCTCTTGAAAGCTCGCTTATGCGAATTGGCTTTCCATATTCAATTACTACATGAGTCTTGTAGATTTTTGGAAGATGATCTTCGAAAATAGCTCCGGTGTTGTTTAAGGTAATTGGAATAATTGGAGCATTGGTCTTCTCTGCAATCTTAAAGCTTCCTTCTTTAAAGGGTAAAAAAGAATTATTTACTTTATTTCTGGTACCTTCCGGGAAAATACAAATGGAAATACCGGATTTTACCTTTTCCACACCGGCTAAAATTGTTTTTAAGCCTTTTTTTATATCTTTTCTGTCTAAAAACAGACAGTGGAGATTTTTCATCCAGTTACTTAAAAGTGGCCATCGTAACATTTCTACCTTTGCCACATAGCCGGTAGGTCTGGGAACACGAACATAAGTAAGCAGAATGTCAAAATAGCTTCTATGATTCCCTACATATAGAACTGCCTCATCCTTTGGAACATTCTCTTCACCAATTACAGTTGTGGTAACACCGGCTATTTTGATACAAAGCCCAAATGCCCAATTAACAATAGCTAAAGAACTTTTGTTTTTAAATTCCATGTTAAAAAAACCAATAATCCATTCGGCTATAAGAAGTGGAATAGTTACTATTAAAAATGAAACAACTACGAAAACAACACAAATGAAACGTAGCATTTTGTTACCATCTCCAATCTTTTTTAGTGATAAATAGGATTATAGCCAACAAAATTAGAAAATACAATAAAATTTGTATAACCTTTATGCAAAATAGTAGTAAATCGTCAAATCATAAATAAGTGTCTATTAAATCAGATAGCCTTTTTTGAAATTAAAAAAAGTCAATTTGTACAATCCATTCTTTTAAGTGATTATATGCTAAACATTTACGTATAAGGAACAAGCCACAGTGAATAGAATAAGGAAGAACATTTATAAAAAGTCAGAGGTAGGCAACTGGTTATGAAAAAACAAAATATTATTATGTTATGCGTAATGCTTATGGGGATATTGCTTTCGGGTTGCGGTAAAAATATGGATAAAGAGGCAAAATTGAAGGATTTAGAATTTACAGTGGTTAGCGACGACGAACTACCGGAAGAATTAAAAATATCTGTGGAAAGTAAATTAGAAAATCCTTTTAAATTTACTTATGAAGAGGCAGGGTATTTGTATATATGCCAAGGCTACGGCAAGCAACCTACAGGAGGATATTGTATTACAGTGGATGAGGTTTATGAAACAGAAAATGCCATTTATATGGATAGCAATTTAAAGGGTCCCACAGATGAGGATGCAAAGGGGAGCGGAGCATCTTTTCCCTATGTGGTAATTAAGATTGAATTGATTGAGAAGGCGGTTGTGTTTGAATAGAAGAGATGGTGACAGGACCTCCAAGTGAACCGGCAGTGTTCTGAATTAATTAGTTACCGTTTACGAGGTGCGAATGAACAGTAACATTAATTAGGTTGTGTAATAGCATGATGTTATAAAGTAATTGTGAAAAGAGGGAAAATAACGTATAATATGGGAAGAATGTGAGTTTTATATGTTAGGACTTATGATATAGGAAACAAAGGAGGTTGATAATTAGTGATTTTGATTAAGAACGGAATTGTTGTGGATACGATTAGTTTGAAAGAGGAGCAGTTGGACATATTCATTAAAGACGGCAAATTTCAGAAGCTTGAAAAGGGACTTAATGAAGAAGCCTTGGCACAGGAATATGGTATTAGTAAAGAAGAGGCTATGCAACAGATACAGGTAATCGATGCCACCGGGCTCAAAATTGGGCCGGGGCTTGTGGATGTGCATGTGCATTTCAGGGATCCGGGTTTTACTTATAAAGAAGATATTTCCACAGGGGCAAAGGCAGCAGCAAAGGGTGGGTTTACTACAGTGGTGCTTATGGCGAATACAAAGCCTACAGTAGATAATGAAGAAACCCTTGCCTACGTTTTAAACAAAGGAAAAGAAACAGACATTCATGTTGAAACATGTGTTTCTATTACCAAAGGTCTGTTAGGAAAAGAACTGACAGATATGGAGAACCTGGTAGGAAAAGGAGCAGTTGGTGTAACAGACGATGGAATTCCGTTATTAGATGAAGAAATTTTAAAGCAGGCAATGATAAAGGCAGCACAGTTGAATGTTCCTATCAGCCTTCACGAAGAAAATCCTGCATTTATAAAAAATAATGGAGTAAATGCCGGGAAAGCGGCAGCTAACTTTGGAATAGGAGGTTCTGACCGTAAGGCTGAAATTTCCCTAATTGAAAGAGATGTTGAGTTAGCGTTACAAACCGGAGCTTCTTTAAATGTACAACATATAAGTACAAAAGAAGGAGTAGAGCTGGTAAGGAAGGGTAAAGCCCAGGGAAGTAATATTCACGCAGAAGCAACTCCTCATCATTTTACACTTACTGAGGATGCGGTTATAGAAAATGGCACTTTGGCAAAAATGAATCCGCCTCTTAGAGAAGAAGCTGACAGAATGGCGGTTATAGAGGGACTGAAAGATGGAACCATTGATTTAATTGCTACAGATCACGCACCACATGCAAAGGAAGAAAAGGACAAGCCTATTACAGAAGCACCAAGTGGTATTATTGGTCTTGAAACTGCATTTGGGTTAGCGGTTGCTAACTTAGTTGCTACAGAACACCTTACACTACCACAGCTGTTTGAAAAAATGAGCTTAAATCCTGCCAGATTATATCATTTAGAAGCAGGAACAATTGAAGTGGAAAAAGTGGCAGATTTAATTGTTTTTAAGGAAGAAGAAAAGTTTGAATTTAAGGAAGAGGATATTTGCTCAAAATCACACAATACACCGTTTATTGGAACTACTTTGCAAGGAAAGATTTACTATACTATTGCAGGAGGAAAAATTGCCTATCAAAAGTAGCACCGGTAATCTGACTTAGCAGTGCAAAAATCCCATTGCAAAGCAATTTTATATGGATTTTTGTATTGTAATTATGAAGGTGCTGAATAATTACAATTAAACAGATAAAAGGAGAACAACATGGAGATAAAGAAAAAAGTAACAGCGGTTGTATTTTCACAGGAAAAAATCGCAGACGGAATTTACGATATGTGGATCGAAACAGAACTTTCCCAAAATGCTCATCCGGGGCAGTTTATTAGTGTTTATCCAAAAAATCAATCAACTATCCTGCCAAGGCCAATCAGTATTTGCGAAGTAGATGAAAAGAAAGAAAAGCTGAGAATTGTATACCGTGTAGCCGGTAAAGGAACAAATGAATTTTCGGAATATAAAAAGGGAGACAGCATTTCTGTTTTAGGTATTTTAGGAAACGGTTTTCCATTAGAGGCAGCAGAAGG
Organism: Lachnospiraceae bacterium; assembly: GCA_017436305.1. Classification (GTDB taxonomy): domain Bacteria; phylum Bacillota; class Clostridia; order Lachnospirales; family Lachnospiraceae; genus RGIG3040. The sequence continues at coordinate 23,266 of JAFSDJ010000085.1, forward strand.
AAAAACGGTATTTTTAATGGGTGGTGGAATTGGTATTCCTCCCATGCTGCAACTGGCAAAAGAGTTAGCCGTTGCTAACGAAAAAGCCGGAAGAGATAATAGCAACATTAAAATTATATTAGGCTTTAGAAATGAGCTTTTCTTACAGGAAGATTTAAAGAAATATGGGGAAGTTTATATTGCCACAGAGGATGGCAGTACAGGAAGCAAAGGAACTGTTATGAATGCCATTGAAGATAACGGATTAAAGGGAGATGTTATTTTCTCCTGTGGACCAATGCCAATGCTTCGTGCCATTAAAGAGTTTGCAGCTGCTAACAAAATGACGGCTTACTTATCTTTAGAAGAAAGAATGGCATGTGGTGTGGGAGCCTGCTTAGGCTGTGTATGCAAAACAAAAGAAGTTGACCATCATTCCCATGTACACAATGCGAGAGTTTGTACAGACGGTCCTGTATATTTAGCAGAGGAGGTAGACATCTAATGGAACAGAAAAGAAATACAGCGGTAACTATCGCAGGCGTGACCTTTAAAAATCCGGTTATGACAGCCTCAGGAACCTTTGGTTCCGGAATGGAATATGGGGAGTTTGTTGACTTAAATAAATTAGGAGCAGTTGTGACAAAAGGCGTGGCTAATGTTCCATGGCCCGGCAATCCAACTCCCAGAGTGGCAGAAACCTATGGCGGTATGTTAAATGCTATCGGGCTTCAAAATCCGGGAGTTGATGTTTTTATTAAAAGGGATCTGGAATACTTAAAACAATTTGACACAAAGGTAATCGTAAATGTCTGTGGGAAATCAGTGGAAGATTATGTAGAAGTAGTAGAACGTTTAGGAGATGAAGCAGTAGACATGTTAGAAATTAACGTATCCTGCCCAAATGTAAAAGAAGGTGCTATTGCGTTCGGACAAAAAGCAGATGCCCTATTCCACATTACGAAAGAAATCAAGAAGAAAGCAAAACAACCTGTCATCATGAAATTAAGCCCTAATGTAACAAGTATTGCTGAAATGGCAAAAGCAGCAGAAGCAGCAGGTGCAGATGCCATTTCTTTAATAAACACTATTACCGGAATGAAAATTGATATTCACAGAAAACAGTTTGCCCTTGCTAACCGAACCGGAGGCCTTTCCGGTCCTGCTATCAAACCTGTAGCAGTCCGCATGGTATATGAAGCCTCTCAGGCAGTAAACATTCCGATTATCGGTATGGGCGGTATTGCAAACGGCGAAGACGCCATGGAATTTATGATGGCCGGTGCAACAGCGGTTTCAGTAGGTGCCATGAACTTCGTAAACCCATATGCCACAGAAGAAACCATCCAGGGCATTCAAGATTACATGAACCAATATAATGTAAATGATATTAATGAATTAATTGGTTGCGTGAAATAAAAATGAATTCTTGAGGAGGACAAACCATGAAATTAAATAAAAAAACAATTCAGTTACTGGCAATGGCACTGTTAGTAGCAGGACTGGTGCTTCCGGCAAAAACAGTTTGCGCCGGTAATAGCTTTCAGACAGCAAGTACATTTCAGCTAGGTACAAGAGTTTCTCATACCTACACAGAGACAGATCAGACAGAGTTTTATAAATTTACAACTCCGGCAGGTAATGGTTATTATAGCCTGACTTTATATAATGTAAATAATGGTGCCTATAAATACATTAGTATTTATGACAGCCCTTCCTTTGATGGAAGTAAGGTACTGGATAAATATATGTATTCTAATGGGAACGAAACAACGGTAATGAGACTTTTGCCAAATCGTACCTATTATATTTATTTTGAATGTGAAAAAACAGGAGAAAGTGCTTTTGTTCTAAACAGAATTCAGGATGACTATGGCAATACTTTTGCAGAAGCTGCCAATATGACTGTAGGAAGTATGGTTCAAGGTAAAATTGAAGTATCAGGACTTGATGAACAGGACTATTTCCGTTTTACAACAAGTGGTAGGAATTCTTTTTATGAAATAAATCTTGCTACAACAGGTTCTGATTCAAGTTGTGCATATATTTACGAGGGAAACGATGCTTCCTATGATTATTACAATTTATCCGCTACTTCCGGAAATACAAGTACAAAAATAGTAAAGCTGCAAAAAAATCATACATATTATGTTAAAATATATGGTATGTGGGATGATGCTACTTCTTATAAATTTTCAGTAAAAGAAGTAACAGATGATGCCGGAGACGATTTTTCGGATGCTACCAAAATTACAGTAAATAAGTCAAAAACAGCAAAAATGCAGGCAGACAATGACGTTGATTTCTTCCGTTTTACAACAAATAAGAAAAAGACTGCTTATCAGTTGTATATTAAAAACAAATCAAAAGACAGCTTAAATATAACTGTGTATAGTAACAACGATATAGCATCTGCTGTTACGGGGATAAAAAATCATTATATTGGTTCGGCTACAACAAAAACCATACCAATAACACTAAAAAAAGGCCGTACTTATTACATAAAAATTGAGGGAGATGCAGGCACAGACTATACCCTGACCATGAAGGACTCCAGAACTGCCATCAAAAAGACAAAACCGGCAGCTTTTAAAGCAAAATATTACAATGGTTGGTGGTCAAAATACGCAGCATTATCCTGGACCTACAAAGAGGGCTATCACGGATATCAAATCTGGCGCTCCTCAACCTCATCTACAAAAGGCTTTAAAAAAATAAAAACTATCTCCACCACAACCAGTTCATCATCTTCTTACAATGACACAAAGGTAAAGAAAGGTAAAACCTATTACTACAAAATGCGCTACTACGTAAAAGACAACGGTAAACTATACTACAGCAAATGGACCAAAGTGAAGAAAGTAAAAATAAAAAAGTAGAATAATATAGAATACAGAGAAAGGTGTTGCCACATCAAAAGATTACAGATGTGACAACGCCTTTTCTATTTCTCCACAAAATCCCGATTTCATAATTTTTTTAGAATTTCTCCACAAAATAATAGTTGACAACATAAATCCATAGTGATACATTATCTACAGAACATGTTAGCACTCCCTTTGGACGAGTGCTAACAAAACAAAAAGGTTCTTCTGTAAATAGTAAAAGGAAGTGATTGAATGCAGCTAGATGAAAGAAAATTGAAAATTCTTAGGGCCGTTATTCGAAATTACCTGGAAACTGGAGAACCGGTAGGAAGCAGAACCATTTCCAAGTATACAGATTTAAATTTAAGTTCTGCGACTATACGAAATGAGATGGCAGATTTAGAGGAGCTTGGCTATATTTTACAGCCGCATACCTCAGCCGGACGGATTCCATCTGATAAAGGCTACAGATTATATGTAGACGAACTGATGCAGAAGGAACGGGAAGTAGATGAGATGAAAGAAATGCTTCTCGAAAGAGAAGAAAAGATGGAACAGCTACTTAAACAGGTGGCAAAAGTATTGGCGGTGAATACCAATTACGCTACCATGATTTCAGCACCAAGCTATCAGAGCAACAAGCTAAAATTTATTCAGTTATCCAGAGTAGATACACATCAGATTTTAGCAGTTGTGGTAGTAGAAGGAAACATTATTAAAAATAATATCCTGAACTTAGAAGAAGCACTGGATGATGAAACCATTTTAAAGCTGAATATTCTTTTAAATACCAACTTGTCCGGTCTTACTTTGGAAGAAATTAATCTTGGCATGATTGCGAAGCTGAAACAGCAGGCAGGCATCCACAGCCAGATTGTGGCAGATGTAATTGATGCAGTAGCAGACGCAATTAAGGCAGACGAAGATTTGGAAATTTATACTTCCGGAGCAAATAACATCTTCAAGTATCCGGAGCTAAGTGATGGAGAAAAAGCAAGTGAGATTATCAGTACTTTCGAAGAGAAGCAGATGCTAACCAGCCTTGTAAATGATACATTGGAGAAGAGTCAGGAGAAAGGCATACAGGTTTATATCGGAGCAGAAACACCGGTTCAGTCCATGAAGGATTGCAGCGTGGTAACTGCCACCTATGAATTAGAAGAGGGCATGAAGGGTACCATTGGTATTATCGGACCGAAACGTATGGATTACGAAAAGGTCGTTGGTACTTTACAGAATCTGATGAAACAATTAGATTCCATATATAAAAAGACGTAGAAAGGATGAAGCAAGTGGCAGATTTGGAAAAAGCAAACATTTCAGAAGAGATGGAAGAAAATACAGAAGAACAGGCAGAAGAAACAGTAGAGGAAGTTTCTGAACAGGAGAATAACCCGGAAAACACTGCAGAAGAAGCAGAAACCGGTGAAGAAACAGAGGATGATGCAACAAAGGACGAAGGAATCGAGAAGGAGAATTCTAAGTCCGATAAGAAATTTTTCAAGAAAAAAGAGGATAAGAAAAAAGACAAATCCAAAGAAAGAATTGAAGAATTAGAAGACAGAGTAAAACGTCAGATGGCAGAATTTGATAATTTCAGAAAACGTTCCGAAAAAGAAAAATCAGCCATGTTTGAAATGGGAGCAAAAAGTGTAATTGAAAAGATACTTCCTGTAGTAGATAATTTTGAAAGAGGTCTTGCTACTGTAAGTGAAGAAGATAAAGGAAGTGCTTTTGCCGACGGCATGCAGATGATTTACAAACAGCTTATGACAGAATTAGAAAGCTTAGGAGTAACTCCAATCGAAGCAGTTGGCACAGAATTTAACCCTGATTTCCACAATGCAGTTATGCAGGTTGCTACTGAAGAATATGAATCAGGCATCATTGCACAGGAACTGCAAAAAGGATATATGTACAGAGAAACAGTAGTAAGACACAGCATGGTAGCTGTGGCGGAGTAATAGGAAAAAATTTATCAAATCATTTTAGGAGGACAAAAAAATGAGCAAAATTATTGGTATCGACCTTGGAACAACAAACAGCTGTGTAGCAGTTATGGAAGGTGGTAAACCTACCGTTATCGCAAATACAGAAGGTGTAAGAACAACACCGTCTGTAGTAGCTTTTACAAAAACAGGTGAAAGATTAGTTGGTGAACCTGCAAAACGTCAGGCAGTTACTAACGCGGAAAAAACAATTTCTTCTATTAAGAGAGATATGGGTACAGACGTAAAGAAAGCAATTGATGACAAGAAATATTCTCCACAGGAAATTTCTGCTATGATTTTACAGAAATTAAAAGCAGATGCAGAAAGCTATTTAGGAGAAAAAGTAACAGAAGCAGTTATTACTGTACCGGCTTACTTTAACGATGCTCAGCGTCAGGCTACAAAAGACGCAGGTAAGATTGCAGGTCTTGATGTAAAGCGTATTATTAACGAGCCTACAGCGGCCGCTTTAGCTTACGGTCTTGACAATGAAAAAGAACAGAAAATCATGGTATACGACTTAGGTGGTGGTACATTCGACGTTTCCGTTATTGAAATCGGCGAAGGTGTTATTGAAGTATTATCTACAGCAGGTGATAATCGCCTTGGTGGTGACGATTTCGATCAGAAGATTACAGATTATATGTTAGCAGAGTTCAAGAACGCAGAAGGCATTGATTTATCAAACGATAAGATGGCTCTTCAGAGATTAAAAGAAGCAGCTGAAAAAGCTAAAAAAGAATTATCTTCTGCTACTACAACAAATATTAACTTACCATTTATTACAGCAACAGCAGAAGGACCAAAACACTTCGACATGAACTTAACAAGAGCTAAATTCGATGAGCTTACTCATGATTTAGTAGAAAGAACAGCAATCCCTGTAAATACAGCATTAAAAGATGCAGGTATTGCAGCTTCAGAACTTGGAAAAGTATTATTAGTAGGTGGTTCTACACGTATTCCTGCTGTTCAGGATAAAGTAAAACAGTTAACAGGACATGAACCAAGCAAAACATTAAATCCGGACGAATGTGTAGCACTTGGTGCTTCTATTCAGGGTGGTAAATTAGCGGGTGATGCCGGTGCAGGTGAAATCTTACTTCTTGACGTAACTCCACTTTCACTTTCTATTGAAACAATGGGTGGTATTGCTACAAGATTAATCGAAAGAAATACAACA
>JAFSDJ010000086.1 GCA_017436305.1 Lachnospiraceae bacterium
ACGGGAGCTTTGAACAGAACTGCATCAAATGAGGTAATGGAAGAACTGGTAAAGTTAAACAAGGAAGGAACAACGATTATGATGGTAACCCATGATGCAAAGGTAGCCGCAAAGTGTTCCAGAGTGTTGTATATTGTAGACGGTAACATTAAGGGCGAGTATATAAGTCCAAAAGACTTAGAGATAAAAGAGAAGGATAGGGAGAGATTATTAAATAACTGGCTATTGGAACTGGGATGGTAAGTCTGTAAAGTTTAAAAAGAATTAACAATAGACAATTCTGGTAGAATTCTTAATTTCTAAAGCAAATAGATACGATATTAAAGGCAGAAAGTATGTGGTTGCAAATTTAAAATACTATTTTTCAGACTTAATGCAGATAGTTTGGAGTTTTAACAGTATTTTTTTCACCCCAATTTTTGGTTCTGGGAATAGAAGTTGAACAAATCTTGGATTATAGGGTGTAAAAATTCACATGTTGAGTGTATAATAATGATGCAAGTTAATCGTGGATAAAGTGCGATATAATTTAATTATTATAGATTATTAATGGAGAGTGGAAAAGTTGGAAAATAGGCAGAAGGGATTAAGACAGCTGTTTTTCCCTATTTTTATAGAAGTTCTGTTTTTTATGTTGGTAGGAAGTATCGATACACTGATGCTTTCCAGCGTAGGGGATGATAAGGTTGGTGCGGTTGGCGCGGCAAATACATACTTAAGCGTGTTTACAATCAGTTTTTCCGTCATATCAACCGGTGTTATGGCTGTAATGACGCAGTATATCGGAGCGGATAAAAATGGTGTGGCAAGACAGGCAAAAAATATTGGTGTAATATTCAATGGTATTGTGGGCGGTGTGTTGTCGATGGTTTTACTGTTCTGGTCGGAACCGGTTTTGCAGGTACTTGGTACAGCAGACAGTTTGCTTCCTCACGCCACGGTTTATATGCGTATTGTAGGCGGCACGTCAATATTGACGGCGTTGACACCGATTTTTACCTCGTATTTGAGAGCCTTTGGGTATACCAAGGAGCCACTGATTGCCAATGTTACGGCCAATGTGCTAAATATAATTTTGAACAGTGTTTTCCTGTTTGTATTGGATTATGAGGTAGCAGGCGTAGCGATGGCCACAGCTATTTCCAGAGGAGTAGCTCTTTTGTTTGCAATTATTATGTGTGTGAAAAAGATTAAGATTCCTAAGGAGGCAGAAAAAATCGGTGTGAGTACTGTTTGCAAAAACATCTTGCAGGTGGGTGTGCCTTCCGCGTTGGAGTCAGCTCTTTATAATGTTGCAATGGCAATCGTTATGAAGTTTTTAAATGAGATGAGTGAGGATGGTATTTATGTTACTGCGAAATCCTATGCTTCTCAGATAACCATGTTTTCTTATTGTGCAGGTGTTGCACTGTCAAATGCCAATGCGATTATTGTGGGCTGGAGAATTGGTGAAAAGCGATACGACGAATGTTATCGGGCTACCTTAAAGGCAGCAAAGCTGGGTGTGATAACGGCTGTGGTTGTGGCAGGGATTTTTGCATTAACAGGAAAATATATTATGCGGATTTTTACGGACGATTCGAAGGTCATAGAATTGGTGGTTGTTATTCTAATTGTAGATGTAGTGTTGGAAATCGGAAGAATCTGTAATATTGTGTTTGGTAGTGCGTTGAAAACAGCAGGTGATGCTGCGTACACAGTAGTTATTGCAGTTGTTTTTATGTATCTGTTTGCGGTTTTGGGTAGTTATATTTTTGGTATTAAGTTACAATGGTTTGTAGTGGGAAGCTGGATAGGACTTGCCATGGACGAATGTATGCGTGCGATTTTGATGGGGATTCGTTGGAAGAGTCGTATATGGGAACAGAAAGTATTGGTAAAATAGGAAATGGTTTTTGATTTTAAGAAACAATACAAGGAATTTTATATGCCTGGGAGCAAACCGGAGATTTTCAGTGGTTAACACATGATGGACAACAACCGGATGCGTAGGAGTTTTTCCACTTTCTTTTCTTGGCTAGAGGAAGAAGATTTTATAATAAAAAGTCTGATGAAAAGAATTCATAAGTTAAAAACGGCAGTTGTTTATAGCCACCCTATCAGGCCGGTCTGGTCTGATAAGGTGGCTATATTAGTTTACAAGACAAGATGGCGGTAATATAAATTTTGGAAATGACCAAGGTTGTTATTTACGCATCTGCAACGCCTGATATATCTCATGAACATCATACTCCGGTGCGAAATCAGAAGCAACTTTACAGATCAGTTCTATGACTGAGATTTCTTCTTCCAGTTCCTCCGCAATCTGTTCTATGCTTTTATCTTTTTTGAGTTTTTTGCAAATCAGGGAAATTAAATTTACTTCCTGACCTTGTGCCAGGCCCTGCTCTAATCCACGCTCCATGCCCTGAGCCAGGCCCTGCTCTAATCCACGCTCCATGCCCTGAGCCAGGCCCTGCTCTAATCCACGCTCTATGCCCTGAGCCAGGCCCTGTTCTAATCCACGCTCCATGCCCTGAGTCAGGCCCTGTTCTAATCCACGCTCCATGCCCTGAGTCAGGCCATCCTCAAATCCCTCCTGCCTTAAAATTTTTTTATGCCTTTCTTCATCATACTCAAATATGCTCATCTGAATCATCTCCGCCTTGTTTTTCAGTAAGAAATCCCTTAAGATATTCTCTTTGATACAATCATCCACTGCTTTTTTGACAGCTTCATCAATAGGCATGGTTTCATTGTTTTTTCTTACTTTTTCTACATAACAGACATATTGATATAAAGTTGGGCAGCCCTTTTTTAACTCCTCATTGTAGCCGGGATTGATGTTTAACTGGACTGCAGTAAGTTCTAAATTAACCTCGCCCTTTATTTCAAAAGAATCAGAAAGCTTCATTACTTTTCGTTCCGGTTGCTTCTCTACTCCATTATAAAAGATAATAAACTTTGGTGTGGGAAGCATAATCCGCCTGGAAGAGTAAATATTTTCGTCTGTTACCAGTTCCTCATAAAGTCTTGCTA
>JAFSDJ010000087.1 GCA_017436305.1 Lachnospiraceae bacterium
AATTATATGGCCCAGTGGCTCAGTTGGTTAGAGCGCCGCCCTGTCACGGCGGAGGTCGAGGGTTCGAGTCCCTTCTGGGTCGCTTATCGTTTTTATTTATATCCCATGGGATCTTAGCTCAGCTGGGAGAGCACCTGCCTTACAAGCAGGGGGTCACAGGTTCGAGCCCTGTAGGTCCCACTTGAACTTATATAGTTCTAAGCCGGCGTGGCGGAACTGGCAGACGCGCAGGACTTAAAATCCTGTGGTGGCAACATCGTACCGGTTCGATTCCGGTCGCCGGCAGTAATTTTTTGTAGAGGAAACACTGTATTTATCGGTGTTTTCTCTATTTTTTATAAGCTTTTTTGGTGCAAAATATTTGGTGCAAAATGGTGCAAAGCCTATTTTACGTAGGTTTGAGTGCCTTTGGCGACCGGAATTAAATAAAATGAAAGATTGATAGGAATAGTATGATGCAAAAAAGAAACTTAATATTAGAATTTTGGAGATTCCTTTTCTGTATGGCTGTATTAGGTCTTCATTTCTTTGCAAAAACAGATTTGAATTATTTTCATGCAGGATATCTTGGGGTGGAATTTTTCTTTATTGTTGCCGGTTATTTTGTGGGTACTTATTATAGTAAATACCAAAAAGGGAAGGATATAAAGGCAAGATTAAAATCAGTAGGACACTATGCTGTCAGCAGACTAAAAAGATTGTATCCTTTTTATTTGTTGGCACTTCTTATAATCCTTGTTGTGCGAACTATATTAAATCACTATACCATACGGGATTTTATTACAGTTGTTAAAAGCTGTCTTGCAGAGTTTTTCTTATTACAGTGGACACCACTTGGAAATGAAGTGTTAATAAGTGCAGGTTGGTTTGTCCCTGTAGTATTTTTTGGAGGTATTTTCTTTGTACTTCTATTGGCAATTACTGATAAATTTTGTGGGTTTCTTTTAGCTCCGTTCATAAGCTTTTTCATTTATAGGTATTATTTTCTATTAATTGGGAAAATAGATGTGATTTTTTCTTATCACAGTGTAGTAAGAGGAATTGCAGGTATTGGCTTAGGAGTATTTGTTTATTTTTTGTGTAATGAAATGAAGGGGAGTTCATTAAAGATTCTAGAGAAAAAAAGGGTTCGGCTTTTTTTCGGTTGTATATCTTTGTTTATTTTTTTAGGTATTTTTATTTATACCAATTATGGAAGGCGCTCTAAGATTGATTTTTTAGTGATTGGATTATACGCTTTAGGATTAGCATTACTTATGAAGACGAATATAAGAGTGCCACAAAAACTGGAAAGAGTTTTATTATTTCTTGGTAAAATAACATACCCAGTTTATATTTTCCAGATGCCTATAATTGAGCTGATTTTTGGAGTATTGCAAAAGCACTGAGTATAATAATGCGCAGTGCTTTTGCTGTGAGAAGAATATTTTTATATGCTTATGGTTTTTTTATAATACTCTCTAAATCCAGGCCGTAACGTCCTGCAATATCTTTGGCATAGCTTAAGCCATCAGGAGTGGTGCGGATGATTTTGTAGCTTCGTATGCCGTCTTCTTTATTTTCCATAAGAGCAGATAAATTATCAATTTTGCCTTTGTTATCCGGATGGGCGTTATAAGCAGTTATCTGTTGCGGCAAATCATGTATATGAGTAACAAAGATACCGCCGCAGCCGATAACTCCAATGCCGGTCAGTACTTCAGAGGCAATGTAGCCTGCCTCTAAGCCACTTGTACTGGAAAAGGATTCATCCATTAAAAGCAGGTCGGTATCAGAAAGCTTTTTTAACACTTCTGATAAACGTGCACATTCACTTTCCAATCGACCTTTTCCGTAATTGTTTTCGTCAGAAGAAGGAAAATGCGTAAATATACCGGTTACAGGGCTCATAAGGGCTTTTTTTGCCGGAACAAACAATCCTAATTGAAATAGAGCCTGTGCCATGCCGATAGAATAGGCAAAAATGGATTTACCACCGTGGTTGGGGCCTGTTACCAGATAAAAACGTCCATTCTCATCAAAAGTAAAGGAATTTGACACAATTGACTGTTCAATGGATTTTCGTGCCAAAATGGGATTGTAAACGTCTGTAAGGTCACATTTTTTTTCTTCAATAGGGACAATTTCAGGGCGACACATAGGAAAGCCCTTTTCTTTCATGGACAAAATGAATTTCACTCCGGCTGTTAAAAAGCGGATATCATCTAACAATGCAGTAAAGTAGGAAGTATTAACACTAAAGTATTTTTGTAAGGTTGGTTCAAAATCACGGATGGATTTTGAAAAAATCGTATTAAAGGAAGATCGGATAGAATAGTTTAGTGCTTTTAAATCTTCACCATGAAGTCCCTTAGTAAGTGGATATAAAGGAGAAATCAGGGAGTTGGTGTCCAAAGGATTTCTCTTTAAGAGCTTTTCCATTAAGGTTCCGGCATGAAAGGGCTTTTCCTGAATGGAAATGATGCCGGCTTCTTTTACTCTTAAAGTTTCATCCAGATTTAAACCGATGGTAACGCTTTTAATACCACCAAAATGCACATTCATTTTAGCAAGCTCTTTGCGGAGATTTTCGTAGTCTTCTCCTTTGGAAATGGAAAAGACAGTATCACGAAAAGCAATCATGCCTTCGGAATGAAGGGTAAGTCCTTCAAGGCCATTGGCGAATAAATCAATGATTTCCTGATACATTTCCAGATAGCGAATGGAGCTTAGAGCAGATTCTATGGAAAAGTCGCTATTCATGGCACGACGTAAATCATGGATATTGTGTATCATGTTGATGGATTCACAAAATACCTCATATAAAGCAGGATTATTTACCAAATCCTCTACGATAGCCAGACGGTAAGAAAGTACGTCTGTATCTGTTGTAAAGTAATCTTTTAAGGCTAAATCAGAAAGCCCACGGTGACTTTCTTTGATTAGAATAATCATATCATCAATTTGTAAAGGGTGGATAAAGTGAAAATCCTTTAGTGGAACTTCTTTGCTCCGGTCATATTTTGGTGGATATAAAAGGCGTTGATTTGGTCCCATAGGTAAGCCTCCCGTCTATACAATGTTAGCTTTTTTTTAATTGTATCAAATTGTAAAAAAGAAAACCAGTGTTATAAACAGAGATACATGAAATATAAGGAAAAGCCTAAGAAAGCTAGACAATAAGGGCCTTCTCTGATAAAATGAGAAACAGCATGAAAAACGCTATTTCTGCGTGAATGACATGAAAAAAGGAAAAAATGAATGAAAAAAGAACTGGAACAGGTCATGTATGGTGATATGTAATATTCCATAATAAATAGGGAATTTACTATATAGTAAGGGAAATGTGGAAAATATTAACGAAGAAGGAGAAGTAAAATGAACGAAAACAAGGAATTTAAGCCATTTGTACCGGCGGATAAAACAATGCCGGAGTTTACAGTAACATCTATTGTACTGGGTATTCTACTGGCGGTTATATTTGGAGGGGCAAATGCTTATTTGGGACTGAGAGTAGGTATGACTGTATCAGCTTCTATTCCGGCGGCAGTTATTTCTATGGGAATCATTCGCATGATTTTAAAGAAAGAGTCTATTTTGGAAAATAATATGGTGCAGACCATCGGTTCAGCAGGTGAATCCGTAGCAGCGGGAGCTATTTTTACGTTGCCGGCTTTATTTTTGTGGGCAAAGGAATGGGGAACAGCAGCACCATCCTTAGTGGAAATTGCGATTATTGCATTTATTGGTGGTGCACTTGGTATTTTATTTATGGTACCTCTTAGAAAAGCTTTAATTGTGCAAGAGCACGGAACTTTACCATATCCGGAAGGAAAAGCCTGTGCGGAAGTATTAGTAGCAGGTGAGGAAGGTGGAGCTAAGGCGTCTACTGTATTTGCAGGTTTGGGAATTGCAGCAGTATACAAATTTATTGCTGATGGGTTAAAAGCCTTCCCAAGTGAAGTACATTATGAAATTCCGGCATATAAGGGATCCGGAATTGGTATGGATGTGTTACCGGCATTATTAGGTGTTGGTTATATTTGTGGACCAAAAATTTCCTCTTACTTATTTTCAGGTGGTATTTTAGGATGGTTTGTACTTATGCCCCTGATTGTATTATTTGGAGCAAATATTACATTATTCCCGGCAGATGTAAGCGTTGCAAAATTATATGCAACCGGTGGTTCTTTTGCAATCTGGTCCAATTATATTAAATATATTGGTGCCGGAGCAGTAGCTTGTGGTGGTGTTATCAGCTTAATTAAATCCTTACCACTGATTATTACAACCTTTAGAGATGCATTAAAGGGGTTTGGAAAAGGTACAGCTACTAACGAAAGAACAAATCAGGATCTGGATATTAAGGTGATTATTGGTGGAATTGTTTTATTAGCATTGGCTATCTGGCTTGTACCGGTTATTCCGATTAATTTGTTTGGTGCATTTTTAGTTGTTGTTTTTGGTTTCTTCTTTGCAACTGTTTCTTCAAGAATGGTAGGACTTGTTGGAAGTAGTAATAACCCGGTTTCCGGTATGACAATTGCGACTTTATTAGTTGCTTCTTTGGCATTAAAGGCAACCGGTATGGTAGGACAGGCCGGAATGACTGCTGCCATTGCAATTGGTGGCGTTATTTGTATCGTAGCGGCTATTGCCGGAGATACTTCACAGGACTTAAAAACAGGTTATATTTTAGGTGCTACACCAAAGAAACAGCAGATTGGTGAAATTATTGGTGTATTTGCTTCTTCCATCGCGATCGGTGGTGTATTGTATTTATTAGATATGGCATGGGGGTATGGTTCAGCAGAGCTTCCGGCACCGCAGGCAACTTTAATGAAAATGATCGTAGAAGGTGTTATGGGTGGAAATCTTCCTTGGACTTTAGTAGGAATTGGAGCATTTATCGCCATTATCGTAGAAGTTTTAGGAATTCCGGTTCTTCCATTTGCAATCGGATTATATCTGCCGGTTCACTTAAGTACACCAATGATGGTTGGCGGTATTGTGAAATGGGCCATTGATAAGAAGAAAAACATGGATGAAAAGAGAAAGAAAGACGTTACTGAAAACGGTATTCTTTACAGCTCAGGTCTTATTGCAGGCGAAGGCTTAGTTGGTATTTTATTAGCAATTCTGGCAATTATCCCAACAGGCAGCGGTTCATCTGTGGGAGATATAGTTGGAAACTTCTTACCGGAAGCACTTCCAATCTTAACTGATGCCAATGTAGGAAATATTGTTGGCTTAGTAGCATTTGCATTATTAACTGTTTCACTTTGGAAATTCTGTTTTAGAAAAAGCAAAAAGGTTTAAGCTTTAGGAGACTAAAAGTGAAGAAAGAAAAAAAGAATTTTATGGATTATATTCCTGTCTGTAATCCCGGCTATAGCTGGGATGCAGATAAAAAAGGAATTGTTACCGTTCATGTAGTAAATAAAGGATTTTATAACTGGCTTGCACAAAAGCTTTTTAAAAAGCCCAGAATCAGTCATATTGCATTAGATGAGTATGGGAGCTTTGTATGGCGACAAATGGATGGAAAGCGAAGTGTTTATGAGATTTCCAAGCTGGTAGAGGCTCACTTTGGAAAGAAGGCAGAGCCGGTTGTGGAAAGACTCGTACAGTTTTTCAGAATTTTATATCAGAATAAATTTATCGGATATGTGAAAGAAAAGAAAGCATGACAGAGTTAGAAGAATATTATAATAAATTTAATGAAGAAAAACGTCTTACAAGGCGGCATGGACAGGTAGAGTATATTACTTCCATGAAGTATATACACGAATATCTAAAAGTGTTTGAAAGCCCTGCCATTTTGGATGTGGGTGCCGGAACCGGAAGATATTCTGTTGCCCTTGCGAAAGAAGGATATGATGTAACAGCTGTAGAGCTTGTAAAGTATAATTTGGGGATTTTAAAGAAAAAAAACAGTACAGTGAAGGCTTATCAGGGAAATGCTTTAAAGCTTTCCAGATTTAAAGACAACAGTTTTCATATGACGTTAGTGTTTGGTCCCATGTATCATTTGTTTTCATTTGAAGATAAATGTAAGGCTCTTTTGGAGGCAAAACGGGTAACAAAGCCAGGCGGTGTCATATTGGTTGCCTATTGTATGAATGAATATAGTGTTTTAACCTATGCATTTAAGGAAAACCACATAAAAGAATGTCTGGAGGAAAATAGGCTTACAGAGGATTTTCACACTGTTTCAAAGAAGGAAAATCTGTATGATTATGTACGGATAGAGGATATAGACAGGTTAAACGAAGCCACAGGTCTTAAACGGATGAAGCTTATATCAGCTGATGGTCCTGCAAACTATATGCGGCCGGTTTTAAATGCAATGGATGAAGATACCTTTCAAAAATTTGTAGTATATCATCTGGCTACCTGTGAAAGACCGGAACTATTAGGTGCCGGTGCACATACGGTTGATATTTTAAAAGTTGAAAAGTAAGTTTAAAAAAATAGGAAGAGACAATGATTGGACCACTCTTCCTATTTTTTTGTGTTAATTTTTACCAAGGCTCGTTGGAGCGGGATGGAAATGGCAGATGCGCCTATACATTTTACAATATCCATAGGAATATAAGGCAGGATAGCGGTAATCACTAAAGCCTTTAAATTCATTGATGTCTGGAGATACATAAAAAGAGCACCTGGTAAATAGATACAGGGGATGCCAATACCAATTGTAACCAGGCAGTAACGTTTTAGGCAAATGGATCTACCTTTTAACAGAGAAATCAGATACACAGCTAAAAGAAATCCGAACATATATCCGCCGGTAGGTCCTGCTAACACAAAGAAGCCCCCTCTGCCTCCTGAAAATACAGGCAGACCACATGTTCCAATGAAAATCCATACAAGAACGGTGGAAATTGCCTGAGTGGGAGTTAAGATTAATGCAATCAGATTAATAACAAATGTTTGCGCGGTAAGCCCAATGGAGCTAAGGGGCAGGGGAATGGTAATATAGGAAGAAATGCTAAGTAATGCCGATAAAAGTGCCATTTTTGTTAGGTCAAAGGTTGTCCATTTTTTTTTCATAAGAGAAAATACTCCTTCTTTGATTGGAAATCCATTTTATTATACGAAGAAGTTGTTTAGCATGTCAATGAACATTGCTTTTTACTTTGTGTAATCAATAAAAAACATAATAAATGTACCAAAAACATTTCTTTGCTTGACAATAAATCCAACAGTTTATTATACTTGAGAAGTTGATAATTTTAGGAGAGAATGTATGAGTATTTTAAACGTTGAACATTTATCCCATGGATTTGGGGACAGAGCAATTTTTCAGGATGTTTCCTTTCGATTATTAAAAGGTGAACATATTGGGTTAGTGGGAGCTAACGGAGAAGGAAAATCTACTTTTTTAAACATCGTAACAGGGAAGCTTATGCCTGATGAAGGAAAAATAGAGTGGGCAAAAAATGTCCGGGTAGGGTACCTTGACCAACATGCAGTATTGGAAAAAGGTATGACAATAAAGAATGTGCTTGATAGTGCATTTGCCTATTTATTTGAAATGGAAGCCAGAATGAATGAAGTATGCGATGCTATGGGAAGTGCTTCTGAACAGGAACTTGAGAACCTTATGGAAGAACTGGCTGTAATACAGGATACTTTAACATTACATGATTTTTATGTAATTGATGCTAAAGTAGAGGAAGTGGCACGTGCTCTAGGATTGGACGGAATTGGACTGGATAAGGACGTAACGGAATTAAGCGGTGGACAGAGAACAAAGGTGCTGTTAGGAAAGTTACTTTTGGAGAAACCGGATATCCTTCTTTTGGACGAGCCTACAAACTATTTGGATGAACAGCATATTACGTGGCTTACCAGATATCTTCAGGAATATGAAAATGCCTTTATATTAATATCCCATGATATTCCTTTTTTAAACAGTGTTATTAACTTGATTTATCATATGGAGAATCAGGAATTAAACCGCTATGTGGGCGATTATAGTAAGTTTGAAGAAGTTTATGCCATGAAAAAAGCCCAGCAGGAAGCTGCTTATAAGAGACAGCAGCAGGAGATTAGGGATTTAGAGGACTTTGTAGCAAGAAATAAGGCAAGAGTTTCCACCAGGAACATGGCAATGTCAAGACAGAAGAAGCTTGATAAAATGGAGAAAATTGAAAAGGTTTATGAAAAACCAAAGCCGGAATTTTATTTTAAAGAAGCAAGAGTATCCGGTAAATGTGTATTTGAAACAACCGACCTGGTTATTGGTTATGAGGAGCCTTTAAGTAAAGAGTTAAATCTTAGAATGGAAAGAGGAGAAAAAATTGCATTAATTGGTGCTAACGGAATTGGAAAAACCACCCTTTTAAAAAGTATTTTAGGATTACAGAAGCCACTTTCAGGAAAGGCACAGTTAGGGGACTATTTGGAAATTGGATACTTTGAGCAGGAAGGGGATTATGCTAATAAAACAACCTGTATTGAAGAAATCTGGAAAGAATATCCTTCCTTTTCCCAGTACGAGGTTCGTTCTGCCTTGGCAAAATGCGGACTTACTACCAAGCATATTGAAAGTCAGGTAAGAGTGTTAAGTGGTGGAGAACAGGCGAAAGTGAGATTATGTAAACTAATCAATAGAGAAACCAATTTACTACTTTTAGATGAGCCTACCAATCATTTGGATCAGGATGCCAAAGATGAGCTAAAAAGAGCACTGAAAGAGTATAAAGGAAGTATTTTATTAATCTGTCATGAGCCGGAATTTTATCAGGATATTGTTACAGATGTATGGGATTGTAGCAGATGGACAACTAAAATACTATAGAATTTACTTGTAATTTATATGTAAATTGGATTATAATAGAGAAGGAAAAGCAAAAGGGCTTTGTGAACTTAGGGGATAGGTTTACAGAGTTCTTTGTTTGTGTAAATGGCTTTTAAAGCAAAAATTCAATATGTAGTCTACATAACATTAATATTATTGGGGAAACAAAAGGGATAGGCTAGAAAGGAAGATTAGAAACATGTTAGTAATAGACCGCTTTGAAGAAAATATAGCAATTTGCCAAAAGGAAGATAAAACCTTAGTGAAAATTCCAAAGTACAAATTACCATTACAGATAAAAGAAGGAGATTTTATCACAACAGATTCTAAAGGTGTTTATGTAATTGCAAAAGAAAAAACAGAGGAAAAGAAGCAGGAAATCCATGAACGATTTCATAGGCTGTTTAAAAATACATAATAAGAAATAGCAAATTTATGAATATTTATAGTGCGGGAAAGCTCATACTCAGGTTAGAAAATCCAGGTATGAGCTTTTATATTTTTTTTTATTTAAACCTTACAAAAAGAAAATAGTTGTAGCAAAGGAAAGAATTGCTTATAATGTAAGGGCGAAAAATAATTATAAAAAGTGATAGGAGATGCTATGGGAATTTTTAATAAAAAAGGGGAAAGCTGTTTCGAAGCTGAAAATATAGTGAAAGATATGGAAAAACTTTTCGCAGCACTTAAAAACCAGACGGAAGCCGCTTCCAAAAGGAAAATTGATAAAGTACAGTTTGTACTGTTGCTGGGAGGAGTATCTGTTTGTAGAAAAATTCCTGGAATTCATAAACATATGGGCTATGAGGAATTATATGTATGTGAAAGTGAAGAAGACAAGGCAAATGTAAAAGCACATTTACAGAGAATGTATGGAATTGAAAATAAAGATGACTTATTGGCAGTCTGTAACAGAATGTATTCTTCTGATGAAGATTATTTACAGTTTGAAACATTCTGGGAAGGAAAGCCTGCTTTTGATGTAAAGCAGTTAAATGACCAGGGACGGGAAACCTTTGAAGCCTGTAAAAGCTTTGCAAAGCTGTTTGAACCTCTTGTTAAACATGGTGGTTTTTTCGCATGGGACTGCAATGAAAGAATCGGGCTTTTAAGGGCAGCCCATGCCTGCGATATTTTATCAGAGGAGGATTTTTGGGAGCTTACGGTACCTCTTAGCGTAGAAGCTGCAACCAGGTACGATTCCTGGATGGAATTTGCCATAAGTTGTTTGTGTGGTTCCGTATATTTTATGTTCTGCCAATGTGGCATGAAGGAAGATGGAACGAAACAGTTTTATGAAATAAACAGACAGCTAATTGTACATCTTCTTGATAAAGATGGTGCATGGGGACGAAATGAATGGTTTACCTATGAGACAAAGAAGTTTTTAAAGGGAAAAGATGATATTGTAGAGCTTTTGAAAAACTGGGAAGGTCCGGAAGGCTGTATTGCTACAGACAGAATTGTGGTGGATGGCTGTAAGGTTGGCTATATGTACAGAGAACAGACGGAAAATGAATGGGACAGCGGCTGGCGTTTTATGGCTGGAGACGAAAGCGAAGAATATATGAATAATGCAGACAATTCAGGCATTTATGCTTTAAATACTATATGCAATTATGATAAGGACATTATGAATTTCCTAAGCTCGCCATATGGAAATGCATTTTTCAGAGATGATGATGGAGAGTTTAAATGGGAACAATTAGGAAGGGAAGAAAAAAATAAAAAGTAGGTGGATTTATGATAAATAGCATTACGGAGTGGGAAATCAATGTGTTATTGTGGATTCAGGAGCATATAAGAGTCTCTTTCCTGACTCCTGTCATGCAGTTTATTACATCTCTTGGGGATAAGGGATTTATTTGGATTATGGTTTGTGTCTTTCTAATTTTATTTAGAAAAACAAGAAAGATTGGAATCGTGGCAGCCGTTTCCCTGGCACTGAATGGGCTGATTGTCAATCTGGTGCTAAAAACAAGAATAATGCGCATAAGACCTTTTATTTTAGAGGAGCAATTAGAGCTTATTACTCAAATTCCAAATGATTATTCTTTTCCTTCAGGGCATACAAGCGCAGCTTTTGCAACAGCTGTAATTTTGTTTATGGGGCTACCAAAAAGGATTGGAATTCCGGCAATGGTGTTAGCTGTTTTTATGGGATTGTCCAGATTGTATGTAGGGGTGCATTTTCCCACAGATGTGCTGGCAGGGGCTTTGATAGGTATTTTGGCGGCTATGTTTACATGGTATTTTTTTAAAAAATATATTTTTAAGGATTTACAAAAATTACAATAAGAAAAAGGAGAAAGTTATGAAAAAGAGAACAATTATGAAAGTATTTGTGATAATGCTGATGCTAATGCTTGTACTGGTAACAGGTTGTGGAAAGAAGGAAACAGAAGTTATAGAAGAAACCAGTGAAGAATTAGAAGCAGATAAGGGCAATCAGGAAGAAGGTGGATTGGATATGGCAGATGATCAGGACTTAGAGGTGCCTTCAATAGCAGAAAGGGATCAAAGCATTGTTTTATTAGATGAAGATGCAGTGAGTGAAAACGGTTACTTGGTTGTAATTGATGCAGGGCATCAGCAAAAAGGCAATAGTGAAAAAGAACCTATAGGACCGGGAGCAACAGAGCAAAAAGCCAAGGTTACAGGCGGTACTACAGGTACTACTTCCGGTTTAAAGGAATATGAATTGAATTTGCAGGTAGCATTTAAATTGCAGGCAGAATTGGAAAACAGAGGCTATCAGGTAATTATGGTACGTACTTCCCATGATGTAAATATTAGCAATAGCGAAAGAGCTGCTGTGGCAAATGAAGCAAATGCAGACGCTTTTATAAGAATCCATGCTAACGGTTCTGAGGATTCCGGTGTAAATGGTATGATGACTATTTGTCAAACAGCAAGTAATCCATATAACGGCAATTTATATGAACAAAGTAAAAGTTTATCTGAAAAAGTACTGGATGCAACAGTGAGTGCAACCGGTGCAAAAAAACAGTATGTTTGGGAAACAGATACAATGAGTGGTATTAACTGGGCAACAGTGCCGACTACCATTATCGAAATGGGATATATGACAAATGCAGACGAAGATTTAAAGATGGCATCAGAAGAATACCAGTATAAGATTGCCAAAGGTATCGCTGATGGAATTGATACTTATTTGGCAAGATAAAAAACGGCAATAAAAAAACTGCTTTGAAAAAGCAGTTTTTTTATTAAGTAGCGTGGGCGAGAGGATTCGAACCCCCGACCTTTTGGTCCGTAGCCAAACGCTCTATCCAGCTGAGCTACGCCCACAAAGTTGTTTTTGACATATACCACAAACAACAGAATTCATTTTACATTAATTTTTTATAGTTGTCAAGAGAAAAGTTATTCTTCTTTAAAAAATTATAAATCATGTGTTTATTTTTGTTTTACAGAGACAATTGATTACAGGTCACTTGTGAATAATTACAAATTTTGATAAAATGATTGGAATAAATATTTTTAAGTGAAAATATTAGAAAGTGGGAAATTGTATATGGAAAAGATGAAAAAAATAGGCAAAGGATGCCTCCCTTTTTTAGCCGCTATTGCTTTTATGTATTTGTTTTCAATTATTTTTTTGATGGCAAGTGGGTATATTTGGGGATTTTTTCACTATGAACAGGTATTAAAGGACAGTAGTATAATTGCTAATTTGTATTTGGATGAAGCTTGGATAAGCAGTGTAAGTATTGGAATTAGTATTGCTATTTATCTGGCATTTATTATTATTTTTGGTCTTTGGTATAAAAAAGCCTTTGGAAGAGACACACAAAAGTACGCAAGTAAGAAAGCTTTTTCGGGACCTGTTATTATAAATTGCATTGTATTTGGGATTTCTGTACAGTGTTTTTTCTCATGTGCCTTGAACCTGATTCTTCCACTGTTTCCCAAAACCCATGAAAACTATAAGGAACTATTAAATTCTATGGGAATGGGCCAGGGACTTATGCCTTTTGTTTATACGGCACTGTTAGCCCCTGTTGCAGAAGAGTTGATTTTTAGAGGACTTACTTTAAAGTATCAGGAAAAAGTATTGCCGTATTTTACAGCTAATTTTATGCAGGCATTTCTGTTTGGAATTTATCATCAGAACATAGTCCAGTTTGTGTATGCATTTTTTGTTGGAATTCTTTTGGGATATTTGTGTAAAAAATACAATTCTCTTGTACTTGTTATGGTAGTACATGGTATTGTAAATGCCAGCGGAAATCTTTTTTCTTATTTTCACATATTTAGCCGGATTGACAAGCTGGAAGAAAATGTAGTAACAGTATTCGTAAGCATGATTTGTATGGTAGCTTCTTTTTGGTTTCTTATGAGAAGTGAGCAAAAGAAAAGTTAAAGTTACCGGTTAAGTGTGAAAAGTAACAAGTTAAGTAGCAGGAGGAGAATATGAAAGCAATAGAAAGGGGAAAAACAGTTGCATGGAAAGCAACACTCATAATACTTGCAGCATTACTTCTTTACGTTTTTTATTTTTCCATGTATGACTGGAATAGTGCATTGTTTTTTATGACGAAGCTTTCTGCGCCTATGCGAATTGCTATAACAGTAGCTTCCATAGGGCTTTTACTTTCTGTTTTTTTGCTGATTTGGAAGCTTCTGGGGACAAAAAATGACAGATTTCTTGCAAAATTAGCATATTTTTTGCTTGGTGTATTTTTTATCCTTCAAATTTTTTATTTATTTTCTATGAAAGTAGGTCTTCGTTACGATGCTTTGAAAATTGTAGACGAGGCAGTAAGTCTATTAAAAACAGGGGCTGTGTCCGGAGAACATTTAGATGGTTATTTTGCCAGGTATACAAATAATTACGGAATTTTATTTCTTACGGCAGGGCTTTTAAAGCTGTTTGATTTGTGGGGAATATTAGGAGACCGGTTTCAAAATGCAGTCCCTATTCTTGGTATTATCAATATTTTTATGATAGATATGGGGATTTTCTTTGGGTGGAAGTTGGCCTTTAGGTGTAAAGGGGCAAAGACTGCTTTTATATGCTTATTATGGGCTGTTTTAAATCCGGTATTTTTAATATGGACACCATTTTATTATACAAATACAGTTTCCATGGGGCTTATGATGATGGCGATTTATGGAATCTACCGGTTGTTTGAAGAAAGTGATGGAAACAACACAAATGGAACAGGACTGACAAAAGCTGTGTTTTGCGGCATGGTGCTAATGGCAGGCTGTAGTATAAGGGCAACAGTATATATTACAATTATTGCAGCTTTCTGTTATTTTCTTTTTAGGGAAAAAAGAAGAGGGGAATTTGCCGAGAGTATACTTTTGAAGTTAGCTTGTATTCTTATGGGAATGGTGCTTGTAATAGGAATTCAGAAAATAGTGGAAGAAAAAGCAATTCCATTTGATACAACGGATACCGCCTTTCCGGCCATGCACTGGATTGCCATGGGGGCCGGTGGACAAGGGGTATATAACATTTTGGATGAATATTATACAATGGGATTTGCCACAAAGGAAGAAAAGAACTTAAAGGATAGGGAGCTTTTTGTAGAAAGGGTAAAAGGACTCGGTGCCAAAGGCTATGGAAAGCTTATGCTTGATAAGCTCAGGCTAACCTGGTCAGATGGAAGCGGAGGTTATTTGTCAGAGCTTGGAGTTAGTCAAAGCTACCTGCCTGTACACAAATATTTCTTAGGTAGTAAATCAGATTTTACGGCTGCTTACGGTGCTGTTTTTTATAGCTTCAGTCTGTTTCTAATATTTATTGGTGTTTTGGCAGATTTAAAAAAGAAACATCCCGATTTTCTTTATGTAATAAAGCTGAATCTTTTGGGAGGATTTTTGTTTCATATGCTGTGGGAAGCAGGAACTATTTATAGTATAGGTTTTATGACACTACTACCACTTGGAATGATAGATGGCTTTTCTGTTTTTGAAATAGTGGCAGAAAAAACAGTAAAGGGAAGAGGAAAATATGTATGTGCTTTCCCGGCAGTTGTTTTGGTAGTTCTGTTTTGGGTAAAAAGCCATGTGTTTTTCGAAGAAATGTATATTACCAATGAAGCCTGTGTAAATCAGTTTTTATACCAGTGTGACGAAAGTGAACTACTGTTAAACGATGAATTGTACGTACAGACCTTTGTGGGCGATAAAGAATTTAACCGACTGGGAGTGCAGGTGAAAAATCAGTCAGGACCAGATAACCAAAGCAACTATCACATTGTTCTTTTAGATAGTGAAAAAAGGCTGGTGGCAGAAGAAACGGTCTTGGCAGCAGACATTTCCGGTTATGGTTTTATTACACTTTCCTTTGATACCATTGATGGCAGGGAAAATGAAGGTTGTTATTATGTGGTAGTAGAGAAAGCAGGCGGAAGGGCGGAAGAAGGATTAGCCTTTTTGTCCTACAATACAGGGAATTACGATGCTTACCAGAAGGGAAATATGCAGGTATATGAAAATATTTCCATTGAAGAATTTGCAGTGTCGGGTAATAATTTAGAAGAATCAGATAATATAGATAATTTAAGAGATCTGGCATTTTGCGTTTATAATCAGAAAGAAGCTCCCTACTTTTAAAGTGGGAGCTGCAATTCAAATAGAGAGGAAAGGGGCTTTCCCTTTTCTTCAATATTTTTTTGTTCTACCAAAGTATAGGAAGTTTTTTCTAAAAGAAATTCGTTAAAAAATTCTTTTCCCTGTTCAATGGATGATTCGTTACATTCATAACAGGCATAATCCATTGCTTCAAAATGTTTTATCCGGCAGTTACCAAGAATATTTTTTTCTAAAGCTAATATGTTTAATAAGTCATCTTTGTCTTTGCATAATATGTGTAGAAATACAAATTTTTTGATAGAACCGGATGAGTACTCATAAAGAACCCCGGAAGGGTAGCTGGAAGAAAGCCCTGCCTTCTGGGCAGTAACCAATAGCTCTAACAACTTCTGGCTGCTTTGGTTGGCAGTTGTAAATTCATCAAAAGGAGTCAGGAGTAAAGTACGCTCAGGCAGTGTTTTTATAGTTGTGAAAATATTCTGAGAAAGCTGTCTGTGTGTGGCTTGGCAGACGGATGCAGGAAGGCGGTCTTCTTTTGCTTCTAATATGGAAATAGTCTGTTGTAAAGTTTCTAACCGGGTGCTCATTGCTTTAATTTTCTTTTCTGCCTGAAGCTTCCCGTCAATAAGTAAATCAGAAAGGCGAAGTGTACCGGAGGGATCCTTATATTTTTCAAATTCCTTTAAGGGGATACCAAGCTCGATGCAGAGCGTAATAGCATCAATAATCATAAGCTGTTCTTGTTTGTAATAACGGTAATTGGTCTGTGTGTTAATATAAGCAGGCTTTAATATACCAATTTCGTCATAATATCGTAAGGATTTAATGCTTACATTTTTTAATTTTGCAACCTTTCCAATGGATAAATAGCCTTTCATCTGAAGCCTCCGTAAAAAATAAAAAAGTTATAATTTAACTATGCCATAAAAAAGAAAAATTTTCTATAATATTCCTAAATTATTTAGAAAATATATGGTGTTTCTTGGGAAAACTGTATATTATGATATAGGTAAAGAAAGAACAACAAGGAAAATCTATGAATAGAAAAGAATTTCGCGAAAATGTAAAAGTGCATGGAAAAAGAGCAAAAGAAAAAGGAATTGTGATTTTAGCCCGTCTGTTGTTTGGGCGGACTATGGTAACAATTCTTTTATTGCTGTTGCAAATTATTACATTAGTTGTGGCATTTAAATGGTTTCAAAACTATACCGACTGGTTTTATCACATTATGGTGGTATTATCTGCAGCTTTTGTAATTTATATTGTAAACAGCAAGGAAAATCCTGCCTTTAAATTATCTTGGATGTTTCCACTCTGTGCATTTCCTGTATTTGGAGCTGCTTTATTTTTATTTGTGTGGATTAATCCGGGAAGCTTTGGCTTACAGCAAAAGCTAAGACGCCGGATTGAAGAAACCAGGGACTTATTAAAAACAAGCAAAAGGGTACAGGAAAAGTTAAGAAATGAGTCGGCAGATTTAAGAGGGATTTCTCATTATATTGAAACCATGAACGGTTTCCCTACTTTAGATGGCACAGAGGCTGAGTATTTTCCACTTGGGGAGGAAAAGTACGAAGACCTTTTAGTGGAGTTAAAAAAAGCGGAAAAATTTATTTTTTTAGAATACTTCATTATAGGGCGGGGAATTATGTGGGATTCCATTTTAGATATTTTGAAGGAAAAGGCAAAAGAGGGCGTAGAAGTAAGAGTTATGTATGATGGTATGTGTGCTCTTGTTAATTTGCCTTATCATTATCCGAAAGAATTAGAAACATATGGAATTAAGGCAAAGGCCTTTTCCCCTATAAAACCTCTTTTGTCTACCAGACAAAATAACAGGGACCACAGAAAGATTTTTATTATAGATGGAAAAACAGCATACACAGGTGGTATTAATCTGGCAGATGAATACATTAATGAAAAGGTCCGTTATGGGCATTGGAAGGATGCTTCAATCCGGCTAAAAGGAGACGCAGTGCGCAGTTTTACGGTTATGTTTCTGCAAATGTGGAATTTGGATGAGTCAGGAAAGGAGGATTACAAAAGGTATGTATTTGCAGATTGTGAATCAAAGCAGGAAGAATGCAACGGTTATGTCATTCCTTATAATGATGACCCTACCAATCGTTTGGATATTGCGAAAAATGTGTATCTGGATATTTTAAACAGGGCGGAAAAATATGTGTATATTATGACACCTTATTTAATATTAGATAACGAGACTGTAGTTGCCCTGACTTTTGCTGCCGGGCGAGGAGTGGATGTAAAAATTTTGATGCCTCACGTGCCCGATAAAAAAGTGGCTTTTTATATTGCAAGAACTTATTACACACAGCTTTTGGGAGCAGGTGTGAAAATTTATGAATACGTACCTGGGTTTTTACATTCCAAGGTCTGGGTATCAGATGATGTAAAAGCGGTAGTTGGCAGCATTAACCTGGATTATAGAAGTTTATATGAGCATTTTGAATGTGCGGTATATTTGTATAAAAGCAAAGAAGTGGAACAGATTAAAGAAGATTTTGCTAAAACTTTGGAAAAGTGTATGGAAATTACCTTAGGTGATTATAAGCGATTTTCTCTGATTACAAGAGTTATAGGAAGAATATTCAGGCTTGTTGGTCCTTTAATGTAGAAGTTTAGCAACTATTCATAAATTACGAATTTTATAAAATTTTAAGAGATCCATCATTGTAAAGAAGAGAAAAGATATGTAATATAAGAAAAAGACAATTTGTGGAAGGAAAAGAAAAGGGAAAGGGCAGTTTATGAATAAATACCAATTCGTACAAAGTCTTAGAAGGGCACTAACAGGAAAAATTGATGGAAGAGAATTAGAAGATACTATCCGCTATTATGAAGACTATATTGATACGGAAATAAAAAAAGGAAAAATAGAAAGCCAGGTGCTTACAGAATTAGGCGATCCAAGACTGATTGCCAAAAGCATTATTTCGGTAAAAGGTGTTTCTTATACGGAAACAGAAGATAGTGGATATAGCAGGCAGGTATGGCGGGAAGAGGATTTCAAGAAAAGCAAAGAAAAAAAAATACCAGGGTGGCTTATTGCATTACTGGTTATTTTAGCAATTATTGTTATTTTTGGAATTGCATTTTCCGTAATTTGGTCTTTGTTACCAATTATTATTCCAATATTTGTAATTGTTTCCATATGCAGGTTTTTATTTAACCGGAGATAGCAGGAAATAAAATGCAGTAGCAGCCAAAAAAAGAAGGATTATCCGGGAAGATAATCCTTCATGAGGGGAGTATAAATAATTATATAAGGGTTGAACAAGAAGTATTTCTTGTTACAAGTTTATTATAGTACAAATTTACTAATTTGGCAAGAGAAAATTTTTAAAAAATAGTACTTTGGAACTAAATGGAAATAAAAAAAGAAAAAAGAACGTATAAAGGTAAATTTTCTTCACATACTATTTGTGTATTAAAAAGCAACTGCCTTTTAATAACATTATTTGTAATAGGAGAAAACAGATATGTCAAAGAATGATTACAGCAACGACAGCACACAGAACAAAGCATCAAACACTACACAGCAGAAAAACAGCCAGAATGCAGATAGCACAAATTGCTATGGCAAAGATAAAACAAGCAATGCAAACAATGCAAACAATGCAAATAATGCAAACAATGCAAATAACGCAAACAATGCAAACAGCACAAATAAGAGATAAGGAATAAGCAGAATCAGGAAAGAGGAGTGTATGCTCCTCTTTTTTGTGTTATTAATTTCCGGTATGATGGTTAAAGTTCGCATTGTTTCAGGTAACTTATACTGTTGTTCGTACAGAACCGGCATCAGAACCGGCAGAAAGAAATGCTTGCCCACATGATAATTTCTTGTTAAGATATAATTATGAAAACATATGAATTAATAGCACCATGCCATTTTGGCTTGGAGGCAGTATTAAAAAGAGAAATTATTGATTTAGGATATGATATTTTACAGGTAGAAGATGGTCGTGTAACGTTTCTTGGAGATGCAGACGCAATTTGCAGAGCCAATATTTTTTTGCGTACAGCAGAGAGAATCTTATTAAAGGTTGGTAGCTTTCATGCCGAAACCTTTGAAGAGTTGTTTCAGGGAACGAAAAGCCTGCCCTGGGAGGAGTATATACCAAAAGATGGAAGATTTTGGGTGGCGAAGGCGGCCAGTGTAAAAAGTAAGCTTTTTAGTCCTTCTGATATACAATCTATCATGAAAAAAGCAATGGTAGAGCGCATGAAACAGAAATATCAGCTATCCTGGTTTGAAGAAACAGGAGAATCTTACCCTGTGAGAGTGTTTTTGAAAAAAGATGATGTAACAGTGGCATTAGATACTACGGGAGAATCCCTTCATAAGAGAGGATATCGCAAATTCACTGCCAAAGCACCTATTGCGGAAAATCTGGCAGCAGCCCTGATTATGTTAAGTCCCTGGAATAAAGAGAGGATTTTGGTAGATCCATTTTGTGGTAGTGGTACCATACCTATTGAGGCAGCCTTAATGGCGGCTGGTGTTGCACCGGGGATGAACCGTAGCTTTTTAAGTGAAGAGTGGGGGCATCTTATTTCAAGAAAAGATTGGTACGATACCGTTGATGAGGCTAATGAACTGGTAGACTTTTCAGTGCAGGTAGACATACAGGGCTATGACTTATCAGAAGATATGGTAAAGATAGCAAGGGCTAATGCAAAGTTAGCAGGGGTAGAGCATCTTATTCATTTCCAAAGAAGAGATGTGGCAGCACTCAGTCATCCGAAAAAGTACGGATTTGTTATTACAAACCCGCCTTATGGAGAAAGACTGGAGGAGAAGCAGGCACTTCCCCCATTGTATACTACCATTGGGGAACGGTTTATGAGTCTGGATTCCTGGTCCATGTATTTGATTACATCTTATGAGGAAGCGGAAAAATATATTGGCAGGAAAGCAGATAAAAACAGAAAAATATACAATGGCATGATGAAAACCTATTTATATCAGTTTATGGGACCGAGACCACCGAAAAAATAAAAGCAGGGATACGATGACAAAGAAATATAACAGACTTCTTTTTGTTTATAGCAGTATTTTAGGAATTGTGGCTATGGTAGTTATGATTGCATACTGTATACAAAGAGGCGGCAAAAATGTGGAAGAAGTAAGCCAGAATCAGGCAGACGTTTTGAGAGAAGACAGTTTGAAAACTATAGTAGAGTTAGATGCTATTTATGAAAGAAAACAGACAAATAGCGAGTATTTGTGCATTCCTTTAGGGGATGAGACAAAGGAAAACCAGATTTCAGTGGAAAATAATCTGATGAAGCAGACTCTGACTATCAATATTGAGAAGCTTAAACCGGATTACTTTTATGAGCATAAGCTATCTGGAAATATAGAAAAAGTTCAGGAAATTGCCTATGATAGCAATTCCAGAGATACATGCCTTGTAATCAAATATAAGGAAATTTTAGAATATGAAAGCACCTTTGAAAATGGCTGTTTATACATCGGTTTTATGTCTCCAAGAGAAAAATATGATAAAATATTAGTAATCGATCCGGCACATGGAGGGGATGAAAGTGGTATTTGCATAGAAAACCTGGTGGAAAAGGATTTAACGCTGGATATTGCGTTAAGACTTAAAAAGCTTTTGGATGAGACTGATATAAAAGTGTATTACACAAGACTTTCTGATGAAAATAAAACAATGGAACAGATAATCAATCTGGCAAATAGCACAAAAGCAGATATGTTTTTAAGTATTCATGGAGCATTGGAAGAAACGGACACCAGTATATATGGTATTACCTCCTACTACAATGAAACCTTTTTTATTCCTAATTTCAGTAGTTCGGATTTTGCCTATCTGGTAGAAGAGAAAGTTACCCAAAATGCTTCTGCAAAAGCTCTGGGTCTTGTGGCAGGAGATGAGAATATGTATCTGGTAAGAGGTGCCCAGGTACCGGTTGCTTTGGTAGAAGTAGGCTATTTTAGTAACAAACAGGAAAGAATCTTATTGTCAAGAGAGGACTATAAAGATAAAATAGCAAAAGGACTTTATGAGGCGATTTTAGCCTCTTATGAAGAATTAGAAATGGAAGTAGAGAAATAATATGAGACAGATTATTTTTGCAACGGGAAATCAGGGAAAAGTAAAAGAAGTACAGGCGATTATGGCAGATATGGATGTGGAAGTACTTTCTTTAAAGCAGGCTGGCATTTCAGTGGACATAGAAGAAAATGGCACAACCTTTGAAGAAAATGCCGTTATTAAAGCAAAAGAAATTGCCAAGCTCACGGATGCAGTAGTGCTTGCAGATGACTCAGGATTAGAAATTGATTATTTAAACAAGGAGCCGGGGATATATTCTGCCAGATACTTGGGAGAAGATACTCCTTATACAGAAAAAAACAGGATTATTTTAGAACGTATGTCAGGTGTAGAAACAGAAAAAAGAACAGCCAGATTCATTTGTGCCATGGCGGCGGTTTTTCCTGATGGCAGTGTGATTACAACGACAGGTATTATGGAAGGTGTAATTGCATACGAAATAAAAGGTGAAAATGGCTTTGGCTATGATCCCATTTTTTATTTGCCGGAATATAGTATGACTTCTGCCCAAATTAGCAGTGAAGAAAAAAATAAAATCAGTCATAGAGGCAAAGCTTTGCAGCTTATGAAAGCGGAATTTTTAAAGAAATGGCAGTAAAGAAAAGGAAAGAAAACGGAGCAGAGTTCATATGAGAGTGCTTATTGTTAGCGATACACACAGACAAAATGATAATTTTTTGCGCGTAGTGGAAAGAGAGCGTCCTATCGATTTGGTAATTCATTGCGGCGATTCAGAAGGAAGTGAATATTTAATTTGTGAAAGTTCGGGGTGTCCTGTTCATATTGTTTGTGGCAATAATGATTTTTTTTCTGAACTGCCAAGGGAAATTGAATTGGAAATAGGAAAATACAAAGCTTTAATTACCCATGGGCACAATTATTATGTTTCTATGGACAATGAAACCTTAAAAAAGTATGCTATGTCAAAGGATAAGAATTTAGTTTTTTATGGTCATACTCACCGGCCGGTGATTGATATTAAAAAAAATATTATTGCAATTAATCCGGGAAGTCTTTCCTATCCAAGACAGGATGGGAAGCGCCCTACCTACATTATTATGGATATAAGTGAAGATGGCGAAGCTCATTTTGAAATAAAATTTGTATAGGCGAAAAATCCCTAAAATACGGGAAAAAATACCGATTGAAAATTTTCTTAAAAAAAATTTAAAAAATGTGTTGACAAGTAAGAATAGGTATTGTATACTAGGTCTTGCGTTAAGGCAATGAGCTGAAACGAAAAGCAACGGGGTGTGGCTCAGCTTGGCTAGAGCGCCTGGTTTGGGACCAGGAGGTCGCAGGTTCGAATCCTGTCACCCCGACTGGTTATAACCTAAAGTTCATATTTAAATTTGCGGGTGTAGTTCAATGGTAGAACACTAGCCTTCCAAGCTAGATACGTGGGTTCGATTCCCATCACCCGCTTTGTGTGTGTTCGTAGCTCAGCTGGATAGAGCAACGGCCTTCTAAGCCGTGGGTCGGGGGTTCGAATCCCTTCGAGCACATTCAGGGTGAGAACTTGCCCAATATGGTGGGTATAGCGCAGTTGGTTAGCGCGCCAGATTGTGGCTCTGGAGGCCAAGGGTTCGAATCCCTTTATCCACCTTTTGTATATATTTTATATAATATGGGTATAAAATATAGCAGGAAAGATGATAATGGGCTATCGCCAAGCGGTAAGGCACAGGACTTTGACTCCTGCATTCGCAAGTTCGAATCTTGCTAGCCCAGTTATAATATGGGCCACTAGCTCAGGTGGTAGAGCACTTGACTTTTAATCAAGTTGTCCGGGGTTCGAGTCCCCGGTGGCTCACGAAATGTCTTTTGTGTAAAGATACGCAAAAGACATTTTTTATGTGTAGGAAATGTTTTTTATATTTGCAGGGTATAGTGTGGTGCATGGGAAAATGTTTGGTTTTGAAAGCGTCTGGCTGACTTTTTCTATTGCAATTAATATGGTTGACAGCATATATTACATTTTTTATACTAATAGATAATGTGAACATAAGACATGTTGGAGAAAACAGGGAAACGGCTTAAGCTATGACAGAAGAGTTATTGAATTTAAGGCAATATCAAACTATTAAAATTGGATGGAAAACATATACTGTCTGGGCAATGGTGAAGTTTACAGAGGGGAATTCCTATTGGCAGGAGTATGTGTTAAGGAGTACCAAAGGCGACAACGTTTATTATTTAGACGTAGAGCCTGCGGGAAAAGTGGCACTTCATGAAATGGTTCAGGAAAAGCTTGTACCGGATATGTTTATACAGTATGGGAGAAAGAAATATGAGCTTTTTCAAAAGGGTACAGCCAAAGTAGATTATTATTTTGGATTTTCAGACGTGTATCAGTGGGAAAAGGTTTCTTATTATGAATATTTAGATGTAAAGAAGGAAAAAGAACTGTTTACCATTGAAGTATGGCATGATACTACAGAATGTAGCATAGGGCGTTATATTCCCATTGATAAGATAAGTATTATATAAATTTGTTGAATTTTGTAATGAGAAGATTGTAGAGGGAAGGATATGCATTTAAGACAAGGTCAGGTTATTTATGTAACCGGCACTGAGTATACTGTTTGCGGAATGATTGCATTCAAAGAGGATACTTGGAGCTGGGAAGAGTATAAGTTAAAAAGCAACATAGGGCAGACGGAATGGCTTAGTGTTGAGGAGGATGATGGAGTTCTTATTTATTCTATCTACAGAGAAAGATATGACATACCAAATAGCAGCAGTATGAATATTATGATAGATGGAGAAAATTTTGAACTTTATGAAAAGGGTAAGGCAACCGTTACAGATTATTTTGGCCAGGTTGATGTGGACCGATACGAGCGATGTGCCTATACCGAATATGCCAACGCTACGAAGGACAGATTTGTATCTTTTGAAAGCTGGGATGGCGAGATAGAAAAATCTACAGGAGTTCTTTTGAGAGCAGAACAGGTGCAGATTACGGAGGAAATAAGACAGGTTTCTTCTTTCGGAGGCTCAGGTTTTTCTTTTTCCGGTGGCGAAGGAAGTGGCAGTGGTTTAGGAAACAGTGTGAGCAAAATAGTGGGAATTGGTATTCTTCTCATATTTTTATTACCTATGATGTCAACGATACTTAACGGTTTAAAGAGCAACCAGTTATCCTCTTATTTGGAAAACAGCAGTTACTTTACATACGTTACTTCGGTGACAAATTCCACCAACAATAAAAAGGCAAAGGTTTATGAAACCACATTGTCCATTGAAGAAGCTGTAAAGATGATTATAGATGGAGTACCGGAGAATATTGAAACGGTATCTGAGGTTGCAAAAGAGGAAGGCGAAGAGGGAGACAATAGTGTAGGGCTTAGTACTTCAAAAGAATATGCTTATGTATACCTTTCAGAAGACGGTAAAACTTACGTTCAGGTTTCCAGTAAATCATTTGTTTCGCAAAATCAAAATCCTTATCGCAGTCGTTACAGACGAAACAGATACTATCGTACATATTCCATGGGAAGCTATGGAAACACCAATTCGTCTTATACAAGTTATTTAAATTCTGCAAGACAAAGCAGTGTTAGTTCCAGAACATCTTCCGGTGGCGGAACAAGTTATGGAAAGTAAGGGATTATAAAGGAGGAGAAAAGAGTATGTGGATGGAGTTGTTAGAAACAATCATTTTTGGTGTCTTTGGACTTGTTATGCTGTTCTTAGGGAAATTCATTATTGATTTATTTGTTCCCTATGATTTTCCTAAGGAAATCAAAGAGAAAAATGCAGCAGCCGGATATATGATAGCAGGCATTTTTATTTCTATTGCACTTATTATCAGAACAGTAATTATTTAAAAGGAGGCCAATATGACAGCAATATTATTTGAATTATTAGAAGGTGTTTTATATGTAGCAATTGGTATTGTATTTTGCTTAATTGGCTACAAAATATTAGCCGCAGATAAACATTATGATTTAAACTATGAAATTGACAATCACAATAAGGCAGCAGGTATTATGGTGGCAGGTTTATTTATTGCCATTGCTATTATTATGAGTGGTACATTATAAGAAAGTGTAAGTAAAAATGAAAAAAGAAGAATTTGACGGTCGTTTATTGTTAGTTACCACACTTTTTATTTCCATATGTTCTATTGTTTATGAATTAATGATAAGCAGTATAAGTACTTATTTAAATGGTGACAGCATTAAACAGTTTTCCATTACCATTGGCCTTTATATGAGTGCTATGGGAATCGGTTCTTATTTGTCAAAATATGTGAAGAAAAATTTATTTCTTAAATTCATAGGAGTCGAAATATTTACAGGAATATTAGGAGGGTTTTCCGCCTTCCTTTTATTTATGGTAAATATTTATACGGACATATATGATTTGATTATGTACATCATCATTTTGGCAATTGGTATATTAGTAGGACTTGAAATTCCACTTTTAACAAGAATTATTGAGGAAAATGACAGCAATATCCGAGTAAATCTTGCCAATATTTTTACCTTTGATTATATTGGAGGACTGGTTGGGTCTTTGGCATTTCCGCTTCTTTTATTCCCTAAGCTTGGATTTGTCACCACGGCTTTTTTGGTGGGAACCATTAATATATGTGCGGCACTGCTTATTTTAGTTCGTTACAATAAGTATATTGAAAAAAGCAAACAGGCTTTTTCTTTTGCCTTTATCGCATTTTTTATTTTGGGTTTCTTTTTAATTTTAGGAGGTAAGATTACAACAGAAATTGAGGAAGGGTTGTATAGAGATGATGTGATTTATTCTGAGCAGACTTTATATCAGAAAATAGTTATGACAAAGCATAAGGATGATTTACGTCTGTTTTTAGATGGAAATATACAGTTTTCTTCCAAGGACGAATACCGTTACCATGAAGCGTTGGTACAGATTCCATTTTTGTACAGTGAAAATCATAAAAGAGTATTGATTTTAGGTGGTGGTGATGGTCTGGCGGTCAGAGAAGTTTTGAAATATGAGGATGTGGAGGAAATTGTATTAGTAGACATTGATCCTGCAATGACAGAGCTTTGTAGCACGGATCCTCAGATTATTGCATTAAATGAAAATGCGCTGACTAATGAAAAAGTAACTGTTTTAAATGAAGACGGATACCAGTTTGTGGAAAATAACACAGAGCCTTTTGATGTGATTATTGTGGATTTTCCGGACCCGAATACGGAATCCTTAAATAAACTGTATACCAATGTATTTTACAATTATGTAAAAGCAAACCTGGCACCGGGAGGCGTGGTGGCAGTACAGTCTACCAGTCCATATTATGCAACCAATTCTTTTTGGTGTATTCATAAAACAATAAAAACCCAGTTTGAAAATGTAATTCCTTACCATGTGCAGGTTCCGGCTTTTGGAGATTGGGGATTTAATCTTGCTTTCAATGGGGAGCGTGCCAGGAAAGAACTGACTGTGGAAACAAAATATCTTACAGAGGAAAATATGGATGGTTTATTTGCTTTCGGTAAGGATGAAATGGCTGTGCTCGATACAGTAGAAATCAACGCCATGTTTAAACCGCAGCTTATTACTTATTACAATGAAGATGTGGAAAACTGGTAAAAATTTGTTGACAGAGTAAAATAATTACAGTATAATTACAATGTTGTGTGCGGTTTTCAAAATAGGTAGCCGCATATCTCATAAACGCGGGTGTGGCGGAATTGGCAGACGCGCCAGATTTAGGTTCTGGTGGGCGACCGTGCAGGTTCAAGTCCTGTCACCCGCAGGAAATGAAGGTTTTCAAGAGGCTTATGTATCTTGAAAACCTTTATTAATGTATAAAAATAAAAGTAATTTTTGGTTATTGTTTGATCGTGATTGTATCCTGCAAAATAAAAATAGAAATTTTAATGGAGAGACAGAATGAAAAAGAAACTATGGTTTTTGATCATTATGGTTATATGCATATTTTCCAGAATTTATCAGTTTGGACTTGTTCCGGGAGGTGTAAATCAGGATGAAGCACTTGCAGGATATGAGGCATACTGTATTTTGCAAGATGGAAAGGACATTCATGGATATACGTATCCTGTGTATTTAACTGCATGGGGAAGTGGCATGAATGCATTAAACTCATATTTGATGATTCCATTTATTGCCCTATTTGGGTTGCATACATGGGTAATACGAATCCCACAGGTGATAGTAGCCTGCCTTACAGTTTTTTGTGTTTACGGGATTATGAAGGAAATTACAGATGAAAAAAATGCATTATTTTCCACATTTCTTTTGGCAATTGCACCATGGCATATTATGCTGGCGAGATGGGGATTGGAGTCTAATCTGGCACCGGGATTTTTAACCTTTGGCCTTTACTTTTTTATAAAAGGGCTTAAGAAAAAACAGTGGTTTTATGTATCTGCCTGTATGTATGGATTAGCCCTTTATTGCTATGCTACTATCTGGCCTATAGTACCTGTGATTCTTTGTTTGCAGGTAGGCTATTGCATGGGGTATAAAAAAGTAAAACTTCAAAAAGAGATAATTATTTCGGGAATAATTGTATTTGCAATGGCGGCTCCACTTATTTTGTTTATGTTGGTAAATAATGGAACAATAGAAGAAATAAGACTATCCTTTTTGTCTATCCCCAGACTTCTCTATATGCGCTCGGGGGAAATTTCTGTGAAAAATATTCCGGATAATTTTATAAACCTTTTGAAAATAATAAAAAATCAACAGGACGGACTCTTGTGGAACGCAACAGAAAAATATGGTATTTGCTATCATAGCACACTTGTCTTTTTTACATTAGGTCTATTTTTTGCCATAAAAGAAACCATTTATGGAATTAAGAAAAAAGAATTTTCTATGGTAACACTTTTGTTAATACAATTATGTGCGGCATTTTTACTTGGAATTTTGGTTTCAGTAAATATTAACCGTATTAATTGTTTATTTGTACCTATGATATTGACAGCTGCATATGGAATTGGAAAATTGTGTGATTGTACAAAGCCAAAAGCTATTTGGATCTTTATATGTTTTTATCTGATATGTTTTATTTCTTTTGAAAAGTATTATTTTGCTGAGTACAAACAGCAAATAAATGTATGTTTTTGCGAAGGTCTGGAAGATGCGGTAGACAGAGTGCAGGAGCTTGAAGGGAAAGTTTACATAACGCCTGGGGCCAGCTGGGCCAGAGTGTTGTTTTTAAGTGAGCAGTCACCGGAAGGATTTAGGAAAACAGTTGCTTATAGCAATTATCCGGATGCTTTTTTAAATGCAGAAAAATATGGAAGGTTTTCTACTTCTTTTGATGTATTACTCCCTGAAAAAGATGCAGTATATCTGTTGGAAGAGCCTTATGATTTAAGCGTATTAAAAAAGGAAGGGTTCTGTTTGGAACAATATGGACCATATACAGTTGCCTGGTATGAGTAAAGTTACTATTAACACAGCAGTCGGACATTTGATGTCTCGCTGTATAATAATAGTATGATATATTAGATTTTATTACGATATTTTTTTAGTCACACCGGACAAAAGTTTGAAAGAACTGTTATTTTTTTGAAAGTTGATTTTAGAAAATTCTTTACAAGGAAAAAAAACAGGTGTATGATTTAGGAAAACGTTTTCTTAAATGATAGTATAGTGGAACAAATATGAAAGAAATAAAGGATAAGGCGGAATGTTATGGTTTCAATTAAGGATGTGGCAAAGCATGCCGGAGTGGCTATTTCAACTGTTTCAAAGGTTTTAAATAATTATCCAAATGTTAGTAGTGACACAAGAGACAAGGTAAATAGAGCCATTGAAGAATTGGGCTTTGTACCAAATGCAGTAGCGGCTGCCCTTTCCAGCAAACAGGCCGGAAGAGTAGCTATTTTAATTGATCTAAATACCCGGACACAGGCAATTGATGAAATTAGCATGCAGCTTATATCAGGTGCGATTAATCAAGCGGTACTTATGAATCTGGATATTATTACTGTGTTTTTTTCTATGATACGGGATAAGAGTGTGGAAGAACTGATACGATATTTTAAATCCCAGAATATTTCCGGTATTATAATAAGCGGTATGAACAGGGAGAGCAAACAATTGCTTGAGCTGATTGCTTCCAAGGAATTCAAAATTGTTGTAATTGATGCGCCTGTATACAATGAATCTACATCATCAGTATGGATCGATAATGAAAAGGCTCAGTATGATGTGGCAAAAAAAACAACCGAGAACATAGATTGTAAAAAGATTCTTTACATCGCCGGCAGAACGGATGACTATATATCAGGAGAACGCAGACGAGGTGTGGAAAGACTGGCAAGAGAGTTTAAATTAAAGCTTACTGTAAAACAGGGTGAGTTTAATGAAAAAAAGGCAAGAGAGATTACATTACAATATGGAAAATACAATGATTTAATTGTATGTGCTTCTGATTTAATGGCAATTGGTGCCATGAAGGCGCTGATTGAAATGGATATATTTCGTCCCATTTGCGGTTTTGACGGTCTAGCATTAATGGGGTATGTTGGCAAGCAAATGAATACAGTAAAACAGGATTTTTACAGGATATCCTCAGAAGCAGTCAGAGAACTGAATTATCTGATGAATGGCGGATGTGGAAGAAATATTAAGTTGGATTACCGACTGGTAAGAATGAAATATGAGGATATTATTTGTTAAAGTATTTCATATTCCGGGTGTAAAAAAATGAAAAAAAATGTTGGAAATTTTTGAAAAAAAATACTTGCGGAAAACGTTTTCTTGTGATAAAGTAATTTATGATGACGTAGAAAACGTTTTCCATTAAAAAAAGCTAAGTATTTTGTTTACACAGACACTCAATACATGATATAACATATGAAGAGACTGTGTAAAATATAACAGCCCGTATTAACATTGTACAGACTAGTTAAGCTTAAGTTTAGCTAAGGAGGTAAATAAAATGAGTTTGCAACTGAAAATGCAAAGGGAGGTATTACAAATGAATTTGGAACAACAGTTACAGGACCTGACACAGGATATGTACGGAAAGGCAATCAAAGACTGCAGCGACAGTGAGATTTACTATGCTGTACTTCAATTATCCAAAGGTCTCATGGATGCAACTGCACCAATCAGCGGAGATAAGAAAATCTACTACATTTCAGCTGAATTCTTAATTGGTAAGTTATTATCCAACAATTTAATCAACTTAGGTGTATACGAGAAGTTGGATGAAATCTTAAAAGCAAATGGTAAAGAATTATCTAAGATTGAAGAAATCGAGCCAGAACCATCTTTAGGAAACGGTGGTCTCGGAAGACTTGCTGCATGTTTCATCGATTCTATCGCAACACTTGGTCTTCCAGGTGATGGTATTGGTTTAAATTATCACTTCGGTTTATTCAAACAGGTATTTGAAGATAGAAAACAGAAAGCTGTTAAAAATGACTGGATTGAAGAAAAATCATGGTTAAACAAAACAGATGTTACTTTCGATGTTAAGTTTGGTGACAGAACTGTTAAATCCAGACTTTATGATATCGACGTTGTAGGTTACGAAAATGGTGTTAACAAATTAAGATTATTTGATATTGAATCTCTTGATGAAAGCATCGTTGAAGATGGTATCAGCTTTGATAAAGAAGCAATCGAAAAGAACTTAACATTATTCTTATATCCGGACGATTCTGATGAAGCAGGTAACTTACTTCGTATTTATCAGCAGTACTTTATGGTAAGCAGTGGTGCACAGCTTATTTTAAAAGAAATGAAAGAAAAACAGTATGATCTTCGTAAAATGTATGAACATGCTGTAATTCAGATTAACGATACACACCCAACAATGGTTATTCCGGAACTTATCCGTATTTTAGTAGATGAAAAAGCATTTACTATGGATGAGGCTATCGAAGTAGTAAGCAAGACTTGTGCATATACAAACCACACAATCCTTGCAGAAGCTCTTGAAAAATGGCCATTACATTACTTAGAGAAAGTAGTTCCACAGTTAGTACCAATTATCAAAGAACTTGATAAGAGAGTTGCAGCTAAATATGATGATCCTGCTGTACAGATCATTGACAAAGATAACAGAGTACACATGGCACACATTGATATCCACTACGGATTCTCTGTAAATGGTGTTGCTGCTATCCATACAGAAATTTTAAAAGATACTGAGTTAAATCATTTCTACAAGATTTACCCAGAGAAATTCAACAACAAGACAAACGGTATCACATTCCGTCGTTGGTTATTATCATGCAACAAGCCACTTGCTAATTTCTTAACAGAAACAATTGGCGATGGCTACAAGAAAAATGCAGATGAGTTAGAAAAATTATTAGAAAAGATTGATGATCAGGGCGTTCTTGATGAACTTATGAATATTAAGAACATTAAGAAACAGGAATTAGTAGATTATGTAAAAGAAGCAGAAGGCATTACATTAAATCCTGATTCTATCTTCGATATCCAGATTAAGAGACTTCATGAGTATAAACGTCAGCAGATGAATGCGCTTTACATCATTCATAAATATCTGGAAATTAAATCAGGCAAGAAACCTACTACACCACTTACATTTATTTTTGGTGCAAAGGCTGCTCCTGCTTATATTATCGCTCAGGATATTATCCATCTGTTATTATGCTTACAGGAAATTGTAAAGAACGATCCAGACGTAAGCCCATACATGACAGTTCTTATGGTAGAAAACTACAATGTAAGCTATGCAGAAAAATTAATTCCTGCATGTAACATTTCTGAGCAGATTTCCTTAGCTTCTAAAGAAG
This sequence comes from Lachnospiraceae bacterium, assembly GCA_017436305.1. Taxonomy (GTDB): domain Bacteria; phylum Bacillota; class Clostridia; order Lachnospirales; family Lachnospiraceae; genus RGIG3040. The sequence continues at coordinate 32,205 of JAFSDJ010000087.1, forward strand.
CTTCTGGAACAGGTAACATGAAGTTCATGTTAAATGGTGCTGTTACACTTGGTACATCTGACGGTGCTAACGTTGAAATTAACGAATTAGTAGGCGATGATAACATTTATATCTTCGGTGAAAAATCTGAACAGGTTATCGAACACTACGCAAAAGCTGATTATGTATCCAAAAAATTCTACGATAACGATCCGGTTATCAAAGAAGCTGTTGACTTTATCGTAAGTGATGCAGTTATGAAAGTTGGATGCAAAGAAAACTTAGAAAGACTTTACAATGAACTTTTAAATAAAGACTGGTTTATGACTCTTCTTGACTTAAAAGATTACATTGCTACAAAAGACAGAATGTTTGCTGATTACGAAGACAAACAGAAATGGAAAAAGATGATGCTTACCAACATCGCAAAAGCTGGTTTCTTTTCATCAGACAGAACAATCGCTGAATACAACAGAGATATTTGGAAATTAAAATAAGAAGTATGAAAAAGAGCACTGTGTAATATACACAGTGCTCTTTTTTGTACAAGTTATTTATAGGGAAAATAATCCAAAACAATCAAAAATTATACAAAATATGTATTAGAAATTTACATGTAAAAAAAAACATGAAAAATTGCACAAAAAAACTGATAAAAATTTGGCAAGAAAAGCAAAAATGCAAAAAACAGGTTGCAAATAGGATAACCCTGTGCTATATTATCCATGTAAGCGGAAACGTTACCGAAAACGGTACCGAAAGAAAATCTACAGTCCGCATCTATGTAAGAGAAATCATAAAGGGAGAAGGATTTCTACATATAGAATTGTAGGTTAACAAAGAAAAGGAGAGGTAAAAGAGTTATGAAAAAGAAACTTATTAGCACTTTACTTTGTGTATCAATGGTTGCAACTATGTTAGTTGGTTGTGGCGGCGGTTCAGAAGAAGCTGATACATCAGGTGAAACAACAACAGAAGAAACAGAAATAGAAACAGAAGAAGCAGGCGATGACGCTGCAGCAGAAGAATCAACAGAAGAAGGCGATGCAGCAGCAAGCGCAGAAGGCGGAAAAGTTTATTACTTAAACTTCAAACCAGAAGCGGATGAAACATGGCAGGCAATCGCAGCTGAATACACAGAATTAACAGGTACAGAAGTTAAAGTTGTAACAGCAGCTTCAGGTAGCTACGAAGAAACATTAAAATCAGAAATCGCTAAGACAGATGCTCCTACATTATTCCAGATTAACGGACCAGTTGGATATCAGTCATGGAAAGATTACTGCTTAGATTTAAAAGATACAGATTTCTACAGCTGGTTACTTGACCCAACATTAGCAATCGAAGGTGAAGATGGCGGTGTTTATGGTATTCCTTACGTAGTTGAAGGTTACGGTATTATTTACAACAATGCTATCATGGACAAATACTTCGCATTAGAAGGCGCTAAAGCAGCTTCTATGGATGAAGTTAACAACTTTGCTAAATTAAAAGAAGTTGTTGAAGATATGCAGGCTAGAAAAGATGAATTAGGAATCGATGGTGTATTCGCTTCTACATCTTTACTTCCAGGTGAAGACTGGAGATGGCAGACACACTTAGCAAACCTTCCAGTTTACTATGAATTAAAAGACAAAAACGCAACAGACGTTGATGCTTTAGATTTCACATATGCTGAAAACTTCAAAAACATTTTTGACTTATACATCAACAACTCTTGTACAGCTCCTGGATTATTAACATCTAAAGATGTTACATCTTCTATGGCTGAATTCGCTTTAGGACAGGTTGCAATGGTACAGAACGGTAACTGGGGATGGGGACAGATCTCAGGCGTTGATGGAAACACTGTAGCAGAAACAGATGTTAAATTCTTACCTATCTACACAGGTGTTGAAGGTGAAGAAAGCCAGGGATTATGTACAGGTACAGAAAACTTCTTCTGTGTAAACAGCCAGGCTAACGAAGCTGATCAGGCAGCTACAATTGCATTCCTTGAGTGGTTATACAGCTCAGAAGAAGGTAAAGCTCATGTAACAAATGATTTAGGATTTATCGCTCCATTCAATACATTTGAAGATGATGAAAAACCTACAGATCCATTAGCACAGGAAGTACTTCGTTACATGGAAGATTCTTCTAAGACAAGTGTATCTTGGAACTTCACAATCTTCCCAAGCCAGCAGTTTAAAGATGACTTTGGTGCAGCTCTTGGTGAATATTGCAACGGTTCTATGACATGGGAAGATGTTGTAAACACAGTAAAAACAAGATGGGCTGAAGAAAAAGCAGCAGTAGCAGCTGCTGAATAAGCAGATTTTATCTATGGGTATTTAATACGAATTCCAAGTGAATAAGTGTTAAAAAAGTGTAAATAGGTGGCAAGGGTGTTAACCGCCCTTGCCATTTTTAGAGAAATGGAAATATCATTTTAAGGAATTTCTCCGATTTATAATCTGGGAAAAGCAAGGAGAGAACATATGCAGAAAACATTAAAAAAATATTTTTTAGTTTTTACATTGCCAACATTGATTGCATTTTCTTTAGCTTTTGTTATTCCTTTTATTTTAGGTGTTTATCTGTCATTTTGTAAATTTACAACAGTTGATAATGCAACCTTTAATGGAATTCAGAACTATATTAATGCATTTAGTTCAACCAGTGGATTTATTTCTTCACTTGGTTTTACAGTAAAATTTGTAGTTGTAGCAATTGTTACTATTAACGTATTTGCTTTTTGTCTGGCACTTCTTTTAACAAAGAAGATCAAAGGTACAAACGTATTCAGAACTGTATTTTTTATGCCAAACTTAATCGGTGGTATCGTACTTGGTTATACATGGCAACAAATGTTAAATGCAGTTTTACTTCACTATGAAAAAACTTTAATTTCCAGTCCTACTTTTGGTTACTGGGGCTTAGTTCTTCTTATGAACTGGCAGATGATTGGTTACATGATGATTATCTATATAGCAGGTCTTCAGAATGTTCCAACCGACTTACTCGAGGCAGCGAAAATTGACGGTGCATCAAGATCACAGACATTATTTAAAGTAACAATACCAATGGTAATGCCATCCATTACAATTTGTACATTCCTTACTTTATCTAACAGCTTTAAGCTTTATGACCAAAACTTAGCTTTAACAGCTGGTGCGCCAAGTCACAAAACTGAAATGGTTGCTCTTAATATTGTAAACTCATTTTATGGTAAAGCAGGATATGAAGGTGTAGGTCAGGCCAAAGCTTTAATGTTCTTTATCGTTGTAGGTGCCGTAGGTTTATTGCAGCTGGTATTCACTAGAAAGCAGGAGGTAGATCAATAATGGCAAGTAAAAAATCAAAACAGAAAATGTCCGCTGGACAATGGGCTATATTTGCATTTTTATGCGTATTAGTAGTAGTGTTTTTATATCCAATTGCATTTATTTTTATTAACTCCTTTAAAGGTAAGTTCTTCATTAGTAATGATCCATTCTCGCTTCCGGATGGAGAAACTTTTGTAGGTATTGATAACTATATTAATGGATTAACAAAAACAGGATTTTTGGGTGCTATTGGATGGTCTTTCTTTATTACAATTATCTCTGTTGCATTAATTGTATTTTTTACATCTATGACAGCTTATTACATTACCAGAGTAAAAGGAAAATTAACAAACGGAATCTATTTTATGTTTGCATTCTCCATGGTAGTACCATTCCAGATGGTAATGTTTACTATGGTAAGTTTAGCTGATAAGTTAAAATTAAATAACCCAATTGGTATGTGTTTCCTGTATTTAGGATTTGGTGCCGGTTTAGCTGTATTTATGTTTAGTGGTTTTGTAAAATCTATTCCACTTGAAATTGAAGAAGCAGCTATGATTGATGGATGTAACCCACTTCAGAATTATTTTGGAGTAGTATTTCCAATTTTAAAACCAACTGCAATCACTGTTGCTATTTTGCAGGCAATGTGGGTATGGAATGACTATTTATTACCATACCTGGTAATTGGTTTATCTACAAATTATAAGACGATACCTGTAGTAGTTCAGATGCTGGTAGGTTCCAACGGTAACAAAGATATGGGTGCTATGATGGCTATGTTAGTACTTGCTATCGTTCCAATCGTTATCTTCTACCTGTCTTGCCAGAAATATATCATCGAAGGCGTTGTTGCCGGAGCTGTTAAGGGTTAATGGAGGAAAACATGAGAAAGAGCGGTGTTTTATTACCAATTTCCAGTATTCCGTCAAAGTACGGAATTGGTACCTTTGGTGCAAAGGCATATGAATTTGTTGATTTATTAGAAAAAGGTGGTCAGGGCTATTGGCAGATATTACCTTTAGGCCCAACAGGATATGGAGATTCTCCATATCAGTCATTTTCCACATTTGCAGGAAATCCTTATTACATTGATTTAGAGGAGTTAATTAGGGAAGGACTTCTCACGGAAAAGGATTGTGATAAGTATGATTTTGGAGATAATGATGCTTATGTAGATTATGAAAAGATTTACAATGCAAGATTTGAAGTATTAAGAAAAGCATTTTCAAAATTTGATATAACTAATACACTTTACAATAAGTTTGTAAGTGAAAACAGCTACTGGTTAGAGGATTATGCATTGTTTATGGCAGTGAAAAATTCCTTTGGTGGAGCTGGATACAACGAGTGGGACGAAGATATTAAAACTCGTCAGCCGGCTGCAATGCAGGCTTATAGAGAAAAATATCAGGATGAAGTAAACTTTTATAAATTCCAGCAATATTATTTTGCAAAACAGTGGAAAGAATTAAAAGAGTATGCCAATGAAAAAGATATTGAGATTATTGGAGATATTCCGATTTATGTAGCATTTGATAGTGCTGATACATGGGCAAATCCGGAGTTATTCCAGTTTGATGATACTCTCACACCTGTTGCAGTAGCAGGTTGTCCTCCCGATGCTTTCTCAGCAACAGGACAATTATGGGGTAACCCTCTTTACAAATGGCCTTATCACAAAGAAACAGGCTATGAATGGTGGGTAAAACGTATTGCATATTGCTATGAGTTGTATGATGTAGTGCGTATTGACCACTTTAGGGGATTTGATGAGTATTATGCGATTCCTTACGGCGACGAAACAGCTGAGTTTGGGCATTGGGAACCAGGTCCGGGATATGATTTATTTCAGACTCTAAAGGAAAGATTGGGAGAAAAGAAAGTAATTGCAGAAGACTTAGGATTTTTAACAGATACTGTTATTGAACTGGTGAAAAAAACAGGATATCCGGGTATGAAGATTTTGCAGTTTGCTTTTGATTCCAGAGAAGAAAGTGATTATTTACCACATAATTACGAAAAAAATTCTATTGTTTATACAGGCACTCATGATAATGATACAATTATGGGCTGGTGGAAAACCTGTGATAAGAATGACAAGGCTTTTGCGAAAAAGTACTTAGATATTCGTTCCAATAAGGATATTCACAAAGCATTCATCAGAGCTTGTATGTCAAGCGTATCTGATACAGCAATTATTCCGATGCAGGATTATTTAGGATTAGGTTCTGAAGCAAGAATTAACATTCCTTCTACATTAGGCATAAATTGGAAATGGCGTTTAGTAGATGGACAGTTTACAGAGGAATTGGCTGAACAAATGTATGATTTAACAAAATTGTATTATCGTTTGTAAAAAGTTGATGGCAGGAAGGGATTATGGAGCAAGTTACAATTAAGGATATTGCAAAAATGTGCGGTGTAGGCGTTAGTACAGTATCCCGTGCTATAAATGATCATCCGGATATTAATCCGGAGACAAAAAGCATGATTAATCAGGTAATCCGCGAACAGGGCTATGTGCCTAATAATAGTGCCAGAAATTTAAAGAGAACAGAAGCAAAGACTATTGCTGTACTGGTAAAAGGGATGAATAATCCATTCTTTACCAGTATGGTGAAGTCCATAGAAAAGGAAATTAAAAAAAAGAAATATGCCATGGTTTTGCATCATGTTGAATTTGATGAAGATGAACTAGATGCAGCATTAGAGCTTGTGAAGGAAAAGAGACTGAAGGGAATTATATTTCTTGGTGGCAATTTTAACCATTCAGAGGAAAAGTTAGGACACTTAAAGGTACCATTTATCTTAAGCACGGTAGGTTGTATTTCTGATGTAATAAGTAAAAATACATACTCAACAGTGTCGGTGGATGATGTAAAAGAAAGCTATCGAATGGTAGATTATCTGATACAGTCAGGTCATAAAAAAATCGCAATGATTACTGCTTCTGTAGGAGACGGAAGTATTGGGAAATTAAGACTGACAGGATATAAGCAGGCATTGCAAGCCAATCAGATTTCATTCAGACAGGAATTAATAAGACCCATGAAAGATACTCTTGAACCTTATTCCATGGAAAATGGATATCAGGTAACCAAAGAGTTGTTAGAATCAGGAGAAGAATTTACAGCACTTTATGTAATTTCGGATATGATGGCAGTTGGTGCCTTAAGAGCAATTCATGAAGCAGGAAAAAAGGTTCCGGAGGATTATTCTTTAGCAGGCTATGATGGAATTGAGTTAGGCAGGTATATTACCCCTACGATTACGACGATTAATCAACCCATAGAAGAAATGGCAAAAGAAACAATTGGACTGCTATTTGATATTTTAGCAGGAAAAAAACAACATCAACATAAGGTATTTCCAGGTAAGATAGTTGTTCGTGAGTCCACGAAAAAAATATAAAAGTGAGAGGCGCATATGCGCCTCTCCTTTTCTGTGTGAAGGAAATATATATGTTTAATTTTAAGTCATATTTGAATTATGGTAGGAGGGATTATTTGTCACTTCCTCGCCGAACCATTCCGGTGCTATATAGTTAGTGGCAGCTTTTTCATTTGGAAATTCTACTTCTGCCATAATTAAGGGGGCATGGACTCCTTCAAAAACATCCAATTCAATAGTAAGTCCGTCTTTCTCAGGAATAAAATATCGTGTCTTGGAAATAATGTTGCCATCTGCTTTCGCTCTTAAGTGAAGATAGGCATCTTGGGTAAGGGGAAGGTTGTATTCTTCCCGAACCATAAGCCCTTTTCCTTTGTAAGTTAAAATATATTCTTCTCCTTCTTCTCTGACACGGATTACAGGGGCAGTGCATAAATACGCCTGTTCCAAATGTTTTTTTTCGTAAGTATTCAGATTAGAAGGGAGTGTTTTAATTAAAAATTTTCGTTCAATTTCCATGATTAGTATAACTCCTTTTTCTTTTATAGTAATAGTATAGCCTATTTTACCAGTTTCAGCTATAGTTTTTCAGAACAGTTAAACATATTGTTTAAAGTTAAGAAGAGTCATTGAAAATCTTCTTTTAAAACAGTATAATGAGAAAAATCAATTAAAAAAAAACAATTTATAAAAAAATAGCAATATGTATAAGCAAGGAGGTAAAAATGAGCAAAGTATGTGTTTTTTTTGGAACAGGATTTGAAGAAATTGAAGCGTTAACAGTGGTGGATTTGTTAAGAAGGGCTTCTGTTGATGTAGCGATGGTATCCATCACAGGAGAAAAGCAGGTAACAAGTTCTCATAAGGTAACAGTAGAGATGGATATGTTATTAGAAGAAGTAGATTTTTCTAAGGTAGATATGATTGTGCTGCCGGGAGGAATGCCTGGTACTACTAACTTAGAGGAATGTAAGCCACTTATGGAACAGGTTGAGATTTTTTATAAAGAAGGAAAATATCTTTCGGCTATTTGTGCAGCGCCTAGCATTTTTGGTCACAAGGGTATGTTAAAAGGTAGGAATGCCTGCTCTTATCCGGACTTTGAGAGCCATTTGGAAGGTGCCGGTGTAACCAAAAATCCGGTAGAAATTTCAGACAATATTATTACTAGCAGAGGAATGGGAACTGCTATAGATTTTGGCCTTGCTATTGTGGCAAGAATGACAGATGAGCAGACAGCTCAGGATTTATCCGAAAAAATTATATATAAATAATAGAATTGATTAGTAGATGAACAACGATACACAATATTATTTTACAGACAAGGAGCGGACACATGATTTTAAAGTATGTATATGGAACACCTATTGAAACAGATGCCGTTGTAAAAGAGGTTGACGGGGCAGAAAAAAACATTCCTTTTTTCAATGTAGAAAAAACAGAAGAAACGGTAACATTTTCTTACCAAATGGAAGAAGATGATATTGTATATGGTTTAGGCGAAAATGTAAGAGGCATTAATAAAAGAGGATTTCTTTATGTTAGCAATTGCAGTGATGACCCGTGTCACAGAGAAGATACCAATTCCCTTTATGGTGCCCACAACTTTATTTTAGTAGATGGAAAAGAGTTATTTGGCGTTTTTGTTGATTTTCCGGAAAAAGTCACCTTTGACATTGGGTATACGAAAAGAACAGAAATGGATATTACTGTAAATGATGTAAATTTTGTTATTTATGTGATTACAGGAGAAGATGAAAAGGACATTGTAAAACAGTTCCGTCAAATGATTGGACAAAGCTATATTGCGCCAAAGTGGGCATTAGGATATGGACAGAGCCGCTGGAGCTACATGAATGAAGGGGAAATCAGAGAAGTTGTAAAGAATTATCGCGATAATCAGATTCCACTTGATATGGTTTATCTGGATATTGATTATATGGAACGGTATAAGGATTTTACAGTAAATAAAGAAGCCTTTCCGGATTTGGAAGCTTTAGCAAAAGAAATGAAGGAGCAGGGAATTCGTTTAGTGCCGATTATTGATGCCGGTGTAAAAATTGAAGAAGGCTATGATATATATGAAGAAGGTTTAGAAAAAGGATATTTTTGTAAGAAAGAAGACGGTACAGAATTCGTAGCCGGAGTATGGCCGGGAAAAGTTCATTTTCCGGATATGTTAAACGATGAGGCAAGAAACTGGTTTGGAAAAAAATATAAAGTGCTGTTAGATAAAGGAATTGAAGGCTTTTGGAATGATATGAATGAACCGGCTATTTTCTATTCCGAGGACAGGTTGAAAAAAGCATTTGAAGAGTTAGCAAAACTTCAGGGAGAAAATCTGGATATATACAAATTTTTCCATATGAAGGATTTGGTGTTAGAACTTGCTAATAACAAAGAGGATTACGCCTCCTTCTACCATGAATACAAAGGGCAGCGTATAAGACATGATAAAGTTCATAATTTATATGGATACTATATGACAAGAGCAGCAGGAGAAGCTTTTGATGAATTAGAGCCGGATAAGAGAATCTTAATGTTTTCAAGGGCTTCTTATATTGGTATGCACCGTTATGGCGGTATCTGGACCGGAGATAATATGTCATGGTGGTCACACCTTTTATTAAACATCCGTATGATGCCTGCTTTAAATATGTGTGGATTTTTATATACAGGTGCAGACTTAGGTGGATTTGGTGCTCATGTTACAGAGGATTTGATGTTACGTTGGTTGGAATTTGGTATTTTCACACCGCTTATGAGAAATCATTCTGCTCTTGGCACAAGAAGACAGGAAGCATACCAGTTTGAGGATAAAAAAGTATTTGCGAATATTATCGGAATCCGTTATGGCATACTTCCATATATTTACAGCGAATATATGAAGTCTTCCATTAGAGACGAAATGATGTTCAGACCTCTGGCATTTGATTATAGAGAGGATTCTTTTGCAAAGAGGGTGGAGGATCAGCTGTTAGTAGGTGACAGTATTATGATTGCACCGGTTTATGAACAAAATGCAAAAGGAAGATATGTATATCTTCCAGAAAAAATGAAAATGGTAAAAATGAAAAGCCTTACTGAAAGAACTTATGAAATTCTGGAAAAAGGTCATCACTACATTGATGTGGACTTAGATGAAGTAATATTCTTTATCCGTCCTGATAAACTGATTCCTTTATCTAAGGGTGGGCAGTTTGTAGAGGAAGTAGATTTTGAAGATTTAGAGCTTTTAAGCTTTGTGGAAACAGAAGCGACTTATGAATTATATACAGATGATGGTTTTACAAAAGAATATGATAAGCCGGAACATTTTAAACATCTTATTTCAAAATAGCAGCCAGAAATAAAATGTCAGTAAAGGCTCCACATGCATGGACTTTAGGATACGTAAACAACGCAACTTTTGTTAAAAAATCATAACAAAAATTACCAACATAAAAACATTCTATCCGTAAATAATAATACCAAGATAAGTGATAAACATTCAGCAAAGGACATCATTCCAAGTGAATATGTCGGATGCGAATGATGTCCTTATCTGAAAATAGATAAAAGAAAGAAAATTTACGGAGGTGAATTACAATGACAACAAACAGTTCAAATTCTATGCAGGTACCAGAAGCTAAGGCAGCAATGGATCGTTTTAAAACAGAGGTTGCTTCTGAACTTGGTGTAAACTTAAAAGAAGGTTACAATGGTGACTTAACTTCTAAAGAAGCAGGAAGCATTGGTGGCGAAATGGTTCGTAGAATGATCAAAAAACAAGAAGAACAGATGAAATAAATATAGTTCTAAGAATGGGACAGCTTCAATAGAAGCTGTCCTGTTTTTAATGAAAAATATAATCAACATAAAAGACTGTCATTGTCAATTAAAACAAAAAGGTGTAAGATAGCAATGGCAGTAAAAAGAAAAGGATTACTATAATCTTTAGAAGGGGAGTATATTATGAAGAAAAAATTATTATCTATATTTATGGCAGCTTCTTTAATTGTCATGTCATTAACCGGTTGCGGTAAAATAAGTGAACAGACAGATCCTGAAGTTACAGTTACAGAAGAAACAAAACAAATGGAAACCGAGGAAATAGAAGAAGTAGCAGGAGAAAGCGTAAGCGAAAATACAAGTGCAGAAAAAAAACGTGATGTTTATACAGTAGCTGCATTAAAAGGCCCTACTTCCATGGGACTTGTAGGTATGATGTACATGGCAGAAGGAAATGATACAGAAGCGGCTTATGAATTTGTTATGGAAACATCTGCAGAAACATTGCTTCCTATGGTGTTAAAAAATGAAGCAGACATTGCGTTAGTCCCGGCTAACGTAGCAAGTGTACTTTATAATAAAACACTGGCTTTAGAAGGTGAGGATAATGATGTAGTAGTTCTTGATATTAATACATTAGGAGTGCTTTATATGGTAACCGGTGATACTTCCATTTCTACTATGAAAGATTTGGAAGGAAAAACCATTTACTTAACAGGTAAAGGAACCACACCTGATTATGTATTAAATTATTTATTAGCGGCAAATGATGTAAAAGATGTAACGTTAGAATATAAATCAGAGGCAACGGAAGTGGCAGCTGTTTTAGCAGAGAATCCGGATGCAATCGGACTTTTACCACAGCCATTTGTTACCGTGGCATGTATTCAGAATGAAGCACTTTCCATTGTAATTGATATGAATAAGGAATGGGCCGCAGTGCAGGGAGAAGGCGGCAGCAGTCTTGTTACCGGTGTAACCATTACAACAAAAGGATTTATAAAAGAGCATAGTCACGTAGTGGAGCAGTTTATGGCAAAGCATAAATCCAGCATCGAATATGTAAATGCAAATCCGGATCAGGCGGCAGCACTTGTTGTACAGGCTGGTATTGTTGAAAAAGAGCCGGTTGCCAAAAAAGCAATTCCAAACTGCAATTTATCTTATCTGGATAAAGCTAATATGAAACAGGCACTATCAGGATATCTGGAAGTTCTTTACAATCAGAATCCGGAATCTGTAGGCGGTGCACTTCCACAGGATGATTTTTATTACGAATAGGAGTTTTTATGAAACAAACAGAAGCCACGAAAAAGAAAAATGTATGTAAAAAAGCAGGAATTATTTTATTCTGGCTTTTTGTATGGCAGTTGGCACAGTTAGCAGTTGCTAACGAGGTTTTGCTGGCAGGTCCAATGCAGGTTATAAAGTATCTGGCTTCTCAAATAGGAAAGAAAGAGTTTTGGCAAGTGATATTGTCGTCTGTTATGAGGATAGGGCTGGGATTTTTCCTGGCCTTTTTCACTGGAATTGTATTAGGTGCAGTTAGCCATCGCTACTCTTTTGTAAAAGAACTGTTAGAACCGGTTATCAGTGTTTTTAAATCCATTCCCGTAGCTTCTTTTGTAGTACTTATTTTAATCTGGTTTGGGTCGAAGCAGCTTTCTTTTTTCTGTAGCTTTCTTGTGGCATTTCCAAACGTGTATGAGAGCATTTTAACAGGACTTGCTCATGTGGATAGAGAAATGAAGGAGCTTATGGATGTTTATCAGGTGCCTTGTTCTAAAAAGATTATGTACTTGTATGTGCCGGCCATTTTTCCTTATTTAACAAATAGTTTAAGAACCTGCCTTGGTATGAGTATGAAGTCGGGTGTGGCGGCAGAAGTGATCGGAACGCCGGAATTTTCCATTGGAGAGCGGATTTATATGTCTAAAGTATATTTAGATACGTCGGGAATACTTGGATGGACAATTGTTTTAATTACAGTGAGTTTTCTTCTGGAAAAAGGAATTTTATGGGTATTTTTTAAGTTTGGAGAATTGAAACCTTTTCTAAAAGGTGGAAAAGTTGCATATGATAAAAATAAGAAGAAACAGCCAGAGGCAAAGCCATGGCTGTTTATAGATAAGGTAAGCAAAAGCTATGGAAAACATCAGATACTAAAAGATTTTGAACTTACCTGTCAGTTAGCAACCACTTACTGTATTAAGGGACCTTCCGGAATTGGTAAAACTACTTTATTGAAAATTCTGGCAGGATTAGAGCCTGTTGATGCAGGAAAAATTTATTTTGTAAATTCACAAAAAAAACCAGAATATCATGTATCTGAACAAGGAAAGAAAGATAAAAAATATAAGCTAAAGGCTGCTATGGTATTTCAAAACAGCCGTCTAAATGAAAGACTTTCTGCTGTTGACAACGTTATGTTAACTGCAGAGTCCGGAGGCAGCATAACAAGAAATATGGCAGAGAAGGAGCTTGTGAGGCTTTTACCAAAGGATTGTATAAACATGCCGGTAAGCCAGCTAAGTGGTGGTATGAGGCGACGGGTAGAAATTGTACGTGCCATGAATGCAGAATGTCAACTTGTTTTGTTAGATGAGCCTTTTATGGGACTTGATAAGGAAAATAAAGAAAAGGCAGCAGCTTATATTCAGGAAAAAAGAGCAGAGAAAACCATTTTTGTGTCTGTTCATTCTGAGGAAGAGTGCAGAATGCTTCATGGAATTTTAGTAGAAATATAGTGGTTGTTTGAATTTTTCACATATTTTCTAATGAAAAAATATTAAAAAACATTAAATTTCTAGAATTTTGCGAAGAAAAAAAGACTTTTCACTTTTATTTTTTCAGTGTATGTGCTATAATCGTAAAATGACTGTGATTATGTATAAGTAGATATCTCTTTAAGAGATGGTCTTAAAATAAGGAGGAAACAATAGAAATGAGTTTACAGGTAGAAAAATTGGAAAAGAACATGGCGAAGATTACTGTGGAAGTTTCTGCAGAAGAAATGGAAAAAGCAGTAGAAAAAGCTTATCAGAAAAATAAAGGACAAATCAGTGTTCCTGGTTTCCGTAAAGGCAAAGTGCCACGTGCAATGGTAGAAAAAATGTACGGAAAAGGAATCTTCCTTGAGGAGGCTGCAAATTCCGTAATTCCTTCCGCTTACGAAAAAGCGTTAGCTGAATGTGAAGAAGAAATCGTTTCTTCCCCTGAAATCGAAGTTGTAGAATTAGTACCGGGAAAACCATTTATCTTTAAAGCACTTGTAGCTTTAAAACCGGAAATCGAACTTGGAAAATACAAAGGTGTAAAAGTTGAAAAAACAGATGCAGAAGTAACCGAAGAAGAAATTACAGCAGAAATTGACCGTGAAAGAGAAAGCAATGCAAGAACTATTACTGTTGAAGACAGAGCTGTTAAAGATGGCGATATGACAGTGATTGACTTTGAAGGTTTCGTAGATGGCGAAGCTTTTGAAGGCGGTAAGGGAGAAAATTATCCACTTACAATCGGTTCCGGTGCATTTATTCCAGGATTTGAAGAACAGGTAGTTGGTGCTAACTTAAATACAGAAATAGATGTAAACGTTACATTCCCGGAAGATTACCATGCAGAAGACCTTGCAGGAAAACCAGCAGTATTTAAAGTGACTGTAAAAGAAATTAAAGAAAAACAGTTACCGGAATTAGACGATGAATTCGCAGCAGAAGTTTCTGAATTTGACACATTAGCTGAGTACAAGGAAGATGTGAAAAAGAAATTAACTGAGAAAAAAGAAGCAGAAGCAAAGAGTGCAAAAGAATCTAAAGTAATCGAAGCAATCGTAGAAGATTCCAAGATGGAAATCCCGGATGCTATGGTTTCTACAACACAGAGACAGATGGTTGATGAATTTGCACAGCGTATCCAGATGCAGGGATTATCTATTGATCAGTACTTCCAGTTTACAGGCTTAACACCTGAGAAAATGTTAGAACAGGTAAAACCACAGGCTGAAGCAAGAATCAAATCCCGTCTTGTATTAGAAGCAGTTGTAAAAGCTGAAAATATTGAAGTAACAGAAGAAGACTTCCAGAAAGAATTAGAAAGAATGGCTGATGTATATCAGATGGAAGCTGATAAGATTAAAGAGATGGTTGGAGAAAACGGCAAGAAAGAAATTATGAAAGACTTAGCAGTAGGAAAAGCAGCAGAATTTGTTGTTGAAAATGCGGTTGAAGAATAGTTGTTATTATTCGCACAATAGCCGGACACTTGCTGTCAGGCTGTGAAATAGCATGAGTCAGGCATTGGTTTCTGCCTGATGAAGTTAATTGGCATGCAGAAACCATTGGTATGGTCAGGTAATGAACTGTAACCAAGTGTTTTACTGCTAACTAAAAATGTGTCAGGAGGATTGAATATGAGTTTAGTACCAGTAGTCATTGAACAAACAAGCCGTGGAGAAAGATCCTACGACATTTATTCCAGACTTTTAAAAGAAAGAATTATTTTTCTTGGAGAAGAAGTTAATGAAGTAACAGCAAGCTTAATCGTAGCTCAGATGTTATATTTGGAATCAGAAGATACTAGTAAGGATATCCAGTTTTATATTAACAGTCCTGGTGGTTCCGTTACTGCCGGAATGGCAATTTATGATACAATGCAGTATATCAAATGTGATGTTTCTACAATCTGCATTGGTATGGCAGCAAGTATGGGTGCTTTTTTATTAGCAGGTGGTACAAAAGGAAAGCGTATGGCACTGCCTAACGCAGAAATTATGATTCACCAGCCACTTGGCGGTGCTCAGGGACAAGCAACTGAAATCGAAATTGCGGCAAAGCATATTTTACACACAAAGGAAAAGTTAAATAAGATTTTAGCGGCTAATACCGGACAGGATTATGAAGTAATTGCAGCAGATACAGAAAGAGATAACTGGAAATCTGCTGAAGAAGCAAAAGCATACGGGTTAATCGATGTTGTAATCGAGAAACGTGTGGACAAAGAAGCAAAATAAGTGTTACTGTTTGGGAGATAAACAGTAACAAAATAAGAAATTTCGAGGGAGTAAAAGATGGCAGGAAAGAATGCTGATGATAAAGTAAGATGTTCCTTCTGCAATAAGACACAGGATCAGGTTCGCAAATTAATTGCAGGACCTGCAGGTGTTTATATCTGTGATGAATGCGTAGAGCTTTGTTCAGATATTATTGAGGAAGAGTACGAGGACGATGAAATCTGTGACGAATTAGACATCAATCTTTTAAAACCAGTGGAAATTAAGGAATTTTTAGATGAATATGTCATTGGTCAGGAAGAAGCAAAAAAGGTATTATCGGTAGCCGTATACAACCATTACAAGAGGGTAACTGCTCCAAAGGATTTAGATGTAGAACTTCAGAAAAGTAATATTATTATGATTGGGCCAACCGGTTGTGGAAAAACATTTCTGGCTCAAACTTTAGCAAAGATTATTAATGTGCCATTTGCCATTGCAGATGCTACAACTTTAACAGAAGCAGGTTATGTAGGCGAGGACGTGGAAAATATTCTCTTAAAGCTCATTCAGGCTGCTGATTACGATATTGAGAGAGCAGAGCACGGTATTATCTATATTGATGAAATTGATAAGATTACCAAAAAAGGAGAAAATGTATCCATTACCCGAGATGTTTCCGGTGAAGGTGTTCAACAGGCACTTTTAAAAATTGTGGAAGGAACAGTTGCAAGTGTACCGCCACAGGGCGGAAGAAAGCACCCACATCAGGAACTTTTACAGATTGATACGTCTAATATTCTGTTTATTTGCAGTGGTGCATTTGATGGTCTTGAAAAAATTATTGAAACAAGAATGGACAAAAAGTCCATTGGATTTAATGCGGATGTAGCGTCCAAATCCAGCAGAGAGTTAGGAGAAATTTTAAAAGAGGTAACACCACAGGATCTGATTAAGTTTGGCTTAATTCCTGAATTTGTAGGTCGTGTGCCGATTAACGTTTCTTTAGATGGATTAGACGAAAAAGCATTAATCCGTATTTTAACAGAGCCAAAGAGTGCCTTAATTAAGCAGTATCAGAAGCTTTTTGAATTAGATGATGTACAGTTAAGCTTTGAGCCGGAAGCAGTGGAGCTTGTGGCTAAACAGGCATTAGAAAGAAAGACAGGAGCCAGAGGTCTTAGATCCATTCTGGAGAACATTATGACAGACATTATGTACCAGATTCCATCGGATGAGACTATTGAAAGTTGTCTGATTACAAAAGAAACAGTACTTGGAGAAAGTGAACCTCTGATTGTTCGCAGAGAGACATTAAAGAAAGCAAGATAAAGAGAGTAAAGAGGGTGTTGTGTATTTCCACGACACCCTCTGATATTAGGAGAGTGAAAAACATGGAAGAACTGAAAAAAGTGCCGGCAGTGGCACTACGGGGACTTACCATTTTTCCGGATATGGTGATACATTTCGATTTAAGCAGAGATAAATCCAAAGCAGCCATTGAGCGTGCCATGACAGAAGACCAGACGGTTTTCTTAGTAACTCAGAAAGATTCTGAGGCTAAGGAAAGCGATTTTGGGACAGTTTATCATGTAGGGTGTGTTGCTAAAATTAAGCAAGTATTAAAAATGCCCAATCAGATTGTTCGCGTGCTGGCAGAAGGATTGGAAAGAGGCCGACTAGAAGCACTTTATCAGGAAGAGAATTTTTTACAGGCAGAGTATTCTTCCATTATTGAAAATGATTCTTTGGATTATGAAGTAAAAGAAGCCATGCTTCGTAGAATTGAAGAACTGTTTAAAGAATACTCTACTTTTTATCAAAAGAGCGGAAAAAGTGTGTTAGAAAGCCTTACTCATATGAAAAAACTTGGTAAGGTGTTAGACCAGATTGCCATGAATGCGCCAATTTCCTATGATAAGAAGCAACGTGTTTTAGAAACGATTTTGTTAGATGAACGCTATGAAGTATTGGCAGGAATTTTAGCACAGGAAATTGAAATTGCAAAGATTAAAACAGAGCTTGCATCCGGGATTAAAGAAAGAGTGGATAAAAACCAGAAAAATTATATTTTACGGGAGCAGTTAAATTATATAAAGGGAGAACTAGGAGAAAAAGAGGACACCGATTCCGAAGCTAACCGGTTCCGCAAACAGCTAGGCAAGCTAAAAGCATCCAAAGAAGTAAAAGAAAAAATCGAAAAAGAAATCAGACGGTTTGAAAATATATCTGCAAGCAGTTCTGAAAGTGTTGTAGAAAGAAGCTACATAGAAACTCTTTTAGAAATGCCATGGGATAAGGTTTCCAAAGACAGACTGGATCTGGATAAGGCAGAAAAGGTTCTAAATGCAGACCATTATGGCCTTGAAAAGGTGAAAGAGCGTATTTTAGAATTTTTAGCGGTACGGGCATTAACAAAAAAGGGAACAAGCCCTATTATTTGTCTTGCAGGACCACCGGGAACAGGAAAAACATCTATTGCAAAAAGCGTAGCAAGGGCTTTAAATAAAAAGTATGTACGCATCAGCTTAGGCGGTATTCATGATGAAGCAGAAATCAGAGGACATAGAAAGACCTACGTAGGTGCCATGCCGGGCAGAATTGCTATGGGATTAAAAGAGGCAGGGGTGAAAAATCCATTGATTCTTCTTGATGAAATTGACAAAATCAGCAAGGATTATAAGGGAGACACTTCCGCCGCTTTATTGGAGGTTTTAGATGGAGAACAGAATAAGAAATTCAGAGACCATTATATAGAGCTTCCAATGGATTTATCTGAGGTATTATTTATTACTACGGCAAATGATTTATCCGATATTAAAGGACCGTTAAGAGACCGTATGGAAATTATTCAGGTAACAAGCTATACTTCCAATGAAAAGTTCCATATTGCCAAAGAGCATCTGGTGAAAAAGCAGAAAAGGAAAAATGGTATCCCATCTAAACAGCTTCAGTTTACAGATGAAGCATTAGAAAACATTATTTCCTTATACACAAGAGAAGCCGGTGTAAGGGAGTTAGAAAGAAAGTTAGGACAGGTGTGCAGGAAGGCAGCAAGAGAAATTGTAAAAGATAAAAGTGCTGTGATGAAAGTAACAACTGGTAATTTAGAGGAATATCTTGGAAAACCAAAATATACTA
The DNA here is from genome assembly GCA_017436305.1 of Lachnospiraceae bacterium. Classification (GTDB taxonomy): domain Bacteria; phylum Bacillota; class Clostridia; order Lachnospirales; family Lachnospiraceae; genus RGIG3040. Next base: position 50,784 of record JAFSDJ010000087.1, read on the forward strand.
AGGATAGAATTAACCAAAAAGACCAGATCGGTATTGTAAGAGGGCTGGCATGGACAAGTGTTGGCGGTGATACTTTGGAAATTGAAGTAAACATTATGCCGGGTAAAGGTAAGCTTGAGCTAACCGGACAGTTAGGCGATGTGATGAAGGAATCAGCAAAAACCGGTCTTAGCTATATCAGGTCTGTTAGCAGAGAGTATGAAATTTCGGAGGATTTCTTTGAAAAGCATGATTTTCATATTCATATACCGGAAGGAGCTGTGCCAAAAGATGGACCCAGCGCAGGTATTACAATGGCTCTGGCACTTCTTTCTGCTATTATAGAGAAAAAGGTAAGAAGGGATATTGCCATGACCGGTGAAATTACCCTTAGAGGCAGAGTTTTACCAATTGGTGGGCTGAAGGAAAAGACACTGGCAGCAAAAGAAGCTGGAGTAAAAACCGTTTTAGTACCAAAGGAAAACGAAAAGGATATAGATGAAATCTCTGCGGAAATTAAGGAAGGGCTGGAAATCATTTTAGTAGAGAACATGGAAGAAGTGATTAGGGTTGCATTTGTGTAACATTTTAGAAAATAATAATGTTACATTTTTATGGTAAATTTATGAATACAAGCTGGGAAAAGATTTAGCAGGCGAAAGGAAAAGGAGAAAATTATGGTAATTAAAAGTATAAATCTGGAGACGGTATGTGGTATTACCAGTACCATTCCTCAAAATGACAAGCCGGAAATTGCATTTGCAGGGAAAAGTAACGTTGGAAAATCTTCTTTGATTAATGCACTTATGAACAGGAAATCTTATGCAAGAACTTCTGCACAGCCGGGAAAAACTCAGACCATTAATTTTTACAACATTAATGAGGAGTTATACTTTGTAGACTTACCAGGCTATGGCTATGCTAAGGTTTCCCAGGAAATAAAGGCAAAATGGGGTAAAATGATTGAAAGATATTTGCAAAAATCCAAGAAATTACAGGCAGTGTTTTTATTAATTGACATTCGCCATGAGCCATCTGCTAATGATAAGCAAATGTATGACTGGATTTTAAGTAATGGTTTTCATCCCATTATTATTGCCACAAAAGCAGATAAAATTAATCGTTCACAAATCCAAAAACATGTTAAAATGATAAAGACAGGTCTTAACGTAGAAAAGGATACTATACTGATTCCTTTTTCTGCGCAGACAAAACAAGGCAGAGAGGAAATTTATCAATTAATTGATGAAATGTTAAAAAATGAGGAATAGCAATCAAGTGTTACTGTTCGTAAAAAAGTCGGACACTTGCTGTCTGGTTGCGTAATAATATGATTCAAGATTTGGTTTCTGCCTTACAAAGGGAATTAGCATGCAGTAGTATAACTGTTGATAGAAAAGAGTGAGAGTTATGAAAGAGGGCTTGTGGCATTACGGAAAAATCTGTTTGAACTTTTTAATTGCAATTCTTAGTATTGTAATTGTTGTATTTGTTGTTCCAAAGGTACTGATATTTTTTATTCCATTTGTAATTGGGTGGATTATTGCATGGGTGTCCAATCCTTTAATTGCATTTTTTGAAAAGAAAATGAAAATCAGGAGAAAAGCTGCCTCTGCAACGCTCATTGTTGTAGTAATTGCATTGGTGTTTCTGGCAATTTATGGCGTGGTTTACTATTTAATTCATGAATTGTCCGGTTTTTTAAACAGCTTACCGGAAACATGGTTATTAATACAGCAGACCTTTGATGAGGTAGGGAATAAAGCTTCCATTATTTATGAAAGGTTACCTTTGGAAATAAAACAGGGTGGAAAAGATTTTTTTGAATCCTTATCTAACGGAATTGGAAATTTTATAAGTAGATTAAGCGAACCTACGGTAGATGCTGTTGGGAATTTTGCCAAAAATCTACCATCTGTGTTGGTAAGTATTATTATGTGTTTGTTATCCGCCTATTTCTTTATTGCTGAACGGGAAAGTGTTTTAGAGTTTATTAAAAAGATTACTCCTGCTTTTATTCAGAAAAAATGGAGCATTGTATATGACAGTCTGGCAAATGCAGTAGGGGGCTATGTTAAGGCTCAAGTTAAGATAGAAGCCAGAATTTATATTATTTTATTTGTAGGACTTTGGATTTTAAGAGTCAGATATTTTGCTTTAATTGCGTTGCTTATTGCTATTATTGATATTTTCCCTATTTTTGGAATGGGAGCAATATTAGTACCATGGGCAATCATAGAACTGTTTCAGAGTCACTATGCAACTGCCATAGGACTTATGGTGTTATGGTGTGTGGGAAATCTGGTAAGGCAGATTATACAGCCTAAAATAGTGGGAGACTCTATGGGAATGTCTACTATCCCTACTTTATTTTTAATTTATATTGGATGGCGTTTTGGCGGTGTCATGGGGATGATTATTGCAGTTCCACTTGGTATGTTGTTTGTAAATCTTGTAAAAGCCGGAGTATTTGATACCATAGTTGAAAGCTTAAATATTCTTGGAAAAGATATTGCAGCCTTTCGGGTTTATACAAAAAGAGACAGGGAATATTATAAACGTTATCTGGCTGGTGACGAAGAAGCAAAAAGAATTGTAGAAGAAGCCTTAAAAGAAGATAATAAGAAATCTGAGCAGGAAAGAGGGAAATAGGAAGATGCAGGTAACAGTTTTTAGCTGTAGAGAATTTGACGAAAAGGAATTGTTTTTATCCTATGGAAAACAATATGGTCTTAAGCTTGTATTGTGTAACGAAGCTCCTTCTCTAGAAAATGTAGAATTAGTAACAGGAAGTGAATGCGTAGATATTTTAACGTCAAAAATTGACAGAAATCTTGCAAAAGCATTTGCTGACAGAGGGGTAAAATACTTAATTACCAGAACAATCGGTTATGACCATATTGATGTAAAGTCATGTAGAGAATTTGAAATTACCGTGGGAAATGCCCCATATGGGCCAAATGGAGTGGCTGATTATACCATTATGTTGCTCCTAATGAGCATCCGTAAGGCCAAAAGAATTATTGAGCGTACCAATATTCAGGATTATACTCTTGCAGGAAATCTTGGAAAAGAATTAAAAGATTTAACAGTTGGCATAATAGGAACAGGACGGATAGGAAGAACGGTTATAAGCAATCTGTCAGGATTTGGTTGCAAGATTTTAGCTTATGACTTATACCAGTCGGAGCAGGTAAAAGAAAAGGCCACATATGTATCTTTAGAGGAAATGTGGAAGGAAGCAGATGTGATTTCATTGCATACACCGTTAACAGAGGATAACTTTCATTTAATCAATGAAGATACTCTTTCGAAAATGAAATTCGGTGTGGTATTAATTAATACGGCAAGAGGCGGTCTAATCGATTCAGAAGCCCTTATTTCGGCCATTGAAACAGGAAAGGTAGGGGCAGCCGGATTAGACGTTGTAGAGGACGAATTTGGGCTTTATTATTATGACCATAAGTCAGATGTGTTAAATAACAGAGCACTTTCTGTTTTAAGAGGATTTCCAAATGTGACAGTTACTCATCACATGGCATTTTATACAGACAACTGTGTCAGAACGGTAGTAGAGGATTCCTTAAAAAGCTGTAAATGTTTTATGGAAGGAAAGGAAAATCCTTGGGAGATAAAATCTTGAAAAATTATAAATTAGTAATACAGTATGAAGGAACCAGATATAAGGGCTGGCAAAGACAGGATACAACAGACAATACCATACAGGGAAAATTTGAACAGATTTTTTCTAAAATGGAAAATCGTAAGGTAGAAATTGCCGGTTCAGGAAGAACTGATGCAGGAGTTCATGCATTAGGGCAGGTAGCAAATGTTCATTTGGAAACTACAATGTCCCCAAAAGAAATCATGGATTATGTAAACCGATATTTACCGGAAGATATTGCAGTAATATCTGTGACAGAGGTGTCAGAAAGATTCCACAGTCGGTTAAACGCAAGAAAGAAAACTTATTTGTACCGGGTATTAAATACGGATGTTCCGAATGTATTTCACCGCAGATATGTGCATGTGGTGCCGGAAAAGCTGGATATTCAGGCTATGAGAAAAGGGGCGGACTATTTAAAGGGCTCTCATGATTTTAAAGCCTTTTGTACAAAGAAAAAGATGAAAAAAAGTACTGTGCGTCACATTGACAGCATTGACATAAAAATGGTAGGTGAGGAAATACAGTTTCTGTATGTAGGAAATGGGTTTTTATACCATATGGTAAGGATTATGACAGGTACCTTATTAGAAATTGGTCTTGGAAAGAGAAAGCCGGAGGAAATACTAGAGATTTTGGCCTCCTGCAAGCGGGAAAATGCCGGTGAACTTGTGCCGGGATGTGGTCTTACTTTAGTCAGTGTGGAATATGATGAAAGGGAATGAAAAGAGAAAAAACAATGAGGTATGCCATGAAAAAGAAAATATTAATTGCGGCATTTATAGGCTATATCCTCTTATTAATGAGATTAATTATTTTTAAATATCCGGTGCCCATACTTCGGGGGATTATGGATGAATGGGATGTAGATATGGTAAAAAGGGGTGTTTATACTGCAAATCTTGTGCCCTTTAAAACAATAAAAATGTATATCAAATATTATCATACCATAAATGGATTTGATAATCTGTTTGGAAATATTCTGGCATTTGTTCCTTTTGGAATCTTTGTTCCAGCCATATTTTCTAAAATGAGCAAAAGTTGGTTTGTCCTTCTTCATTCATTTTGGCTTTCCTTATGTATAGAGCTGTTTCAGTTAGTGACGCATTTTGGGGAGTTTGATGTGGATGATATACTGCTAAATTGCTTTGGAGCAATATTAGGTTATTTGGTGTTTCGAATTTTTAAGTGGATGATTTGTTCGTGGAAGAGCTGCTAAGAAAAAGTTTATTAGGAGAAGAGTTCACATAAAAAACACATTCTGAACAATTTTTAAACACAAATGATCTGTATATTATAATTGTATAATATGTTTCATATTATTTTCCTTTTAATTGAGGCGGCACCCTTTACGGGTGTCGTTTCGTGTTTATGGGTGAAAGTGGCTTAAATACTGGATATTTTAGAAAATTTACTTATAATCCCCAAAACGATAAATTGATATAAAAATGAAACATTATACCGTTTTTTGAGACGGTAAGGAACAAATAAGTAACAAATTTTCTTCAACAAAATCGTCAAATAGTTTAATTGCTTTCATTAAATCGTCATAGTCTGTGTCTGTATAAACCTTGTCTGTAAAGTCTTTAATTGAATGTCCAAGCATGCGCTTTCTGGTAAGTTCATCAACACCACATTTTTTGCACCATGTTGCAAATGTATGTCGGCAGTCATGAGGTGTATTCTCATAATTATTTACCTTTCGGAATTCATTGAAGTAGTATTTGTAAAAGCTTCCTTCGGAAATAGGTTTTCCGGTCCTTGTTTCCAAAACAAAGTTTTTATCTCCATAAAGCTCATAGAGTAACCTGGATATATGTTTTGAGATTGGAACATAGCGAATACCGGATTTCGTTTTGGATTTTACTACATGGATTAATCGCTTCTTAAAGTCAACATTTACCCTGTTAAGATTGAACAGCTCATCAATCCTTAGTCCTGTGAAAGTCATTACAATAAAAATTTTCGCACAGATACTATCAGACTGAAAAAAAGATTTCACAGTATCAATGTCAAGAGCCATTGGGGGCTTTCGTCTTTGAGTAGGTGCATCACTTGCAACCTCTATAAATTTAGAATAATCTTTTTGAACAATATCGTGCTTAAGAGCTTCAGCATATAACTGGGAGAGAAAGATTTTCATGCTGTTTTTTTGAGGTTGTGTCGGGCAGCAGGCATCAATAAAGCTTTGGAGTGTTATAGCTGTTTCATTTCGTGGAATACGTCTGTCAAATCTTAAAGCCTTCAGTTTATTCCACTGGCTTCTATAATTGTTAAAGGTTCCGGTGGATATTTTTTTCTTTGCCTTTTCTTCCCATAGCAAGTAAACACCTTCCCAAGTCATTTTGGCATGATCCAGATTGTAGGGATTGGCATTGTACTTGGCAAGAGCCAGATTAGCTTCTTTTTGAGTAGGATAGTAGCCCAATGGTGTTTGAATCTGCCTTGCCTTGCCGTTTACAATTTTATAGCCGGTAGTGACAAGAACTGCATAGGGGTTACGTCTTTTCCCTGATAGTTTTTTTACGGTGCCATATCCGTTTGCGTTTTTCATAGTATCATCCTCCTTCATAGTAAAAATGGGTATAAAAATGCCCGGTACTTGCAAATATACCGGGAGAATGATACAATCTACTTGTTGAGGGCAGTTGTATCATTTTGGTATATCTGCATTGCCGTCCCGGTGTTGGTAGCACTGGGGCGGTGTTTTTTTAAAGCTAATTTGACATTTCGCAGTGTTTTTCATATAATATACTTAACAGGACAGCCGGAAGGTGAGTGCACTTCACCCGTCCCGGCGAAATAACAACATTAAGAAATAGTCGTCAGCTTACCAGGGCAGGACGGCTATTTCTTATTTTTCACATTTAGAATGGAGACTATCAACATTGCAGTTGTTAATATAATCATAAATTCTTCATATGTACTCATAAGCTCCACCCCCTTCCAACAGGCTAGGAACGGATGGAGAGCACGTCCCCCGGCTATCCGGGTATGTATATTATATTGTCAGTGTGCGAAAATTGGGAAACCAAACCTTATTAGTTGCTATTCAATAAATACAGCTGGTGAACTATCTAACATAACAGAACAACTCCCGGTTTCCCTGTTTAAAATTTCATAATATCCTGTAACATCATTAATGTAAAATGACACACCGCTTCCAACAAAATCAATTTTCTCGTAAATCTCAGATTGAATTGTGTCATCCATTATTGTTGGGTCATATATTTTAATGGTTAATCTCAATACTTTTTGTAATTCTTCATATGAGTCTGCAAGGACATAAATTCTAAAGCCATGTGAATATTGTATTAAGTCCATACTGACATTCTCGCCTGCAATACCGTGTTTTGCGATAGCATCGTTGTATGCATATGTTCTAAATTCTGTTCTGTAATAGCCGCTTGACTTATCCTGAATATCAATGTCAATTAAATCAGTAATAGGAGATTCTGCATTTTCATTATATAATTCTACAAATTTATCTACGGCACTAACATCTTCTATATCTTCTTCAGATGTCGGCTCGCTCTCTTTATCTTCTTTTTGAGGTTCAGCAACTAGTTCTTCAGATATCAATTTATCAGTACTTCGTGACGATGTACTTGAACTGCAGCCAGTAAATACTGACATAGAAACTAGTGCTAATAAAACAAGTTTTCTCTTCATATTAAGTACCTTTCTTTTCGTATGGTTATATTTTTCCTCTTAATTCTATCACTTTTCCAATAATTTTAACTGGCTTGTCTATAATATCTTGGTTGGAGAACATCATAGGTTCGTATTTTGAATTGAGGGAGAGAAGCTGAATGCCACCAGCGTATTTCATAAGTCGTTTGCAAGTAGCATCATTTCCATTTACCATAGCAATCACAATATCACCACTTTCAGCATCGTCCTGTTGGCGAACAATAACGACATCTCCTTCATACATTCGAGGCTCCATGCTGTCACCATGTATTTTAAGTCCAAAAAACTCTCCGGATTTTGCCAATTCCTCAGAGATTTCTTCCGTATCTATAATGTCCGTGACGGCTTCGATTGGAATACCGGCAGCCACGCGCCCCAAAACATTAATAACTACCCCCTTTTTCGTTTTTTTACCAGCTAAGAAAGTTTTATCATCCAAGAGGTCTGATTTGCCAATTTTAAAATAATCAGCAATTTTTTGTATCTTTCCTGCACTGGGAATTATTTTACCAACACACCATGTATTAAAAGTAGTAGGATTATAGCCTAAAGCCTTTGCTACGTCTTTTTGTTGCATCCCACTTTGCAAAATATAGTAATTAAGATTCTTAGAAAAAATTTTTTTTTGTTCTTCGTCGGTCATTAAAACACCTCCCTTGATAATTGGATTATATAATAAAAGTGGATAAAATTCAACATAAATCCTAAAAAATTCAATTTCCATATTGACAATCCTAAAAAATAGGATTAGAATGCAAATAAATAAAAATGAAAGGAGAAGATAAAAAACAAAATGAACTTAATAGAAAAACCCAAAATTTCTTTAGCGGCAGCAAGAACAAATGCACAATTAAAACAAAAGGAAATGGCTGATTTACTAGGAGTAGATGTATCTACAATTATAAACTGGGAAAAGGGAAAGTCAGAACCGAGTGCAAGCCAATTGAGAAAAATTAGTGAAATTTCAGGCATACCCATGGATTTTATTTTTGTGCAAGAACAATCCTAAAAAATAGGATTAAGGATACAAAAAATGAAATGAGAGGTGATTATAGAAGATGTTTTTAGATTTTATGTAATTAAAAAAATACATTGATAAATCTGGATTGAAGCAGAAAGCTATAGCGGAGAAATCCGGAATTCCAGAGGTTCAATTATGCTTGATCCTTCAGGGAAAAAGAAAATGTGAGGTTGGAGAATACGCGAGCATTTGCGAAGCACTAGGGGTCAAGGTTGATAGGTTTATCAAAAAAAAGTCAAGATTACCGGAGAAAACAGAAGACTAGAATAATTACTTATTTTGAAATGATAAATGCAAGAAACGACACCGTCAATGACGATGCCGCTTCAGGTTTTGAGGAGTTGCCTTATTCAGACAACAATTTGTCGATTATTTCGCATAATGCATAAACATTTACTAATAAGTCGACTAAATCGCCGATTAAGGCAAAAATCTCCAAAGATGTCCTTTGCATGCACCTCCTTCCTTTTGGGAGTGGTGCTGCAAAGCACAAATAAAAATGTTATTCCTTAGCAAATTCCTTTCAAATATAAAGCCCTAAAGTGGTTGTCAAAATGCTACATCAAAAAATTCTATTTATGGAGGAAAAACAATGAGAAAAAAATCAGTAGAAGAAATAAAGGAGCTGTGTGCACCAGTAATCAATTATTTAAGAGATAATTACGACCCATATACTGAAATCTCAATCACTAATGATGGAATAAGAGTAAAACAAACAATCTTAGGAATACCCGATGACAGGGCGGGTAATCAAGAAAAATTAACCGCCCATGCATCATTAGACAAGATTATAAGGATGAATTTTATCCAATCGTGAAAGTGCAGAACCAAGTGACGGGGAATTTAAAAAGGACTGATATTCAGATTGACTTACATTGTAATACTGATATACAGCGCCATTATGAAATTCTACTTCCAGTGTGTTATTTTCCCAGCCAACACTTGAAATTCTGCTGGATGATACAGAATGTCGGATCACTGTTTTCATCTCCTTCCATATTTTACTCAGGCATGGCAGTGCCTTGTAATTTGATTATAGGAGATTGAGCAGTAAATGACAATATTAAAAAGGAAAGGAGAACAATATGGCAAGAATAACAACTCATGAAGCCGCCGAAAGACTTGGGATACCGGAACAGACCATAAGGATATTAATGCAACGTGGCCTGCTTCCAATAGGAATATGCACCAAGTTAAGCGAAGGTAGCGAAAGATATACATACATCATCATAAGTGAGCAACTGGAGAAGTGGCAGCAGAACGGCTCACTTATAGGAAATACAGAGGAAAGGACCGGAGAAGATGCTGGCAAAGATATATGCAGTAGTAGCAATCATATGCCTCTTGGGAGCGATGGTTGCTATTGAAAATGAACTATATTTAACCACCATAGCATTGGGGATTGCATTTTATGCTTTTGGCAGGTGGGCAGTTAGTGAAGAAGAAGGAACCGCTTAAAAGTGGTTGGAAAGGACAAGCTGAAATGTTAGCAAAAATAGGATTTTTATTATTCCTCATCGGAGCAGGTGCATTTGATTCTAACCAGCTCATTGGAGGAGCGATGGCCTTTGGAGGCTTAGGTATTATTGCACTGGAAGAGAAAAGGGGGATGTAGAAATAATGAGCAAGACAATAAACTATGAAAATTTAACAGAAATAACCGTAAAAACGCAGAACGAACTGGACCAGATACCGGATGACTTCAAAGGTAGAATATACATTGAGTTCGGTACATATTTTATCCCTGCAGTTGTAAAAAACAAATATCATCGCTCCGTAGTAGCTCTGGGAAACAGCTCCGTAGAAGCTCGGGGAAACAGCTCCGTAGAAGCTCTGGGAAACAGCTCCGTAGTAGCTCGGGAAAACAGCTCCGTAGTAGCTCGGGGAAACAGCTCCGTAGTAGCTCGGGAAAACAGCTCCGTAGTAGCTCTGGGAAACAGCTCCGTAGTAGCTCGGGAAAACAGCTCCGTAGAAGCTCGGGGAAACAGCTCCGTAGAAGCTCGGGGAAACAGCTCCGTAGAAGCTCGGGGAAACAGCTCCGTAGAAGCTCGGGGAAACAGCTCCGTAGAAGCTCGGGGAAACAGCTCCGTAGTAGCTTGGGGAAACAGCTCCGTAGTAGCTTGGGAAAAAAGCTCCGTAACAGGGCAAGGCAACGTGCAGATAGTAGACAACCTGAGAGGTGGAAGAATTGAAATAACTGGAAACGCAAGGGTTGTTTGCAATCCAAAAACCGCTATGGAATATTTGGATTTCTACGGATTAAAACATGACAAGAAGAAGTGTATTCTTTATAAAGCTGTGAGGAAGTTATGCGATGGAAGACTCGTATCGGATAGAGATAGCAGTTTTGAATACGTGATAGGAACTAAAATAGCATGCGAAAAAGAGTTGAATACAGATACATACGAGGATTGCGGAAGCGGGATTCATCTTGCACATTTAGATTGGTGTTTAAATTATGGGGCAGAATGGAGAAATCTCTGCATATTGGAATGTGAAGCCGACATTGAAAATATTATCGTTCCTGTTCCCGGATGTGGAAAAGTAAGAACAGATAAAGTAAAGGTTATCCGGGAAGTTCCTCTTTCAGAATGTGGTCTTTATGGAACAATCTTAGAAAAGAGACGTAAGCAAAAGGAGGACAGGAATGAACAATAAGAAAGCAATCCGGCAAAAGAAGCCGACCAGGGAGCAGAAAAAAATTATTGTGGCAGCAGGCTTAGACTGGCACACATGGAACGTTACCGGAGAGGACAATATTTCTTTGGATTTAATCAGTAAAAAATCCAACAGAAGAAGGTCGGTACTCAAATGAGGAACAAGCTACAGGAAGCATGGGAAAATGCCCACAGTCTGGAGAGCAGGGATAAGGAGGAAGACAGATATGAGGATTTGAATTACATAGGCGCAATTACAACTAAATACAAAACATACCACTTTTATCAGGGAGAGGAGACAGGAAATTACTGGTATACAAGTGGAGATAAAAAAAGGACTTAGCAAAATAATCTGCTAAGTCCAACTGACATTGCATGCCATAAATAACCTAAGACAAGTATAGCATGCAGTGTTCAGGAAAGCAAGAAAAAACGGTAATTTAAGGACCGTTTTTGACTTGATATAGAATATTAACTTTAGAACAGGAGAAGGACATGCCATACATACAATACGAGTACATTTGTGGTGACACCATAGAGGTAGAGAAAAAACATACCGGGAGATATGGAGCACCAGGACAGAAAAGGCAGAAAAGACAGAGAGCGACCCCGGAAGAGATAGTAAGACAGAATGAAAGAAACGCGATCAAAAAACTCCGGCGGAAGATTAACTGCAATTATAAACAAAATGATTTCCATCTGGTACTCACCTACAGAAAAGAAATCAGACCGGAACCGGAAGAGGCAAGGAAGCAGATTTCACAATTTCTAAAAAAGCTAAGAGCAATTTATAAGAAGCAGGATGGATTACTAAAATATATATTAACCACAGAATACAAAAACAAAGCAATTCACCATCACCTTATCATCAACAATTTGGAAAACTTTAATGTTCCGGCAGCAGTACGGAGCCTTTGGGAACATGGACGCCCTAAATTTGTATTACTGGATGATACAGGAGATTATGAAAAGCTGGCCGAGTATTTCGTGAAAGAAACCGGACAAAGCTTCCGGGAACCGGATAACCCGAACAAAACAAGGTATACCTGCTCCCGGAATTTAAAAGAGCCGGAAGTCAGAAAAAAGACCATAAAAGCAAAAAGCTGGAAAGAAGACCCGAAACCAAAGAAAGGCTGGTACATAGCCAAAGAAACACTGGTTGAGGGTATCAATCCGGTCACAGGGTACCGTTATCAGTATTACACAATGCGGAAGATAAAAAGGAGGAAGTAAAGGTGCATGTAGATTTGTATGTAGAAACCTCCATTCGTGGACCAAGAAGACAGAACGGAACCTTCGGCTATATTCTGGTCTATATCACAAAAAGTGGAGAAGAAGCTACTCTTTGTGATTTTGTAAATAAAAAGGACGTTACTCCACATGAAATAGAGCTGGAAGCCATAATAAAGGCACTAGGACGGTTAAATAAAAAATGTGATGTATCTGTAATAGCCGGAAACCCATACGTGGCAGACATGACAAGTAATTTACAGAAGTGGAAGGGAAACGGATGGATAACAGCTAAAGGAGAGGACATAAAAAACAAGGAACTCTGGCAGCAGTTAGAAGAATTATTAGAAAAACACCAAGTAACGTTTGGTGGAGACGATACCGGCTATCAAAAATGGCTGATAAACGAAGTGAAAAGGAAGGGAGAACAACAACATGTTTGATAAATTTGGAGAATTTAACTCAGCAGAGGAACTGAATAAAGCAGCAGAAGGACTAAAAGAGGAAGGAGATACAAAAAGTCTTTTAGAACTGGCAAAAGAAAACGGAATTGATGAAGAAGATGCACAGGATTACATAGATGACTGTGTAGAAGAGTTATGTAATACAAAAATGGCAGCACTTGGAAAATTGAAGGTGGAAAATCAGGAACTGAAGCTTAAAGGCATCATGGAAGACTGGATTTCTTATATTGAGAATCAGATTGCAGAGAATGAAGCAGTTGCGGCAGCAGTCCGTAAAAAAGGAAAAAGTCTGGAAGGCTGCATAGCGGAGCTGTTAAAGTGGTCCTTTAAAAACCAGAAGCCGGTACCGCAAAAAGTAATGAAGGCAGCAGGAGTATCAGCAAATAAGTGTACTTTAGGTATTCCGGGAATGGGACAGGCAAAGAAAATAATTAAAGAGTACTATCTCGGAAAGCAGGTGTAGTATGAGAAAAATGCAATTTGCGCCAAAGAACAGTATGCCAATATATCACGAAAAGGCAGCAGGCGAGGAAGATGCCTTAGTAGATGCCTTTGTAAAAGATAACATTCTCGTTATTGATTTTTACAGAAAGCAGACAGATAAATGGAGCGCCCTGTGGAGAACCCTGATTAATGAAAAGGAATACTGCAATTTTGATTATGAAGCGCAGTCATGGAATGGAGAATATATACATCATCAGGCACACAGGCATACAGATGCGTACGGTAGGGTTTTCGGCATATGGGAAGAACAGACCAAAGTTACTGAAAAAAGCAGAGATATTATAGAAAAATACATTACGAAAGTGGGCGGTTACATTTGCGGGGAATTGGAAACGACTATCTTAAGAATGGAAGAAAATTTAGCATATAGAAAGAGAGAAACTGAAAAAGAGAGAAAACACGACAGAATACAAAAGAAGATGAAAGAGCTACCCGGTACACCAGAGGATTTTGAGAAAGTGATTCTAAGCACAACCTTTAAAAATGACCACATTCTGTATTTTAACAAAGAAGAGGGATATTGTTCCAGATGCGGCAGACAATTACCGGGAGTAAAGAAAGAACATAATGAACATGGAAAGTGCCCAAAATGCAGAAAGCCGGTAGTGTTTAAGCATATGAGATACATGAAAGAGCATGCAGAGGAAAAAGAATTACTCTACATACAGCCTTTTAAAGAAGAAGTAGTATTACGGTATTTTAAATGCGCCCTTATTTCCACATGCCACTCAAAAGAAAAATTGGAAATGGTAGAGACTGTCAGAACGTATCATAGCGAAGATATGGCTTATTTTAAAAAGATATATATATGCTATCTTGATTGTCTTAATCGCAAATATTGGAGTGACAAAATGAACCCATATTGTACGGTTGCATACGGAAGAAACACAACTTTATATGTTGGCAACATGGAACAGGTAAGAGAAATAGTAAACCAAAAAGTATGTGACATCATGGAAATAACAGGAAGCGAAGGAGAAAGGCTCCCTGTGATTGATTTGTTGAGAGGTTATAGTGAAGAAAGAGTTCTCCTGTACGAAAAATTTTACAAAGCAGGATTGCCAAAGCTGGCATTGGAAGTATTAAAGAAATATTGGGATTTTCCTGTAAATAGGGAACAGAATGAATTAAAAAAAATCCTTAAGATTTCTAAACCAATGTTGAGGTATATGGTCTGTCATAACGGTGACAAAGCTATGTTGGAGATTATGCAGGATGCATTTGCAAATCAATACGGACTAAGCGATGACAAGATATTTGAATTGGCGGCAGCAGGCATTAAAGCAAGTGAACTTGCGGAGGTATCAGAAAAAAATAAGATTATAAAAACATTTCACTATTTGCGAAAAGCCAACGGATATAAAAGCCTGAAAGGAACATTCAGTCATTACAGGGATTATATATCTATGGCATCCAGTATGGGATATGACCTAAGTAATGGAACGGTAAGATTCCCAAACAACTTAAAGCAGGCTCATGACAATGCAGTTACATCCTTTTATGAAGAAGAAAGTGATAAGAGAAAGCGGGAAGTATTAAAGAAATATCCCAATATCCGCAATCTGGAGCAAACGCTAAATGAGCAGTATTCATTTAAAACAAAGGATTATGTAATTATGGCACCACATTCGGCAGCAGACATTGTTGAAGAAGGGCGTACCTTACATCATTGTGTTGGCGGTGATACTTATCTGGAAAAACACAATAAAGGAAGAACATTTATTTTATTTATGAGAAAAGCAAAGAAACCGGATAAAAGATACTACACCATAGAGATTGATCCAAAGGACAACCGTATTATCCAATATTATGGAGCTAATGACAAACAGCCGGATAAAGAGGCTGTAGATGTGTTTTTGAAACAGTGGAAAAGATATTTAAATAAAAAGGCAACGCATAAGGCAGCAGGATAGGAGGAAAGCACAATGAATGAGATTACATATTCATCATATGGAGAATTTAAAAAAGAACTGGATACAGAGCTTCAGAAGACGTCAGAAAGCTTTGTAAAAATAGGATATTTACTGAAGGTAGCCATGGATACAGATATATTAAAGGAATCAGAATATTTTAATGTAAACGATTTTGCTAAGGGCGAATATGACTTAGACCCCACTCAGGTATCAAGATTTATTAATATAAATAACCGATTCGCTGAAAATGGCAATTCCCCATTCTTAAAAGAGGGCTACAGAGGAATAGGTTATGCAAAGCTTTCCCTCATGCTCCAACTCCCGGATTCAGTCAATGAGGAAATCACTCCGGCATTCAGTAAATCCGAGGTTCAGGCCATTAAGGACGAAGTGGAAGAAGAGAAAAAAACATCAGAAATTGAGCTGTGGTTGGAAGGAACCAAAGAGGGAGAATTTGACAATAACCTGCATAAAGTATTCCACCAGCTTTTACATGACGAATATCAACTCTACGCAGATGTCTATAAGCCCGCAACACGCATTATTACAGAATCGGAAGCAGATTTTGAAAAACATACAAAAGAACTCCACGAAGCACTTGCACCGGACGGAGAAAAGATTTACTCCGTAAGGATACAGGGGGTAGGAAGACTGCTCTTATCCATCAAAGATACAGCTAAGGATATTACTCTCACTAATATTCGCACCGATGAGAAGGAAAGCTACTCTTGGCAGCAGCTTATTGATGTATTAAAGAATATTATAATATTTGCTCCCGGTGCGAAGGAATCCTGGGAAACAGTCTATGGCGAGTCATTCCCAAAAGAAGAAATTGCACCGGTACAACCGCCAAAGAGAAAAGATCCAAAAGTTACAAAAGCCAAACCGGAGAAAAAGAAGCAGACGGCAGCAGTCCAAGAGAAAACTGTTACAGAAACAGAGGAAAATGTTTCAAAACAGGAGGAAATTGTTATCAAAGAGCCTGAAAGCGTATCAGAACAGGAAGAAACCGTTACAAAAGAGTCGGAAAGCGTTTCGGAAGAAAATAGCTCCAAACACGCAGAAATACAGAATACGGAGCAGATTGAAGGGCAGACCAATATTCAGGATAATTTTCCACAGTATATGCCGGATGAAACAAAGGAGAATGATGCGCCGGAAGGAAATTCCAATATGGCAGCAGGCTATAAAGCCGGAATTACCACAGCTATTAGAAGAATTAAGGAAATGGCAGAACAGGAAAGATGGCAGGCGGTTATTACAGCCACAGAGGATATTAAATGGAGAGCCGAGCAACTTTTAAATCTGGAAAACAAGGAAGAAATCATAGAGGAGTAAAGGATGGGAAAGAGAAAGAAATCACTGAATTTTACTAAGAAGGAACGTGAAAAGATACTTCAAAGGGATGATGGATGTTGCCTGTTCTGCCAGGAGAATTACTACATGAATTCCACCACAGAATTGGGCTACGAAATCAAAGACATCATGCACTACATACCAAAATCCAGCGGAGGCCTTGGAATTGAGGAAAATGGAGTATTAGGCTGCCGATATCATCATTCATTGCTGGATAACGGAAACAAGGGCTTACGTGGCGAAATGCTGGAAAGAATGAAAGCATACTTAAAATCGATTTATCCAGATTGGTCAGAAGACAATTTGATTTATAAAAAATACAGTTAGGAGGAATAGAAATGGAACGATTAACACAAAAAGTAGAATGTAATGTACCGGAAAAGATGATAAAGATGCTGGAAGCTGACCATGTGGAAGGGGTTGAGTATGAAATAAAAGAAGCCGGGCATCAATCTTGTAAGGAAATCTGCAAGAAGCATTTCTGTACGGACTGTCCTATTCAGAGGGTAGTAGATAAACTGGCGGAATATGAAAACACAAAATTAACTCCGGAGCAGATTATTCAAATAGACACTCTTTACGCAGAAAAATGTGAGGAACTGGCAGCAGTCAAAAAAGAACTCACAAAAGGAGGGAAAGATTAATCATGGAGGAAAGAATAGGACAGTGCATTTACTGTGGCCAAAATATACAGGTAAGAGTGCCGGAAGGCAGCACAAAGGAAGAAATCAACAGGGAAGCAGTAAGACTCTGCAACTGCTATGAAGCGCAGTGTCAGCAGGCTATTGAAACCAATATAAATGTAACAGAAAAATATATAGAAAGTGAATTTCAAGAAGAAAACGTTGTAAGGAACCTGCTCTTGGCAGCAGTCGAACCGGTAGGCAGGGGATACATAGACAAGATAGTCCTTCACGAGGGCAGAAACAAGTACACAATGAGCCGGACCAGTAAAAAGACAATTAAAGTGGAGAAAAATACAACAATAAAGAAAGTTAAAGAATCCTGATGGTTGAAACACCTTAAGAAACTGAAAAACCCTTTTGGAATATCACAGTCATCTAAAGCCGGACAATAAGGTCCGGCGGAAAGGGGTGATACCGTGAAAGCAATTTTAGTTATGGATATGCCGAGTAGTTGTTTAGAGTGTCCTATTGGGAAAGATATGAGTATACCAATAGAAACTTGTATAAAGTGTCCGTTCGGAAAAAACAAATGAATGAATTAAGAACTTGCCAAAGCAATGTTTTTGTATCAATGCAAATGGAAAGATTGAGAATTACCAAAAATCTTATAGGTGGATTGCCAGACGGTTATCCGATACCTATGACTGAAAATTAAGGAGTGACACTATGAAAATTTACATTTCGGGAGCAATAACAAATAACCCCAACTACAAGGAAGATTTTGAGCGAGCAGAAGATTACTTGCAGAGAGAATATCCGAATGCCGAGATTATCAATCCTGCATTAGTGAATAGCCACTTGCCGAAGTCCACAACGCACGAAGAGTATATGCGAATGAGTTTTTGTATGTTGGATATGGCAGATGCAATATTTATGATTTCAAATTGGAAAACATCTTGTGGTGCATCACAGGAATATGGTTACGCATTGGCAAAGGATAAGGCTATTTTGTTGGAAAGGAGTAAGTATGGAGAGATTAACAACAAATAAAAATGTATCAGAAATGGGAATGTACGAATTAGCACATAACTGTTGTTATATAAAAGATAGTGTGGCAAGATACAGAGATTTTGAACTTGATATTGATGCAAGAGAACTGACAAGAAAACTATTGATAGAGCACGCAGAAGATGATGATGCATTTACATCAGATGAAGATTTTGACGAATGGATGATTGATTATCTGCAAGACGGAATGGATAGTCTTGAAGGATTGATTGCATTATTCTATCGTAATTTGTGGGCTATGGCAGACTTAAGAGAACGTTTAAAGGCTTACGAAGATGCCGAAGAACAAGGCTTGCTTTTAAGGTTGCCTTGTAAGGTGGGAGATACAGTTTGGTATATAGATGACGATGATGATGATTACCCACTTAAATTTATTATTACTAAAATAGATGTTGAAGAAAATGGTTATCTTCGTTATCACGCAAGAGAGAAAGATAATTGCGGGAAAATAGGTTTCATTAAAGATGATATTGGCAAAACCGTATTCCTAACCAAAGAAGAAGCAGAGCAGGCATTGGCAGAGATGAAAGAGGTGTAATATTGGAAACATCAATAATGATACTACTAATAATCACAGGTTTTTTTCTTATGTTAGGAATGCTAATGGTGATTTGTAGTTGGCTTGATTGGATGGAAGTAAAAAATAGGCATTAAAGAAGAAAGGAGCGGTGTTAAGGTATGGATTTTTTAGCAGAATTAGACGGAGGAACTTTGAAAGCGGAGTTATTAGCATTTCTTGACTGTGAAGATATTGAAGTAGACAGCATGGAAGATTTCAAAGAAAAATTTATTGAATATATTGAGGAAGATTTTTCTTATGGGGATTGCGAATAAAAGATATTAAAGCAGATGGGAGAGTGAGAGGATGGCAAAGAAAATACATTACACCAAAGAAATGAAAGAATGTCCATACTGTGGCAATGATGAATTTTACATAAAACAAGCGTACTCTGGTACTTGTAATTATTATATGCGTTTTGATATGAAAAACGAAAAAGCAGAAAACGGAGAAATGTATCAATCGGCAACGCATAAAGATTTGACAAAATATGCTTATTGTAGCGACTGCAACAAACGATTGTTTTTAATAGATGAATATTACAACGCATTATTTGATTAGCAAAGGAGAATGAGCATGACGGGGAATGAAAGCAAATACGGAAATATTGCAATAATTGGCGGTGGCAGAGGTTCGGGAAGAACACTTAAAGCACACATTGATATTTTGCAAGAATTAGAAGCATACCGAACAATCGGAACGGTGGAAGAATTGAAATCCATGAAAGAAAATGGAGCTTTTACAGGTGTTGAATTAGCACAACTTGCAGCTATGCAGATGCGTTTAAAAGAGTATTCAGCAATCGGCACTATTGAAGAATTTAAGGCTTTGAAAGAGAAGGATACACCATACAAGCCACAGGAATACGAAGATAGATATTATGCTTGCAAGTGCGACAATATTCTTCTTCCAAAGTGGAGAAAATATCCAACGGAATTGATGCCAAAAAGTGAAGGATTACCGCATTGTATGGCTTGCGGGCAGAAACTTGATTGGCAATGAAAGGAGAAAATATGAGTATTCATGTAACAGATTTTAAGTGGGAAAAAGGGATAAATGATGCCAGATACATAGAATTGCTTGAAAAAACTTTGAAAAACGAGCAAAGAGTTACTGCATTGGCTATGGCTAAAGTTAGGAAACTGGCAAAAGAAAATCAAGAAATACGCAACGCAGTTATTGATGAATTTGTAGAACGAATAAAAGAAGTATATCCATTTACTATTTTAGAGCTGGAACAGCTCAACGAACTCGCAGAGGAAATGAGAGGTGCGGAATGAGACTAATTGATGCGGATGTTGCATTGCAACGGTTTATCAAAGAAACAGAAACAAGTGGGAAGAATGCAATACATATCAATACTATCAAAAGACTTTTACAGGATATGGACACAGCCTACGACGTTGAAAAAGTTGTGGAAGAGTTGGAAAAACATAAAACACAATATGGCAAATTACAGTTTGCACATAATGATGCAAATATGGTAAGTGTGTACGTTGGAAAGGAACAGGCTATTGATTGTGCAATCGACATAGTCAGAAAGGGTAGTGTGAAATGAAATACTCAGAAGAAATGTATCTTGGAAGTAATATTTTCGATGGTGACATGGACGGTTCGGAAAGCAACTTTTCAGAAAAAGTTGTAAAAATAAGAAAATCTCATAACTGTTGTGTGCCAAAAAGAGATACCAAAAGGAACAAAAATGGTTATGCAAAGTGCAATAGTACAAGATATAGGTTGGTGTAGTTGTTACATATGCTTGCCATGTATTGAGAATTGGCTTGGAGAATCGGGGCAAATTGATAGTGAGGTGAAAGAATATGACCATAATTGAATTTTTAAGAAGTTTATCAAGGGAATTTAATATGTATGAAGTGTCAATAATATGGAGCTGGCTAAATAAATGTCCAGTACATGGTAAGTATTATGAGTTAGAGGACGATGAGTACAGTTGCGAAGGATATCATGTAGAAGATTATAGAGGGAACTCAGTAGAGCATCTTATCGGATATCCGGATGTTTACAATACAGAGATAGCAGAATGTGAAATTAAATTTGAACGTATGCAGATAACTATTTGGCACACTGAGCTTGGAAGCGAAAGTATATGTGAAAAATGTGAGAAAATGGAGTGTTGATTATGAAGAGACTAAAATGTGATTGTGAGCAATGTCCTTTAGCCTGGGAAGAAAGAGGATATGATGACTGGGATGCAGGATGTCATTTTTATGATGACTTATACGAAAACAAGTTTGTCTGCTTCTTGCCAAGATTTATTAAAAAACTTTTACTAAAAAGACAGTTGAAATTAATGGATAAGCAGTATGAGGGAATGGATGAATGGTTCAGGGAAGAGGAAAGAAAAGATAATGCTTTAAGACAAGCACTACGGGAAGTACTTTTTGAAGATAGTGTTATCTGTTACAAAAATGAAGAAGGAAAACTATTAGAAAGAAATACAGAAAGGCTATTATTCTATGACACATTTGACATACGGCTAAGGTATGAGGAGCTACTAAGCGAAACGAAAGGTGATAAAAGAAAATGAAAAGAATGTATACAGTTAAAATGAGCAATGGAGATATATACGGAGTACCGGCGGAAGTAATTGCGGATAATTATGCAAAGTTTTATGAGAGCCTAGGCGAAGAATATCAGGAAAATTACGACGCAATGATTCAATGGTTTGATGAAAGAGACTATGAATTTGCCGATTGGGCAAAGAACAATATGGACTGGGATGATGTGAAGACGGCAGCAGTACTGTTAGTAAAAGCTAAAAAAGATATAGATTATCAAAATGAATGGGTAAATGGTGAGTATAACCTTATCAATGTTGGTATAGATATGGCTAAAGAAAACACTCTTAAAGTGTATGCAGTAGATTTTGATGGAACTCTTTGCCTCAGCCACTTTCCGGAAATCATAGAACCAAAGACTGATATAATAGAGCATGTGAAAATGCTCAAGGCAACAGGCCACAAACTTATCCTTTGGACATGCCGTTGTGGAAAAGACTTAGAGGCAGCAGTCCAGTGGTGTAAAGCGCAGGGGTTAGAATTTGATGCAGTAAACGAAGCATTACCTGAGCAAAGAGAAAAGTGGAAAAACGACACAAGAAAAATATGGGCGGATTACTACATAGACGATAAAGCAATCAGACCAGATGAATTATGAAAAAGAGTAGTACAATTTTCAAAACAAGGTAAAGAATATTCTAAAACAGAATAAAAAATATTCCATGTAGAATATTTCAAACCCGGCAGCAGTCCAGCTAAATTGTACCGGTGCATAAAATATAGTGCGCCTAGAAGAAATTCCAATATGGCAGCAGGATAAAATATATAGTATAATAAAGCAAATAAAACAACACCACCTAGCAATCGGGCTATGTGAAGGACTAATTGGAGTCAGTTATCGAAAGGTAATTGGCTCTTTTTGTTTAGAGAGGATGTGAGCTTATAGGGCAAAAGGAAAGTATCAGGAGTGGCTTGAACCGGAAAAGTTAATATTGATTGAAGGCTGGGCCCGAAATGGGCTCACGAAGGAAGATATTGCACATAATATGGGCATTGGTCTCACTACCTTGAAAGAATGGTGTAAAAAGTATCCGCCCATTTCGACCGCCTTAAAAAACGGAAAAGAAGTAGCAGATATTAGGATGGAAAATGCACTTTATGAACGTGGATTAGGTGGTATTCATGAAGTAAAGAAAACCTTTAAATTAAAGCATACCTATTATGATAAACAAGGCAGAAAGTGTGAGAAAGAAGAGCTTGTTACGGGAACTGATGAGGTATATGTTCCGGGAGACACAACAGCACAAATCTTCTGGCTCAAAAACCGCAAACCGGAAGAATGGAGAGATAAGAGAGAGTTTGAGAACAAAGTCGAACTAGAGTCTGATGGATTTCTTGAAGCTCTAAAAGGAGAAGTAAAGGACACTTTCAAAGAGGCGGGTGATATTGTTGAAACGTAAAGCTCTATTCAAGTTCAGCAATTTCAGCCGAAAACAGAAGATGGTCCTTGAATGGTGGGTAGAGGGTTCTCCCTATGCGGATAAAGATGGAATTATATGTGACGGTTCTATCCGTTCCGGCAAGACCACAGTAATGTCCTTGTCATTTGTAATGTGGGCGATGGAAAACTTTGACGGAGAAAATTTTGCCCTGTGTGGGAAAACTATCCAGTCCTTACGCCGCAACGTGATTAAGCAACTCAAATTAATGCTAAAATCACGAGGATACGAGGTAACAGAGCATCGGTCTGAAAACTACATGACAATCCAGTTGGGAGATGTAGAAAATGACTTTTATCTTTTTGGTGGTAAAGACGAAGGATCCCAAGATTTAATTCAGGGTATTACTTTAGCAGGCGTGTTCTTTGATGAAGCTGCACTTATGCCTGAGTCATTTGTCAATCAGGCAACCGGACGTTGTTCTGTAGAATGCTCTAAATTCTGGTTCAACTGCAACCCTGAAGGACCGGAGCATTACATCAAGACAGAATGGATTGATAAGATAACAGAAAAGAATCTTATTAGGATCCATTTCACTATGCGGGACAATCCCAGCCTTGCCGCCAGGATTATTGAACGTTATGAGCGGATGTACAAGGGCGTATTCTATGACCGTTTTATACTTGGTTTGTGGGTGCTTGCGTCAGGCATCATATTCCGCTATTTTGCAGAAAATGACAGTCCATATCTGTTTAAGGATGAAGATATATTTGACTCAAGAGGAAAACTGAAAGTGGCATTTAGCAAAATAGTTATGGGAATTGACTTTGGAGGAAATGGCTCCAAAACAACATTCTGTCTCACAGGCTACATGAACGGATATAAAAACTTCCGTTTGCTGGAGGAGGATGGATTACCCATAACAGAGGATATTGATGCAAAGGCAATCTGTGACAAATTTGTTGAATTTTACAGAATGGCAATAGAAAAGTATGGTCGTGTAGACTGGATATTCCCGGATTCGGCAAGTACTACAATGATTAACTCGTTAAGGAGTGCGGCAATTGAAGCCGGATTATATTCAGGAAATATAAAGGGCTGCAGAAAGAATGAAGTATCGGAACGCCCCAAAACCATTGATTTGTTGTTAAATTCGGGGCGATTGAAAATAAATGAAAGATGCACACAAGTCAGAAAAGCAATCGCTTCTTTGAGATGGGATGAGAAGAAACCGGATATTCCGGAGGATAAGAACATAGGAAACGTGAATGACTGGTGGGATGCGTTCTGCTATACCCTACTGGATTTCATAGAATTTATTGATTTAAACAGATAGGAGAGGATAAGAAGGAAAGAATGTGCGAAAGTCTATTTAAACAAATTAGGATATGCAGTAAATGGAGATGCTCTGGCCATTATTCAGAAATGCGATAACTGGTATTCTAACAGAGTGGACGAAGATTTTCACAGAAGAAAAAATCTCAATAATGTGGAATATGAGTTAAGCCAGATGAACTTTGCGAAAAGATGCTGCGCTGACGATGCTAATTTGTGCGAAATCGTATCAGTTGCACCGGTACAAGAATCTGCTTCACAGGAGTTTATTGATAAGCTTCTGCAAAAGAACCGTTTTAATGTACGCTATCGGGAACAGCTGGAGAAAACATCAGCAACCGGAACAGTAGGTGCATATATTTACCTACAAAATGCCAAGTATCTGGAATATCCGGATACAAAACGCGTAAAAGTCAGAGGCGGAGATATACGCATTAACTACGTGGAAGCAGATTGTATAATACCACTGACTGTAGAGAACAGCCTTGTTACAGAATGCGCCTTTTGTGCCACAAATAAGGTTAAGGGAAAGGATAAGACCACTCTTGTTATTTTCACGCAAAAAGAGGGTAAATACAAAGCAGAAACGATATATTTTGACGAGCATGGGCGACAGATAGATTCCGAATCAAGTTCCATCCAGTTGGGAGAGGTAAAACCATTCTCCATAATGACGAATGCAGAAGTAAATAACCTTGATAATATGGAGGGATACGGACTGCCAAAGATTTATAATGTGATTCCAATGTTTAAGGCATTAGATTTGTGTTATAACGTGCTATTTTCGGACCTTTCAAAGGCAGATAAAATAGTGTTACTCAATGAAGCACTTTGCTCGATTAAAAGTAAGGACGGAAAACCAGAGCTAACACCGGAACAAAAAGAAATATTTATTCTGTTGGGAGAAAAACTACCTACAGAAAAATCTCTCATACAGGAATATAATCCGGAAATCAGGGTGGATGAGATAACAAAAGCCTTTGAGTTGGTGCTTTCGTTAATATCGCTAACCTTTGGATATGGCACTAAAAAGTACACATTTGAAAACGGACAGATAAAGACAGCAACAGAATATATTGGCGCACGTCAGGATGCCATGCAGGAGCTGAACAAACAACGAAAGAATGCTACAGATTACATTAGCGATATAATTCATGCAGCCATGTGGTTTTCAAACCAGTTTCAGGGAACAAATTACAATACAGAAGAAGAACTGTCCATAGAATTTGATGATTCCTATGTTGAAGATAAACAAACAAAGCTGGAGAGCATGCGTGCAGATGCAGTTACATTTCAAGAGATTCCATGGCTGACCTTTATGTATATTAAAACAAAGTACAATTTGTCCGATGAGGAAGCAGAGAAATATATCAACGAGGGCAAGATGCGCGAAGAGCCAATAGATGATTTAGAAGATTAATTAAGGGTGGTGATATAAGGGCTTTATCAGAAGCACAAATGGATATTTTAATCGATAAATATATAACAGGACTTTACCAGCAGATGGAAGATGAAGTTATCGCTGATATTGCCCGCAGAGTAAAAAAGACAGGACGTTATACCGAAACTGCCGAGCTTATGGCTAAATCCATGCATGAACAGGGATATTCCACAGCAAAAATACAGGCGGAAGTAATGAAAAAACTAAATGCGGATGCAGGCTATCAGAAGGCAGTTGCAGAGAATACAAAAGCGCACAAAGCCGAGATACAGAAAATTATTGAAGAAACAGTAAAAGAAGCAAAGGAAGCAGGAAAAACTCTGATAGCGGAAGCCGGCAATATGGCATGGAATAATGACCTTTCCATGTGGCAGCAGTACGGAGAAGATTTAACGAAGCCAAACAGCCTGAGCAAGTTAATAAAAGCTTTCCAAGCACAGACAGCGGGCGCACTTAAAAACCTTACAAAAACAACCGGCTTCAAAAACACACTGTTAGGAACAACCGGAGTAATGAATGCCTATCAGCGAGAGTTGGATTTGGCACTGCTAAAAGTAGCAACCGGAACATTCTCCTATGATCAGGCAGTAAATGACTGTATACACAGACTTGCTCAAAGCGGATTAAGGGCTATTGATTATGCCAGTGGAAGAACATATCAGTTAGATACAGCGGCCAGAATGTGTGTAAGAACAGGCTTAAGCCAGCTATCCGGCAAAATCATGGAAGAAAACCTGAAACAGTCAGGACAGGACCTTGTTATCACATCACAGCACATGGGCAGCAGACCGGAACATGTACCTTGGCAGAATAAAGTTTTTTCCTATTCCGGAAAAAATAAAAAGTATCCTGATTTTTTTAAAGAAACAGGCTATGGAACAGCAGGAGGATTAAAAGGTGTAAACTGTACTCATGACTTTTACCCGTTCTGGGAAGGTGCCAGCGTTATCCCGGATGATATTCAGGAGCCACCGCCAAAAACGATAAATGGAAAAGAATACACCTATTACCAGACTAACCAACAACAGAGAAGAATGGAGCGCAATATCAGAGCCACCAAAAGGGAGCTGGAAGCACAGAGGAATTTGGGTGGGGATACAACCCAGCTAAAGGCAAAGCTAAAAAAGCAGATGTCGGATTACAGGGCATTCAGCAAGGCAGCAGGGCTAAGAGTAAAAGATAACAGGCTTAGGATGCCAAGTGGAACAAGTAATTTGAGTAGGACAAAAGCTACGAAGTACTATAATTCGCTTGTAAAATCAAACAGCCATGATATAATTAAATCAACACCGAAAGAGCCAGTTATAGGAAACGATAATTTTCGCATTACCAAATCAAAGTTTTTGAAAGCAGCTTATGAAGATATTAAGGAATTGAGGTATTCCCTATCAAATTTAGATGTTCGAATATGGTATAAAGCAAAGGATGCAGATATTATAAACATTATCGATAAAACATTGCCGATAGAAGAACAGGCAAAACAAGCATGTGAATTGCGAAA
Source organism: Lachnospiraceae bacterium (assembly GCA_017436305.1). Classification (GTDB taxonomy): domain Bacteria; phylum Bacillota; class Clostridia; order Lachnospirales; family Lachnospiraceae; genus RGIG3040. Next base: position 77,753 of record JAFSDJ010000087.1, read on the forward strand.
TACCTATAGAACACAAGCAAGAGAATTAATGAGAGACCAGGAAAAGAGAAAATCATTGGATAGAGATCATCCTAATGTTGAGTTTGAAGATTTGGTGAAGGACAAAATGGAGAGAAAAGGTATGACACGTGAAGAAGCATTAAGAGATACAATAAGTACGTCTGGGAAAACAAATAAAAAAGTTGATAATTCGTTAGGATTGGAGTGATGATAGTGTTTACCTACCCTATTTGTAATGTAGCAGATGAAAATATTTTTCAGAAACAGTGTATGGCAATTGAAAAGTATCTGAACCCTTTGGAGAAAGGGACACTTATAGAAGATGTAGACGGTTCAAAAATACAGTCTTATACATTTGGAAAACACAAAGTAACAGTCAAAAACAGCATGTATACAAATGAGGTGTATGTTGAGAGCGACATTGATATAAAACCTTATTTTGCAAAGAATTCATAGGTGCTTTTTTAGTATGGTTAGCGATATGAAGAAAGAGTAATTTTATTCTTGCAAATTATTTACTTGTGATTTATAATGTGAGCATGAACAGGGGAATAAGTATGGAGACGGCTGATAAAAAAGTCATGGAGGCTATTTGGAAAATAGTCAATCGAGGCGGCAACGCAGAGGTAAAACGAAAGAAAGACGGTACCCTGGTTGTCTATGAGGTTAAAAAGAATATAGTCGCATCATGAAGTGGCATGATGTTAGAGCTAATAGGAGCTGGTATGTAAAAATTTTTTGCATGCTAGCTCCTTTTTATTTGGCTGTTATCCAACATAAACCAATGTTCATATTCCTAGTTTCCTTAAATTGACCGTCAAATCCTAGAGGCGGTCTCAGGCGGATTAGTGTAATGGTAGCACGTCAGTCTCCTTAGCTGATAGTGGGGGCTCAATTCCCTCATCCGCAATTCCCATATCGCAGAAAGTGCGATTAAATAAATTATTTTAGGAGGACATTATGAAGAATATATTTGAAATCATGAAAGAGTACGGTCTTGAAGTGCCGGAAGACAAAAAGAAAGAATTTGAGAAAGTGGTTCTAGATAATTATAAGACCGTAACAGACTACGACAACCAAACCGAGAAGCTGAATAAGGCAAATGATACTATCAAGGCAAACGATATTGCTATTGAAAATTTGAAAAAAGACTTGGAAGGCTTCAAAGATGTGGATGTGACTGCTCTAAATCAACGCATTTCTGATTTAGAAAAAGAGAAAGAGACAATAAAACAGGATTATGACAATAAGATTGCAGAGCGTGATTTCAACGACATTCTGAAAGATGCAATTTCTTCTGCAAAAGGCAAAAATGCAAAAGCAATTACCGCTTTGCTTGACATGGAGACCTTAAAGGCTTCAAAGAACCAGAAAGAGGATATAGCCGCAGCACTTAGAACCTTATCAGAGGCAGAGGATAGTAAAATGTTATTTGGAGAACCTGAACCGGATGAAGTCGGAGAGGGCAATCCAATTGGAGCCGTAAAAAAAGGTGGAAATCAAAGTGACGATGCTGCTATGCGTGCAGCAATGGGATTGCCACCGGTACAAGAACAGAAATAGGAGGAAAAATAAATGTCTAATACAATTGCTTTAGCTAAAAATTACACAAGTCTGTTAGATGAGGTGTACAGAAGCGCTTCAGTAACAGCGGATTTAACATCAGATCCAAAACTGTCACGAGCAGGTGCTAATGCAAATGAGATTATTTATCCGCAGATTACAGTAAGCGGTCTGGGAGAGTATGATCGTAACACCGGATATACCACAGGAGCAGTTGACCTGAAATGGAAGACAGCCACGTTTAATTATGACAGAGGCACAAGAATCTCTGTAGATGTAATGGATAATGAGGAATCCAGAAACTTAGCATTTGGAATGGCTGGGGCTACCCTTATGCGTGAGAAGGTTGCACCAGAAGCAGACGCTTTTACTTTTGCGACATTAGCCGCATTAGAGAACATTTCTAAGGCTACTGGAACAATTGAAAATGCGATACAGTTTTTAGACGCATTGCTCACTGCATGGTCTAAGATGGATGAGGACGAAGTTCCACAGGAAAACCGTATTCTTTACGCTACAGCTACCATGTTGAATAGCGTAATGGCACTGGATACCACCAAATCAAGAGAAATTCTCGGCAAGTTCGCAATTAAGAAGGTCGTACCTCAAGCAAGATTCTACACTGCAATTGACATGCTGGACGGCAAAACTCCCGGTGAGGAAGCAGGTCATTATCAGAAAGCAGAATCTGGTGCGGACATCAACTTTATGATTGTACATAAGCCGGCAATCATCAAATTTGATAAACACACAGTTAGTAATATTATTCCGGCAGCATCCAATTCGAATGCAGATGCAGATATTGTTAAATATCGCAAATATGGTATCGTGGACGGATATGCTAACAAACGTGCCGGTATTTATTTGAACAGTAAAGCGTAGGAGGTAGCATATGAGAACAGTAGGAGTAGGTGCTAAAAAGAAATCCAATGAACTGGATGAGTTAAAAAAAGCAAATAGTGAGTTAGAGGCGAAGCTTGCCGAGGCCATAGCATATGCCGAAGCCAGAGACAAGCAAATTGAGGAGTTAGAGGCGAAGCTTGCAAAACAGGAGAAAGCAGCTAAGCCCTCAAAGTCTGAAGAAAAGAAAGAAGCAGCAACAGAGAAATAGGAATGGAGGGGAGTTTGTAAATGCCACAGATTGTAGATTGGGAGTATTACAGCTCCCTTTTCTCAAAGGTTCCGGAAGCAGAATTTAATAAAGCGGAGTGCCTGGCAGAAAAAGAAGTAATGCGCGTGATTGGTCCCATCCGTTGGGCTAATATCACGGAAGATACTTTTGGATATGAGCAGTTAAAGGACTGTATCTGTAATGTCATTGATAAAATGACCGAAGATAATAAGTCAGGCAAAGGAAAAGGAGTTTCTTCCGTCAATAATGATGGATATTCCGTCAGTTATGTAGTACAGACAGAAGAACAGCTAAGAAGCGAATTGCAGAGTTCAATCAAGAACTGGTTGAGCGGAACAGGATTGGTAGGTGCATACTGAGGGAACCATTTAACGATACAGTCACAATCTACAACAAAATAACAGATACCAACTGGAGCAGAACTGTTGTGGATGGAGTGCAATGGACAGATAAAACGGAGAAACAAAATAACAACGGTAAAATCAGTATAGCCCGCTACGCTTCTATTACCTTCCCGGAAGGCACTTATGAAGGCTTACTGCTAAATACATCAAATGAAGAAGATTGTATCGTATTTGGGGCTGTTGAGGACGTTGTGGAGGGTGTAAAAGGTAAACGTATTTCCGACCTAATGAAAAAATACCCAAAATCAGGTCTCATCAAGTCGGTTAATGATAACACAAACCGGGAGTTTTTAAAGAATATTAAGGTGGTGGTTGCGTAAGGGCTGGAATACATGAATATACGACCCCAAAAGGGGAGTTTTACGAAACCAAGTTAGAAAATGGAAAGATAACGTTTGGAATTAGATGGAATCCGGAATTCGGTCCTAAATTATCGAAAACATTAAATTCCGCTCAAGAATTTGTTGATACAGAATGTTTGAGACGTTGCGAAGACAATGTTCCACAAGATGCTAACATATTGATTGAAAGTGGGATATTAAACACACAAATCGGAAGCGGAGAAGTAAAGTATCGGACTCCATATGCTAGGCGTTGGTATTATATGCCTGCTAAGTTTAAAGAAGCTCCCAAACGTGGGAATTACTGGTTTAAAAGGATGGTTTCCGAAAATAGAGAGCAAATTTTAAAAGGTGCCCAAAGAATAATCAAACAACAAATGGGAGGATAACATGACTATTTCAAAATACATAGTAGATTTTTTAAAAGAAGTATGTGGAATCGAAATAGAGACCAATCACGTAAAAGATGGCTCGGACCAGTACGGTCTTTTCAAATCTCCTACACGAGATGTAAAAGAAAACATTGACCCAAGCTATCAGATTACAGAATACTACCAGTTCTTGGCAAGGCTCGATTCTTTATCTGACAGCGAAAGAAAAGAAGCGGACGAAGTCCTTGAAGATTTAACATATAAACTGGATGATTATAAAATTAATTATCATTATCCGGACATAGATAAAAACAGAAGAGTAACAGATATTACAGTAACAGGCTGTCCATATCCAATGGAAGCAGATGAACAGAACACAATGTATCAGATGTCGTTATCTATAACTTATTCACGAGAAAGAGAGGTTTTATAAAGGGAAAGACTGAAAAAATTTAAAACAATTCCATTTTTGAATATCAAAGATACAGACACGCCGCAGTGGGCAAGGATTGGTAAATCTACAATATTTGATTTATTAGTAAATGCGCAGACAGAGGAAAATGATTTTATTGAGGATGAGATGCCAACCACGGAAGTAATATCCTATAAGCCGTCATTAGCACAGGAACTGCAGTGTAATAAAGGAGATGCGGCTTTTGATTATTTGTATGATATGTTCTACAACCTTCCAACAGGCGAAGATGTAAAAAAGAACCTTCTTATTGTTTTTGCCGGTAATCAGGGTACGGATGACGCACCGGAATTTAGAGCATGGAGTACGACTTCTACTTTAACTTTGGAACATCTTAATACTGTAGAAGAAAAGATTTATTTCAGCTTCAACATCAACAAAATCACACGTGGCACAGTCACTATAACAGACGGGAAACCGACATTTACAGGAACAGAGTAACAGGAGGATGTAAAGAATGGTATATACAATTATTGTTAATAACAGAAGCTATGACCTGCCAAAGAAAACATTGGCCTTAGCAGAAAAACTGGATAGTGTTTTAAAGGTGGATTCGGTAAAAGGATATACCGTAAGACAGAAATACCAGAAGCTTCACGATTTTATGAAGGAACTGGTGGGAGAGGATAATGCAGCAGAAATGTTTGGCAGCGAAGACCTGTCAGAGATTGATTTGTCAGAGCTTACACTGGCAGTGAGAAAGGTAGTAGATGCCTATGACAAGCCGGTAGCTGACTACTCTATGGAGAAGAACAGAGAAAAAATTGAAAGTCTCCCGATTGAAAAGCTTATCTCTGTAACGAAAGCGGCACAAGCAGTTTCAAACGCAGAGATGATGAAAAAATGATGGACTTGACAAAAAAAGCCTTGCCAAATGTCATTGAGATAGATGGCAGGGCTTATTCTATATACACAGACTTCAGACTCTGGATGCGGTTTGAAATAGAAGTAGGGAAGTTAAAAAAAGGTCAGAAGATGGATGTATCGTATCTTTTTAAAAATGAGATACCTGACAGAGTATCTTTGGAGAATTTACTAACCTTCAGCAGACCGTATTCGCCACTTCCAAGAAGCACAGGCGGTTCTGGTGAAATCGTATTTGATTATGAGTTAGACGCTGATTACATATATGCTGCCTTTTTAGGACAGTATGGCATAGATTTAATGGAAATTGAAGAATTGCACTGGTACAAATTCTTAGCATTGTTTAAAGGCTTAAATGGCAGTAGCAAACTTGCAGAAATAATGTCCTACAGGTGCTATACGAAAACTAAAGACGTATCGGACCAGTATGAGAAGTTGAAGTATGCATGGCGAATTGAAAGAGTCGAGCCGGAGGATGAAGAAGAAATACAGAAATTTAGTGATTTATTTTATTAAGTGAGGGAATAACGAAGGGCTGATGGAAGCTTAATTTTTGATACAAAACTGGATAGTAAAGGGATTGTAAGCGGCATACAAGGCTTAAGCTCCACACTTGGGAACGTAGCAGGTACCGGTCTGAAAGTCTTTACCGCCGGAGTAGGGGCAGCAGCAACCGGAGTAACAGCTCTCGGAACGGCAGCAGTTAAATCCTATGCGGATTATGAACAGTTGGCTGGTGGCGTTGAGACCCTTTTTGGAGCAGGTGGACAATCTGTAGAAGAATACGCTGATACGGTAGGAAAATCAGTAGCGGAAGTACAGGAAGAATACAATGCCCTGATGGAAGCACAGGGAGAAGTATTTAAAAATGCTGCAGAAGGGTATAAAACTGCAGGGCTTTCTGAAAATGAGTACATGGAAACCATCACCAGCTTTGCAGCTTCCTTAAAGCAAAGCTGTGATAGTGAGCTTGAAGCAGCAGAGGCAGCAGACCAAGCAGTCATTGATATGGCAGATAATGCAAACAAAATGGGTACCAGCATGGAGCTCATTCAAAATGCTTATCAGGGATTTGCAAAGCAGAATTACACCATGCTTGATAACCTGAAGCTTGGTTATGGTGGTACAAAAGAGGAAATGGCGCGCCTGCTGGAAGATGCTGAAAAGCTTACCGGTATTAAATACGACATCAACAATTTGAGCGATGTTTATTCCGCGATTCATGTTATACAGGATGAGCTTGGTATAACCGGAACAACAGCCAAAGAAGCCAGCTCGACCATATCAGGAAGTCTCAGTATGGTAAGTGCTTCCTGGTCTAACCTGCTTACTGCAGTTGCTGATGAAAATGCAGAATTTGATACTTACGTAGATGATTTTGTGGATAGCGTAGCGGTAGCTGCCGAGAATATTCTGCCAAGAGTAGAAGTAGCCATAAATGGGGTTGGAAGCCTGATAGAATCGCTTTTCCCGGTTATCATGGATAGGATTCCGGAGATAATTGACAGTGTTCTTCCTAATCTGGTCCAGTCCGGGATAAATATTATAAGCTATTTAATGGAGGGTATCAGTACTAACCTTTCCACACTAACAGAGTCTTTATTTGAGATAGCCGGAATGCTCATGGAAGGTTTCGTTGAAACCTTTCCGGAATTTATTCGGATAGGAATGGAAATGATTTCTTCCATCTTGTCCGGAATAGTGGAGAATATGCCACTAATTATGGAGAATATCAGTATTGCATTTAGCAGTATCGGAGAAAGTATTACCAGTTGTTTGCCGGAAATTATTAGGATGGGTGGACAAATCATTCTTCAACTGGTTCTCGGAATTGCCGGGGCGTTGCCACAATTAATAGAAGCAGCCGCACAGATGATACTTGAATTGTCTTTGGGGCTGGCAGATGCGTTACCGGAGCTGATACCGGCAGTGGTGGATATTGTTCTACAAGTAGTGGAAACACTAATTGATAACATAGACCTTTTAATCGACGCAGCTATCGCTCTTATTGAGGGGCTGGCAGAAGGACTAATCGCAGCATTGCCTAAACTTATCGAAAAAGTACCGCTAATTCTTGCAAAATTAACGACTGAAATTATTAATAACGCAGGAAAATTAGTAGTGGCAGCCCAAGCACTGATAGACAGTCTTGTCAATGGAATAATGGAGAGCCTTCCGGAATTACTGGAAAGTGCAAAAAAAGCAACGGAGAGTACTAAGGAATATTTTCTTCAGGGGTTTGCTGGTCTTGTAGATGTTGGAACTTATGCGGTAGAAGGTATCTGGCAAGGTATTTCAAATGGTTATGACTGGATATGCGGAAAACTAAGCGGCTGGGTAGACAATGTACTTGCATGGATAAAAAAGAAATTTGGAATTCATTCTCCATCTACACTTATGCGTGATGAGGTAGGTAAATATCTTGCACAGGGTGTATTTGTAGGATTTGAGGAAGAGGACCCTATGGGAATGATAGAGGATTCCTTAAGTCATACATGGGGTAATTTGCAGACAAGCTTTACTGCTAAAGCTCAGGCACAGGCGCTTTCAGTAAATTATGGAAAGTTGGGGGATGCGCTTGCTAATTCATTAGAAAAATCCGGTCTGACAATACAGATTGGAGAAAGAGAATTCGGTCGTGTTGTCAGAAAGGTAGTAAGTTATGGTTAATGTGTATTATCGGGGCAGTAAGGAGGGTATAACTGATGGAGATTTACTACGTCAATTCAAAAAACGAAAAAATATATTTAGACAGATATCCCTTTAAGATGCTGTCAGAAACCAGCTTGTTTGACTATGAATGGAGGTACGAAACAAAACGAAACAACCGGGTAAAGAATATTCAAAAGACCACAAAGACGGCTACATTAAAGGTAGTTGTGTATGGAGTGACGTCAGAAGAATATTATCAGAACATTGCACAGCTGTATGAGGTTTTAGATTATGACTGTGCAATTGGAAGCCCTGGCAGATTATATTGTGGGAGATATTACTTACAATGTTATTTCTATAAAGGCGAAAAGCCTAAGAAATATTTGAATGTAAAGCAAACCACAGTCACATTCACAGTAGTCACAGACCTTGTAAATTGGGTAAAGGAGACTATCACCAACTATCGAAACAGACAGGTTACAGGAACTGATGTAAAAGGTATTGATTATCCATATGATTTTAAGCACGATTATATGTCCGCTTTTCAGACCGTCAACAATACGTCTTTCTATCCAAGCGATTTTGTTCTGACTATCTACGGGCCATGTGCAGAGCCTGCAATTACCATAGGGGAAAATATCTACATGGTACATACGGATTTAAATATTGGAGACTATCTTGTTATTGATAGCAGAAACCGGAAGATAACAAGAGTACTAAACGATGGAACACGAATTAATGATTTTGCCAAGCGAAATAAAGAACATTATATTTTTGAAAAAATCTTGCAAGGTATTAATCCGGTTTCTTGGGAAAGCAATTTTGATTTTGACATTTCTATCCTGGATGAGAGAGGTGAACCAAAATGGACCTGATATATCAGAACGCAGACAGAGTAGACCAAGGCGTTATGAAAAATTACGAAATGGATCTTGCGTATGGAAAAGATGAAAACAGTTTTACACTTACTATCGACTTAGATGAGCATTGTCTGGAAGAGGGATATATCTTGTACATGGAAGGCTCTGAATATGGAGGAATCGTTGATAAAATCGAAGCATCAAACATAAATGACCGTATTTGTTATTTGGGTCGGACATGGCATGGCATTTTGGAAGGCAAGATATTTGAACCGATAGGGAATAATGACTATTTGCTACTTAGTGGAGAGGCACATGAAGTACTGAGGGAGCAAATAGAAATATGGGGGCTTACAGATTTATTTGCAGTATCCGAGGAACAAAGCTCGGTAACTATTGCAAATTATAAAATCAGATATGCAAAAGGTTACACCGGTATTCGACAGATGCTGTTTGAAGCCGGTGGCAAGCTGATGATGGAGTACAAAAATGATAGAGTTGTATTATCTGCAGAACCATACATTGATTACTCGCAGGATGAGGAATTTGATAGCTCACAAGTGTATTTTACCTGCAAAAAAGATTATAGACCGCTGAATCACTTATTATGTATAGGCCTTGGAGAAGCTAATGAACTGTATACCATTCATTTATTCTGTAATGAATACAAAGGATTGCAGGCCTATGCGACCAAAGATGTGCCTATCATGGATTCTGATTATATTCTTACAAAACAGAATCAGAAGTTATTTGGCAAGGATGAAGTCGCGGAAATGCTTGATATGGGCAGCGTGCAGGCGGTTAAAAATTATGTACTCTTAAATGCAATGCCAACCGACTGGAACATCGACGCAGATACTTGGAATGAAAGATTTGCAGACATTTATACTTTGGATGAAGAAAGTAAATTCAAACAGATAAAGGCAGAAAAAAAGAAGGTATATGAATTACAGACAATAGCACCATCAGACTGGAATGAGAAGTTTAAGAGTTATTTTATTCAAAATGGGGTAGATGATGAAGGAAATGTGGTATATGAGCATCCTGAATTTGAGTCATATTATGTTTATACTTTGCAGACGGTCAAGCCAAATGATTGGACAAGTAATTATTATGCATATTATACGAAGTATGAAACCTATGATAATGGTGCCTATGTGACAAAATACAGAGAAGTGAAAGAGGCTGTAGCTGAAGACTACGTTTTGCAAAAGCAGATACCAAACGACTGGGATAAAAACTATGGAAATTATTATGTGGACACATCAGATGGTGTTATCACTTCATATGGCAGAGTGTCAGGAGTGACGCAAAAAATATATATTCAACAAACCGAACCACCATCAGACTGGAATACAAATTACCAAAAATATTTTAAGAAAAGTAGATTTACCGGCGAGTATGTACAGCAAGAACCACGTTATGAGCAGGAAACGAAGAAACCCAAAAACTGGAATACGAAGTACATGAATTATTACCGAAGAATCAATGACGGGACCACAGTGTACTATCAACAAATATCAGCAGTAAATAAGGATTATTACGTTTTGCAAACAGAAAAGCCAAGTGACTGGGCAAGTAATTATTCAAATTATTATTATAAGGCTGAAAAAGAATACAAAGAGGTTACGGGGGATAAAGCACCAACGTGGAAAAAGAAAAAATATTATACGAAAAAAACAGAATATGTTGTACCGTCGTACAATTCTGTAAAACCAGTTTACGGTGCATATGCACCTCATTGGGGAAAATATCCAAGATACACACAAATATCCATTCAGGTAGCACCAAAATGGAAAAAAGCTACTTATTATTCAATTGTACAGAATTATGTAGCTCCCGAATGGGCTTCTAATACCTACTATACAAAAACAAAGGTAACAAGTCCTACATGGGCAACTAATACCTATTACACTGAGGTTGAAAGAATGGTGGCGCCTGAGTGGAAAAATAGTATTTTTTACAGGCAATATCTCGATCATTATGCGTCTATGGTAGAAAAGGGTATTGAATATCTGCAAAAGAAGCTAAATAGCGACACAATAGATATTTCTCTAGAATTAGAGAATATTTATGACATCAATGATGTAATTGGTGCGAAGGAGAATGTAACTGGGTTATCGGTTTGGATGCCGATTACCAAGAAAATTGTAAAAATCACAGATACAACAGAAACTGTGGAATATGAAGTAGGAGAGTGATAATATGAGTTACGAGATTAATTTGATTGAGGGAGAAAGAGGCAAAATACATGTTACATCAGATGATGCACGGACAGAAAATGCCCTGATGTTTGGTGTTGGAAGAAAGGTTTTAAATATTGACGATTCTTTTGAAGCAACGTTAAAAGATAGTAACACTGTCAGAATTGCATCCGGTGTATTTTATGACAATGGAATGTTCATCCGCATTGACCGCGACAAATATGTAGAAGTAAATGTTGAAAATGGTCTTCCGGGAGTATTCAGAAATGATTTAATCTGCATCCGGTACGAGCGAAATATTCAGACACAATTGGAATCTGCAAGCATTGTAGTAAAAAAAGGTGTAGCATCCGAAACAGAGGCGGTCGACCCGGAATACACAGAAGGCGATGTGCTGGACCTGGAAGTGCATTTAGATGAATTCCCGTTGTATCGAGTATCGCTAGATGGAGTAACACCAACCTTAGAGCCAATGTTTTTGGTAGAAGATGAGATAAGTAATATCGCTATTTATGAAAGCCTAATTAAGCATATGCAGGCTGATAATCCCCATGAAGTAACTGCAGAACAGGTCGGACTAGGAAATGTACCGAATGTAGCAACAAATAATCAAACTCCAACCTATACTATAGCTACCAGTAATGCTGCGTTGAAAAGCGGAGAAAAGTTGTCAGTAGCATTTGGCAAAATTGCAAAAGCGGTTAATAGCTTAATCAGTCATTTGGCTAATGTTAATAATCCTCATAGTGTAACTAAAAAGCAGGTGGGACTTGATAAAGTAGAAAATACGGCAGACGCAGACAAAAGTGTAAAATATGCCGCTACTGCCGGAACCGCAGAATCAGCAGAAACAGCAGAAAAAGCAACGCAGGATGCCAATGGAAATATCATAGCGGAAACTTATGCCACAAAAGAAGAAGTGGAAAAGATAGCAGACCCCGATAAATCTATCGTTATTTCCAATACCATTACTGGCACAAACCCAACCGCCACCGACAGCACAGACGCACCAATCATATCCCAAATAATCAAAGGCTACACAGTGCAAGACGGAACACCAACACCCGATTCACCAGTTGAGATTGAGAGTTTGGGAGATTTGCAAGAGGACGGTAGCTACAAGGTTGCTGTTAAGACTTGTGGGAAGAATTTGTTTGGCGGTTTAACGTTGGCACAAGCAATCGTAGATAGTGGTAGTACGGAAGTGATGTTGGACGAGAGCGCTAAAACTGTGACTTTTAAACAAAACACAAACTATCAAGATAAAGAAAAGCGCATTTTGTTTTCAAATTTCAAGGAAAACACTCAATACACATTAGTTTTAAATGGCATACATAGTGATTTAGGCATACAGATTGGAATATACACCACGAATCTTTATATCCGTTATACTGATGGTAGTTCAACAGATTTAAGAGCAACAAACGAAAATGAGTTCACTATTGTTGTAACAAGTGACACTGGCAAGACTGTGGAAAGCTTTAGTTATGGTTACTCTCAAATGGATTCGACAACATTATATTATGAGCAATGCGGTATTTTCGAGGGTGTTATCACAGCAGATGAATTTGAACCCTACACCGAAACAACCGCAGAATTATCCTTGTCAGAGCCATTATACGAGGGAGATTATATCAAATATAGGGCAAATGGTAGTGGTGTGTTGCATAGGAGTATGTGTGGTGCTGTTTTTGATGGTTCGGATGATGAAGTGTGGAATAAAAGTGATGCACAAACAGGCGACTTTTATATGTTATTTACAGATTTTGATACTGCTTGTAGACCAAAAATAAAAGATAATATAACAAAAGAACTATTTTGTTCACATTTAAAATATGCAACATATGGTTCGGATTTTGCTATAGGCAATATTACTGTATCTAATGCCGCCATTCATTTATGGATTTCTGACGGTTCGCAAATATCCGATATAGCCGAATGGAAAGCATGGCTTGCTGAAAACCCTATCACAGTAGTATACGAACTTGCCACACCAACAGAAATCGAACTCACAGCCGAAGAATTAGAGCAATTCAAAAACCTTAGAACTTTTGAGCCTGTCACTAATATTATTTGTGATGGCGAAACCGAAACAACGTATTACAAGGCTACAGACAATGGAGAGGTTGTAAGTGCTTTGCATGAAAAGGTTGATAGTGCTAATGAAAGCATTGAAAGCTTAAATGAAAGTCTAAAAGAAACTGACACAGTGGTAGGCGGTGCAGTTGGTGCAAATGGAGATACAAATGTATCATACACAGACATTCAAGATATAGACCCAGACGGTAATGTATATTTTAGTCAAGAGAATGGTGGTAGTTTAGTAAATGGTTTGAAAAATGCTACAAGCCAAATAAGAGGTATGTTTGCTAGTTTGAAAAATGTTTTTTCACTGAAAACACACAACCATGATGATACATATGTTAAAAAAGAAGAGTTTACAGGGTTTAAATATTTAAAAACTGTAGATTTAGCAAATTATGCAGAACTTGGACCAGAATATAGAGCAAAAGTAGGACAGCTTGGGTTTGATAGATATATGTTTAATTTAAGAGCCACTCAAACATACGATTATAGTGAGCACGATGTGGATATTATGAACATTATAAAGCCTGCAAATGAGCCAGTTATGAAGCATATACCGCCAGTAATGGGTTTAAATAGCAGTTATACTTCTATCGTGAGTTTTTTTAGCGGTGTTGTATATATATCTGATGGTGATGTGGAATTTTTGTTAAGTATTGATGCTGGTGGAACAAATCCAAAAGTACCAAGTGACTATAGAGTAGATATTTATGGAGCAATGGATTAACTTACAGGAAAGGAGGAAAGAACTATGGATAACTACATATCAAGAGGTGAACATGAAGAGTTTGTCAAACGGATGGAAGAAGAAGACTGCCGACAAAACAGACGGATTGCTTTGCTCGAAGAAAGTATTCGACAAACACAGGCTCTAACCTTGTCTGTGGAGAAGATGGCTCTCAGCATGGAAAATATGTTGAAGGAGCAGAAGAAGCAGGGCGAACGGCTGGAAGCTTTAGAAGAGGTCCCAAAGAAAAACTGGGACACTTTAAAATCCGGTATGTTGGGCTCGCTGGCAACTGCATTAGGCGGAGCTATAGTAGCAGCAATTATCAATTTTATCTAAGGGAGGAAAAAGAACATGATTAACTGGAAAGTACGTATTAAAAACAAAACATTTTGGATTACCCTGATACCGGCACTTATCCTGCTTGTGCAGGCAGTGGCAGCAGTATTTGGAGTCAAAATTGACTTATCAGCTTTAGGAAGCAGATTGGTTAATGTAGTAGAAGCAACCTTTGTAGTTCTTGCTATTGTAGGAGTAATAACGGATCCTACCACTACTGGAGTGTCAGACAGCAGGACTGCACTTACATACGAAGCGCCAAAAGAAGATAAGTAGGAGGAGAGCAAATGAAAACATCGGATAATGGAATAAACTTAATCAAACAATTTGAAGGGTGCCGGTTAAAAGCATATCGGTGCCCTGCCGGAATCCCAACCATTGGATATGGCCATACTGCAGGAGTAAAAATGGGACAAGTTATCACGCAACAGCAGGCAGATGATTTTTTGAAAGAGGACCTACAAAAATACGAAGCAAAAGTCATGAAATATAATACAACTTATAAGTGGAATCAAAACGAATTTGACGCTATGGTTTCTTTTTCTTACAATTTAGGGAGCATTGACAAGCTGACCGCATCCGGCACAAGAAGCAAAGCGGTGATTGCGGAAAAGATACTTCTTTATAACAAAGCAGGAGGAAAAGTTTTAGCCGGACTTACCAGACGTAGAAAAGCAGAGAGAGCTCTGTTTCTTAAAAAATGCACCAGTGCAACTTCTGCCACAACACAGGAATACTATCCAAGATATACCGGGAAAGGGGTACTCCTAACAGCTCTGAAAGCTTGCGGATGCAAAGATACGTCCAAGGCTTTTAGGCGGAAAATCGCTGTAAAAAATGGCATCACAAAAAATGAGTCAAGTTATACCGGGACTTGGACTCAGAACACAAAAATGTTGAATTTATTAAAACAGGGAAGGTTGTTAAAACCATAGTAAGGAGCTGGCCGTGTGCCAGCTTCTTTTTTATTAACCGATAGATTTTACAACTTAGCATACTTTTTGGAAATACACCTGTAAGTAACAAATAAGTAACAAAAAGTTATGGAAGAAGCGCAATTTCAGCGATTTTTTCAAATAATTAATTTTATGTTTCATATTATTTTCCTTTTAATTGAGGCGGCACCCTTTACGGGTGTCGTTCTTGCGTTTATGGAGAAAGTGGTTTGTATTGTTGCATTGCTGTTCTGGTGTTGGTAGCATTAGGATTTTTTGTGAATAATTTTCCAACTGCATTTGGCTCCTGTTTTTTTACAACTTCATAGTGGATTTTTACATCTTACCATAGAGGGCATTGAGGCTCTCTTTTTTTCTGTTTATACTGTGAAAAACAAGAAAAACAAGTCAGATATAGTCAGGAAAGTAGAAAGATGGGAGAAGATTTAATGGAACAGGAATTACAAAACAAAAGAAGGGAAATGACCGAAAAGAAGGAAAACAACAGGGAAGTAAAATTTAAAGAAAATGTAATTGAAATAGAACACCTAAAAAAATATTATGGACAGATAAAAGCTGTAGACGATATTAGCTTTTGTGTAAAAAAAGGGGAGCTTTTTGGTTTCTTAGGTATTAACGGTGCCGGAAAATCCACTACTATTAATATGCTATGTACCTTATTTGCACCAACAGAAGGCGACGCAAGGGTATGTGGGTACTCAGTATTGAAACAGCCTGAGGAAATCAGAAAAAGAATCGGCATTGTATATCAGAACAACTGCTTAGATGACAAGCTTACCGTTTTAGAAAATCTTATGGTAAGAGGAAGCCTGTACGAAGCAAGCGGAAAAAAGGTAAAGGAAAACGCAGAAAGAGTCATTGAAGAATTAAGCCTTAAGGAAATTATTAAAAGACCTTTTGGGAAGCTGTCAGGAGGCCAGAAACGTAAATGTGAGATTGCAAGGGCACTGATGAACACTCCGGAAATATTGTTTTTGGACGAGCCAACCACAGGCCTTGATCCTGCCACAAGAAAAAGTGTATGGGAAAACATGGAGGTACTTAGAAAAGAGCGGGATATGACCGTATTTTTAACTACTCATTATATGGAAGAAGCTGCTAAGGCAAACCATATTGCCATATTGGATAAAGGAAAATTAAAGGAATATGGCACACCTTTTTCCCTAAAAGAAAGTTATGCAAAAGACAGTCTTTTCATTCTGCCAAAGGCAGATAAGAGGGAAGATGTGATTTTGCAGCTAAAGAAGCAAAACAGGGAATTGTTAAAAAGGGAAAACAGACTGCTTTTACCTTTACATGGAACCTTGGAGGCGGTTGCTATTTTACAGCAGTTGCAAGGGCAAATAGAGGGATTTGAAGTGATGCAGGGAACGCTTGACGATGTTTTTTTGAACGTGACCGGTAAAAATTTGCTGGACGTGGAAGCGTAAGTGAAGTAGGAAAATGAATTATGTAAACTGAAATATGTGAAAAATTATGTAAACCAAGAAAGGGAATAGGTATAAAAATGAGAACAACTTTACAACTGGTAAAACGAAACAGTCTTATGTATTTAAGAGATAAATCATCGGTATTTTTTTCCATGCTTTCCATGTTGATTGTATTGGGACTTATGGTAGTTTTTTTAGGAAATATGAACAGGGACAATGTGGTAAATTTGCTTTCTGAATATGGTGAGGACAGAAATACAGACATAGATATGGAAAATGCAGAGCATCTAATTGAAATGTGGACAGTAGCAGGGATTTTAGTGGTAAATGCGGTTATGGTTACTTTAACTGTAATTGGTACACGGATTCAGGATGAGGAAAAGAAAAGGCTGCAAAGCTTTTACGTGGCACCTGTAAAGCCTGTGAAAATTGCATTAGGGTATATTTTCTCAGCGCTGTTCATTGGGACGATTATGTGTATTCTTACATTGGCAGTGGCAGAAGCATATATATTTTTTAAAGGTGGAAGTATTTTAAATTTAAAAGAAACACTTACAGTTATTGGTCTGATTTTGTTAAATGTGTTTTTATATAGCTGTATTTTATTTTTTGTAGGCATGTTTGTTAAAAGCGATAGCGCATGGAGCGGGTTTGGTACTGTAATCGGCACGTTAGTAGGCTTTGTAGGTGGAATTTATCTTCCGGTGGGATTTTTACCGGAAAAAGTTCAGAACGTATTAAAAGCTCTCCCGGTACTTCATGGAAATGCTATGATGAGGGATATTTTTACAAAAAGAGCTTTGGAGGAAACCTTTGCAGGCATACCAAAAGAGGTTGTGACAGAATATAAAAATTATATGGGAATTACAGTAGAAGTAGGAGGAGAAGTGGTTTCTTTGGAAATTCAGGTGGCATTTCTACTGGGATTTGCTATAATAATGATAATCGGCTCGATAATAGCATGGAAGAAATTTGACAGAAAATAAGGATGATGCCGGGGGCAAATAGCCCTGTTCACAATTTCAAATAGTCAATTTGTACAATCCATTCTTTTAAGCTCCGCAATGCTAAACATTTCAGTAAGCTTCTAAACATTGATTATGTCAGCGAAAGCTTCCATAATCAATAGAGTCTTACTTTCATAGCATAAAGTCACTTTCAAGAACAGATTGTACAAATTGACTATATAGTAACCTTCAAAAGGGCTATTTGTTCCTGGCATCTAAGGATAAAAAGTATGAAAATAAGAATAGAAGATATAGGACCTAATGAAGAGGAAGAACTGATTCTTCGCTGTAGAAATCTGGACGACAACTTAATGCAGCTTATTTATGGTGTAAAAATGAAAACACGGAAAATAAGCGGAAGTAAGGATGGCTCTATTACCATGATTCATCCGAAGGATATTTATTATTTTGAAGCAGTGGATAATAAGGTTTTTATGTATTTAAGCAAAGATGTTTATGAAACAAAAAGAAAGCTCTATGAAATTGAAAAGGAATTTGAAGGAACGGATTTTTTCAGGGCATCTAAGTCCGTTATTTTAAATATTTCCAAGATTAAAAGTCTGGCAGCCGTTTTTAACGGGCGGTTTGAAGCAACTTTATTAAATGGGGAAAAGGTAATTATTTCCAGACAATACATGGGAACTTTGAAAAATAAGCTGGGAATTTAAGGAGGAGCATATGAAAAGAGTAAAGGAGCTGCTTTTGACTTTTGCATTGGTTACAACAGGAGTGTTGCTTGCAGCAGCTATATTTATGACCATTTTCTGGCAGGGGGAGAAGGTGACAGGAGCCATCTTGTGGCAGATTTTGAGTGTGGCAGCACTTTGCAGTCTGGGTAATTTTATCTGGCCGGAGCGGGAAGTATCAAAAAAAGAATGGATTGTAAGGGAATTTATTCATTATTTTTATGTATGTGTCGTAGTTTTAGGTTGTGGCAGCAGATTTGAATGGTTTTATTGGAGTAATCCCAGAATGGTTCTTCTTATGTTGCTAGCTATCCTTATGATATTTGTAGTAGTCATGTTTGTGATGATGCAAATGGATAAAAAGACTGAGAGGCAGTTAAATGAGCGACTTGAGAGTTTCAGGTTAGAGAGAGAAGAAGCGGAGAAAGAGGCGCAAGAATAAGATACAGAACGTTATGTGCGTAATAAGGGAGGTGTATTATGATATGAACTACTGCAAGCTTCAGATAGGCTGCATGCTGATTATCCTGTATATGGTATTTATCTACATAAAGGAATGCAGGAGACTGCGGCATAAGCATAAATGGTCTGTGTTTGACAGACTGTTGGGAGTGGGAATATTAGAGCTTTTATTTGATGGGCTGACAGCCTATACGGTAAATCATTTGGAAAGTGTAGACAGCACGGTGAATATGGTGCTGCATCTGTTTTTTTTGTTAAGTCTTGATCTTTTTATTTTCCTGCTGTTCCTTTATATGATTTCCATCACAACCGGGTTACCGAAAAGAAGAAACAGGAGAATGCTTCTGTACAGCATGTTTCTGGTAAATGCCGCTCTGGTAGTGTGGAATATACCAAAACTGGAATATCGAAAAGGCCAGCTGAGCAACTACTCAATGGGAATTTCCGTATATATCTGTTTTGTGATGGTTGCAGTATATAGCATGCTTGGTATTTTTATCTTTTTCAGACGCTGGAGATATATAGAGGGGCATAAAAGAATTAGTATTTTTACCTACTTATCCGTGCTTGTCTGTGTTACCGGATACCAGATGTGTTATCCGCAATCCTTGATTAGTAGCATAGGCGTGACTATTATTATGGTGGGAACGTTTGTAAATCAGGAGAATCCTTCTGCGGTGGAACTTTCCTGGTATCACCATGAAATGATTATGGGCTTTGCTACACTGGTGGAGAACAAGGATGGTAGTACAGGTGGTCATATCCGGCGAACCACCATGTATGTAAAGCTTCTTGCTGAGGAGTTGCGGCGCAGGGGCTATTACAAAGAAGTGCTGACAAAGGATTATATGAAAAATCTGTGTTTGGCTGCGCCCATGCATGACATTGGGAAGATAGCTGTGCCTGATGTAATTCTGCAAAAGCCCGGAAAGCTGACGGAAGAAGAATATGAAGCTATGAAGCTTCATGCAGCTAAAGGCGGAGAGATTGTCCTTGAAACCTTCGGACATTTAGGAAACGAACAATATGCGCAGATGGCATATGAGGTGGCACGTTTTCATCACGAAAAATGGGCCGGAGGAGGCTATCCGGATGGGTTAAAAGGGAAAGAGATTCCTCTGTGTGCAAGAATCATGGCAATTGCGGATGTATTTGATGCAGTATCGGAGAAACGGTGCTACAGGGAAGCACTCCCTTTGGAGCAGTGTTTTGAGATTATTATGAAGGGAAGCGGCACAGATTTTGACCCGGTTCTGGTAGAGGTATTTTTGGAAAGTAAGGAAAAAGTGGTGCAGGTTCACGAGGAAGCCAGTAAAAATGGAAAAAGAGAAGGAAAGTCATCAGTTGTGAAATCCCCATGTAATTAAGGGATGTAGAGGCAGCAAAAGAGGAAGAAATAGAAAAGCTCCTATATGGGTTACGGAAAAAGAGCATATGTTCTTTTTTGAATAAAAATATTATGATAAAGAAGAAATTATTTGGATAGTACAGAGTGTTACATTTGAAAAGGAAGCCTTAAAAAAAGGCTTCTTTTTTTATCTCTCCCTTTTATTGAGTCTGTTTTTTGTCTGAATCTCACAGTATTTCTTTAGAGCCTTTTTTAATCTATGTCCAGATTGCTTTTTAGGTTAATATCCAGTTTTTTTCAGCCTTTTTTTGCTGTTCGCCAGTCCGTTTTTTTAGCTGCTTTTTAGACTGTTTTTCAGGCTGTTTTTTAGGCTGTTTTTTTAGGCTGTTTTTTTAGGCCATTTTCCTTGTTTTTTTTGGCTATTTTTGGTTTTCTTGTATTCAATAACATTACAACTAATAATGAAAGTAACTAAAAAATAAAATGAAAATAATAAAAACAAATAGTTCACTACATACATAAAAGTAACTAATAAAATTTTCTTAAAATAGTTCACATAACAAAAGTTTACATAAAAATAAAAAGCGTACGTTATACAAAAATAAAATAACAAGTTAAACACAAGATATTGTGCTATGAAGTCAATTTATAACAATATTATGTAAAAATAAGAACCACAAAAAAGATAAAATTATATTTAGAATTAACAAATATGTTTTGCGAATAGTTATAAAAATTCCAGGAAAAATAATTGAAGAAAATCTTTTTTAAAATAAATAAAATAACAGCATTCTAATCGTATTTTTTGGGGTTCATTTGTTATTATCCTAAAAGGATAGCAGTAGTTACCTAATTCAATGACTAAACTAGTCAATAGAAGTAAAGGCCAACATATAGATTGAATAACACATGAAAACACAAGATGTAGTGTACATAAAATGGCAAAATTTTGAAGATTATGTGTAAACCAAGAAAAAAGTCAGTAATTTAGTAAAAAAAAGAAATACTACAAGATATTGTGCTTAAATGTTATGACAACCACCATATAAAGAATAAAAACGCGTGATATGAAAAAATAAGTAACTGTTTAGCAAGTTACAAAACACTTGCTGTTTTGTTGCGTATGAACGTGATTTGGGTGTGTGCAGGCTTCTTTTGCGTAGCAAAACTTTAAATGAGCCTACGAATTGTTATTGTTTATGAGGTACGAGTGAACAGTAATGAGCTGTTATCAAAATATAGAAAAATACTTCCATTTTGGTTGAAAAAGCAAGGAAAAATTTGTATACTGTAAAATAGATGTGCTCTTATTAAAGAAGGGTACCTTTAGCAATGGAAAACAACAAACAACGGAGGATTCATCATGGCTAACGTGAAACGTATCTATGTAGAAAAGAAAGAGGATTTTGCTGTTAAGGCAAAAGAACTAAAAGAAGAAGTAACAAGTTATCTTGGAATAACTGGAATTTCTAAAGTAAGAGTGTTTATCCGTTATGATGTGGAAAACATTTCAGAGGAAGTTTTTGAAAAGGCTTGCAAGACAGTATTTAGTGAGCCACCGGTAGACATTTTATTCCATGAAAACTTTGACATGGCTGAAGGAGCAAAGGTGTTCAGCGTAGAATATTTACCGGGACAGTTTGACCAGAGAGCCGATTCCGCAGTACAGTGCGTTAAGTTCTTAAAGGAAGACGAAGATCCGATTATTAAGACTGCTGTTACCTATGTATTTGAAGGAAACATTAGTGATGAAGAATTTGAAAAAATAAAAGCATACTGTATTAACCCTGTAGACAGCAGAGAAACAGATATGGTAAAACCGGAAACTTTAGTAACAGAGTTTGAGGAGCCGGCGGATGTACTTATTTTTGATGGTTTTAAGGATATGAAAGAGACAGACCTTAAAAAGCTTTACGATTCCTTAGGACTTGCCATGACATTTAAGGATTTCTTACATATTCAGAATTACTTCAAAAATGAAGAAAAAAGAAATCCATCCATGACAGAAATTCGTGTGTTAGATACTTACTGGTCTGACCACTGCCGTCATACGACTTTTTCAACAGAGCTTAAAAATGTAGAATTTGCAGAAGGCTACTACAAAGAACCTATTGTAAAAACCTATAAAAATTACTTAGAGACAAGAGAAGAAATTTTTAAGGGCAGAGATGACAAGTTTGTTTGTCTCATGGATTTAGCTTTAATGGCAATGAGAAAGCTGAAAAAAGAAGGCAAGCTTCAGGATTTGGAAGAATCTGATGAAATCAATGCTTGTTCTATTGTAGTTCCGGTAGAAATTGATGGAAAAGAAGAAGAATGGCTCGTATTTTTCAAAAATGAAACACACAACCATCCAACAGAAATTGAACCTTTCGGTGGCGCGGCTACCTGCTTAGGCGGTGCTATCCGAGATCCACTTTCAGGTAGAGGTTATGTATATCAGGCAATGCGTGTAACCGGTGCAGCAGATCCAACTGTACCTGTAGAAAATACATTGAAAGGAAAATTATCCCAAAAGAAGTTAGTACGTGGTGCAGCTGACGGATATTCTTCCTATGGTAATCAGATTGGACTGGCTACAGGCTTCGTAAAAGAGCTTTACCATCCGGATTATGTAGCAAAAAGAATGGAAATTGGTGCTGTTATGGGTGCAGCTCCAAGAAAAAATGTTATTAGAGAAACTTCTGATCCGGGAGATATTATCATTCTTTTAGGCGGAAGAACAGGCCGTGACGGTTGCGGTGGCGCAACAGGTTCTTCCAAAGTCCACACAGAAGCTTCCATTGAAACCTGTGGTGCAGAAGTTCAAAAAGGTAATGCTCCAACAGAACGTAAGATTCAGAGATTGTTCAGAAGAGAAGAAGTTAGTAAGCTTATTAAAAAATGTAATGACTTTGGTGCAGGTGGTGTTTCCGTTGCTATCGGAGAGTTGGCAGACGGTCTTATCGTAGATTTGGACAAGGTACCAAAGAAATATGCAGGACTTGATGGTACAGAATTAGCCATTTCTGAATCTCAGGAAAGAATGGCTGTAGTGGTAGATAAAAAGGATGTTTCACAGTTTTTAACTTATGCAGCAGAAGAAAACTTAGAAGCTGTTTCTGTTGCAGAAGTAACAGAGTCTCCAAGATTAATTTTAAAATGGAGAGGAAAAGAAATTGTAAATATTAAAAGAGCATTCTTAGATACAAACGGTGCACATCAGGAAACTGACGTAAAAGTAGATATTCCTTCAAAAGAAGATAATTATTTTGCAAAACATGCTCTTTCCAAAGTAGAAGAGGCAGTAAAAGCAGGGGATGCCAAGAAAGCCTGGTTAGAAACTGTAAATGACTTAAACGTATGTAGCCAGAAGGGATTAGTTGAAATGTTTGACTCTTCCATTGGTGCAGCAAGCGTTTATATGCCATATGGTGGAAAATATCAACTTACTGAAACACAGACTATGGTTGCCAAGCTTCCGGTATTAAAAGGAAATACAGACGTTGTAACTATGATGAGCTTTGGATTTGACCCATATTTATCAAGCTGGAGCCCATATCATGGAGCAGTTTATGCGGTACTGGAATCAATGTCTAAAATTGTGGCAGCTGGTGGAGATTATAAAAAAATCCGCTTTACCTTCCAGGAATATTTCAGACGTATGACAGAGGATGCAAGCCGTTGGAGCCAGCCATTTGCAGCACTTCTTGGTGCGTATGATGCGCAGATGGGATTTGGTCTTCCAAGTATAGGTGGAAAGGACAGTATGTCAGGAACCTTTAATGACATCGATGTACCACCGACACTTGTGTCATTTGCAGTAGATACAGGAAAATATCAGGAAGTTATCACACCTGAATTTAAACAAAGCGGTAACGCAGTTGTAAAATTAGAAATTCCAAAGAATGCTTATGATTTGCCGGATTATGAAAAAGCAATGGAAGTATTTGAAGAAGTTCATAGATTGATTGTAGAAAAGACAGTAATGTCAGCTTATGCATTAGATTCAAAAGGTATTGCTGCTTCTGTAAGCAAGATGGCATTTGGTAACAAATTAGGATTTGAAGCAGAAGAAAGTCTTTCCTTAGAAGAATTGTTTAAAAATGAGTTAGGTAACTTAATTATAGAAATTGCTCCTGATAAAGTAGCAGAAATCAAAGTGTCTTATATTGTTGTAGGTAAGGTAACAGAAAGTGGCTTTACCTATAAGGATACAACTGTTTCCACAGAGGATGTATTAAAGGCTTGGAGTGAGAAGCTTGAAAAAGTATTCCCAACAAAGGCTGTAAAAGATGCGACTAAGGTTGAAACAAAACTTTATGACACTAATAACATTTATGTATGTAAGAATAAAGTGGCAAAACCAACTGTATTTATTCCAGTATTTCCAGGTACCAACTGTGAATATGACAGCACAAGAGCATTTGAAAGAGCCGGTGCAAATGTTATTACTAAGGTATTTAAGAATTTAACTGCAGAAGACATCAGAAGCAGTGTGGATGAGTTTGAAAGGGCTATTTCCCAGGCACAGATTATTATGTTCCCAGGTGGTTTTTCCGCCGGTGACGAACCTGACGGTAGTGCCAAGTTTTTTGCAACTGCTTTCCAGAATGAGAAAATGAAGGAAGCGGTTATGAAGCTGTTAAATGAAAGAGATGGTCTGGCATTAGGTATTTGTAACGGATTCCAGGCACTTATCAAATTAGGATTAGTACCATATGGAGAAATCGTTGGACAGAAGGAAGATTCCCCAACCCTTACATTTAATACCATCAACCGTCATATTTCCAAGATGGTTTATACAAAGGTAGTAAGTAACAAATCTCCTTGGTTTGCAGGAGCAGAGCTTGGAAAAACTTATGTAACACCTGCTTCTCATGGTGAAGGACGCTTCGTAGCAAATAAAGAATGGATTGAAAAATTATTTGCAAACGGACAGGTTGCAACTCAGTATGCAGACTTTAACGGAGAAGTTTCCATGGATGAAGAATGGAATGTAAACGGTTCCTATGCTGCTATTGAAGGTATTACCTCTGCTGACGGCAGATGCCTTGGAAAGATGGCTCATGTGGAAAGACGCGATACTTCTGTTGCTATTAACATTTATGGCGAACAGGATATGAAGATCTTTGAGTCTGGTGTGGCGTACTTTAAATAGGATGTGGTTACAAAAGGCAAAAAGGAGTAGCCTGAAGATAAGAAGTAAATAAGAAGAGAGAATGACCTTGAAATAGGAATGCCCCCTATTTTGAGGTCATTTTTTTGTATTTTGCCAAAGGATACTGATTTGAAAGAAGCAAGAGCAGGCTTCTATGTTTTTTTCGTTGACGATAAGCATAAATTGCAGTAGAATATCTTGAAAACATTTTAGATAATTTTTACACAAGCATCATATTTTACAACATGAAAGAATATTTATATACCAACGAAGAAGGCGAATTTATGAAAAAAAAGATACATATGAAACGGGTTATTGCCCTTTTTATATTATTATTAGGAAACTTATTGTTTTTCCTTACTGTATGGCTGTTAAATAAATATGACCAGATATGCTTAGACCAGTTGATTTTTCAGTTGAAAACTTCATCTGAAGGAGTACATAGGGATCTTGCTAACAGCGCTGCTGTCAGGGTAGGGCTCTTTGGCGTTGTATTTACTGTTTTAGAGGCTGTTTTGTATGAGATATTAGCAGGAAGATGCAGTGAAAAGCTACATAATAGTAAGCTATATATTCATTATAGAAAAACAAAGATTTGTTATTTCTTTGAAAAAAAGGCACTAACACTGGCGGTTGGTGCATTAATTGTGTCAACTGTACTTTTTGTTACTCAGGTAGATGTACTTGCTTATGTGGAAACGGTTTCTACTGAATCAGATTTTATTGAGGAACATTATGTTGCACCGGATTCCGTTAACATTCAGTTTCCTAAAGAAAAGCGGAATCTGATTTATATTTATCTTGAATCCATGGAAAATACCTTTTCTGATACATCGGCGGGAGTGCCTATTACCGATAATTATATTCCGGAGTTGACGGAGCTCGCCGGATCCAATGTGAATTTTTCTCATACAGAAGGTGTGGGAGGTGCCCGTTCCTTTTCCGGTACAACCTGGACTGCGGCAGCAATGGTGACGCAGACGTCAGGTGTGCCTGTGAAAATGGAGGTTTCTGCAGATGAAGATGCTTACGGTGCCGGAGCAGATTTCCTTCCGGGAGGTATTTCTTTAGGACAGATATTAGAAGAACAGGGCTATCAGCAAACTTTGCTTGTTGGTTCTGATGCAGCATTTCATGGAAGGGAAGCATATTTTACCAAACATGGAAATTATGAGATTGTAGATATTAACTCTTTAAAAGAAGAGGGAAGATTACCGGAAGATTATGAAGTATGGTGGGGATTTGAGGACGAAAAGCTGTTTTCCTTTGCAAAAGAAGAACTAACATGCTTGGCAAGTGATGATGAACCCTTTAATTTTACTATGCTTACGGTAGATACCCATTTTCCGGATGGTTATCAGTGTCAGTTGTGCGAAGAAATTTATGAAGAACAATATGCAAATGTTATGGCATGTTCTTCCAGACAGGTGTATGAATTTATCTCATGGATTAAAGAACAGCCTTTTTATGAAAATACCACAATCGTCATAAGCGGTGACCATTTAACAATGGATGCCTCTTTCTTAAAAGAGGTAGATGAAGATTATGTTCGTACTATTTATAACTGTATTATCAATGCACCGGTTACACCATCTAAGGAGAAAAATCGCCAGTTTGGCACCTTTGATATGTTCCCTACAACCCTTGCTGCTATAGGTGTAGAAATTGAAGGAGACAGACTTGGGCTTGGGACAAATCTGTTTTCTGATAAAGAAACATTAACAGAGCAGTATGGATTTGAAGCACTAAATGAGGAGTTGCAGAAAAACTCAGAGTTTTATAATGTACAACTTCTGGAGATGACAGATGAAGAGGATATTGAAGAAGAGACAGAAGAATAAATATAAGTATTGCAAGTCATAAGTTGTACTTCCCTATAGCTGGGTGGTAGGAAATAGGAACATATAAGCAAATAGATATTCAAACAAACATAGAAAGAGAAGGTATTTTTCATGGGAAAAACACCTTCTCCTATTTTTTTACATATATTGACATATGGGTTAGTGTTTGCACAAAAAAACTCATGGGAGGAAACTATATGGTTAAAAAGAAAATATTTGTAATTGGTGGAGACATGCGCCAATACTATCTGGCTATGAAATTATTTGATAAAGGGTATGATATCGCATGTTATGGAATGAAAAGACTGGAAGAAGAAAAAAACGTAGAAGTACCGGAAACACTGGCTTTAGGCATGGTTGACAATGGTGTCATTCTACTTCCGGTGCCGGTTTTGCAAGATAACTTGCAAATTAAATCCACGGAAAAAAAGATACTTTTAAAAGAGCTTGAAGATAGCATCAGGAAGGGACAGATTGTGTTTGGAGGCAACCTTCCCAAAAGCCTGATACAAGTCTGCAAGGAAAAAGAAGCGATTTGCGTTGATTATATGAATTTGGATGAGGTAACAGTAGAAAATGCCCAGGTAACGGCAGAAGGGGCTATTTTAGAAGCGGCTTTGCTTGGAAACATTAGAATGCAGAATAGTAACTGTCTGGTAATCGGTTTTGGCAAATGTGGGGAGGCATTGGCCCAAAAACTGTCTGCATGGGGAGCGGTAGTTACTATTATGGCAAGAAGTAAGGAAGCAAGAAGCAAGGCAGAAGCTTATGGTTATTATACAAGGGATATGTTTGGAAAAGAAAGAGAACTGAAAACTGATAAGGAAAAGGAGCAGGAAAAAGAAATTGCCAAGAGAATAAAATATCAGTTTGTATTTAATACAGTTCCGGCTATGGTTCTTGATAAAAAAGCAGTTGATATTATATTGACAGATAGAGGAAAAGAGGAATACCCCATTATTGTAGATATAGCTTCTTTGCCTGGGGGAGTGGATTTTGAGTACTGTAGAGAAAAAGAAGTAAAAGCAGAGATTCATCAGGGGATTCCGGGAAAATATGCGCCGAAAACAGCAGGTGTTATTTTAGCCAAGGCAGTGCTAAATAGAATAGAGAACAGTAGTTGTACAAATAAATAGTGGTAGGGAAAAAAACTGATGTAATTATAAACAAAACCAGGTGAAAAGTTAAATAAAAGTTAATTATTAGTCGTTGGTTACTTCATGATAGGAAACAAGTGTTATGTTATGAATGGGAGGGTGTTATGAAAGAGTTAAAAGATTTGACAGTAGGGCTGGCAATCACCGGTTCCTTTTGTACTTTTGATAAAATAAAGAAAGCTGCAAAGGAGTTAAAGGAAGCAGGGATGAGAATACGGCCAATTTTTTCCAATCAAACTGCAACATGTAACTGCAGGTTTGGATGTGCAGATGAATTTGTAAAGGAAATTGAAGATATTGCAGGTCAAAAAGGAATTTATTCTATTTGTGAAGCAGAACCAATTGGTCCGAAAGGATATCTGGATGTGCTTGTAATTGCGCCTTGTACCGGAAATACAATGGCAAAGCTTTGTAATGGGATTACCGATTCTCCGGTGTTAATGGCTGCCAAAGCCCATCTTAGAAATGATAAGCCTTTAGTAATATCTATTTCTACCAATGATGCTCTGGGAATTAATTTTAAAAATCTTGGGCAGCTTATGAATATGAAAAATATTTATTTTGTACCCTTTGGGCAGGATAATTATGAGAAGAAGCCTACTTCCATGATTGCCCATACAGAGTTGATTTTAGAAACAATACAGGCTGCACTGGAAGGAAAGCAGATACAGCCTGTAATCAGAGGATATGCGGATTAAATAGCGAAAGTTATTATTTTATGTGATAAACTAAAAGTTTCTGTAGACAGATGAAAATAGATTTCTATTTTGAATAAAAACATTTGTTATTCAATGCTACAGATGTACAGAAATTCTATATTTCTTTAACCAGAAATCTATCTGCAAAAGATAAGCAATCATCTGTGGTCCTGCCATAAGCTGACCGTACCAGGGAGCACCATAGTCCTTTGGATTATGAAGAAAGGTCCGGACATTTTTCTCATCTAATATGGAAAGAAGTGGACTGTTTCCATCTAAAACAGCAACCAGTCTTTCTATAAGCAGTTTTTCATAGGAAGGGTTATACGTTTTGGGGTAGGGACTTTTTTTACGATACAAAATCTCCTGCGGCAGTAAGTGTTCACTGGACTGGCGTAGGAGATTTTTTACTACACCGTCTTTTGCCTTCATTTCCCATGGAACGTTAAAAACATAAGAAACCAGTTCTTTATCAGCAAAAGGAACTCTGGCTTCTAAGCCTGAATTCATGCTGGTTCTATCCATGCGGTTTAAAAGTGTCTGCATAAAATAACGAATATTTAAATAGGCTATCTGACGTCTGTTGGACTCTGTATGATTATCCGTTGGCAGAATATCAATTTCACTAATGGAATGATAATAAGCATTTTGGACGTAATCTTCCATTTGAAGTGTATCTAGAACTTCTTTTTTCAAAAGTGACTGTCTGGGAGTTAGAGAAGGTGTCCAGGGAAAGGTGTCACTTTCTAAAAACTCTGGTTTGTGAAACCAGGGATAACCGCCAAATACCTCGTCTGCACATTCTCCGGTTAAGACAACCTTGTGGGTTTTTGCCACCTCTCCACAAAAATAAAGAAGCGAGGAATCAATATCAGCCATGCAGGGAAGATCATGAGCAATCACAGAGGAAAGGAGCAAATCTGCCTGAGTTTTACTGTCACATTCCAAATAATGGTGCTTAGAATCTAAATATTCTACCATTTTATCTACATAAGGACGGTCTTCAGAGGGCTGAAAAGCATTGGCTTTAAAATAGTCATGGTTATTTGTAAAATCAAAGGAAAAGGTATGAAGCTTTTCACCATGCTTTTTTAATTCCCGGGCTGCAACACTGGAAACAAGGCTGGAATCTACTCCACCGGATAAAAAGGTGCATACAGGTACATCGGATACCAGTTGCTTTTTAATGGCGTTTTCTATCAAATAGGAAGTTTTCTCTAAGGTTTTTTCATAATTGTCCTCATGTGGCTTACTTTCCAAACGAAAATACACAGTTTCTTTAACACCATATTTATTGATTGTAAGATAGCAACCTGGCTTTACCTCTTTCATACCTAGAAAAATGCCGTTTCCAACAGATCTGGCAGGTCCTAAACCGAAAATTTCATTGATTCCGTTTTTATCAAGAATGGCACGAATACCAGGAAAAGTAAAAATTGCTTTCAGTTCTGAGCCAAAAAGCAAAGTACCATTGTGAACTGTGTAAAATAAAGGTTTAACACCAAAAAAATCACGGAATAAATAGCAGGTTTCATGAATCTCATCATAAATGGCAAAGGAAAAAATTCCGTTTAATTTATTTACAAAAGAAGCACCATATTCTAAAAATCCTGTTAAAATGACTTCGGTGTCAGATGTGGTAGAAAATTTATGTCCTCTGTCAGAAAGTTCTTTTTTAAGTTCTTTATAATTATAAATTTCCCCGTTGTATACAATGTGACATTTGGCGCCCTGATATTCTTTTGTCATAGGCTGACTTCCTGTTTCCAAATCGATGATGGAAAGCCGGCTGTGAGTAAGTCCACAGGTATTGCTTAAAAAAATGCCGTTACCGTCAGGTCCTCTATGGGTAATGGTATGGTTCATCTTTTGTAAAATATACTTATAGTCAGCTTCTTTTGATAGGAAAGAAGCCCTAGGGTCAAAAAAACCGGATATTCCGCACATAATGTTCTCCTTTTCATTATATTGAATGATCATCTGGTAGGTCGTGAGAATATTCGATAGTTTTTTCTGTGCCAGACCGGATATGCCGGACATTCCAATGAGCCTTAGAACAAAGAATTGTGTCAGCAACGGCTTCCACAATTCTTTAAGTCTCATTTACATGGCATATAATGGTCTGGCACAGAAGGAACTATCGGAATATTCCCCACTACGTTTACGAGTTCAGTAATTAGCCTGAGACCGGTAATTAGCCTGAGCCCAGATACCTTATAGTATATGAAGATAGGGCGGAGAAAATGCGTGAGCAGTGGGGCTGGGTATGAAAAGGATAAGTAAAAGTAGTTGTTTGAACAATTTTTAATTAAGGTAAATTTTAGTATCTCCAATTTGGAGTCCGGAAATTTCTCCGATTTCTTTAGGAGTACTTAATATTACACTGCTGTCTAAAAACATGTTATTGCTGCTTCCACTGACAGAAGGTTCAAAATCAGTTGATTCTTTACCGTCTTTTAGTAAAATCTTGTTTATTTGGAAAGAGTCAGGCATATGAAAAGTTTGGTCTTTTTCATTGTTAGAAAATGGATTTCTTATGCCCCAAATGCTAATGGAAATAGGGGAAACCTCCACCTTTGTAATAAACACATTGATTCCGATACAGTTAGCAGTTTTAAAGGGATAGTAGGTTTTAACGTTTTCTGCATACTGGTAGGTCCAACGAAGGTTCCAGGTACCTTCTTTAAAAAGAGTTCTTTCTCCGGCTTCGGTTTCGTAATACAAATCTTTTAAGATAAGGTTTATGCCCAGTCGGTTTATATTTTCACAGTTAATTGTCAAAAGAAAATAAAGCTTACCATCTTCCACAAAAGATTCCAGACAAGAGCCATAGCCACAATTAGCAGGGGAGCCATTTTTAGTTTGAAGATTAATGTCATTGGAATCAAATAAAAAATAGCCCTTTTCTGAAAGATTTAACAATTCGTCCGACTTTTCATCTGTTATGTCAACCTCTAAAATAATGGCAGTATTATTTTTATCCCCAATAGAAGAATAAGCGGTTATAGACATATGGTTATCCTGGTTGCTTTTGACATCAATTAAGACAGCACCGTCACTTAAATAAGTTGTATCAGTCAAATTCCAATATTCCATTAGACGGATATCCCAGCTACCATCGTTAGCCGCAAGAGCAACCATGCTAAATAAGAAAGTAGCAGCTAAAATCCCTGCAAGCCATTTCTTTTTCTTTAATATTCGGACAGGATTTTGAGACTGTATAAACTTGTTTGTGACGATATTGTCATCTATGGAAATGTCACTAATAGAAGCATCAGCAGTGGAATTGGTGCAGGTGTCAATTTTAGTTAGTATTAGAGAAGTAACCCTTTCCTTACGCTTAGGCTCCATAGAGTTTTCAAAATCTACGGTTTCTTTATCAGAGATTTGTGTAATCAAATTCAATATATCACTCATTGCTAATGCCCCTTTCTTTTAATGCAGCTTCTAATTTGGATTTGCCACGATACAAAATGTTTTTTACCTTCCCGGATGTGCAGCCTGTGCGTGCAGCAATTTTTGCTATGGGCTCCAAATAGAAATAACGAAGAATAAAAATTGTCCGATCCGGTTCCTTCATGGCTTCCAATGTATGATGAAGAATGGTTTCGGTGGACTTTTTTATAAAGTCATTTTCAATATCTATATGGGAAGTGAGGTTAATCTCTTCTATAGGAATGGGAAAAGACCGTCCTTGCTTTCTAAGTATATCAATACAAGTGTTGCGGGCTATGGAATAAATATAGCTTTTTAGGCTGTGACCTTTATCCGGCTTAAAATGGTGGGAGTTTTGCCATAGTTTAATAAAGGTATCCGCAATGGCTTCTTCCAAATCCTGTTCAGGCAGATTTATCAGAAAATTTTTGCAGATTGTTTCCACCCCACCGCCGTAAAGGTCAAGGGCGGCTTTAATGCCTGCTTCTGCATCGCTTTGTAATAGTTGTAATAAGGTTTTGTCGTCCAATGTATGGGCCTCCTATGTGTTTCTATATACCTATACGTAGGTTTTCTTTAAATGGCTCAGGGAAATTTCAGTTATTTTTGGGTTAGGTTTATAATAGCATATAAGGGGAAGGGAAAGAAAATATATTTGACATATAAGAACCGGACCTTTATAATCGTCTGATAGTGAAAGAAAAAAGAGAGGTAAATTTGATGTTAAAGAAATATTTGATAGTATTTTTTATTTCTATGGTGCCATTAATTGAGCTTCGTGGAGCCATTCCTTATGCAGTAGCGTTTGGACTTCCTACATTGCAGTCCTATATTATAGCTGTTTTAGGAAATATGCTACCGGTTCCGATTATTTATTTATTTGCAAGAAAAGTTTTAGAATGGGGTGCTGATAAACCTGTGATTGGTAAGTTCTTCACATTCTGCCTGGAGAAAGGTAAAAAAGGCGGAGAAAAGTTGCAGGCAAAAGCAGGAAAGGGTCTTTTTCTGGCTCTTTTCCTTTTCGTAGGAATTCCGCTTCCGGGAACAGGCGCATGGACAGGTACATTGGCAGCAAGTCTTTTGGATATGGACTTTAAGTCCAGTATTTTAGCTGTTATGTGCGGCGTTATTTTAGCAGGTATCATTATGGGTGTTGCCAGTGCAGGTCTGTTTGGTGCCTTAGGGGCATTTTTTTAGAAATGCATATTCCAAAATGAACGTGTGAAAATAGACGTAAAATAGAAATACCCCATAGATCAGAGGCAGATCTGACTTATGGGGATTTTTTTATACAGTTATCTCAATCATGTTACCTTCAGCATCTAAAATACAGCTTTCATAGTAACCGTCTCCGGTTGTCCTTGGACCGCTTATTACAGTATATCCGTGAGCTTTTAGTCTGTCTGTAAGCGCGTCTACTTCTTCCTTGCTTCCTACATTAAATGCCAAATGAATAAAGCCCCAGCTTACAGGAGACTTTTCGTGCTCGCTTAGTTCCGGTTTCGTCATGATTTCCAGTCTTGTATGATCGTCAAAGCTAAGAAAATAGCTTTCAAACCCGGTAGTTTTATTGTGATATTTTTCGTTGGAAACGGCATTAAAATAAGTTTCAAAAAACGTTTTTGCCCTTTCTAAATCTTTTACATATAATGCTGCGTGGTCAATTGTCATAAAAGCCTCCAATGCTAAATTTATATATCCAAACCTACCATAATGATAAAAAATTAGCAAGTATTATACTTTTTAAACAGATATTATTTTACCATTTGAAAAAAGTGGATTTTTGTGAAAAATGCAAAAAAAATCTGAAATATGTATTAAAAATTTGTTTACAAATACATAAAGAAAAGCTATAATTAAAATATCATTTTTTTATAGGAGGTAAGGGGACATGAAGAAAACTATGAAAATCCGGTTGGCTGTATTTCTTTCTATTTTATTGGTACTTCCAACCATCGTAGCTGCATTACCAATGGCTTCCACAGAAGCGCTGGCAGCAGGAAATGATGTTAGCATGTATTGGAATTGGGATGTGGCAAGCCATCCTACTATTGAGGTAGAAGCGGGTCAGCAGTTCTATTTAGGAGACTATGCAATTTTAAATGTCTATGGAAAAAAACCTTGGTATGGAAGGGTTTCCTTAGTAAAAGCAACTTACACATCCAGTAAGAAGGCTGTGGCAACTGTAAACAAAAGTGGATATTTTACAGCAAAGAAAACAGGAACTACTACAGTTACTGTAAAATATAAAAGTAAAAAGATAACTACTAAAATTAAGGTAGTGCCAAAAGGAACATTTGCTACTTCCGAGAATATTTCCGGTTTACAAAAAAAAGCAGAAGCACTTAGCAAGCAGATTCCTAAAAAGATTACCACAAAGAATGGATTTGCACTTTATAAAGTGGTAAGTGACTATCAGAAATATACAGACGAGGTCAATGACATTGGTGTAGAGGGCTTTTTGAAGGAAGCGGTTACAGCTTACGGCGGTTCAACTTATTACAAGAACACAGCCCAGCTTGCAGTTCCACAGGCAGGACGTTATGCAGCTTTAAATGCAATGCTTTCTAATTATGGATGGGAGAACAATCCAACAGGTACAAAAGGTGCAAAGCTTTTCAAGATTAAATCCGTATCTGCAACGAAAAGTTCTATCGTGATTAAATTGAAAAAGAAAATTGATACAGTACAAGTTTTAGCAACACGAATTAATGGTTACAATCTTGGAAATGAAGAATTATCAGGAAATACAAAGGCATATGCCGGTGTATATGTATATGATAAGAAAACCCATGAAAGTTTCCGTTGCAAGGCAGAAGTAAAGAAAGGTAGCAATACTTTAAAGCTTATTCCGATGAAGTATTCTCCACAAAAGGGAGAATGGGTAAAGACCACACTGAAAAAGGGTCATACATACGTTTTAGAAACTAAGGATTACTGGACAAAAGGAAAAACCGTAAAAGTAAAATAAAATAGCAAAAATGCTCTGTCAGAACTGGCAGAGCATTTTTTGGAGGTTATTATGAAGAAGAAACAGAAGGTAAGGCAAAATACAAAGCAAACCGCAAATCAGACTGAAAATCAGGGAATGTGGGATTTGTTGTTGCCGGTCTTGATGATTATTATCGTGTTGCCTTGGATAATACATCTGGCAGTATATAGTTGTGGCTACGCAGATTATGACTGGTATGCAATGGATGATTCATTAGCTGATTTTTATTGCTATTATAAAAGTTATTTTTTGGACATTATTGGATTTTTTGCTGCTATAGTACTGGCATTTCGCATGAATTTTTATAAAGAGAAAAATAAAGCCATGAAGGTTTACATTCCTTTGGTTATATATGGTTTTTCTGTGATTTTGTCTACTATATTTTCCATAAATTCTCAGGCATCCATCCAGGGTAATTTTGAGTCCTTTGAAAGTTGCTTTGTTTTACTTTCTTATATTATATTGTCTGTGTATGCTTATCAGATTATGGAATATGAAAGAGATTACAAAATTATCTGGTTTGCTCTTTTGGGAATTAGTATTGCATTTTCCGTAATAGGATTGTTACAGGTTTTTGGTTACGATTTTATGGATTTTCAATGGGTGCAAAAGCTGATTATGTCCAAGGAGGCTTTTGAAATGTATGGAGGAGAGTTAGAGGATACTTTTTCAAAGGGAAGAGTATATCTGACTTTGTATAATCCTAACTATGCAGCAATTGTACTGGCAATGCTTTTTACAGTGGTGTTTATTATGTGCCTTACTGAGAGGACAAAACGGAAAAAAACAGGCTATGGGCTGCTGGCAGCAGTGCTTCTTGTATTAATCTGGTATACCTACTCCAGAGCTTCCCTGTTGGCCGTTGTGGCAGTTCTTTGCTATGTGGTTTTTTTACAGTGTAAATCCGATAGAATGAAAATTACCGGAAAGTGGATGGCAGCAGCCGGTCTTTCAATTGTATTAATAATTGGTATTTTTGTGGCTTTAGATTATCAGGCTGATTTTAAATATTTATCCCGTATTGTAGAAGAAAATAACAGAGAACCATTAGAAAATCTTACAACAGAAAAAGATGGCATACATATTACTTATGATGGCAATGAGTATTTGCTTTGGATGGACGGGGAAACGTTATTTTATAAAAATGAAAGCACAGAAGAAATAGTTAATGCTCTTAAAGGAGAAGAAATGGCTCTGACTATGGAAGAAGGGGCAAAAGCAATCTACATGAATGGAGAAGAGCCTGTCATTATGATGTATCTTGCAGACACTACCTTACATTTTGTGAAGCAGGACAATGACTATTTCTATCAGACAGTAGCCGGAAAAATAACAAAAATGACAGAAGTGCCGGCAGCAGATTTTCATGGTTTGGAATATTTAGGCTC
The DNA here is from genome assembly GCA_017436305.1 of Lachnospiraceae bacterium. Taxonomy (GTDB): domain Bacteria; phylum Bacillota; class Clostridia; order Lachnospirales; family Lachnospiraceae; genus RGIG3040. The sequence goes on from JAFSDJ010000087.1 coordinate 114,307, forward strand.
TGCCAGAGGATATATTTGGTCCAGAGTGCTCCCTCTTTTAAAAGATTATATTTTTATAGGTAGCGGACCGGATACATTTGCGGAAGTATTTCCACAACATGACTATGCAGGAAAAATTGTTTATTCAGACCAGCCGGATATGGTTATGGAAAAAGCCCATAATGATTATCTGACAAAATGGGTTCAGACAGGAATGATTTCCGTAATTTGCATTGTAGTATTTTATTTTGCTTTGTTCTGGCAGGGAAAAGCAGTTTTTATGAAAAAAGAGAAAATAGAAAGCATGCAAAGCAGAATCGGATATGGATGCTACTTTGCATGCCTGGTTTACATAATTGCGAGTCTGGCTAATGATTCAACACTTCAGACAGCGCCGTTATTCTGGGTATTTGCAGGAATTGCATTTTCCTGTATTAAAAAATCTAAAAATGCTTCTAAGCCCTCTACAATGTCATCATAAGTAACATCAAAATTTCCAGTAAACCAGGGGTCAGCAATGTCCCTTGGGTTATCGGAAAAATCCAAAAGCCGGTGCATTTTTTCTTTAGGATCTCCCCCTGTGATACGTAACATATTGGAAAGGTTTCTTTCTTCCATTCCCAGCAAATAGTCATAATCTGTATAGTCTTTCTTAGTAAGCTTTCTGGCATATTTGCCGGCAGTAGAAATGCCGTACTGCATCAATTTATTTCTTGTTCCATGATGAACCGGATTGCCGGTTTCTTCTGAGCTTGTGGCAGCAGAGGCAATGTAAAATTCATGTTCCAAGCCTCTTTTTTTGACCATGTCTTTCATAACAAATTCCGCCATTGGGGAACGACAGATGTTGCCAAGGCAGACGAATAATACTCTAATCATATTTCTAAATCCCTTTCAAACTTAATAGTATTTTCATTACAGCAAAGTAAACCGGTTACTTCACATAGATATTCTATTATAATAACCTGAAAATCTCAAGTTAATCTTGTAATTCACCTTTTATATAAAACCTGTTGACAAATAATAAATATAGGATATAATGAACATATGAACAAATACTCATGTGAAAAAATGTAACCGGACACTTATGAAAAGTTACAAGAGAATAGGAGGTATCCCGGATGTCAGAGGAAAAATGCGATTGTACTTTTGTTCACGAAGACATTGTAGCTAAGGTAAATGAAAAAATGCCTGACGAAGAAACATTATATGACTTAGCAGACTTTTTTAAAGTATTTGGAGATTCTACAAGAATTAAAATTCTTTATGTGCTGCTTTGTTCGGAGATGTGCGTGTGTGACATTGCCCAGATTTTAGGTATGACTCAGTCAGCAATTTCCCATCAGCTTAGAATGTTAAGGCAGATGGATTTAGTACGTACCAGAAGAGATGGAAAAACGGTTTATTATTCTTTATCAGATGGACATATTTTCAATATATTAAGCCAGGGCATGGAGCATATAGAGGAATAAAGGTAATTGGTGATGAGGGAGATTGTGAGAAGTTTCCCATAGGGTATTTAGTGCAAGACTAGATATGCTGAACATTCCAATGAGCCTTTGGGCAAAGAATTGTGTCAGTAAGGGCTTCCACAATTCTTAAAGTCTCATTTCCATAGCATATAATAGTCGTGCACTAAATACCCTATGGGAATCTTCCGCCAATACTACTGCATATGCAATTGCCTATAAGGTGGCGTAGATTAGTTGGCTATAGGTAATAGATTTTATAACCATATACTAAAAATAAAAAAGAAAAGGAGAAAATTATCATGAAAAAAACTTACATTTTAGAGGATCTTGATTGTGCACATTGCGCAGGAAAAATTGAGGAGGCTGTAGCAGCACTTTCCACTGTGGAAAAATGCAGCTTAAACTTTTTAACGAAGAAGCTGGTTGTTGATGCCGAAGAAAGTAATTTCGAAGCAATTACAAAGGATGTTAAGAAAATTGTAAAGAAAACAGAACCGGATGTAACGGTAGTGGAAAAATAATGTTATCGTTTTTAGGGTAACAGTATGATAGCAACTGTTTATAAGGGACAGATAAGAAACTGTAGGTGAAGAAATGACAAAGAAATTAAAGAGAAAGCTACGTAACATTATTTTAGGCGCAATTATTTTCGCCTGTGCCTGTGTCGTGGAACATTCCGCATCAGGTATAAATGCAAATCTTATATTAGGATTTTTTCTGGTTGCCTATTTTATTATAGGCGGTGATGTGGTGAAAAAAGCAGGTAATAACATTGTACACGGCAGAGTTATGGATGAGAATTTTCTTATGCTCATTGCCACAGTAGGAGCCTTTTGCGTAGGAGACAATGCGGAAGCGGTAGCCGTTATGCTTTTTTACCAGGTTGGTGAGTGGTTCCAGTCCTATGCAGTAAATAAGTCCAGAAAATCCATTTCAGACCTTATGGATATCAGACCGGATTATGCTAATGTAATTCGGGATGGCAAAGAAGAAGAGGTTGATCCGGAAGAAGTAAAAATCGGAGAAACCATTGTAGTAAAAGCCGGGGAGAAAATCCCACTTGACGGTGTTGTCACAAAAGGGAATACTACTGTTGACACTATGGCCTTAACCGGAGAAAGCGTACCAAGAGATGTGATTTTGGGGGATGATGTCATAAGTGGATGCATTAACCTTACCAGTGTTATAGAAATTCAGGTAACAAAAGAATTTGAACAGTCTACCGTAGCAAAGATTTTAGACTTAGTAGAAAATGCCAGCAGTAAAAAGGCAGAGGCAGAAAACTTTATTTCTAAATTTGCAAAATACTATACCCCAACTATCGTGGTGTTAGCTGTTATGCTTGCATTTTTACCACCGCTTTTTATAGATGGACAATATTTTAAATGGATTTACAGAGCATTATCCTTCTTAGTTATTTCCTGCCCTTGTGCCCTGGTTATCTCTATTCCTTTAAGCTTTTTTGGAGGAATTGGCGGTGCCAGCAGAGAGGGCATTTTAGTAAAAGGCAGCAATTACTTAGAGATTTTATCAAAAGCAAGTATTGTTGTTATGGATAAAACCGGAACCCTTACAAAAGGAATCTTTAAGGTAAAAGAAATTCATCCTTCCAAGGAAAGCAATTTATCAGAAGAAAAGCTGTTAGAGCTTACAGCATATAGCGAAAGCTACTCCAATCACCCAATTTCAAAATCCTTAAAAGAAGCTTATTTTGAAAAAGCAAAAGAAAAGGAGTTTGCAAAAGAAAGAATTGGTGAAATTAAGGAAATATCAGGATATGGCGTGGAGGCTAAAATTGACGGATGCGTCATATGTGTAGGAAATGACAAACTGATGGAAAAATATCAAATTTCCTATGAAATGACACAAGCACCGGGAACCGTTATTTATGTGGCAAAAGAGAATCAATATCTTGGTTATCTTGTAATCGGTGATGAAATTAAGTCTGACAGTAAGCAGGCTGTTGCCCAGCTTAAAAAAGCAGGTGTGAAAGAAATTGTTATGCTTACCGGAGACAGAGTGGCAGCAGCAGAGGCTGTTGCAGGAGAACTTGGAATTAAAAAGGTCTTTTCAGAACTGCTTCCTGGTGATAAAGTAGATAAGGTAGAAGAATTATTAGCCCAAAAAGGCGAAAAAGAAGCACTTATTTTTGTTGGTGATGGAATTAACGATGCACCGGTATTAGCCAGAGCAGATGTGGGAATTGCCATGGGTGGTCTTGGTCAGGATGCAGCCATTGAAGCAGCTGACATTGTCATCATGACAGATGAACCAAGTAAAATTGCAAGAGCTATGGAAATTTCAAAAAAGACACTGACTATTGTAAAACAAAACATTGTGTTTGCCATCGGCATAAAAGTACTGGTACTTATATTGGCAGCAGTGGGAATTGCCAGCATGTGGCTTGCCATTTTTGCAGATGTAGGTGTGGCATTTTTAGCAATTTTAAATGCAATGCGTACTTTAAAATCAAAGTCAGCAAAGTAAACAGATTACCGGAAGAACACAAATAGTAATAGAAACAGTAAAATAAAAGGAATAAGAGCATGAAGCAAGTAAAGTTTACCTTGAATTTATCAGAAGAACAGATAATGGAAACAATAAAACGTTACCATTTTTCAGAGGAAGATTTACCTGCTTTATGCTCTTTTTTTCAGGCATTAAAGCCTTTAATACAAGGGAAAGCCTATTATGAAGTAATAAAAGAACCAAAAGAGAAACCGGATAACCTACAGTTTGTGGAGGAAGAAAGCTTTTTGGTGGCGATTGTTACTTTGGGAAAAGGGGCGGATAAGTTACATGAGCTGTATTTGGAGGCGGAAGACATTCTGGCTGCTTATATGATTGACTGTTTAAGTTTTGATTTGCTAAGTCAGGCATATGACAAGCTGGCGGGACAGATAGAAAAGGAAGAAAAGCTTTATATAGAGAAATATGAGTTTTTAGGAGGAAAATATCCTTTGGAAAGAATGGATGAAATTTTTCAGTATTTTTCCCAGGATGAAGTAACCTATAATGATGCTTATATGCTACTGCCGCAAAAAAGCGTAGTTTACTTAGGAAAGCTTACAGAGATAAAAGAAGAGAGCTGTCGGCATATTTGTGCATGTTGTGATAATACAACGTGCCCTAACAGACAGCCTCTTCCCTATGGATATCAAAGAATTTTTGGAAAGGAAAAGGTCGAACCGGCTTAAAATAAAATATGGAAAAAGGACTGATACACGTATATCATGGAGATGGAAAAGGTAAAACTACTGCTGCAGTGGGCCTTGCAATCAGGGCAGCAGGGGCGCAAAAGCAGGTAATTTTTGCTCAGTTTTTAAAAGGAAGCCCTACCGGAGAATTGCAAAGCTTTGAAAAACTTTCCAATATCAGAGTGCTTCGTAGTAAAGAAGATTTGGGATTTTTTAAAAATATGACACCGGAAGAAAAAGAAAAATCGGAAAAAATTCATACGGAAATTATGCAACAGATTTTTTCCATTTTGGAAAAGGAATCAATTGATTTGGTGATTCTGGATGAAATCACCTATCCATATGAATATGACAATGTTGACAGAAAATTAGTGGAAAAGCTGATACTTCAAAAACCGGATAATATAGAGCTTGTGATTACTGGTAGAAATCCGGCATCACTTTTTTTGGAAAGAGCGGATTATATAACTGAAATGAAAAAAATAAGGCATCCATTTGACAAGAACATACCAGCAAGATGTGGTGTTGAATATTAAAGGGTACGGTCTATAAGAATACTTTCAGTCAATTTGTATATTCCGGCACTTTATGAATGACATGGATGAATTGTTACTGTTTACGAGGTACGAGTGAACAGTAACAACTGTTACAATAATTTAAAAATTTAGAAAAAATAAGTTTCAAAACAGACAACTCTTTGCTATAATATACCAATAAAAAGAAACACTAAAAGAAAAGAGGCGCAATATGGCAATTTTAGTAACAGGTGGTGCCGGATTTATCGGAAGCCACACCGTAGTAGAATTACAAAATGCAGGATTTGACGTAGTAGTTGTTGATAATTTAGTAAATTCCAGCGAAAAGTCTTTAAAACGTGTAGAAGAGATTACAGGAAAGCCGGTAAAATTTTATAAGGCTGATATCTTGGACAAGGAAGCATTAGAAGAAGTATTCACAAAGGAATCCATTGATTCCTGTATTCATTTTGCCGGATTAAAGGCAGTTGGTGAATCGGTACAAAAGCCTTGGGAATATTACCACAATAACATTACAGGTACTTTAATTTTATTAGATGTTATGAGAAAACATCAGGTAAAAAATATCGTATTTTCTTCTTCTGCAACTGTATATGGTACTCCGAAGTTTGTACCGGTTACAGAAGAATGTCCAAAGGGAGAAATAACCAATCCTTATGGCCAGACAAAAGGCATGTTAGAGCAGGTGCTTTCTGATATTTACAAAGCAGACAATGAGTGGAATGTTATTCTTCTTCGTTATTTCAATCCAATTGGTGCTCACAAGAGCGGTAAAATTGGAGAAAATCCAAATGGCATTCCAAACAATCTGATGCCTTATATTACACAGGTTGCAGTAGGAAAACTGGAAAAACTGGGAGTATTTGGAAACGATTATGACACTCCTGACGGAACCGGTGTGAGAGATTATATTCATGTAGTGGATTTGGCAAAAGGGCATGTAAAAGCCATTGAGAAAATAGCGGAAAATCCGGGATTGAAAATTTACAATCTTGGTACCGGAGTCGGCTACAGTGTATTAGATATTGTAAAGAATTTTGAAGAAGCCAACGGAATTAAGATTCCATACGAAATTAAAGAAAGACGTGCAGGCGACATCGCTACCAATTATGCAGATGCTTCTTTAGCCAAGAAAGAGCTTGGATGGGTAGCGGAGAATGGCATCAAGGAAATGTGCCAGGATGCGTGGAGATGGCAGAGTATGAATCCAAATGGATTTGAGGAGTAAGACTTAAACCATAGATGAAGCCTGAGGCAAATGCTGTTAGGAAACGAAGGGTGCATAAAACGTGAATCAAGAAATAATGAAAGAAGTTTTAGAACATTGTAAGAAATTAGCCATGAAAGCCGGGCAGGCAATTATGGAAATTTATAATGATGCAGATGATTTGCAGGTAGAATATAAAGACGGTGAGATGCCTTTAACGGTGGCAGACAGAGTTTCTAACCGGATTATAGTGGAAAACTTACGGAAAAAATATCCGGAATATGCCATTTTATCAGAAGAAGAAAAGGACAATAAAGAAAGATTAGGCAATGATTACTGCTTTGTAATTGATCCTTTAGACGGAACCAAGGAATTTATTAAGAGAAACGGCCAGTTTACTGTAAATATTGCACTTTGCTATAAACAAAAAAGTATTCTTGGAGTTATTTATGTTCCTGTCACAGGTGAGTTATACTATGCTTTAAAAGGAGAAGGCAGTTATCTAAAGGAAGCAAATGGTAATATTCGCAAATTAATCGTATCGGACATTACAGAAACAGAAAAATTACGATTTGTTATGAGCAGCTCTCATGGCTGTAGTGAAATGGACGAACTGATAAAGAAGCATAATATTGTGAATTTTGTGAAAATGGGCAGTTCTCTGAAAGGATGCTTAATTGCAAAAGGAGAGGCAGAAGTTTATTATCGTTACAATCCTACTATGGAATGGGATACTGCTGCTATGCAGTGTATTGCCGAAGAAGCCGGAGCAATTTTTAAGCAGATGGATGACACAGAAATGTTGTATAACAGAGAAAATTCATTAAATAAAAAAGGATTTTATATTATCAATCATATAAAGAACAGGATTCGTTGAAATCTAAAAGAACAAGAGGCAGTTGCTATCGTTTATATAGGATAGTAGCTGTCTTTTTTTATGTAGAGGGCACACTATTGTTTTAAAAATTGGTAGAAAGTAGTTGAAAACAAACTGTCACATACAATATAATAATGTCATTAAAAGGGGGGAAAATGATATGAATTTTAGAATTGCTGTCTGTGATGATGAGAAGGATATGCTTTCCATTCTTTCCGATTATCTGAATGCAGTTTTTTTAAAAAAAGGAGTTGAAATGGAATTGAGGGAGTTTACAGAGGGAAAGACTCTCTTAGAGCAACACCGCATAAAACCCTTCCAAGCTATATTTTTGGATATTTCCATGCCGGGAATAGATGGATTTCAGATTGCGGAAGTGCTTAGAAAGAAAAACAAAAGAGCAAAGATTGTTTTTGTTACATCAAAGGATGAGCTTGTTTATCAAAGCTTTGATTATCAGCCATTTCATTTTATCAGAAAGGCTGAGGCCATAGAAATGGAAAAGCAGTTTGACCATGTAGTGGATAAACTGATTGATGATAGTAAAAATTGTGCAAAAATCAAGTTACTATTACCATATGGAACAACAGAAGAAGTTAACGTTAATGATATTATTATGATTCAAAGTGATAAGAACTATTTGGAATATGAGTTTAATAATGGAAAAATTCTTCGTGTCAGAGAGAGTATGGCCATTGCTGAGGAAAATTTGCAGAAGTATGATTTTATCCGCATTAGCAGTAGGATTATGATTAATATAAGCTATGTGGTAAGAGTCAGGGAACGGGAAGGAGAAGTTGTTTTAAAATCTGGATATGTGTATTCTGTAAGTCGTAATTATAAAAAAAGTGTAATATCAGCTTATATGAAATACTTAAGGAGTAGAGTATGAGGGAAGTATTTTGGGGTTGTTATGAGAATTTGATAAACATTTTACAGGCTTTTATTCTTGTTGCTACAATAACCAGTATTTATGGGGTAAAATATTGGAAAAAGAAGCCCTTTCTCACAGTATTACTTGGAACGACAGTTTATTCCATATTACTTATCCTGTCAAATCACATTGTGGGATTTGAAGGATTTGGTATTATTGTCTTTGGTGTTTTAGTGGGGATTTATGCAATTTTTATGTTACAGGGAAAATGGATCGGCAAAATTCCGGTGGCTATGGTGGAAACATTAATTTTGATAATTGTGTCAACCGTTGTGTCACTTTTTACCTGCTGTATTACAGGAATAGATGGAGAGATGTTGGCATATTCCATATGTATAGAACGATTTATGGCACTTATTATGGCACAAGTAATATTAGCCTTATGTATGAGAATTTTTGTGGCAGTATTGAAACGGCAAAAAAATCCATTTCCCTTTAATAAAAACGAGGGAAGTATTTTTACACTTATATTTTTAACTTCTCTTGTGATTTTCTTTTGTATTACCCAGACTGTTTTTACACAGGAATTGTCAGAACGCAATACTACAAGACTGTTGTGTTCCTGTGGTGGGCTGGTTTTGCTTAACATTATTTGCTTTTATATGCTAAATGACCTGACAAAAAAGCGGAAAATTGCAACCGAAAATCTTATCTTGAAAGAGCAGGCATTGTATCAGGAAAAATACGCAAAAGAAGTAAAACAACAATATGATGAAATAAAGCGACTGCGCCATGATATGAAACAGCAGTACAGTGTTTTGGAAAATCTGCTTGTACAAAGAAAGTATCAGTTAATGGATGAATATTTGTTAAAATCTATTCAGGGAATTAATAGTAAGGAAAGTTTTATTTACATAAAAAATGAATATATAAATGCCATATTAAACAGGAAAATAAATCATGCCAGAGAGGAAGGCATTGAAGTAAGCTTAAATTCCATAGAAGAATTTTTAGGTGTAGACGAAATGGATATGTGCAATTTATTAGGAAATCTGTTTGATAATGCAAGAGAAGCATGTGTGAAAGTAACCGGAAAACGTAAAATTGAGCTAAATCTTTTTCAGGATGCAGATAAAATTCATGTGGAAATAAAAAATACTATTAAGGAATCAGTGTTAAAAAATAATGAGGAGCTTAAGTCTGATAAAAAAGACAGAGATGAACATGGATATGGCATGAAAACCATAAAAGAGATTGTGGAAAAATACGAAGGACTTATGGATATATGGGAAGAAGGTGGAAAATTTTGTATTGGGATTGTTCTTTATATCGATAAATAGCAGCTGAAATGTACTAATTTTCGTTAAAAATTACCAAACTTCCCTAAAAATTACCAAACTTCCCTAAAATCTTGTTAAAATTTCAAGAATGTTTTAACATAGAAGTTGCTAATTGGCTTTAGGGCAATTAGTGATTTTATTGGGACTGAATTTTAGGATATTGAAAGATTCGTGTATCTTTCTCCGCCATTAATGTTAACTTCCTTATCAGTCCCAAGCTTTAAGTGAAGGAAATAGGGCATGATAAGTAAAGTAGCCGGAAGTTTTTTTAGATTTTTCCAGGTAGATTCCAAAGTAGATGAAGAACGGTTGGAGATTTGCCGGTATGGTATGGAAATCCTTATATCTACCCTGATCAATATGATTTCTATTATGATCATAGGAGTAATTGGGGGAGCATGGCAGGAAAGTATGCTATTTCTAATATGCTTTTCTTTTCTAAGGAAGCAGACAGGAGGTTATCATGCAGGAAGTTATTTTACCTGCAATCTTTCCTTGATATTCTGTTACAGCATTCTTGTATGGAGTTATCAGAGTACGGTGGATGAGTTTGGATGGACAGGGATGATTATCATATACTGTATACATTTTCTAATATGGTACTTGTTTATGCCTGTTGAAAATGCCAATAAGCCTCTAAGTGACTTGCAGAAAAAAAGAGCAAAGAAATATAGCTTTGTTATTTCCATTACATATGCAATGGTATCCGCCTTTTGTCTTATATGGAATTTTAGAGAAGGACTTATGTTAACCTATTCGGTGATACTGACAGATATCTTAGCTCTAATTTCTATAAAAAAGGGAAAAAAGGAGGATTTTCAAAAATGAAAAAAGAAAATCAAATCAGCAAATTCATCGTTGAGGTAACAACAAAGGTTGCAGCAGCAAGCGCAGGAGAGGCTTCTCTTTGGTACTTACATCAGCCAAAGGAGCCGGAAGCTTTAAGAAAATTTGTTGAAGAAAAACAGAAATAAGAAAATTGTATGAAAAAAAGCTTTTGCCTTACCGCTTTGGAGGGCAGAGGCTTTTTTTGTATAGGATTAGTCTTTGTTTAGAATAATAAAAAAAATATAAAACTTCAAAATAGATATTGCAATTTTGGAAATAAGTGATATATTGAAGATATGAATTAGCACTCAACAAAAGAGAGTGCTAACAAAAGAGTTATGCAAACAAGTGATGGTTATGTAAACTAATAACAAGGAGGAAGCAGTATGAACATTTCAAAATTCACACAAAAGTCAATGGAAGCTGTACAAAACTGTGAAAAGCTGGCATATGAGTATGGCAACCAGGAAATAGAGCAGGAACATCTGCTTTTAAGCCTTTTGGATTTAGAGGAAAGCCTGATAAAAAAGCTTGTTGAGAAAATGGAGATTAATACAGAGCATTTTCATGACAGAGCTGTCAGTGCTGTTGAAAAGCGGGTGAAAGTACAGGGAGGTCAGGTTTATGTTGGGCAGGCGTTAAATAAGGCACTTGTGTCAGCTGAGGACGAGGCAAAGGCAATGGGAGATGAATATGTTTCCGTAGAGCATTTGTTTTTAAGTCTTTTAAAATATCCGAATCAGGAAATTAAGAAACTATTTTCCGAGTATGGACTTACAAGAGAACGGTTTTTACAGGCACTTTCTACTGTAAGAGGCAATCAGAGAGTAACCAGCGACAATCCGGAGGCTACCTACGATACGCTTGAAAAATACGGAAAAGATTTGGTAGAAGAAGCCAAAAACCAAAAATTAGATCCGGTGATTGGAAGAGACCAGGAAATTCGCAATGTAATCCGTATTTTATCCAGAAAGACAAAGAATAATCCGGTACTGATTGGTGAGCCGGGTGTTGGTAAAACAGCAGTGGTAGAAGGGCTTGCACAGCGTATTGTAAGAGGGGATGTACCACAGTCCTTAAAGGATAAAAAAGTATTTGCATTAGATATGGGTGCTTTAGTGGCAGGTGCCAAGTACAGAGGAGAATTTGAGGAACGACTGAAAGCAGTGCTTGATGACGTAAAAAACAGCAATGGACAGATTCTTTTGTTTATTGATGAGCTCCATACTATTGTTGGTGCCGGAAAAACTGATGGCGCTTTGGATGCAGGCAATATGCTAAAGCCTATGCTTGCCAGAGGGGAGCTTCACTGTATAGGTGCCACAACCTTGGACGAATACAGAAAATACATTGAAAAAGACCCGGCACTTGAGAGAAGATTTCAGCCGGTTATGGTAGAAGAACCTACTGTAGAAGATACCATTTCCATTCTACGTGGATTGAAAGAGCGGTATGAAGTATTCCACGGCGTAAAAATACTGGATAATGCCTTAGTCAGTGCAGCTATTTTGTCAAACAGATACATTTCCGACAGATTTTTACCGGACAAAGCCATTGACTTAGTAGATGAGGCATGCGCTTTAATAAAAACCGAGTTGGATTCTATGCCAACGGAGTTAGATGAATTAAATCGTAAAGTAATCCAGATGGAAATAGAAGTAGCAGCTCTGAAAAAGGAAGACGATCAGATTTCTGCAGAACGTCTTTCGGACCTGCAGAAAGAATTAGCTCAGTGTAAAGAAGAGTTAAGTACAAAGCTGGCTACATGGGAAAATGAAAAGAACTCTGTAGAAAGATTGCAAAAACTAAGAGAAGAAATTGAGACTATGAATAACGAAATTCAGATTGCCAGCAGAGAGGGAAATCTGGAAAAAGCAGCAGAGTTAAGCTACGGAAAGCTTCCGGCTTTAAAGAAGAAGTTAGAAATTGAAGAAGAAAAAGTGAAAAATACAGACAGACAATTACTTCATGAGTATGTGGATGATGAAGAAATTGCCAAGATTATATCACGCTGGAGTGGAATTCCGGTTTCCAAACTGACAGAAAGCGAAAGAAATAAAACCCTGCATCTGGATGATGAACTGCATAAACGGGTTGTAGGTCAGGATGAGGGTGTGACAAAGGTGTCAGAAGCCATAATCCGATCAAAGGCAGGCATTAAAGACCCAACCAAGCCAATTGGTTCCTTCCTATTCTTAGGACCCACCGGTGTTGGTAAAACAGAGCTGGCAAAGTCCCTTGCCCAGTCTTTGTTTGATGATGAGTCTAATATGGTAAGAATTGACATGAGTGAATATATGGAGAAATTTTCCGTATCCAGACTGATTGGAGCGCCTCCCGGATACGTTGGTTATGATGAGGGAGGACAACTGACTGAAGCAGTCAGAAGAAAACCATACTCCGTTGTATTATTTGATGAGATTGAAAAAGCCCACCCGGACGTATTTAATGTACTGTTGCAGGTATTGGATGACGGACGAATTACCGATTCGCAGGGCAGAACAGTAGATTTTAAAAACACTATTTTAATTATGACCTCAAACATTGGTGCCCAGTATTTGCTTGATGGCATTAATGAACAGGGGGAAATCAGTAAAGAAGCAGAAAACTTTGTTATGAATGATTTAAGAAATCATTTCAGACCGGAATTTTTAAACAGACTGGATGAAACAATTCTATTTAAGCCTCTTACAAAAGATAACATTGGTGGTATTATTAAGCTTATTTTAGCTGATGTGGATAAACGACTGGCAGATAAGGAACTGACACTGGTGTTGACAGAGGAGGCGGAAACCTTTATTGTAGAAAATGGCTATGATCCTGTTTACGGTGCAAGACCTTTGAAACGGTACATGCAAAAGCATGTGGAAACACTGGCAGCTAAGTTGATTTTAGCAGACAAAGCAGTACCGAAGGATGTAATAGAAATCGCTGTAGAAAACCAGCAGTTAATTGCCAGAGTTCAGAAAAATTAGCATTACCGGACACGTGGGCTCAGGAACGATACAGCAAAAAAGTAATAAAACAGTAACGATGCAGCAGTGATACAGCAACAAAATAACAACAAAAACAGCAACAAAACAAGAACGATACGGCAACAATAAAGAAAAAGTGAGGAAATATTATGATACCAAAGGACCCGGTTATGCTTTTAAGCTTTGTTAATTTAAAGCTAAGAGACTATTATCAAAATCTGGATGCTCTTTGCGAGGATTTAGACGTTGACAAAGCAGAAATTATGGAAAAACTTGCTGCAATAGACTATTTCTATGATGCAGGGAAGAATCAGTTTGTATAAAAGGCAAAAAAAGAAAAAGTATAATAGAAAAGCATAAGGAAAGCCGGAAAGTTTGTGACAAATTTGTCATAAGCTTCCCGGCTTTCCTTATGCGTAAGATTAGTGTGTTTACCAGGTAATCTATCCCCGGCAGCTTTCCAAATACAATTGGTTTACATAATTCCAATTGACTAAATGGAACCAGTTTTCCACATATTCATTTCGTCTGTTTTGATATTGAAGATAGTAGGCATGCTCCCAAACATCCAGATTGAGAATTGGTTTAATGCTTTTGCTAATAGGTGTATTCTGGTTTGGCATATTTAAAATCTGTAGCTTACCATTCTTGCTTACAAGCCATGCATAGCCGGAGCCGAACTGTCCTAACGCGGTGTCTGTAAATTTTTTTACAAACTCTTCATAACTTCCAATATCTCTGTTAATGGCGTTTAAAAGCTCGCCCTGTGGAGACTGATTTTTTTCAGGGGACATGCAGGCAAAATACAGGTTGTGATTGTATACACCACCACCATTATTTTGTATGCCAATTTGGATTTCCCTTGGAAGAGTGTCGAGTCCCATTAAAAGTTCCTCTAAAGTAAGAGACTGTAGCTTTGGATAGCCGGCCAGAATTTTATTTAAATTATCTACATAGGTTTTTAGATGTTTATCGTGATGTAAAAATAGTATTTCCTTGGAAAGCTCCGGTATAAGACCATCATAAGCATATGGTAATGGAAGCAAAGGAAATGGATAGTGCTGTTTCATGGGTATTTATACTCCTCTCGTTTATGGATATAATATGAATCATGCTGTTACCCAGTCTGACCGCAAGTGTCGGACTGCTATGGAAACAGTAACCCTCATTTATAGTATATTCAAAATAGAAGGAAAAAACATAGAAAAATTAAAAAAATCTGATATACTTTTAGAAAGAAAAGGTTGTTGGCAAATGGTAACTCAGAATTAGATTTTTACGTAGTTTTTTGAAAAAATGGGTGTCAGAATGGAAAATATAGAAAAAATAGAAATTACCCTAATAGAAAATGGACTTTCAACAAAATATAAACTTAATAAAGGCGAAAATCTTTTGACACTTTTGGAAAAAGAGGGAAGGTTCGATTTTTCTCATTGTGGAAAGAAAGGAATCTGTGGAAAATGTCAGATTCGTTTTTTAAAAGGAGCATCCCTGCCACTTCCCAGTGAAAGAAAGGCGTTTACCCCACAAGAATTGAGGGAAGGCTTCCGTCTTGCATGTCTGACAAAGCCTGTAAGAGATTGCGAAATTGAACTGCATTTTCCAAAAGAGAAGAAAATGACAGTTGTGACCAGCATGACTGATATGTCAGATGAGGTAGAAATTTCTGAAAATACAAAAAAAAATACAGAAAATTTTATTGAAAACAATGAAAGAAGTAATACAGAAAATAATAGGGATTGTGACACTGTAATTGCCATAGATATAGGAACAACTACCGTAGCCATGGAGCTGAGAGGGGTGGCTACAGGAAAAGTTTACGACACATTTTGTACTATAAATCCTCAGCGGGCATATGGAGCAGATGTACTTTCACGAATAGATGCTTCTAATAAAGGAGAAGGAAAAAAGCTACAGGAAGTGATACAGTCTGTAATAGAAAAAGGGATTATAACATTGTGTCAGAAGGGGAAAGAAAGAGGATTATGTAAACCGAAAAAAGCTTTTCTGGCAGGAAATACTGCAATGGGACAGTTACTTATGGGCTACTCGGTGGAAAATCTTGGAAAATATCCCTTTATTCCGGTTGACATAACACAAAATGAATTATTTCTTGCAGATACAGACATTGTAATACTTCCGGGGATTTCGGCATTTGTGGGAGCGGATGTAGCAGCCGGAATTTATTATATAAAAGAGTGTTTTCAGGGGTTTTCTAAGGACAGACCGTCTTTACTCATTGATTTAGGCACCAATGGGGAAATGGCACTTGGAACAGAAAACCATATTCTGACTACAGCCACAGCAGCCGGACCGGCCTTTGAAGGCGGAAGTGGTGAAACAATTATGGGTGCTGACATGGTTGCATCTCTGGATACTTTGCTTAAGGAAAAGAAACTGGATGAAACCGGACTGCTTAGGGAGCCATATTTTACAGAAGGAGCCCATGTAAATCAGGTTTTCTTAAAAAAAGAAGATGTGCGCACGCTGCAAATGGCAAAAGCGGCGGTGTTTTCCGGCATTTGCATATTAATGAAAAAATACGGGATTTACATTGATGAAATAGAAAAAGTATATTTAGCAGGAGGATTTGGCTATTATCTAAATGTGGAAAGTGCTACTAACATAGGACTTATTCCAAAAGAATTAAAGGATAAAGTTGTAGCAGTAGGTAATTCTTCCCTGCAAGGAGCCTTCCAATATGGAAAAAATTATATAGAGGGTGAAAGGGACCATTCATCAGTGAAAGTTCAGAAAAAGTCAGAAGAATTAGAAAGAATCATAAAATCCTGTGAAAACATAAATCTGGCAAAAGAGCCGGAATTTCAGGATTTATATATAAAATCCATGGATTTAAAACCACTTTCCTGCGAAGAATTGTATTATAATTAATGAGAAAAAGCTATGAATGAGAAGAAATTATGAATTAGGAAACTTCCTGCAAATTTTTGAAATAAATAAATTCTCCACATAATTTAGAAAAAATCTCCGCATACTAAATATGAAATAAATGTAGGAGGTGCCAAAATGGCTAATATTTCTGAATTAGAACTTCAAAACCTGCGTCATCTTATGGGTGGTTATGACACTACCAGCGCTAAGATGGAAGAATACGCAAAATGCTGTCAGGACGGACAAATTAAACAATTTTTTGAAAAAAGTGCTCAGACTGCAAAACAGAATAAACAGGCACTTATGAAGTTTTTACAGTAGGAGGGAGAAGGTAAGATGCAGGAAAAAACAATGGTTGTAGATGCTTTAACCGGAATTAATGGGGAATTAGTACGTTTTGCGGAAATGATTCCACAGACAGAAAACAAGGAATTAAAGGACACATTAAAGCAGTTTCGTAATGCATGTGAAATGTCACAGGAACAGCTTTACCAGATGGCAAGAGAAAAATCTTACTATGTGCCGGCCGCAAAGGCAACACAGCAGGAAGTAGATCATGTAAAATCATTATTCTCAAGCAGCACACTTTAAATAGGAAGAAAGTAATAAAAAAGCTGTCACACGAAAAAGTGTGACAGCTTTTTTTGTGCGCCAAGTAGCCCACAATTTTCATTTTTTGGATTCGTACTCTAAGAACAACTGGACATATTTTAATATATGTCTTTGTTGCTCAAAGGTGCAGGAGTTATATAAACTGACAATTGGAGAATCCGTCGTGTCGTGTATTTCTCCGGTCAAAATGTAATCTGTAGAAACCTGTAAAATTTCACAGATTTCCAATAGAATTTCAAAGGACATTCCTACATGCCCATTTTCAATTCTACTATAATGATTCTGAGACACATTTAATTTTTCATAAACTTCCTGCTGTGTTAAGTTTAATTTTTTTCTCCGCTCTTGAATACGTCTCCAAATTTCTTTCATATCGATGATTCGCATTCCAAATGCTTCCCTTCCGCCAGGTTAATGTTACTTCCTATAACATAGTAGATATTTAAGATAAAGTACAGTACAAAGACCATTTAGCCTGTCAATTTCTGTATACCTATATTGTCAGATTTTATATAAAATAAAATAATTATTTATCACATAATATTATTGACAAATATTATGTAATAGATTAATATATATAACGAAAAAAGAAAAAAAGTTATGTAGTTGAACTACAGAGAGGAGAAAAACATGAAACGTATAGCAAAACGTATCAGCCAATGTTTCCTGGCATCTTTAGTATTAGTAATGATGTTTGGTATGACTTCACAGGCAGCTGTAAAGAAAGTTACTATTACAGCACCAACAAAGAATAAGACCTATACAGTTTACCGTACTACAAAGAATGTTAAGAAACAAATCAAAGCAAGTGTTAAAGTTACCAAGAAAAAAGATAGCAAAGCACTTACTTACAAATCAAGCAACCCAAGTGTTGTTAGTGTAACAAGCAAGGGTAAAATCACTTGCAAAAAAGCAGGAACTGCAACTATTACAGTAGCATCCAAGCAGAATCCTAAAGTAAAAGACACAATTAAAATTAAAGTTGTTCAGAGAGCAACAAAATTAACAGCTTCTACAAATGGTTACACTATTAAGAAATCTCTTACAGTAACTAAAGGAAAAAGCGTTAAAGTAGCTATTACAGCTGCACCAGCAGACGCAAGTAACAAAGTAACATGGAAATCAAGCAAGTCAAGTGTTGCAAAAGTAGATAAGAACGGTAAGATTACTGCAAAGAAAGCCGGTACAGCTACTATTACAGCAACAGCAAAAGACGGAAGCAAAAAGAAAGTTTCCTTCAAGGTTAAAGTTGTTACAGGTAAAGTTTCAAAAATTACTGTAGACAAGACAGAAGTTGCATTAGTTGTAGGTGGCACAAGTGCAGAAGCTACAGCAACTGTAAAAGCAACTGTTAAAACTTCCGGTAAGAAGGCAAGTAAAGTAGTTGGTTGGACAACTTCAAACAAAAAGGTTGCAACTGTAAAGAATGGTAAGATTACAGCAGTAGCAGAAGGTACAGCTACTATTACAGTAAAGGCTACAGACGGTTCAAACAAAAAAGCAACTGTTAAGGTTACTGTAACAAAGAAGGAAGAACCAAAGAAGGAAGAACCAAAGAAGGATCCAGCGCCAAATCCAACACCGGGAGCTACTACATACACAAAGAAACTTGAAGCAAATGTAGGTGCACTTACAAACGGATTTATTGTAAAATCTTCAAAATCAATTAAATGGACTGATGGAAATAAAGCACTTTCTGCATTAAACAATGCTACAAAGGATATTGAAAAACATCTTCCAAGCAAGATTAAGACAGGTTCTACTGTAGTTGTAAATGGTCAGAGCTACACATTAAAATACACAGCAGAAGGCTGGGTATTATTAAACAAAAACAATCAGAAAGTTGATATTGCAAACAAACTTCTTTCTTCAAATGTAGGAGATGTAACAATTTCCAATAAAGCAACAGCTGATCAGGTTAAGGCAGCGTTAGAAAAAGTATACGCAGGTAAAGTACTTTTAACAGGTCCATATGACTTTGGTACAGGTACTATTACAGTTGACAAGCAGACATTTGTAGTAAGTAAATTTGTTGTTAAAAATGGTGCAGTTGAAGCAGTAATCGATGGTGCAAACGTAACTATCGTTATGGACAGCACAACAACTATTACTGTTACAAGCGACAAACCATTAGATTCCATTATGACAGCAGTGGAAGCTATGTTTAACGATGCATACACTGTTAAATAATCATTTGAACATATCATTTTCTTCCAAAAGCAAAGGGGCGCAGTATTTTACTCGCCCCAAAGCTTTGCAAGAAAAAGTAAAGAGAGAGCGTTATGAACATAGGATATTTTGACATACACAACCATATTTTGCCGGGAATTGATGATGGTGCACAGAATATGGAAGAAACAATTAAAATGCTTGCCATGGAGTATGAGGACGGAGTAAGACATATTATTTTTACTCCACATTATGTGCCAAGCAGTCAGGAAGAAAAAAATATAGAACGTTCAGAACGGATTCATAAGGCTTTTCTTAATGTAGTAAAGGTATGTAAAGAACAATTTTCAGACATAGAGTTTTTTCTGGGAAATGAGCTTTACTACAGAAATGACATAATAAAAGAGTTAGAGGAAAAAAGAGCCAATACTATGGCAGGAAGCAGATATATACTGACAGAATTTTCAGTAAATATTTCTTATGAAGAGTTAAAGAAAGCAATGCAGAACTATCTGTTTCATGGATACTTACCCATTTTAGCACATATGGAAAGGTATCAGTGTTTATATGGCAGATTTGAACGAATGGGAGAACTTAAAAATATGGGCTGCTTTTTGCAGATGAATACAGAAAACTTTTTAGAAGGATTTTTCTCGGCAAATAAACGTTTTTGTACCAAAGCAGTAAAAGAGGGATATATTGATTTTCTTGGTACAGACAGCCACGATAGTGTAAAGAGAAAACCTACCATGGGGCAGGCTGTGAAGTATTTGAACAAGAAAGTGGATGAACGTCTTATACGAAAGATTTTATATGAGAATCCATTGGAAATATTGAGAGAGAAATATTAACAAAATATTGAAAAGGAAATTACTAAGATATTGAAAGAAAAGAACAAAATATTGAAAAAATTATTTCCAAGATATTGAGAAAATATTAATAGAAAAACTAAGAGATAATACGAAAAGACAAGGAAAGAGATAATGAATCAAAACATAGAAAATAATGAAATTGAAATAGATTTAATAGAGCTTCTTTATTTGTTAAGAAGTAAGCTTGCTGCATTAATCATTGCAGCAATTGTGTGTGCGGCAGCAGGTTTTTCATATACAGCGTTTGTGGTGCAACCATTATATAGCTCCACATCTCAGCTGTATATTTTGACACAGTCCACGTCCTTAACATCTTTAGCGGATATTCAGGTGGGAACCCAGTTAACTCAGGACTACATGGAGCTAATCAAAAGCAGACCGGTAGTAGAAGAGGTTATCGAAAATTTAAAGTTAGACAGCACTTACGAAGAAATGCTGGAGCAGTTAACAGTTGACAATCCAAGCAATACCCGTATTTTAAAAATATCAGCAAAGTCTGATGAACCTAAAACGGCTAAGGCAATTGCAGACGAGTTCGCAGACGTATCAAAACAAAGAATTTCACAAATTATGTGTACCGATGAGCCAAGTGTGGTTGCATATGGATATGCTTCTGACAAACCGGTAAATGTACCAACAGCTAAAAATACAGTTATTGGTGGCTTACTTGGAGCGTTACTTGCTGCAGCAGTGGTAATCGTGCTTTATCTGTTAAATGATACCATTCAGTCTTCTGAAGATATTGAGAAGTATTTAGGACTTAATACCCTTGCAGCAATTCCATTGCAGGGTGGCGAGAAAAAGAAAAAAGGTACGCGCGTAAAAAAGAAAGTGGGACAGTACAAGAGAGGAAAAGGCCATGGCAAAAAATAAAATTGAAATTCAACGAATGGACGAGCAGGACTACGGCAGAAAAGAAGCCTTTAATTCCCTGCGTACTAATTTACAGTTTTGTGGGGATGACATTCAGATTGTTCTTCTTACAAGCTGTACCCCTAATGAAGGAAAAAGTACTGTGGGAGTCCAATTAGCCTATTCTTTAGGCGAGGCCGGAAAAAAGGTATTGTTAGTGGATGCGGACCTTAGAAAATCCGTATTAGTTGGACGTCATGGAATGAGAAGTAAAACGGAAATTAAAGGATTGTCTCATTACTTATCAGGTCAGGAAAAAATTGAGGATGCGATTTATGAAAGCAATCTGGAAAACGTGGATTTAATTGTAGCAGGTCCGGTTGTACCAAATCCAACAGAGCTTTTAGGTAATCACTATTTTGACAAGCTGTTAGAGTATGGCAGAGAGCATTATGACATGATTATCATTGACTCGCCTCCACTTGGAAGTGTTATTGATACAGCGGTTATTGCACCAAAATGTGATGGGGCGATTATAGTAATTGAAAGTGGTGCCATAAGCTATCGGTTTGTGCAGGATGTGAAAAAGCAGCTTGAACTTACCGGATGTCGTATATTGGGAGCTGTTTTGAATAAGGTTGAGCTTGACAGAGGCGCTTATAAAGGCTATTACAAAGGATACTACAAAGGCTATTATCAGCACTATGGGGGATATGGAGAGTATAAAGAGAGCAAATAAAGTTAGCCGTGGATAACTTAATAAAAGCTCAGTTAGCGGCGAGTAACTTAGAGGGAGTATTAATGAGTTTACAGTCAGCAGGAAGTATCAATGGGATTTATGTAAACTCAGGCGTAGTTACAAGAGGGAATAAAGAAGATGAAAGAAGCAAAAGAGGAAAAAACGGAGAAAACAGAAAGAGTACAACCTGTTTGGTGGCGGATTGCCATATTGCTGACAGTGTTTGACGCAGTTGCAGTAAATGTGTCTTACTTTCTGGCATTGTTATTAAGGTTTGATTTTCGATTTCAGGCAATTCCGGCCCAGTATTATCAGGTATGGGAAAACTCTATTTTGATACATACCGTATGCAGTCTTTTAGTTTATATGTTTCTTAAGCTGTATCAGAGTATTTGGAGATATGTCAGTGTAAATGAAATGGAAAGAACCTTACTGGCATCAGCTGTCTCACTACTAATATATTACATGTGGAATGAAACCTTTTTAGGTAATATGCCGGTTTCCTTTTATATGATGGGATGGATTTTTGAATTTATTTCCATTACAGCAATTCGTTATTCCTACAGGGCGTTACGGGTTGCCAAAAGACATCTGGAACAGAAAAATAAGTTTCTTAAAAATACAATGGTTATTGGTGCCGGAGAAGCCGGCCGGGTTATTATCAAGGAACTTATTAACAGCGAACATCTCACTACAAAAGTATGCTGTATTATTGATGACAGCAAGGAAAAGCAGGGCAGAATGTTAAATGGTGTCCGGATTGTAGGCGGTAGAGATGATATTATGGCAGCTGTTGAAAAATATGAAATCGAGCAGATTATATTTGCGATTCCTACAGCCAGCGCTACTGAACGAAGAGATATTTTAAATATTTGTAAAGAAACCGATTGCGAGCTTTTGGTACTTCCGGGGATTTATCAGCTTGTAAACGGCGAAGTAAGTGTTAAGAAATTAAGAAGTGTTTCTGTAGAGGAATTACTTGGCAGAGACACCATTCATGTAAACTTAGATGAAATTATGGGTTATGTGCAAAATCAGATTGTAATGGTAACCGGCGGTGGTGGTTCTATCGGAAGTGAGCTTTGCAGACAGATTGCTGCCCATAATCCAAAAGAACTGATTATTTTTGAATTGTATGAAAACAATGCCTATGACATTCAGCAGGAGCTTATCCGCAATTATCCGGATTTAAAGCTTACAGTACTGATTGGCTCTGTAAGAGATACAAAACGCATGAACAGTGTGTTTGAAAAATATCGGCCGGATATTGTGTATCATGCGGCGGCTCATAAGCATGTACCTCTTATGGAGGACAGTCCAAATGAAGCTATTAAAAATAATGTATTTGGTACATACAAAACTGCCATGGCAGCAAGTGCTTATGGAACAAAGAAGTTTGTGCTGATTTCTACAGATAAAGCAGTAAACCCAACAAATATAATGGGAGCTACAAAACGAATCTGTGAAATGATTGTTCAGAATTTAAATACTCATTCTAATACAGAATTTGTGGCAGTCCGGTTTGGAAATGTACTTGGAAGTAACGGAAGTGTTATTCCCCTGTTTAAGAAACAGATTAAAGAGGGAGGCCCCGTTACGGTTACTCACCCGGATATTATCCGCTATTTTATGACCATACCGGAGGCAGTGTCTTTGGTATTGCAGGCAGGAGCCTATGCAAAGGGTGGCGAAATTTTCGTACTGGATATGGGTGAGCCGGTAAAAATTGATACGTTAGCAAGAAACTTAATTAAGCTTTCCGGCTACACACCGGATGTGGATATTAAGATTGAATATACAGGACTTCGTCCCGGAGAAAAGCTTTATGAGGAGCTTTTAATGTCCGAGGAAGGCTTAGGAAAAACTGCCAATGACATGATATACATTGGCAAACCTATCGAGATGGAACACGACACTTTCTTAGAGGAACTAATGAAGTTGAAAAATATGCCGGACGAACAGTTGCCCTTAGTAAGACATGCCATTGAAAAAATGGTGCCTACTTATGTGTACAAAAGTAATGAAGAAAGCAGAGAGCGGGCAAAAGAGTATGGCAATGGGAAAGTGGCAGAGGAGACAGGGCTTTTAGAGAATGAGCTTTCTGAGGAAGCTTCATAACAAAGCCTCATAACAAAGCGTTTATCTAATTTTTCTCTCTCGGATGCCCCGGGAGTAAGTGATTATGACTGGGGCATCCATTTTACTTGGTGTGAGAAATGGGTGATTTTTGAGAGAAAAGATTGTTTTTTTAATAAGGAAAAGAAAATGGAAACAAAAAGGAATAAAAAAATAATGTATGAAGGGATTTATAATAGATACACAAAACGTTTGTTTGATGTATTAATTTCGGGAGTTGCTTTATGTGTATTGTGGCCGTTGTATGTGATTATTGCATTAGTAATTATAGTGGAAGACGGTTTTCCGGTTTTTTATTGTGCAGAGCGTGGTGGATATAAAGAAAAACCATTTAAAATATGTAAATTTCGCAGCATGGTTAAAAATGCAGACAAAATAGGCGGAGGTACAACTGCTTTAAATGATAACAGAATTACTAAGGTTGGAAATGTACTTCGTAAGACAAAATTAGATGAAATACCACAGTTGGGGCAAGTGTTTTTAGGAAAAATGAGTTTAGTCGGTCCGCGACCAGAACTTTTAAAATATGTAAATAAATATGAAGGAAATGAAAAAAAGATTTTACAAGTAAGGCCTGGAATAACAGATTATAGTTCAATAGAATTTATAAATCTTGATGAAATAGTTGGAACGGAAAATGCTGATGAAATGTATGAAAAGCATGTTCTGAAAAAGAAAAATGAACTTCGAGTTAAGTATGCGGAAAGTGTTTCTTTACAAACTGATTTATATATTTTGTATAGAACAATTGTTGCGGTATTTAAAAAAGCATTTAACTTTTTAATAAAAAAAGAACATAGATAAAGCATGGAGAAGACAGATGGAATATATAACACTTAAACATTCAGATTTGAAAGTATCTCGTCTTTGTATGGGAGGATGCCCTCTTGGCGGTTATGGTTGGGGGAATACCCAGGAAGAAGAACTGATTGGTGCAGTTCAGACAGCGGTAGATTTGGGCATAAATTTTTTTGATACAGCAGATACTTATGGATTAGGACAATCTGAAATCACATTAGGAAAAGCATTATCCGGCAGACGAAAGGATGTAATTATTGCATCTAAGTTTGGTGTTCGTGTAGAAAATGGAAAAACAACTTATGACAATAGTCCAGAATGGATTAGAGAGGCATTGGATGCTAGTTTAATGAGATTAGGAACAGATTATATTGATTTATATCAAGTACATTATAGAGATGGGGTTACGCCGATTGTAACAGTAATGAAAACTTTAGAGGAAATGAAAAGAGCAGGAAAAATAAGGTACTATGGTCTTTCAAATGTACATGAAGAAGATATAGAAGAATTGCTTCCTTTTACCGGAAAATTTATTTCGTTTCAAAACGAGTATAGTTTAGCTTGTCGAAAAAATGAAGCAGAGATAATAGAAATAGAAAAAAAATTAAGGATGAATCCGTTAACATGGGGAAGTCTAGGGCAGGGAATACTTACAGGAAAATATGATAAAAATACAGTATTTGACAAAAATGATAGAAGAAGTCGGGAAATATATGTAAATTTTCATGGAGATAAATTGCATAAAAATCTTGAAATTGTTGAAGTTTTAAAGAAACTTTCGAAAAAATATGAAAAACCTGTTTCAGCAGTTGCAATTCGATACATATTGGATTATTTTCCAGAATCAGTTGTTTTATGCGGTGCCAAAAGAGCAAGTCAGGTTATTGGAAATATAGAAGGATCAAATTGGAAACTGGATATAGAAGATTTAAGATATTTGGAAAAAATATCAAGAGATTAACTCGACATGGAAGGAGTATTATTGCATATTTGCAGTAAAAGAGAATAAGATGGGTAATAAATGGTCAAGTGAGCAGTTAGCATGGAAAATAAGACGACATGGAATTGAAATGACACATTTGTCAGGAGGAAGCCACATTGGTGCAATAATGTCTGTTGCAGACATTATTGCTGTATTATATTCAGATGTAATTAAATATAAAGAAGACGAACCGAGATGGGATGAACGAGATCGTTTTATATTGAGTAAAGGGCATGCTGGTGCTTCAATATACGCGGCACTTGCAGAGGTCGGTTTTTTTGATGTAGACGAATTGAAGACACATTACCAAAATGGCAGTCGTTTGTCAGGACATGTGTCACATCATTTGCCGGGAGTCGATTTTTCTACAGGATCGTTAGGACATGGATTATCAGCAGGTGTAGGAATGGCCTATGCTTTAAAGAAAGACGAGAAGGAAAATAAGGTTTATGTAGTTTTAGGTGATGGTGAATGTGATGAGGGATCAGTATGGGAGGCAGCACTGTTTGCAAATCATTTCCGACTTAATAATTTAGTGGCAATTATTGATTATAACCATATGCAGAGTTTAGACTTTAATGAAAATACTTTGGAACTGAACGATTTAGGAGAAAAGTGGAAAGCTTTTGGATGGAATGTTGTTGAAATTAACGGAAATAGTCATGATGAACTTAAGGTGGCCTTTAAACAAGCTGAAGACAACAGTAAAAAGAGCAATCATAAGCCAACAGTAATTATAGCAAATACTATCAAGGGCTATGGTATATCTTTCATGCAAAATGATGTTTTATGGCATTATCGATTTCCACACAGTGGTTGGGAATATGATAGTGCAGTGAATGAACTACATGCTAATATGCCGGAAGGAGTTGAGGATATATATACTCCGGAAGGTATTCAGAATCCAATATTACCAACAGAAAATGATGATGTATGCAATGATCATACATTCACACACACATGGAATACAAGTTATCCCGAAAAAATGAGAAGGGTAGAAGCAGTTCCAGGTAGTAGTGCAAGAGAATATAAAATTTAGAGGACATAGAAAATGAGAGATACTTTTGTTAAAACTTTAGTCGATATGGCTAAAGAAGATAAAAATATAGAATTAATTACAGGCGATCTTGGATTCGGTGTATTAAAACCATTTTGGGAACAAGTTCCTAATCAGTTTACAAATGCAGGAATTGCAGAGCAAAATATGACGACAGTTGCTGCTGGTATGGCATTAGAAGGAAAGACAGTTTTTACATATTCAATTGGAAATTTTCCGACTCTTCGTTGTCTGGAACAAATTCGAAATGATTGCGCCTATCATAAGGCAAATGTAAAAATTGTTTGTGTTGGTGGAGGTTTTGTATATGGTTCTCTTGGCATGAGTCATCAGGCAACAGAAGATTTAGCAATTTTACGTGCTTTGCCAGACGTTGTTGTTATGGCACCGGGAGATTTAGTAGAGGCGGAAGAAGCTACAAAAGCTATTGCAAAGTATCAAGGTACTTGCTACTTACGGTTAGGTCGTGGTGGTGAAAAAAGGATACATAACTGTATTGAGGATTTTCAGATTGGAAAAGCTATAAAAGTACATGAAGGAGCTGAGGTTGCAATTTTTTCTACGGGAGGTATTTTTGAGGAAGTTCAAGAAGCCTATGAAGTTTTAGTTAAACAAGGGTATCAGCCGGCTGTGTATACATTCCCAACAGTCAAACCAATTGATAAAGAGCTTATAGAAAATGTTGCACGTGAATTTCAGCTTATTGTTACTTGCGAAGAACACAATATTGTGGGAGGATTTGGAAGTGCGGTAGCTGAGGTTATGGCAGAAATGATAGATAAAAAAGCGGTTTTGCTTAGAATAGGTATTAATGATGAATACTCTATAAGAGTAGGCAATCAAAAGTATCTGAGGGAACGATATAACGTTGATGGTAGTAGTATTGTAAAAAAGATTAAGGAACGTGTTTTTTGAAGATGAAAGAAGAAATGATAAGTGTTATTGTGCCTGTCTATAATGTTGAAGAATTTCTTGAAAGATGTGTTCGTTCGATTTTGAATCAAACATATAAGATGTTTGAAATTTTACTTATAGATGATGGTTCAACGGATTCTTCAGGAGTGTTATGCGAAAAATTTGCACAGGATTATGAAAGAATTAAAGTTTTTCATAAGTCAAATGGGGGATTGGGATCAGCCAGAAATTTTGGAATAAAACAAGCAAAAGGCAAATTTGTATGTTTTGTTGATAGTGATGATAAAGTTAAGGAAAACTATCTAGAAAAGCTTTATTATGCTCTTGTAGAAAATAATGCGGATATCAGTATATGCGGTTATGATTATTCATCAGGGAATTATATTTCTTCATATGAAAATTTAAACGAATTAATAGAATGTAAAGAGTTATTAAGAAGATTTGCATCAGGAGAAGCAACTTTTAATTTTGCATGGAACAAGTTATATAAAATAGATATTATAAAAGATATGGAAATGCTGTATAGTGATAGACATTGTGCAGAGGATATGTATTTCAATACATATTATTATAAGCATGTTTATAAAGCTACAATTATTCAAGAGGCGCTTTATGTTTATTATGTAAATATGGGGTCTTTATCTAATGGAAGGCGTCAAAATTTTTGGGAAGATATGTTGCTGATCTATTCCGCTTTCATAGAAACTTGTAAGGAAAAAAATGTAGAATTAGAATACGCTAATAATTTATTAGTTATTCTGTTTAGAAATAGCGTATCTAATTATTTTAATTATAAACATGTTAGCATGAAAGAATGTAATAGTTATATTACTAACTGCTTGGAAATTAATAACTTCATAGAATATAATTTTATGGAACATAATTTAAGGAAGATTGATAAAGTGATTCTAAATTCGATAAGAAAACGGCGTTTTTTCAATATATATTTTTATATGAAATGTATAAAGATAATAAAAAAATATTTTTTTAAATTGTTTTGTAAGATAAGAGGAACAATTGCCCAAAAATGACAAAGCCGTATAAATAATACTTGGAATTGTAGTGTTTTAAAAGAAATTGATTTTATAAGGAGCTTTCTATGGTTTACACTTTTATCTTATATACGGGTCTATCATGGTTAACTGTAAGTCTGGGAAATAAAATAATAAAGAGAGAAAAAAACAGATATAAAACTATAAAAGTTATTTTACTTTGCGTCTTATTAGGAGTGTTTGCTGCTTTAAGGGGGGAAACGGGGACAGATTCGGTTTCGTATCGGGCAATTTACGAGAACCCAGCAATGTATTTTGAGAGATATGATGTAGAAATAGGGTATAAAATTCTAATGTATATTTGTAATTCATTAGGATTTACATATAAAGGGCTATTTTTTTTAATGAATTTTTTTACTTCAATATGTTGCTTATATGCTATTAATGACGAGCGAGATTTTTTAAACGTAAAAATAGCATTGTGGGTATTCATGTTTGATTTTTATTTTTTTTCATTTAATATTATGAGACAGTCGTTGTCAATTTCTCTCTGCTTATTAGGTTTTACAAAATGGTTAAATAATGATAAGAAAAAAGCTATTTTTCTGTTTCTACTTGCAATAGCATTTCATAGAGCGTCAGTAATATGTTTAATTGTTATTTTTTCAAAAGTTTTGATTGACAGTAAAAAATACAAGGAATTGCTAGCTGTTGCAACAATTTTTGCACTCTCAATAGTAATTAATAGAGAATGGATGTTGAAGTTAGTTGAAATATTTACTAATGGAAATAATCATTATATGGTTTTTTTATCAGCTAAATTAGCGACTTCAGGAGATATATTTGGCTATATTATAAAGATTGCACCATTGTTACTTGTATGTTTTATGTCTCTATATAGGACTGAGAATGCTAAAAATATGAGAATATATTTTGCTTTAATGATTGCGGGTTATGTTTTATCTTTAATGGGAGAATTTACTGCCAGTGAAGTGGAACGAATTGGTTTTTATTTTTCTTATTGCAGAATATTTATGGCTGGATTTGCTACAAATGGGGATTTGAAACTAGGATTATGGAGTTTTAAAAAAACACAGATGGAACTGGTTGTTTGGATTTATCTTTTGATTGTATATATATACAATATATATTTTATGGGTGGTGGAGAATTAGTTCCATATCTTTACTCCTAATAAAGAAGAAAGGAAAGCAAATATTTATGCCGTATGAAGAAAAAATTAGTGTAATAATGAGTGTTTATCGTGAAAAAGTTCTTTGGTTGAATAAAGCAATTGAGTCAGTATTAGAACAGACACACGCAAATTTTGAATTCATAATTGTAGTAGATGATCCTACCAGGAGCGATTTAGTTAACAGAGTAAGTGAATATGCTAAGAATGACGAAAGGATAATTGTACTTATTAACGAAAAAAATGAGGGTTTAGTTTATAGTTTAAACAGAGCTTTGAAACATGTTACATCGGATTATGTTATAAGAATGGATGCAGACGATATATCAGTTAAAGATAGATTTGAAAAACAGTTAATTTATTTAATTGATAATAAAGTTGATTTAGTAGGAAGCCAAGTTATTTTTATTGATGAAAATGGAAAGAAAATGTTTGATACGGCTGGCGAACTTCATTTATCTTCAAAATATATATATAAAGTTTTAAATTTTCAAAATTGTATATATCATCCGTCATGGATGGTAAAAACAAGTTTGTATGAAAAATTAAATGGATATCGAAATATTAATTATTGTGAAGATTTTGATTTTTTATTGCGAGCTAAAAATATGGGGGCTCAAATGGCTAATATTGCAGAACCATTAGTTTTGTATAGATATAACAATAGTGGTATTTCTAGGATGAATAAGGCAACGCAACGCTGTATCACGAAATATATGTGTAGCAAAAGAAAAGAAATTGAGAAAATATCTGTTGAAGAGATAAATGGTATTATTAAGGAGAGGAAAAAAGAAGTCATAGATTGCGAAAAGTATTATAGATATTCTCAAGAGGCAATAGATGCTAAGAGTGAGGGGAAAATAATTGCAATGTTTATTGCTAGCTTTCAATGCATACTTAGAACAAAAAATGGGCGGATTAAGTTTATTGAGGTATGTAGAGATAAATGGTTATTTTTATTGGAACATATTAAAGTATGAAGAGGTAAATTATGAGTGATTCGTTGATTACTATAATAATGACAGCTTATAATTCGGAACAAACGATAGAAAAAAGTATAAAGAGTGTCCTTAAGCAGTTGTATCCAATATATGAGTTAATTATAGTTGACGATGGTTCAACAGATAGAACAAAAGAAATTTGTTGTAAATATGTAGGAGAAAAAGTTAAATTACTGGAAAAAGAAAATGGTGGTCCATCATCAGCCAGGAATATGGCGCTTAAGTTTGCAAAAGGAAAATATATTTGTTTTTTGGATTCTGATGATACATATGAATCGTGTTTTTTAGAAACAATGGTAGAAAACATTAAACAAGATTATGATATGTGTATTTGTCCTTATTATATTTGCAAGAATAAAATTAAAAAAGAACCTCAAATTTTATTCGCTAAATTAACTTCTAACCAAGCAATGTTAGAAGTTTTAAGAAATGAAAGTTTGGGTGGCTTTTTATGGAATAAGATTTTTATAAGGGAAATAATCGTTTTAAATAAAATTATATTTAATGAAAATGTTTATGTGTGCGAAGATCTCTTATTTGTAGAAGAATATTTACATTACTGTAAAAACATAAAAGTTTTAGATATACCAATGTATAATTACTTTATGACAGAAAATTCAATATCACGTACTTTGAGTCCAAAGAAAATAAGTATGTTAAATTCTTTTTTGGATATGTGGAATTTTTCAGTGGACAGAGAATATAAAGAAATTGTTGCAAAAAGATTTATTGAACAGTTTCTTTCATTTTATGGGAGATTGGACTATGATAGAAAATATATTTTAGAATTATATAGTAAAATTAGAAGCTTAGTCAAAGAAGAGAATATTAGTATATATAGGTGTTTGAATTTGCGCACAAGATTGAAATATTTTATATTTATTATTAGTCCCCAATTTTTTTTAAAAATATATAGGCTTTTGGGATAATAATTAAAAATGATTGTGGTTGGAGAAAATCTTGTCTTTCATTATAAGAGGTAAAAAGAATACTTTTGGAATAAAATGATGGGAGGCATTTGTAGCAAAGAATAAAGTGAATTAAGGGTTTCTTGGAAGAAGAGAAAAATATGTCAAGTTAGCATTATTGGTATAGACACAAATTCAGTGTGTTTGCTAGAAGAATATTATTGAAAATGGAGGAAACATAGGTGAAGAAAATAGGAATTTTAACATTTCATAAGGCTGATAATTTTGGAGCAGTTTTACAGAATTATGCGCTTCAGCAAGCACTTTTTTCTCTAGGAACAGAACCCGAAACAATAGATTATTGTTGTGAAAAAGTGGAATCATCATATACAATTTGGACGCAAGTAAAAGGTGATGTATCTATTTTAAGAGTTTTAAAATCGAGGGCAGGGGATATTTTAAATTATCGTAACGCCGTGATTAGTAAAAAAAGGTTTGAAGATTTTAGAAAGAAATATTTGAGAATTAGTTCATCAAGGTTTTGTGCTAGTACTATTCGCGATGCAAAATATGATGTTTATATTGCTGGAAGTGATCAAATTTGGAATAAGGAAATAGTTGGAACAGAAGACTTATATGCCTATACTTTAGCTTTTGCTCCACATAATACTGCTACTTTTGGTGCAAGTTGTGGCGGGATGGATTGTCTTATAGATGATACGCAGAATTTATCTAGAATTGAAATAGTAACTGTTAGAGAATCAGAACTTTGCGATGAACTAAAAAAACGTGGAATTAAATGCCAAGTGGTTTGTGATCCGGTATTTCTTTTAAAACGTGAACAATGGATTGCGTTAATTGAGAATATGCCAAAGAGAAAAAAGCGTCATATCTTTTTATATTATATTGATAGTGGAAGGGATAATGCAGCTATGATAGCAAATGAGATTTCAAAGAAGCTCGGAGTAAAGGTACATTATCCTAAAAGATACGATATGAAAACAATAAAAAATCATTATGGTATAAATGTTTTTTCAGATGGACCTTTAGAATTTATAGCTGAAATTTCGGGGGCTGATTTTATAGTAAGTTCTTCTTTTCATGGGATTGCGTTTTCTATTTTGATGGAAAAAGAATTTGTGGCGGTTTTACATGAAAAAACAGGTGATCGTGTAAGAAATTTACTTGAATACCTTGGTCTAAATGAAAGAATAGTGGTTGATCTGAATGATTTTAAAAATAGAAGTACATATTGGAAACCTATAGATTATAAAAGTGTAAAAGTTAAATTGGAAAAATGGAAAGAAGAATCCATAGGATATTTGAGAGAAATGTCGGAGTTATGATTATGTCTATAAATAAAAGAATACAACCTCTTGCATTTAAAGAGATTTTGACGAAATTCATCCAAATAGAAAGGTATAGGTACTTTGTATGAAAAAGATATTAATTGTCTTAAATGCAGTTAAATATAATAGAGGTTCAGAAGCATTGATTCGAGGGTTGATTCGCATTTGTAAGCGAGCTGATAGTCACAATCAGTTATACCTTGTTTCAAGTGAATTTGATTTTGAAGATACTGTCAGATTTGATGGGATTGATGGATATATTAACCGATATATGTTTAAGTCACATCATTCATTTAGAAGAATCTGTGCTGGTGTTGTTAGAAAAGTTTTTCGTCAGCCAAATCTTGCAACAAGCATTAAATCTAAAAAGTTGATTAGGTGTGCAGAAAAGATGGATATTGTAATTATTATTGGAGCAGATAATTATGATAAGTCATATGGGATGTATTCGATGATGCATGAACTCAATCAGGTATTAAAAAGTACGGTAAAAGGGAAATTATACTTGTACGATTGTTCGCTGGAAAAGAAAGATATTGATTCGACAATAATTGAAGATTTTAATTTGTTTGATTTAGTAACAGTAAGAGAAAATATTACATTGAATAATTTGACAGAGGTAATGGATAAAGCTAAAATTCGATATTATTCTGATCCGGCTTTTTTGATGGAAGCGGAAATGATATCTCTGCCCCAAAAGTGGCAAGAGAATAATATGATAGGTATCAATTTAAGTAGTTTAGTTTTGAAAAATGTATATGGAAGCAACCGAGAGGTAATTTTAGAATCATATTATCAGCTTGTTGAATTCATATTACAAAAAACAAGATATAATATTGTATTTATACCTCATGTTATGCAAGGTCAGGATTTATCTGTTTTGAAAATGCTACATATGAAATATCAAAATTCAGGTAGAGTGATTTTGATTGAAGACGAAAATTTGAGTGCGCCAGAATTGAAATATCTTATTTCTCAATGTAGATTTTTTATAGGAGCCAGAACACATGCCACGATTGCAGCATATTCCAGTTATATTCCAACGTTAGTTTTAGGGTATTCAGTAAAATCAGTAGGAATTGCACAGGATTTGTTCGGAACGGATAAAAATTATGTTATTTCGACTCGTGATCTAAAAACTGGAAAAGAATTAAAAGAAGGATTTGAATGGATTTTGGAGAATGAAGAATTCATAAAAAAACATTTGTTACAGAGAATACCTGAGTATAAGGAATTGGCGTGGAAGGCAGCTGAAATAATATAAAGATTATACTGTCAAATTGAGGTGGGTTTATGAATCTTAATAAATATTGGAATGAAGTAGGAGAAAATAAAACAGTAGGATTAAAACAGTTGTGCTGTGGATGTGATACTTGTAGTCAAGTTTGTCCTAAAGCTGCGATCTCTGTAGAAAAGGACAGTATGGGTTTTTATTATCCAATAATTGATGAAGATAAATGTGTGCATTGTGGAATTTGCGTAAGAAGATGTCAATGCCTTTCAAATAAGTTTTTTATTAAGACTAAAAGGCAACCTGAAGCTTATGCTGTTGTTAACAGAGATTTGAAGAGTCTAAAAGATAGTTCATCAGGAGGAGCGGCTTTTGTATTGGCTATGTATATATTGGAACAGCAAGGAGTGGTTTTTGGTGCTGTATATAATGAGACAATGGATATTGTGCATCAAAAGATAGAATCAAGGGAAGAATTATGGCGGATACAAGGTTCAAAATATGCTCAAAGTAGGATACATAATTCGTATCAACAGGTCGAAGAATATTTGAAAAATGGGAAGAAGGTCTTGTTTACAGGCACTCCTTGTCAGATAGGAGGGTTGTATTTTTTTCTTGGAAAGGATTATCCGGAGCTTTATACAATGGATATTATTTGTTACGGAGCTGCTTCACCAGGAATATTTAAAGATTATATTGAATGGAAAGAAAATAAGACAAAGGGAAAGATTAAACATATTAATTTTCGAAATAAACTCGATGGTTGGGGAAACTCTATTACAGAAATAACTTACTATAATAAAAAAATTCTGTTGCGTTATTCAGAGCAGGATGAATGGTATCAAACTTTTATTTCACATGTAGCAACAAGAGAAGCTTGCCATTATTGTAAGTATACGAATTTACAAAGGCTGTCGGATATTACCGTGGGGGATTTTTGGGGAATTGAAAAGTTTAGACCGGAAATGGAATGTGGTCGAGGCATATCAAAGGTATTGGTGAATACGGATAAAGGAAAGAGGTTATTTGAGAGTATAAGCAATGGTATAAAAAAAGAAAAAATGGAATTTGAATCAATTGTACGCCCTAATTTAGTACAACCTCCACCGCGAAGTGAGTGCAGAGAAAAATTTCTTGAAGATTATTGTAGATTGGGTTTCTATCCTGCATTTAAGAACAATGTTGAAAAGAAAATTCCTTTTATTAGGCAAATGAAAAGATATTTAAAAATTATAATTAGAAGCAAGGTGGCAAGTGAAAAATGGTAGAAAAGAAAAAACGACAAATCTTCTCAAAAAAAATGATGAATGTAGCAAAAATTTCATCAGGAACGATGGTTGGTCAGTTTATATCTTTTATTTCACTTCCAATTATTGCTAGAATTTATGGTGCGGAAATAGTTGGTAACTGGACTTTACTCAATTCGATAGCAACTATAGTAAATTCTTTTTCTGATTTTGGATTGACAAATGCATTAATGATTGAAAGTGATGATGAAGCATCGCTATCTTTATATAATGTGGTCACAACAATAGTGTTGGGAATCAGTGTTGTCTCGGGATTTATTGCATTTATATATTATTCTATAGTACCAAGTAATAATGATCTCAATGAAATATTCATTGGCAGTTTGTTAGCAATTCTAATTTTTACCCTTCAGCAGACTCAAGTATGCTATACATGGTTGAATCATCAAGGAAAATATGGAGTTTTAATGAAAAATCCTATAATAAATAATGCGGTCATTGGCATAGTTGCTATTGTATTAGGTCTTCTTGGTGCAAAAACTTATGGCTACTATTTTGCTACAATCTTGGGACAGGTGATTACATTACTTCATATGAAGAGTTTTCTACCCAAAAAAATGTTTACATTAAATCCAGAGAAGTATCAATATGTTTTCAAAACAAGATTAAACTTTTTGAAGTATCAAATGCCAACTAATGTGATTAGTCAGGTGAAAAATCAGTTACCAGTGCTTTTGATAAAACGTTATTTTGGTGCTGAAATTTTAGGCTATTATTCTGTATCGGTGAAAGTATTGAATATACCGATTAATCTTTTGGCAAATGCATTGGGACGTGTTTTCTTTCAAACAATATCGGATATGAAAAGGATGGGAAAAGAGGTTGGAACTTTTGTATACCGAAATATAATAAAAGCTATGAAAGTGGCTGTGATTCCGATGATTTTTTTAGTAGCATATGGTGATGGCATTATTATATTTTTGTTTGGACAGGGGTATGAAATAGCAGGAACCATATTACGAATTGTGTCATTTCAGAATTTTTTTACTTTTCTTATGATGTCGTCTCAAGGAATTACAATTACGTTGGATAAACAGAAATATGCAATGATTTCGTGTATTGCACAGTCCTTGGGCTATGTTATTGGATTGGGAGCAGGTGCTTATATTTTTCATGATTTTTTTGTAGGACTAATTTTAATGTCAGTATTATATATTTTGATACAAGTGGTTTATTTCAGCAGTTTGTTTGACGTAATGAAGATATCTTGGAAGAAATATTTAGCGCATATAGTTAGCAGTATATTGATTATTTTTGTTGGTGCCTTTATTGCGAGAAAGTTAGGATTAGTCGTTTTAGAAATTTTGGGAGTTTCTATATTTAGGAGATAAAATGAAAACAGTTTATAGTGAAAAAAAATATTGTTCAGGTTGTGGTGCGTGTAGCTATAGTTGTAAATTGAATGCAATACAGATGAAACCAGATGAAGAAGGTTTTTTGTATCCCATTATTAATCCGGAGTTATGTGTACAATGTGGAAAGTGTAGAAAAGTTTGTCCGTTTATTAAAGAGAATACAAAGAATGGGATTCCAAAGGTATATGCGGCTAAAAATGCTTCAGATGCAGAGCGTAAGAGTAGTTCGTCAGGAGGAATTTTTACATTATTAAGTGATGCTGTACTCGAAAGTGGTGGTGTAGTATATGGAGCACTTTTTGATTCAAAAATGCAGGTGATTCACAAGTGTGCATCATCAAAAGAGGAGAGAAATTCTCTCCGAGGTTCAAAATATATACAAAGTAATCTAAAACATATTTTCCTTCAAGTGCAACAGGATGCACTTGAAGGAAAAAAGATATTGTTTACCGGTACACCGTGTCAAATTGCTGGTTTGAAGTCTTTTTTAGGTAAAGAATATTCTAATTTGTACTTGTGTGATATTGTATGTCATGGAGTTTCAAGTCCCCAAATTTTCAAAGATTATATTTTTTATATTGAAAAAAAATATCAATCAAAGATAGAGGAAATATCTTTTCGAGATAAAGAGCAAGGATGGACGCATCAAAAATGGAAGATAAAATTACAGTCAGGTCAGATCTTATTAGATAATACAGATTTGCGAATTTATAAAAATTTATATTATGGACATGTGATACAACGTCCATCATGTCATGTTTGCCCATATGCTGATATACATCGCCAAGGCGATATTACGTTGGGAGATTTTTGGGGAATTGAAAATAGTTTACCTGATTTTAAAGATGAGTTAGGAATTAATGTTGTTTTGGTTAATACTCACAAAGGCACTGAACTCTTTGAAAATGAAAGCATAAAAGAAAGACTTATTTATGTAAAAAGTGATGTAAAAAGTTGTTTGCAACCACAGTTACAATATCCTACTGAAAAATCGAAAAAGAGAGAGCGATTTTGGCAGGATTATCAAAAAAGTGGCTTTTATTTTGTAGCTAAAAAGTATGGTACATTAAATATGATAGGAATTTTTAAACAAAAAATCAAAAGAGTATTAAGTAAGATGAAACATAGCTGGAAATAGAGGTGAGATAGTGCCTGGATTAAGTTAAGAACAGGTAATGAGGAGGGAAGTTAAATGAAAACACGAAATTATTCAATAGATATATTTCGTTATGTATGTGCTGTAATGGTTGTTGCAATTCATACACGTCCATTTTCAGATCTTAATGAAGAAATAGGATTTATATTTACTCAAATTGTACCGCGTATAGCTGTTCCTTTTTTCTTTTGTGTGGCAGGATATTATTATATTCCAAAATTAGAGAAAGGTTATAAGTCTTTCTCTGTTTATATTAAAAGATTAATTATTACATATTCTACTTGGAGTTGCTTTTATTATATTATTGATTTTTTGCAATATGGGTACTTGGATGTAAAAGGTTTCATTAGTAGAAGTTTATATAAGTTTGCAATTTCTGGTAGTTACTATCATTTTTGGTTTTTCCCAGCTTTGATATTTGCAGTTTGTTTTACCACTTTTCTATTCAAAATAGGTTATAAGAAAGTGATTATTCCTCTGAGTATTGTATTGTATTGTATTGGATGCCTTGGTTGTTCTTATTATAAACTAGGCATTTGTATTCCTGGCTTGAGAACAGTGTTTACATTTTCTGGATTTAATGTAATAAGAAGAGTTCTTTGTATGGGATTTCCTTTTTTTTTATGTGGATATCTTGTGTATAAAATTAAAGAAAAAGTTTTTGCCTATACAACCAATATAAAGTTATTTGTCATATGGATTATAAGTGTTGGAGTTTGGTTGACTGAAATTTGTTTAGTGTTGGTGTTAAAGCTTGAAAGTAATATTGTAATCACGATAGGTTTATATTTACTGTGTGTAATGACTATGCTGATTCTACTAAGAAATCAATTGAGTAAATATAAAGCATTTTCCAATATCAGTAGAATATTAGCTAACTTTACATATTATTCGCACCCTTTTTGGATAATATTCATTACTTTTTTATGTAACAATATCTTTCATGTTAATATTACTGAAACCCCAATATTTTTTCTGGCTATAGGATTAAGCTGTATCGTGGGGATTTTGCTTTACAGATGGGACAATAGAGTTATGAATCATATAATAAAATAGATTTGAGTGACTAATATGGTGCAAAAAATGAACAGGTATTATAATAATTCTAATAATTTAGTGTATTTATTTACAAATTTATGAAGGAAGAGAAGCTACTCGATTTAACAATGCCTGCAAAAACAGTTGGGAGAGCGATGG
The DNA here is from genome assembly GCA_017436305.1 of Lachnospiraceae bacterium. Taxonomy (GTDB): domain Bacteria; phylum Bacillota; class Clostridia; order Lachnospirales; family Lachnospiraceae; genus RGIG3040. The sequence goes on from JAFSDJ010000087.1 coordinate 153,302, forward strand.
TTAGTTATGAAAGAAAAAAATTGCGATATTGAATTATTAAGGATTCTTTTTACAACTATTGTCATGTTACATCATTTAGGAATAGTACCTTTTTTGCATCATGGGTATATAAGTGTGGAATTTTTCTTTATTTTATCTGGTTATTTATTACATCATTCATATCAGATACACGCAGAGACTGCTGTTAAGTATACATTGCGTAAATTAAAAAGATTTTATCCATACTATATTGCCAGTGCGATTGGCATATTATTAGTAAAGATTGTGGTTAATATCATACAAGGTGGAGTGAAAGCAATACCAGTTTTACTTATGAGAGCAGTTTCAGAATCATTAATGCTTCAAAGCACAGGTATTTATATTTCAAATAATTCTCCAATGTGGTATTTGACTACAATGATTTTAGGAGGATATTTCGTATATTATTTATTACGATTAAAAGAAGATTTTTACTGTAAGTTCATAGCTCCAATTACCATTTTAATAAGTTATTCATATATATTTTCGGAATCAGATACAATTGAAATATGGGGAACTTTAAGTGGAATTTATATTCCGTTGCTAAGAGCTATTGCTGGATTAAATGTTGGAGTAGTAATTTATTGTATAGTAGTTAAAGTTCGAAATGTTTGTAGAGAGCACAATAGTTTAGGAAAAGTTATCCAGATAATATCTGTTTTGAGTATTTTGGGAGGAATTGTTATGCCTCAATCTGTAGATAAGTACTTAATGATTCCTATTGTTATCTTAGTAATGGGATGTTTTATATGGGAACGTAAATCTCTTCACAAATGGTATTTTTTAGTGGCGGATAACACGTTTTATATGTATTTAACACATTTTACAGTTGCATACATTTTTAACTTTTATCTTACAGTTACTAACACAAATCTTTCTGGAGTTAAGGCGATTATATTTGCGGTAATTTATATGTTTCTCGTATATATTTACTCGATTTTTTTGAAAAACATAGTAGATATAGGAATTAAAAAATTTAATGAAGCACATCGCGTTGATTAATGCCTATAGGAAGGTTAGGTGGAAGTATAGAGTAGATTTTTTACTATAACAATCCTTCCTTTGGTTACGGTGGCTATTGCCTTCCAAAGGATACCAAGCAGTTGCTTGCCAATTATAAAGATATTCCAAACAGCATGATTGGTGCAATTGTTGAATCCAACGGTGTCAGAAAAGATTTTATTGCCAGTCAGATTATGGAAAAAGCCAATTTCCCGGAAAATAAGGAAGCTGTAGTAGGCATTTACAGACTGACTATGAAAGCTAAATCCGATAATTTCCGCCAATCAGCAATTCAGGGCATTATGAAACGGTTAAATGAGCAGGGAATGAAAGTTGTTATTTACGAACCAACCTTAACCACAGGAGAATTTGAGAATTATTCTGTTATTAATGATTGGAAGAAGTTTAAAGAGCTTTCTACAGTGATTGTGGCAAACAGAATGGACGGAAAATTGATAGGCATTAAGGATAAAGTATATACAAGAGATTTGTATCAGAGAGATTAGTAATGAAGGATTTGCAGTAAGAAAATGATTTTGGATATGAAGTCTTATCTTTACCAAACCTATATGTATACCATATCCCATCCCCAGGTGATTTTAGTTGCTCTGGGGATTTGGTTTATATTATGTGGTTTCATGGAATGGAAGGGAAAGGCAAAAAAAGGGAAAAATATTGTATTTATTATTTGGAAAGCTCTGGTTTGGCTGGGGTTATCAGGGTGTGTCATTATGTTTTTGTACGTTACGCTGTGTAACCGGTATCAGGCGCCCGATTTAAGATACAAACTTCAAATATTCTGGTCGTACCGAGAGGTGATTGAATATTCTTGTGCGGTGAAACCGCATGTCCGGAGTGACGGAAACCGTCAGTCCGGCACACGGAAACCGCTAAGTGCGAGTTTACTCGCGTAAGGTTTTATCTAGTCCATATACTTCTCGCATTGAGATATCATGTGC